>CAZURK010000020.1:0-89731 GCA_964623055.1 uncultured Pirellulaceae bacterium
CACACACTCTCGAAAAATCAAAACTACCGTTCCCCGATGTGCGGAATGTGAGCTGTATCACCTCCGACAGCCATTATAGCCGACAACGCAGAAAAGGCACCACACGAGACCTAGGTGAAACAAAGGGGGCGGAAGAAGGAAAAAGGAGAAGGACCGTCATTATTCAGTGCACCCGGCCAAATGTTGCCTGTCGTTTTCTTTTCGAGGCCCGAAGGATGGTGGGATAGGCGTCTCTCGGATCGATTTCGTCGGACTCGATCATCCGTGTGGTGGACAAGCTGCAGTGGAGCGACGTTAATGGCCACCATTGACTGAAAAAGGTTCCAGGACGGAAAAAGGTTCCAGGAACCGTTCCACGCGCCTGCTAAGATGTTGTGGATTGCTTTCTGCGAAAGGACCATCGCTATGTTCAACTCACGGACTAAGCTTATGATGGCTATCGTCGTTGTGGGCGCGGGAATGCCTGTCGACGCGTCTTTGGCTCAGGACCAGTGGTTAGCCAAGGGTGGTGAAGCGGAAGCGGCGATCGTCGTAGGCCGAGAGGGCAACACCTTCGACCGCTGGGTGGCCGGCGAGTTGAAGCGGTACGTGAAACAGCTTTCCGGCGCCGAGTTGCCCGTGGTTGATAGCGCCGAGCTGCCGATCGGCAAAACGCTGCTCGTCGTGGGCAGCCCGAAGACGAACCCGCTGGTGGCCGCGGCGCAGGAGCAGGGATTGGTCGATGTTGACGGCCTGAAGCCGGAGGGACTCAAATCCTGAAGAGAGTCACGTTGGCGGGGCGCACCGCAGTGATCGTCGGTGGTAACGACGAAGTGGGCACGATGTATGCCGCCTACGAGTTGTTGGAGCGGCTGGGAGTCGCCTTTCAGTTGACAGGCGACATCATTCCGCAGAAGAAGCTCGATTTGGCCGTGCCAGCGATCGACTTGCGCATGGAGCCGCAATTGAAGTACCGTGGTATGCACTGCTGCCACGGGTTGCGATGGCACATGGGGCTGGATGACTTCCGCAAGCACATCGACCAGTTGGCCAAGCTGAAGCTGAATTGCCTTCAGTTCTACGCCGGTATGGGGTCGCCGTGGGTCGAAGTCTCTTACGGCGGCAAGCAAGCAGACATTATCTATTCCAGGGAGTCGGGCTACGTGGCCTGGGAGTTTGCGCTGTCGACCACAGGAACGGCCAGGGACATACGCGTTGGACGCGAGTGTTTTCCAAGCGAGTACATCGGCCCGCCCGAGTTCGCCGACGTCCAGACGCCCGAGCAGGCTTTCGCCACGGCCCGCAAGTTCCTCCGAGAGATCATTCGCTACGCACACCAGCGCAAAGTCCAGGTCTGGTTGATGCAGGGCGAAGTTCCCTATGGCCCGCCGAACCTGGCGCCGAAGGGCGCCAAGTCGTTGCACAACATGTACTGCGGTGTAGGCATCGCGCCCGGTGATCCGGCCATGCTGGGTATCTGGGAGGCGGCCTTTACGAGCGCCATCAGCACCTATCCGGAGGCCGATGCCTACGGTGTCTGGACTTCCGAGTTATTCCTCGACATGGGCGATCCCAAGACCCAGGAGTTGCTGCAACAGAACGAGGCTGTGCGCCAGCACATCCCCGCCCTCGAAGAGATCAACAAACGTGGCTACTACCGTCCGAGTGAACCGAAACACCTGACCAGCGATCTTGCGCAGGTGTGCGTGACTGCGAAGCTGATCGAGTCGGTCAAGAAGCGACATCCAGGTGCCAACCTGGGCGTGGCGGTGCTGTTTCGCAGCTACCTGTTCCCAGCGATGGACTCGCTGCTGCCCAAGGACGTCTGGTTGATGAGCATGGAGAACTGGCATAACTCAGGGTCGGTGATGAGCTTCTACGGCGACGTCAGCGGACGCGAGCTGATCGTCATGCCGCGAATCGACGACGACGGGTGCGAGCTGCACATGCAAATGAACGCCATGATGTACGACCGGGACGAGATCGTTACCGGCAGCGCGAAGTACGGCGTGGCGGGGATCGTTGGCCAATTGAACAAGGAGCGCGGCCTGGAAAACAATGTGCGGTACATGGCCGAAGGCGCCTGGAATCCGCAAATCAATTGCCGCACGTTCTACCAAAATCTCCTGGGTCGCGTTTTCGGCCTTGATGCGCGGGACACGCTCTTGAAGGCTTACCTGTTGCTGGAAGAGAACGATAAAGCGCTGGGCTGGCACGGTCGCAACGGCATCTTCATTGGCTACAACCGCTTCGCGCCGGTGCGGCTTCCCCTGAGAACCGCCGCCGCCCGTGATTCTCGACCGGAGGTCCAGCGCGAGGTGCTGGAGAAGGAGATCAGCGACGCGGTCGGGCGACAGAAGCGGTGGACCGACATGGCGGCCCGGTACCGACAGGCGCTTGACCTTTTGCGTCAGGCCCGACCCAAGGTGCTGCCCGGAGCACAAGCGGAATTGGACTACGTGATTTTCAAGACGGAGAGCTTCGCCGGCTACCTGGAAGTCTTGGCAGCGGGCTACGAGGCGGTGGCGGCCATTGACCGATCTCTGCTACTCAAGAGTAGCGGGGACGAAGCCGGAACGTTCAAACAGTCCGAAGCGGCGCAAGCCGCGATAAATCGCGCGGATCATTTGGCCCAAGAAGTCGCTCGACAGATGATCCCCTACGCCGACATCCCCACCGAAAAGTATCTCCTTTTCCGATTCAACCAGAACGTAATCAGTTCGATCGAGGCCCTGGCGCGGACGCTGCGCAATGCGACGGCACCTCCGGCCCTAATCGCCCACTGGACGTTCGACTCGGCCCACGGGTCGACCGTTCCGTTCACCGGCGACGTCAATGGATCGATCGTCACCTTCGACGGGACACTGACGGGCACGGCCAAGATCGACACCGACGGCGGAGCAGTGATCGGCGCCGGAGCCTATCTGGGGGCAGATGATGCGGACAATGACTCAGGAATCACGTTGGCCGGCGCCGCCGTCGGAAGCGATGAGAGGACAAGATTAGGCCACCAACTGGATCTGGCGGGCGTATCGAGCATGACGTTTGCGACGTGGGTGATGAGCTCGCGGGCGAGTGAATACGGAACATTGTTCCACGGGTACGGGACGGCGGGATACCCGGGCTACGGCATTCAAACCTGGCCGAACACCGGCCAACCGAGATACCACCCAGGCTGGAGCGAGAATCCCTACTACGACGACAACGGCCCCGGCCCACCCAACGTCATGGATGGCGATTGGCACCACCTTGTTGTGACGGCGAATGGAACGGAAGTGCGTTTCTACGTAGACGGCAAGACTCAACCGGCCTGGAAGAAAAATCAAACAGCCATCTCCCAAGGCAGCCACACGGGCGACCGATTCATCGGACACCATGCCGACACGGAGTATGATTCGCAGATCGTCGGCCATCTGGACGACATGGGAATCTGGCGGAACAAAGTGTTGTCGGCCACGGAAGTCGCGCTGTTGCATGGACTGGGGCGCATTCAGGGCTGCGATCTGTCATGGTTAGAGGAAGCCGCATGCCTTTGGGCCGAAAGCACGGACGCCACCGCGTCTATCGACGGCGTCCCCTGGAAGAAAGCGACAAACTTGAAAGGCTCGCTGGGCGATTGGGGTAGTTCCAGGAATGGCCGCGACGGCTACGTAGTTCTGGATGACACAGGCAGCGGGATCCAGATGGTGCTTCCCAAGCCCGGCAGCAAGGAAGGGCAGAGGGATTAGGACGCGAGCAACCTCTGCCATCTCCAGATCAGGCAAAAGGAATCCCGCTGACGACGGTCGTGGCTGCAGCATCCGCAGCGTTCGGCCCCATCTGGATTGATATCCAAGAGAACCCCCTTGATTGCTATACTGCCCATGCTGGCAGTCATCGGCGCGGCTTCAGGGTCGGCTGCCGTTGCTCACTGCGACCAGGAGGGACTCATCGTATGCATCGCACGATCCTGACACTGGCAGCCGCTTTCGGTGCTGTGTTGTTGGCTTCCTGCTTCGATTCGCCGCAGCCCGTGGGGATATCGGGCAACGTGGCCAAACCCATTGCCCCGGAGATGCTTGCGCAATCGCTGGCGGATTCGTCAGCCCTGGCTGAAAGGGGAGCGGATTGTTGCGTCTGGCGGGTTCCGTTTGTCACCAATCGCGAGACGGAACCAAACCAAGACGGCGGACTGGAGTTCGGTAAGGCGTTCGGCGCGATGCAAACCGGGATTTGTCAAATCCGCGTGCCGAACCAGCGTGAGAGAGGTGCTTGTGAAGTTGCGCCGCCTGATAGCTCGCCTGACGATACACAATGGGTGGGCCACCTGCTTCGCCAGAGCACGGAACTGACGGAACCATCGGATTTCTATGAACAAGTAAACGCGTTGGTCAAGAATTCAACCGGCAAAGACGTGCTGGTGTTTGCACACGGGTATCGCGTCACTCATCACGAAGCCGTTTGTCGTACGGCGCAAATTGCGCAAGACATGCCATTCAACGGTGTGACCGTTTGTTTCAGTTGGCCTTCGCAGGGAGAATTGCTGAAGTACGGCAAGGATGGTGGCAACGCCGCCATCGGTCCGTGGTCCCTGGCCGCATTTCTGGCCGATTTGCGAGATGCGCTGGACGACGATTCGCGAATCAGCGTGTTGGCTCACAGCATGGGGAATCGAGCCCTTCTGTCCGCGCTGCAGATCCTCCGAGGCAAGATACCGACGAACGATTCTCATTTCGGCGTCCACATCGTGAATCCCAAGCCCATGTTCCCGCGATTCGGTGCGTGGCAGCAGCGGACGTCGCCGCCGCTGGATCATATTGTGTTCGCGGCCCCGGATGTGGCTAGCGACAAGTTCCGCGAAGCGATGGCGGATATCCGGCCTCTGACTCGACACGCAACGCTGTACGCTTCAGCGTTTGATTTCGCACTGTGGTCTTCTTCCGTGGCCAACCTGGGAACGGAAAGGGCGGGCGACGCGAGACAGTTGGTGCTGGTACCCGGCTTGACCACGATCGACGCGTCTAGCGCCAGTGCGGCCGACGCGCTAGGACATTCGTACTATGGCAGCAGCCGCGACGTGCTGACCGACCTGTTCTACCTGCTCAAGTTCGACCAGCCGCCCGAACAACGGCAATGGTTGACGAAGCGGAGCCAGCGTGGTAAGCCCTATTGGGTCTTCAATGGCGAAACGCCAGTGCTGGCTCGGATTAGTGACAAAACGCGCGACGGGACGACTACAGTGACGCGATGGTGATTTGCCATGTCTTGGCTTGCCGCTGGTTCCGCCGAGTTTCGAGCGCCAATCGAGGCGATAGCGTTCTTCAGCGCCGGGCTGGCTGTCTTGGCCATTTGGGCTGGATTGAGCCGTTGGCATTGGTTCGCGCGAGCGCTGGTCGTCTCTCTGGCGATTGCGACCCTACTGCCAATCCGCGCCTATGAACCTGTGCTGCTTTTCATGTTCGTTGTCCCCCTGACCGCCGTGACGATGGCCATCATCCGTCATTGGTGCAAGCCGGGGATGGCCGGCGGGCGGATGGGCCACGCAGATCCCGCCTTCGGCGCGAGAATCGGCATCCGCGTAACGGCCTTCTGCTATTCGTTTGTTCTCTTGTACGTCTCTTTGTTGGTGCTCGGGCCGGCATTGGGAAGTCAGCTTCCTGGACGTTATTCCAATTGGCCGGGGTGGTACGAATGGTCGGCATTTGGCGCGATCGTGATCGGACTGGCCGTTGTAACGACAAGCCTGTATCGTGCCAGGAAGCTGCCTGGAACAGAGGAAGAGGCACCAGACGAACGGCCGCCAGATGGACGGCGCCTTCGCTTCAGCTTGCGCGATCTGCTGCTGTTAACCGCGATCGTGGCGATGGCGTCGGCAACGCTCGCGTGGATCGTGAGGAGGCCGCTCATTCTGGACTGGCCTGGCATGCTCGGCACGGCCGCATGCCTTGTGACTATGACCGTGCTGGCCGCGTGTGTGGCGATTCTTCGTCGCGGATGGATTGCCTGGACCGTCATGCTGGTGCTGGCAATCATCGGATCGGCAGCGTTGCACACGTGGGTGCTGTCGGATTGGACAAGCATCGGGGCCGTCATCTGGCTGCAAGGATGGCTTTCCCGGATCAAGACTTTCTTCTTCGCCTTCTCGGTATTCGCAGCGGTCGTGACGTGTGTCACTTGTCTCCTTGCTGTCGCGGGCGCGTTCAACGAGCGATCGGTCTTCCATACTTCAGCCGCCAAGGTGACTCGCACTGCTGTGGTCTTCGTTCTCATCGCAATGCACGCTCCACTGGCAGTCGTGAACTATCGGATGTTGGCCGAGATGCCTGTGCCCGAGCACACCTTGCCGGACACAAACGCCTATCCACAGATCATGGCCGCCGTGGAGAAGTTGCATCGTCTAAACCCGACCGAGGCGACGATTGCGGATATCCGTGATGTACAAGGCGATTCGGCCAGGAGCAAAGAGATTGCAGAAACTTATCGCAAGCTGATGGAGGCACTGAAGCGGCCAGCCTATATCCCGATGGACATGGAGCGAGACGCGCGAGAAGAGTACATCGAGCATCAAATAGACGGTTGTTTCCCCATGCTCCGTTCGCTGGCCCGGACCTGGGGTTCCGAGAGCAGCGACGGGGTGGCGGCGAAACAGTACGACGTTGCTGCAGACTACGGTTTGGCAAATGTGCGACTGGGAAACACGCATCAAGCCGGTGGCATCATTATGACGTCGCTTGTAGGCATAGCCGTCGAAGGGATTGGCAACCATCGAATCACCAGCGTTCGGCACGATGTTACGCCCGAGAAGATCCAACAGTTGATCGAAGCAATGCAAGTGATCGACCATGGTCGCGAACCGTTGGAGATCACAATCTCGCGCGAGGCCGTTTGGAGCGATCGGGCGTACACTTGGCGAAACGCGATCGCGCTCCAAGCCCCGATCGTTCTGGCGGTAGCAAAACCGAACGAATACGCGCTCTCCTCGAACAACTTCGGGATGAGCCAGGCATACCAAGAAGCGGTGAATCGACGCGACGCCATGCACCGGCTGCTGATGGTGGATTTTGCGATTCGGCTGTTCCAGCACGACGAGGGACGGCTTCCGGAATCGCTCGCAGAACTGTGTCCCAAATACCTATCCGCTGTCCCCCGTGATCCGTATTCCGGCCGCCCCCTGGTCTATCGCCGCGTCGATGACACTTACGTTTTGTACAGTGTCTGGCATGACGGTGACGACGACGGAGGTAGATTCGGCACGTTCAACGACATCTGGAGCAGCGACGACTTTGATCTCGATTTGGATACCTTCATCCGGCCAATGACCCCACCTCCCGCCCCGAAGAGCAAGAAGCAGTAGACCGGCGTTGGCCAGCGTGCATCCGTTGCGCTGCAAAGAACTGCGTCACTTTTCGGAGTTCATACGGGCGACAGTGCCGTCCTGCAGAGCGAAGTACACGTTGCCTCGCGAGACGGCTATGCCATCCCAGACGGGAGGTGCGTCCAGGGTATGCTCCGCGAGCGTCTTGCCGTCGTCTCGTGAGATCACCAACAGCTTACCTCCCATCTTGCCTTCGATGGCCGCGTAGGGATCGACGTCGGGTCGGACGACGTCGGGCGAACCGGCTACCAGCAACGCGTTTTCCGTCAGCACCATGGCGCGGGCTCGCACGGGGATAGTTGCTCGCCACGTGAAAGCACGGAGAGGTTTTGACAAGAAATCGGGCACATAGTGTTGGGCCGTGGGCTGAGCGTTTGGCGGTGGCTTCGACGCAGAACGCGAAGCGGCGAACAACGTGTAGCCAGATCCAAGCACGTGCCATGGCCCACCACGATTCGCGGACGGATAAGCGCGAAAGCCGAAAACTGCTTGGTCGTCGTGGACGATCAATTGCGCACCGATCGGCTGCTGGCCAGGTGCTACCAGATACCAGAACGAACGCTCGAACAGCGAACCGTCCAGGAAGCCGGAATGTGAGACCAACATCGGACCGTTCTGACGCTCGTCGCCAAATACTGCTTTCGCCTTCAGATAGAACGAATTGCCGCGAGCAACCAGTATGTCGTTGAGCATCCCATCCGTGTAGTAATGATCGTACCTTTCGGCCTCGGACGCCAACGCTTTTCGCTTTGTGAGTTGCTCATGCGATGTTCTTTTCTGCTCGACTATCTTGCCTGTCTTCAGATCCAACCGATACGCATACAGCCCTCCGTCCAAGTAAGACGAACGACCGGCCGCTACAACGACTTCTCCGTTTTGCACAAGCACACTACCATGAACTGGCCACACCGATTCCGGTTGATTGTCGACAATCATGCGCTGGTCAACCGGAGCGGCACGAAACCGCCACACCAATGCGCCGTCTGCAGCTCTCAGGCAGTAGACATATCCATCCGCCGATCCGAACACCGCATGGCTGTCGCAGATCGTTGGCGGCGAATCAACTCGGCCCCCCGCCGCAAAGCTCCACAGAACCTCGCCCGAATCGGCGTGTAACGCATGAACCGTATGCGTGTCAATCGACGCAACCAGAAGCCTGCCCTCGGCAACAACCACGCTGGACAGCCGCCCATCAAGTTCCGTTTGCCAAGCGGGCTTCAAGTTGCTCGACACGTGCTGCTCGGTGAACCCACTTCGAGCAATATCGTGCCGATACGTCGGCCAATCGTCATCAGAGGTCAGAGGTCGGCGGTCAGAGATCAGATTATCTGCGGCCCCCGAGGACCCGGATTCCCCGTTTCTGACCGCTGATTGCTGACCGCTGACCGCTCCAAACGCCGGCCCTTTCTCCAGCCTTGCTGGTCTCTGACCTCTGACTTCTGACCTCTGACTTCTGACTTCCGACCTCTGGCCTTCCGCCGCTAACGCATTGAAGCCCGTCAGCTTCACCCCCGCGTAACAGGCACATGGATGCGGAAACGTATACAGCAATCCGTTGGCCGGCATGAGGCCGAATCGGCATTCGCTGCGCACCCAGGGGTGCAGTCGGATGTCACCGGATTCCAACTCGGTCGTTTCCGTGCCCCTGCGCGCGGTGAACAGAAACCGCGTTGTAGCCTTGTTGCGGTAACAGCGATGATGGTGCCCGATGCGGAAGATGTCGTGGGTTGGAATCTTTCGCGTAACCTCACCGGTCCGAAGGTCCAGACCCAGCAGGGCGTGATTCAGGGAATCCAAGTGCACTGGCGCCGGGCCTTTCATCTCGGTGGGAATGTGTTCGTGCACCCATACTTGATCGTGGATGACGAACACGTCGGCCTGATGGCCCCAGGCCCACGTTCCGCACTTGCCGTTCCACAGCATCTTTCCGGTGTCGGCCGCGAACGCATACAGGTCACACGGAACCGTGTGATTGGTGTGAGGTAGTTGCCCAGCGGGCTGCGCGTATAGAACGACGTCCTGGTCATTGACCAACGTGCAGTTCTCCGACTGTCGCACGCCGAGGTGCATTTTGTGTTCGTGGTAAGCGGGTCGTGGGATTTGCCATCGCGTCTTGCCGGACTGAGCCTCCAGGCAAACGAGATTTCCCTTCGACACAAAGACGACACGGTCTTCATAGGCCGTCAGATATACGGGATCCCATCCCTCCACGGCGTCGTAGCGTGCGGGCAGGCCGACGTGAGGCGAGCTTTCCCAGATCGTCACGCCGGTATCGCAGTCGATCAACTTGATCGTTTTCTCCGCCCCGTTCTTCTTCGAATCATACACACTCACGATCAACTTGCCGTCGTGAAGCAGGATTTCGCCGGCACTGCGCGTAGCCTCGTACGTTTTCAACACGTTTCCGGTTTCCGCATCGACTGCGCTAACCGGTGCATGGAACCCCAGCGTTACGTAGACACGATCCCCGTCGGTCACTAAGCGACTGGGCAATTGAACCGGCTGCGCAAACCGCTTGGCGAACGACTCACCCCACGCTTGCCATCCCCATTGGGCGATAGGAATCTTCCACAGCAACACGCCGTTGAAGGCGCCTCTTGCCAGCAGAAACCAATTGCCCGACGACCGTTCATGGAATTCGCTGATCGGCGCCTCGTTCACGATGCAAAACATTCTTCCGCCGGCACTGACCACGGCGCTGGTGCTGAGGACCGTATCGTGGTGGCTCGACCACCGCGGCCCCGCCAGCCACTGATAATGTTTGGGCGGCCCCACCACGGCGTCCTTCGCCACTGCGTTCCCACTCGCGTCATGCAGATAGTGCGTCCACTCGTCGATCCCCTCCGGCCACGGCTTCTTGAGAGTCTGAAGGCTGACGGCTGAAGGCTGAAGGAGAATTGCGACACCTCCAGGCGCCAACACACGCATGATCTCTTCATCACGTATCTCGAATCTCGCATCCTGTATCACGGCCAAATTCACCAAGTTGTCGATGTACGGCAACCGCTTGCCGACGAGCCGATCGACTGATACCTTGCCGCACAGCCCAAGCGATCGCACGTGTGACCGTGCGGCGTTTACGTTCGCGGCATCGGCATCGAGGCCATGCACCAAATAGCCGTCACCCGCGTGCAACGCTGCCGTGAGCTTGCCGTCCCCGCAGCCAAGATGCACGACCAGCCCGCCCTTGATGCCGGCCTCGCGAAGGATAACCTCTGCAAGCTTCTGAGAGTCGTCCCCAGACAGCGGGCTGTTAGACAGGGCGAAGAGACAGGCTACAAACAGTAGAGAGCGATCGAGAATCCGCGTCATGACAGACTCCTGTGGCTTTGGCAACCCTTCAGAAAGAATCGTTGTAGCGTTTGTGGAACGCATTGCCAATCTCTCCTTGTGCCCTCGTCAATCGGTGATTGGCGGGTGGCTGGAATCGCAAGAATTCAGGCTTGTAGGTTATGCTTCAGCATACCATCGCCTTCCTCGCTGCCGGACAGACGATATGCTGAAGCATAACCTACAAGCCCGCGAGAAGTTTGCTGAGGCTCGGGCGCTTGTTCGGGACGACCTTTAGCGTTCTTGGCAGAAACGGATTAACCGGTGCGAATGCCGTCCGATGTCAAATCGGATTGCCTTACCCGCCTGGACCTCTGACTCAGTTGGGGCTTGTTCCTGGAAGCTGCCAGGATACGCCAGACCTCCGCAACCGAAATCACGGCAGGTAACCGTGTCTTCTGTGAAGCCGAACTGCGCGAAGTCAATGGTCAACTCGCCCGTCACGGAGGCGTCGCTGTCGTTCAGCACCATGACAACCAGGTTGGCATCACCTCGCCGCCATCCTGACGCAACAACTGGTTTGGACGTCGCTGTAACGCGTATCCCGTTGTCGGCGCGCCAGTAGGGAATGAACTCGACCTGCTCGTCCCAGCCCATTTCGTCCAGCGGCTTGCGGTTGGCCGGGCCGCCGGCCGCCCAGGTTGTGCCGTCGTGTACGGCAAGCAGCCCCCACAGATGTGCCCGCGCCGGCCGGGCCTCGTGCGGCTCGGTGCGGTTCCAATCCCAGAACTGATATAGGTAGAACTTGTCGCCAAAGGCGAAGGGACTGTACCGTGCGGCCACTTTTCGTAGGTCGATGATCCGGGTGTAGTCCTTCGGCAGGCTTGGATCGTGGGCCAGCTTGCTGCGATAGTTCGCTGTGTTCTCTTCGCCCTCGACCAGCCAATCGCAGAAGCTCCACGCGTACATGTTGTTGTCGCCGGACATGTGTACGAACACCTGGTTCAACGGGTTGACGGACTTCATGATCACGTACAGCCGCCGCATGAATTCCCGGTCGGAGGTGCTGTTGTCCAGGTAACAGTGAATCGGAAACTGGCCGTCGTCCGTCAGGTAACGCACCGTTTTGTCGAGATACCACATGTAGAAGTCCTGATAGGACGGAGTTTCGCTGCGGATGCGGACACTGGTCGGCTTCGTCTTGGTATCGGGATCATAAGGGACGGGAACCCGGGCGTCGCCGCCGCCCCACTCGAATCGGTATTTGCGATATTCCGGAGTGTTTGCGTCGGTGGTGACGATGTTCAGATACAGACAATATGTCTGCTTGCGTTCGTCCCACATCTTTCTGCAGTTCTCTTTCCTTTTCTCGATGTACTCAGGGTCGAACGCTCTGGGTTCCCAGAAATTCAAATAGTTCCAGTGGCCGCTCCACCCTTCGGTGTACAGCGGTCTGATGTTGAATAACTCCTTGGTCGCATCGCTGGTCCAGGTGCAGTCGTCCACCTTGAACTTGCGATAAAGAGGCGACCGCGGCCGCACGGGCAAAGCCTGTAAACCGAACGAGTATTGCCGCTGTGTGTCGATGATGGTGGGTGCGTCGATCAGCAAGAATCGCACGACGTACTCCGTTTCGCCCGGGACAAGCTCCTGCTTCGCAGCACTGACATACGAAAACTGCAACCCTCGCTCTTCGTCGCCAATGCGCATGCCGTGGATTGGGGCGGTCGAGTGTCTTTCTCGAGGAGTCGCCCCCAAACGCTTGGGAAAATACTCCGCCGGATTCCACAGCGCGGCGAACTCCGGCTTGATGGGGACCTCGATCGCCAGGAAGTCGATTTCCGTCGGTTCGGACGCTGAGAGCGTGAGCGTATTGCGACTGAAGCCATCGAATTCGATCCATCCGTCCCCGGTCACCGTAAGACCGTCGAGCTTAGACGACGCGCGGAACGTGACTCGCGTGTCGGTGGCTTCGGAGGTTGCCAAATCTCCTTCGGAAAAGACCTTTGTCGTGTCGCCTTTTCCGAACACGAGCCGCGCGGGGCCCGCCAGCATCTCCCGGCCAAGAATTCGCACCTGTTTCGGAAGTCCGCAAACGCCGAAGGCATAATCGCGACCCCAGCACGAAACCGTTCGGTCCGAGACGTGCAACGGTACCCACGGCGCCGGCACCGTGTTGACTACGCCAAGCGCGTTGCCGAGCCACTCGGGCTGCGCGTCCTTGTCGAGCGATTCCTTCAACACGACGGTTTGCTCGCCCAGGTCCAATTCGGCAACCACGTCGTAGGTTCCCGGTGGCAAGCGGCGACAGTCAACCTCAACGGTTTCCCGTAACTGCCGGAAGGTCGCGATCTTCTGGGAGAGGCTGGGCTCGGCGGAACCCTGCGGCATGATCCGAAGACTGCCGTTCTTGGCCCGCGCCAATGTCGATATGCTGCCAAAGTCCAGTACCGCCTTGAGTCTCTCCGGCGTCGGCAGATATCGCAATTGCATGTTCAACTCGCGCGAAAACACGAATGGCAGGCTGTGTTCCAACAGAGTCGTCTCGGTCCGGGCGGCGATTTGCACATGCGCGACGCCTGCCATTGGTTGGGCGAGGGATGACGTGACAATCGTCTCTCCGACTTGCCCGGCATTGACAGCCAGCGAACGCTGTTCCGGGCCAAACACGGTCTCATCGCCCGACACGACGGAAACACGGCACTGCAATTCCTGCGGCTCCTCAGCATGGTTGGCGGCCGCTGCAGTGATGGCAATCTCGCCGTCGGACAGGTTGCCCGTGCCACGAAGTTCGCAGCATACCGACTGCGGGGAGAGTCCCAGATTGGCCAACGGATGAAGCGACCCGGGCTGGTAACTCCAGATACTGTCGACGATGCCGAGTTGCCTCCCGCCGTGCACGAAGTTGATCCCCCAATTCGCGTCCGCTGACGTATCGTCACCGAACGCCGTGAAAGGAATCGAAAACCCGATGGTCCAGAGGTCGTCCGACCATGTCTGATTCGCGGACCAATCACTACTCCAACCGGCGTCTCCATTCTTTTCGTCGCGTTTGGCTCCGGCACCGTTGATGCCGAAGAAGTACACATCCGTGCCGCCCGGCGGCGAAAGCAGCAGGCCCACGTGGTCGTCTAAGGTGATGTCGCCGTCGCGATCGTGCACCGTTGTCTTCAACGGCGATCCCACGTACACATCACGCTGCTGCTTGAAGTTCTCGTCGATGGGAACGGAGAACAGACAGTGCAGTGCGCCGGAGCTGTATCCCACTCGGACGACAGTGGCGTCACCGTTGGCGACGCCAAGTATTCGGTCAACCCATCCGGTGGCGGCCACGGTTCTCTGCCACTCGCCATTGTTGCTGGCGGTCCCGTCCACGTCCGGCGCGGACATGGGCGGGGCGATCAATTGACTCATGCCCAACCTCGCGGCGCCGTGCAATGCCGCGACCTCTGGCGCAGTAAGAGCCCGTTTGAAGATCATGATTTCGTCCATGACCTGACCTGCACCAAAGCCTTCGTGCAGACAGAAGCCTCCTCTTTCGGTTGTGAACTGTGGCTCCAGAAGTCCGGCACTCTTCATGCCCCTGCATTCGCCGTTGATGTACCATGCCTGTTCGCCCGGCTTGAAAGTGAAGGCCATCGGCACCCATACATCTTTGTCCCATCCGTCCCACCACTGGCTTCCTCCCACGACGTAGTTGTGCCCGCCGCCGTTAACGTAAACCCAGTTGTTGCCCGGCCAGAAGCGATACAACATCATGGAACAGGTGTCCGAGTACGCCGTCAGAAAACGGTGGTTACGTCCGTCGCCCGCCTTCCAGCCAACCGCCTTGAGCCAGAAGCTGATTGTGCCCTCACTTTGTGAGAAGATCTCCTTGCCCCGGTACGTGAGGCTTACGTTTTCGTCCAGTACAACTCCGCGACCACGGACGCCTTGATCAAACTTCAAGTCTTCTTCGCTGCCCTTCACGAAAACCGTTTTGACCTCGCCCAGCGCGACGTCCGGCGTCAGTCCCCGCTCGAACGAGAGGTATAGACGCAAATCATCTCGTTCAAGCGTCCACCCAGGACTCGTGCACAGCAACAGCGCGACTGCTGTCAATGCAGACCATCTGACTGTCTTGCAGTGGGTCATCGCATCTCCTCCCCGTCGGTCATTGGAAGCCGACAACCATTTCCTCTCATTGTGACGACGCCCATCCTAGCACCAAATGATGACTGGATCAGCCTTTGGCCATATTGAAAAGTGATGGTTGTGTGGCACAGCTTGCGAGAAAGCAGTGTGCGCTCATTTGACCGCTGAGCATGGTAAGAACACGGCTAACAAGTAAGCCGTGCCACGCCAGGAGAAATCACAGGTCGTTTTTCCAGTAGTCCACGTCTCACACGCGCGCCCGCGTTCAATTACAATCGTATGCGACTGTTCGGAGTTGCTATCCCAAGAAGGAGTACTCCATGACTAAGATCACTCGACGTCGCTTTATCCGTAATTCGCTTGCAGCCGCGGCGGCCGTGTCCGCCGCTCCATACATTGCCAGGGCCCAAGGTGCGAACGAGACGCTGGGCGTGGCCGTGGTTGGCGTCCGTGGGCGTGGCGGCAGCCACGTTGGCGCTTTCCGGGACGATTCGCGTACGACCATTTTGTACATCGTCGATGCTGACGAGAAAGTGGGCCAGAACCGCTGTGAGCAGGTGGCCGAGAAGCAGAAGGGCGTCAAGCCGAAGTTTGTTCGCGATATGCGAGAGGCCTTCGACGACGATGCGGTCAACATCGTCAGCACGGCAACGCCGAACCACTGGCACGCGCTGACCGGGGTCTGGGCGATGCAGGCGGGAAAGGATGCCTATATCGAGAAGCCCATTTCGCACGACATTGCCGAAGGTTCCGCACTGGTCGCTGCGGCGCACAAGTACGGTCGCATGTGCCAAGTTGGGACGCAATGCCGTTCAAATCCGGCTATTCAGGACGCCGTGAAGTTTATCGAGGATGGCGGGATTGGCGAAGTGAAGCTGGCACGCGGGCTGTGCTACAAACGGCGCAAGTCCATCGGGTCGAAAGGCGATTATACGATTCCAGCCGAAGTCGACTTCAACCTCTGGTCCGGCCCGGCTCCGTTCACCGACCCGAAACTCACGCGCGGGCGGTTCCACTACGATTGGCACTGGCAACGGCTGTACGGCAACGGCGACTCGGGCAACCAGGGGCCGCATCAGACGGACATCGCCCGCTGGGGACTCGGTGTCGACACCCACCCCAGCAGCGTGATCGCCTACGGCGGCCGACTCGGTTATCAGGCCGAACGTGGCGACGACAGTTACGTGGATGCCGGCGACACGGCCAACACGGAAGTCGGGATCTACGACTACGGCGACAAGTGCATGGTGTTCGAGACGCGCGGCCTGTCGGTCAACGATTCGGCCGACGAAGAGTTGAACAAGCTGTTCCAGAGTACGAGTGGTAACAAAATCGGCGTCGTCTTCTACGGCAGCGAAGGATACCTCGTCCAGAAAACCTACACGAAGTGCATCGCTTACGACAAGGACTTCAAGGTGATCAAGGAGTTCGGCGGCGGCGGCGACCACTTCAAGAACTTCATCAGCGCGTGCATCAGCCGGAACGCCGATGAACTGAACTCCGACGCATGGGAAGGCCACCTGTCCGCGGCGCTGGCCCACTTGGCCAACATCTCGTACTACCTGGGCGAGGACAACAAAGTATCGCCCGAGGAAGCCAAGAGTGCCCTGGCCGGCATCAAGAGCCTAGATGACAACGATGCAACCCTCGAGCGCACGTTAACGCACTTGGTCGACAACGGCGTCGATCTGGGCAAGTATCCGATTTCCATGGGACCGTTGCTGAAGTTCGACCCCGAAGCAGAGGTGTTCCCCGATTCGCCCGAAGCCACAGCAATGGTCACTCGCGAGTACCGCAAAGGCTTCGTCTGCCCCACGGCCGACAAGGTCTGAACGCCGACTGCAGAGCCGCAAGTTGTGCTAAGCTGTGCGCGGGTCTCCTGACCCCGCACACGGGCCGACCGCAGGTCTCAGTAAACGGGAGACCTGCGGTCGGTGGTTACGGCGAGGTCGGGAGACCTTCGCCGAACAGAAGAGGTTCGAGGTCCCGTCCGGCAGCCGGGACCTACTGGAGCGTTGCCCATGATTCGCAACATGCCTAGCCGGATTGTCGCCACAATCGTTTTGTGCTTCCTCATTACGACGCGGGCAAACGCTGAACCACCTGCAGCCGACAACGCCTTTGCCACGATCGGCCCAGCATTGGTGAAAGGCAACTATCATCAGTATCCGCCGTTTTACGGCAACGTGATCGCGCCGCACGCTGTGGTTGCTGATGGCAGAGTTTTCTGCGCCTTTCAAAACACAAAAGGCCAGCCGGTTACGATGGCCTACGATATCAAGGGCCAAACGTGGAGCGAGCCGGTGCTTGCATCGGAATTCGGCCTGGGCAAAGATGCGCACGGCAATCCTTCCATTTGCATTGACCGGCGGGGCTACATTCACATCTTCTACGGTTGCCATGGCGGGCCGATGCGATATGCACGCAGCACCCGGCCGTACGACATCCGTACTTGGGACGAGTTGCCGGCGCCGACGCCTCGCGCCACCTATCCCCAGAGTATGCTGATGGCCGACGGTAGCATTTGTCTGTTCTACCGCGCTGGCGGCCACATGGAGCCCTGGACGATGCGACGGTCGGCAGACGACGGTGAAACGTGGTCCGAGCCCGAAAAGGTCATCGAGATGCGTCTTGCGCCGCCGGACCGTTTGGCTGCGGCTTATTGCAGCTTTGATCCCGGACGAGACGGCAAGACTGTGCACTGCTTCTGGGTTCACAAGGACGACAACGCGGCCCGAGTGAAAGGCGATCGAGAGCATCCGTGGCGTCCGTTGAAGTACAAGGGACTGCACGAGGCCGTGTACCGCTACAACATGTACTACATCTGTCGAGATGAACAGGGAGCCTGGCGAAATATCGAAGGCCGAGATGCCGAGCTTCCGGTGAGCAAGGCGTTTGCCGACGAGCATTGCCTGGTGTTCGATTCAGGCGATGAATTCACAAACATCGGACGGCCCATGGTCGATGCTCAAAACCGCCCCTACGTTTCTTTTCGCTACGGCGTCGGCAATTGGAAGGCAAGCAGCCGTACGATTGTCCCGTGGCGCACCATGTTTGGCAGTTTCAAGTCAGGCAAGTGGCGAGTTCAGAAAGAACTACCCGAGGATTGGCCTGAAGAAGTGAGGACGCACGCCATCGGCAGCGGCGCGGCCGCGTATGGCGACCAATCCAAGGGCCTGTGGTTCATCTACTATCGGACCGACCGATTCAATCCGACCGCGGCAACGTCGATCTACTTGGAGCACGAGACGCTCGGTTTCGCCGTTCGTAAAGGCGGGCCCGTCAAGTTGCCGTGATCCGTGAAATGAGTGATTTCATGAAAGCACTACAACCGACTCTGTTTCTTGCTCTTCTACTGGCCTCCTCATATACCCATGCGACGGACCCGACAATCGGCGAACAGCGATTTCGCGAGGCTCTCGGTCGCGACTGCCCCGTTGTTCGCCTGTGGCCCGAGGGCAAGGTCCCGGATGAACCGAAGCATCTGGGCGACGAGGTATTCAAGACGACTTATCGAGATCGCGAAGGCTTGCTGATCATCGCGAATGTCACCAGCCCGTCGATGACGGTCGTTTCGCCGCCGACCGATAAAAACACCGGCGCGGCGTTGGTCCTGTGCCCGGGTGGCGGATACGGAAGTCTGGGCTGCGGACCCGTTGTAGAAACCGCGAAATGGATGAACCAACGCGGTATCACCGTAGTGTTGCTGAAGTATCGCGTACCCAAGCGGCACCATGACTACCTTATGAACCATCAGCCGTTGCAGGACGCGCAGCGGGCCGTCGGGATATTGCGCACCCGTGCAGCAGAGTGGCGGATTGCGCCGGACAAGATCGGCATCGGCGGATTCTCCGCCGGAGGACACCTCGCGGCGTCGCTGGCAATCAATCACAACGAACGATGGTATGAGCCGATCGACAATTTCGATCGTGTCAGTTGCCGGCCCGATTTCGCCGTGTTGCTGTACCCGGCGTATCTGACCGACCCGATTTTGTCGCGCGAGCGCGATGCAAAGCTACACTATGATCGGATCTCGAAGGACGACACCCCGCCCACGTTGATCGGTATCACTCGGCCCGACAAGTTCACGATCGGTTCGATCGAATACTACTTGGCGCTGATGGAGGCAGACGTTTCGGCCGAACTGCACGTCTATCCCGAAGGCGGTCATGGCGGTGCGATCGAGAAGTATCCGTTCGGCGAGTGGGCCGGCGAGTGCTATCGGTTCCTGGGCGATCATGGAATAGTCGACGCACCGGCACGCCCTCAGCCACTCGCCTACAAAGCCAAGTCTCTGCCTGATGTTGCGCCAAGCGATGAACTCACTCTTGGCGACCAGCGAGTTCGGCAGATCCTGGGCCGCGACTGCCCGCTCGTTCCCGTATGGCCCGACGGCACTGGGCCGGATGAAACGCTGGAACCGGGACCGGAACTCGTCACAGCCCGATCGCGCGGCGGCAACGCGCTGAACATCCGCAATGTGGCGCAACCGACATTGACGGTTGTCCAGCCGCCGGAAAAGGAGGGAACAGGCAAAGCCGTGATCGTGTGCCCGGGCGGCGCGTACAACGGACTGGCGGCGGAACACGAGGGCACGCGGATCTGCCAGTGGCTGAACGAACAGGGAATCACGGGTATCCTGCTCAAGTATCGTGTCCCGCGGCGCGGCGGCGATTTCCCCAAACATCATCACGCCCTGCAGGACCTGCAGCGGTCAATGCGTATTGTCCGCTCCAGGACCGACGAATGGAATATCGACCCGTACAAGGTCGGAATCTGCGGCTTCTCGGCCGGCGGCCATCTGTGCGCGACGCTCTGCACGAACTTCGCCACGGATGCGTACAAACCAATCGACGACGTTGACCGAAAAAATTGCCGTCCCGATTTCGCACTGCTGGTCTACCCGGCATATCTGACCGAACCCAGTGACTCGAACGACATCGATCCGTTGGTGAAGGAGCTCCGCCGCAACGTCACACCGCCCATGTTCATGGCCATCGCACGAAACGATCGTTTCACGCGCGGAATGCTGAACTTCTGCCTGGAGGTTCGCGAAGCCCGCATCCCTTCCGAGTGTCACGTGTACGCAACCGGCGGCCATGGCGGCGGGATCGACCCGATTTCCTACCCCACATCGGAATGGCCAAACGCCTGCCGCCGCTGGCTCCGCGATTTGGAGTCGGAACTGGAACGGTTGAAGCAGAATGCTCCGAGTAGGAAAGGCCGGTCGAAATAGAAATCTCGTTCAACCTCAAAACTGCCAAAGGTGAAACCATGCTGACGGTGTTACGATCTGTCCTGCTTTCGGTTGCCATTGCCGGAATACTGCTGACTTCCAACTCTCTTGCTGAGCAGCAAGTCTCCCAGGATGACACGGACCTGCCCCGAGTCCTGCTGATTGGCGATTCGATTTCGATTGGTTACACGCGACCGGTGATCGAGTTGTTGAAAGACAAGGCGGAAGTGCATCGCATTCGGGGAAATGCGGGACATACGGGGATGGGGCTGGCCGGTTTGCCCAAGTGGCTGGATCCGGAGAAAGGCCGGTGGGACGTGATCCATTTCAACTGGGGGCTGTGGGATCTGTGTTATCGCAATCCGGAATCGAAAACTCAGGGACGTCGTGACAAGATTCACGGCAAGCTGACTCACACGCCAGATCAGTATCGCGAGAATCTGCAGAAAATCGTCGCCATTCTGAAGAAAACCGATGCAATGCTGATCTGGGCCTCCACGACGCCGGTTCCAGAAGGGGAGGCAGGTCGCAAGGTTGGCGACGATGTGATCTACAACCGCGTCGCCGCAGAAGTGATGAAAAAGCATGGTATCCCGATCAACGATCTGCACGCATTGATGGTACCCCACATGAAGACCATGACAACCGCGCCTGGCAATGTTCACTTCACCGAGGAAGGCTCCCAGTTGCTTGCAGAGAAAGTGGCCGCGGGGATTAGGGAAGCACTCGATGACGACTCGCGGAATAGGCACTCGTCACTGAAGTAGAGTCAATCCCTTTCTTTATCGTGCGGCAAGCGCTGCAAGCGAGCGCGAAATCCCCCCAGCAAGCGCTCGACATACTCCGGACTGGCTGCCCGCGACGGATCGTAGGTAAGCACACTTTTGTACAAAGCCGCCGCTTTTCCCCATTCCTTGCGACGTTCGTAGATATCGCCGAGCAATTCTGCCGCTTCAACTTCGAGCGTGCCCTTGACGTATTCCGTATCACGGAACGCTTCAAAGTACTTAACGGCTTGATTTTCCTTCTCGACGCTGAGCCACAGCTTGCCGATTTCCCGAAACGGCAAAGCTCGTCGTGTTACGAACCAAGCGTGCGTGCCGTCCTTCATGCTGTCACGAGCCAATTCCCAACACTCGACCGCTTTCTCGATCTGCTTCTCGCTTGCGTACCAGCGTGCCAGTTCCTGATAGATGGCATAGCGGGCTTTTGGGTTGTCCGTCTTCTTCAGTTCGCTTTCCAGTGTCTCGACCATCTCGTCGGTCCTCTGGGTTTCGCGGTACATCCACGTCAGGCGAGCGTAGGCATCGTCGAAATGCACGGAGTAATCGTCGCGGTCGCGATTGGCATCCAGCCACCGACGGATCAGCGCAACTGCCGTATCGGGGTCCTTCTTCTTCCCAAAGAAAAAGGCCTGGGCAATCGCCGAAGGGCTCGGAAGGTCCTTTCCCGCCGCATCAAGCCGCCATATGCACAGCTTCACGTCGCCGTTTGCCTTGACCCACGCCGTGGGTTGTCTCTCTGTACCGAAACAGCCGTCGGGCATGCGCTTCAACAGCACTTTCACTTCGAAACGACCGTGCATGCCGTTCTTCTCCAACACGGCAAGCACGGCGTCATCAGGGACATCGAAGACTTTTTCGAAGGCTGCACGGGCCAGCTTTTCGGCAGTCGTCGAGTCATTCACTTCCTGTGTGGCGCGATCTTGGCCGAGGACAAACGTCGCCGTGGCCAGAACGACGGGCCAGCAATTCGCAAGAAGGTATTTTCGCATTGTTGGATCTCCCACAAGATGATGCGCCCGGTCTCTCATTGTTCCATCCACGATAGTATAACTGTATTTGTAACCTATAAGGAATCGTCTAATGTTGAGAACACTGTTGCTCGTAACCGTCGTTGGTTGGGGACCATTTGCCGTCCTGGCGGCGATCGCTGCCGATCCGCCCAACGTTGTCATTCTGTTCACGGACGACCAGGGCACATTGGACGCTAACTGTTACGGCTCGCAGGATCTGCACACGCCGAACATTGACAAGCTGGCGACCACGGGCGTGCGGTTTACACAGGCGTATGCCCACACGGTTTGCTGCCCGGCGCGAGCGGCATTGATGACCGGGCGCCATCCGCAACGCGGCGGAGTGAACCACTGGACGCAGGGGAACATGCACGGGGCGGACGGGATCAACATGGCACTGGAGGAAGTGACGCTGGCCGAAGCGCTCCGGCCAGCCGGCTATCGCACGGCCTTGTTCGGCAAATGGCACCTCGGTTCGCATCGAGATTCTGGGCCGAAGAAGCAGGGCTTTGACGAATTCTTTGGAATCCGAGACGGATTTATCGACAACTACAATCACTATTTCCTGCACGGCCAGGGCTTCCACGATTTGTACGAAGGCACCACCGAAGTTTGGGCCAAAGGCGAGTATTTTCCATCGCTGATGGTTGATCGTTCGCTGAAGTTCATCGACGAGAACAAAGACGGGCCATTCTTCCTGTACGTCGCATTCAATATTCCCCATTACCCCGAACAGGCGCTCGAACAACATGAAAAGCTATACGAGAACCTGACTGGTCCGCGCAAGCCCTATGCGGCGGTGGTGACAACCACGGATCACTTCATCGGTCAGGTTATCGACAAGTTGGAAGAGTTGAAGCTCCGCGAAAACACCATCGTCATCTTCATGAGCGACAACGGCCATTCGATGGAAAACACGAACCGCATTCGAGTGGACAACCACAAGAGCGGTTACCCCAAAGGCCATTTCTACGGCGCTCACGGAGGCGGCAATACGGGAAAGTGGATTGGTCAGAAGGGCTCGTTTCTGGAGGGCGGCATTCGCGTGCCGGCAATCATCAGCTTTCCCGCGAAATTGCCCCAGGGAGAAGTCCGAGACCAGATCATTACGGCGATGGACTGGTACCCGACGGTGCTTGACCTCTGTGGAGTTCACAAACCAGAGGTACACCTTGACGGACACAGCCTGTTACCCGTCATCAACTCGGACACCGCCGCCTCGCCACACGAGGTGCTTCATTTCCAGTGGCACAAGACTTGGGCCGTGCGCCAGGGCGATTGGAAACTGATCGGCCGAGACGACCGCCCGCAGGCTTCCCTGCACAACCTTGCGGATGAAGAACCGGAAGTCACCAACTACGCCAAACAGAAACCGGAAATCGTCGCCCGCCTGCGAAAGCTGCACGACGAATGGGCAAAGGACGTCATGCCGAAATGAAAAGCCTTGCCCACCGGAACGCATACGATGAATCAGACCGAAACTCCATTGTTGTTCACGAAAGGAAGACCACAATGAAGATATGGACGATCAGACGCTTCGCGATGACCGCTGTCTTGGCTGCCACGCTCCTGCTCGGCACCGAGGTCGTCGGTGCGGAGGCCAACGACGACGCGACACCGAAACAACCTAACATCCTTTGGATTGTCGGCGAGAATTTTGCCCTGGATCTCGGATGCTACGGGGCGAAAAACGTTCGCACGCCAAACCTTGACGCCCTGGCGGACAACGGAGTGCGTTACACGAACGTGTTTTCCACGTCGCCCGTGTGTGCTCCAAGTCGTTCGGCGTTCATGACCGGCATGTATCAGACTTCGACCGACATGCATCACATGCGGTCGCATCGGGACGACGATTTCCGCTTGCCGCCGGGCGTTCGTCCGCTGACGCACCGGCTGCAGGACGCGGGTTACACGACCGCCAATATCACTCACATTGGCGACCGTGAAGTCGGTACGGGCAAGCTGGACCTGAACTTCGTGAACGAAGGTCCGGTCTACCAGTCGGACGATTGGTCCGCACTGAAAGACAACCAGCCATTCTTTGCACAAATCAACACGCCCGAGGCGGAATACGATATCTACGACCGCAAATCGGCCGAGAAGCCGCGAGTCATGTGGGTTGGCGAGGAGTGGCATCCGCAGGTAGCCACGCCGGACAACGTATCGCCGCCGCCGTATTACCCAGACCATCCGATCACGTGTCAGGAATGGGCTCGCTACCTGAACTCCGTCAGCGGAGTGGACGTTCGCGTCGGCTGGATTCTGGAGCAACTGAAGAAGGACGGGCTGGCGGACAATACGGTCGTGATCTTCTTTGCCGACAACGGCCGGCTGGACGCGCGCGGCATCCACTGGTGCTGGGACAGCGGGCTGCACGTACCGATGATTCTATATTGGCCAAAGAGTTATCCCGCTCCGCCGCAATATCGACCGGGCGCGGTGAACGAGCAGGTCATCAGTCTGCTTGACCTGACAGCCACAACGCTGTGGATCGCCGGCGTGCCACGGCCAGCCGGGATGCAGAGCCGCTTATTCCTTGGCCGCCGCGCCGACCCGCCGCGCACCTACGCCTTCAGCGCCCGCGACCGGATCGACGAAACCGTGGTGCGTCTCCGCTCCGTGCATGACAAACGATACCACTACGTTCGGAACTTCACCCCCGGCGCCGGTTTCCAGACGCTTAACCGTTACAAGGAAAAATGCTTCCTCGTCAAGCCGCTGATGCGAAAGCTGCACGCGGAAGGCAAACTGACCGGCCCACCGGCCGATTTGATGAAGCCATTTCCCAGAGAGCAACTCTACGACACAGCGGTCGATCCTCACGAGATTCGCAACCTGGCGGATTCAGACGATCCGGCCCATCGCGATGCGCTCGTCCGCCTGCGTGCGGCGCTGGACACATGGCTCGTCGAAACAGGCGATTTTGGCCAGTGGCCCGAACCACCCGAAGTCGTCGCACCATTCGAGAAGGAAATGCACGACTGGTTCGGGACGCCTGCATGGTACGGGGACGAGAAGTAACAGCAATCATGCAGACGCGCAAGAGAGGCCGATCGCTTTGGCTGTGCGTTGTGGGCGAGTACAATGATCGCCACTTAGTCGACGGGGCACTGCGGTTCGCGAAGAACCTGTAGTCGAACTTATCCTTGGCAGTCTGAGAAAGCGAAAGGAGCGTACTGTGAGAGAATTCCACCACATCGGCATCCCTGTGGCTGAGAAGCAGCCCGACTCGGTCGACCACGAGTTTGTCTCGACACGATTGACACCCGATCGCCGATACGACTTTCACATCTGCGAAACCTGCTGGAAAGACTGCGACGAAGACGGTCGGTGGCTTCGAACGTTGGTGAAACGCCTTGTTTCAGAATGGGGCGTGTTCCTCGAAGTGGAACTGTTCTATGACGCTGTGAAGTATTTCCGCGGCGGCGAAGACCGCGTGATCCGCAAGATCGAGTTGTTCCACGACGGCCGTTCCATCGGCACTCAGCGAGTTCACCTATTGAACCGTTCAACAGCGTTCAAGATCTCCGCAATCACCGGCGACACGACCATCTACGAGAAGCACTTACGCAAGTTCCTTCGGCACACTAAACTGGCCAGAATCCAATGGATCAACTTCAACCATCACAACGTGGAATTCTTCACCATCGAGTCCAATGATTTTGCCCACAGATGATTTTGCCCGTTGCCTGGGTACCCAAATCCATGGGAGCAAGCACGTATGAACACCAAAACTCTTCGGGTAATCGTAGTCACATTGTTGCTGCCGCCGTTCGCACGCGCGACTGACGCCTGGGCTCCCGACGACGATATCGCCCTCCAGTCGTTACAGCCGGTCTATTTCCAACAGATCAAGGTGCGCGGTTTCTGGAAGGACCAGATCAAGCGGCTTACCGAACGGTGGATTCCCCATTGCATCAAGCAGATGGAAGAAGGCGGTCAGGGCGAGGAACTGTTTAATCTGGTGCACACAGCCAAGATCCTGAAAGGCGAATCGGCGGGCAAGTTTACGGGTACACCGTGGAGCGATGCCTACGTCTACAACACCATCGAGGCTATCTGCCTCGCGCTGGCGGTCGACCCGGAAGGGGACAAGGAGTTGGCCGAGGCCCAGGCCTTTTTGCGCGAAAAGCTGGACGAATGGACTCCCATCGTACTGGCCGCCCAAATGGAAGACGGATACATCCACTCGTATCACATCGTCAACAAACTCGACCGCTACACCAACATCAATGCCCACGAGTTCTACGTGCAGGGTTACTTTCTGGAGGCCGGCGTGGCGCATTATCGCGTTACCGCCGGCAAAGACCGCCGTCTGTTCGATGCGGCCAGGAAATGCGCCGACCATCTGTGTGATACGTTTGGCCCGGCCCCAAAGCGGAATTGGATTCACGGTCACGCAGGCATGGGCTACGCGCTCTGCCGCTTGGCCCGGCTGGTCAATGAAGTGGAAGGAGCGGGTAAGGGCGACAAATACTTCGAAGTAGCGAAGTTTCTGTTCGACAACCGCCACACCGTGGAAAAACATCGGAGCGAGTATCGCCAGTCTCATCTGCCGGTTCCCGAACAGTCTGAGGCAGTCGGACACGCTGTGCGCGCCACCTATTTCTATACGGCCATCGCAGATCTGGCCATGCTGACCGGCGACAAGGCCTACTTGGAAGCAGTGGATAGTATCTGGGACAGTGCGGTGAATCGCAGGATGTATGTCACTGGCGGAGTCGGTTCGACAGGCAGAGGCGAGGCGTTTGCCGCCGATTTTGAGCTTCCCAACGAGAGTGCCTATTGCGAATCGTGCGCCGGTTGCGGTCTGTCGTTCTGGTCCGACCGAATGAATCGAGTTCATCACCACGGCCAGTGTATCGACGTCCAAGAACGCGTGCTCTACAACAACATCCTGGGCGCGATCGAGTTGTCCGGCGTGAATTTCTTTTACCAGAACCCACTCGGTGCGGACCGGAGACGCTATTCGTGGCACGGGTGCCCATGTTGCGTCGGCAATATTCCCCGTGCGCTGATCGCGATCAAGGACTTGATGTATGCCTTGAACGCGGAGAAGAACACGTTGTTCATTAATCACTTCGTGGCCAGCGAGGGCACTATCCAAGATGTGGCAGGCTCTTCATTGCGCGTCGAGCAGCAGACGGATTATCCGTGGAGAGGCGACGTCTCCATCCATCTGCATCCGACCACCGCCACCAAGTTCACGCTGAAGATCCGCTTCCCGAATCGCGGCGAAAGTGACTTGTACACGCTAGAGCCGGATTTGAAAGACAAGTTCAAGATCAAAGTCAACGGCGAGCCGCAAGTCGTCCGTATTGTCGCTGGATACGTCAGCCTCATTCGCAAATGGGAATCGGGTGACCATGTCGAGGTGTGTTTACCCATGGACATTCAGCGGGTGTATGCTGACGAGCGAGTCAAAGAGAACCGCGGTCGCGTTGCCCTGCAGCGCGGCCCGTTGGTCTACAACATCGAGGACGCCGACCACGGCGGACAGAGCCGATCCGTCGTACTCAAACCCGACGTGCCTCTGAGCGCGGTGTGGAAAGAAGACCTCTTGGGCGGTGTGATGGCTATTGTAAGCGAGAATAAGAGTCTGTTTGCCATCCCCAACTACGTCCGCCAAAACCGCGAAGGCTGGTCACAGGTCTGGATCCCCGAGAAGCCAGAATTGGCTTCGCCCCGCCTCGAACCGACCATCGCCTCGACCAGCAAGGTGACGACTTCTTATCGCACACACGAAGGGCGATTTAGCACACGCGCGATCCACGACCAGAAAGAGCCGAAGCAGTCCGACGAACGGTATACGCCGCTGTTCCACTGGTGGCCGCACGTGGGGACGCGTGAATGGGTCCAGTACGAATTCAAGAAACCAGAAGAGGTCAGAGCCGTCGAAGTCTACTGGTACGACGACCGCGCTTGGGGCAACTGTCGCATACCCGAATCATGGCAGTTGCTCTACCGCGATGGCGACGAGTGGATACCGGTCCGTGGTGCCTCTGACTACGGAGTCGAACTGGACAAGTTCAACCGCGTGACCTTCGAACCGGTCACCACCGACGCGTTGCGCCTCGACGTGCAATTGCAGAAGAGTCAATCCGCTGGCGTCCTTGAATGGCGCGTCGAGTAATGAGCAAAGGTTCAAGACTGCCAGCAGCAAAGCCACGTTCATCAAGTCATCCAGCGACTGATACTGATGAGAGTCTTCGGTAGCCCAGCCGGCGTGTTGTTTTTCATCTCGCTCGCCGCCGAGTTGGTGACCGGTGCGTGCGCGGCGGCGCAGGAGCGGCAGCCGGAGCGGCTGGCTTGGCATCAGGTGTTTCAGAAGGCCGAGACTTGGCCAAAAACCATGCTCCTCTGTCGCGATCGTTACCGGCAGTGGCGTTCGGTAGGACCGAGTGACAAAGCGTTCGCCGCCGTGGACTTGGCCCTCCGACGGATCCGCTTGACCGGTGGTGAATTCGCCCTGTATGAACATCGCGTCACGCGAGATTGGGCGGAACTGTCGCTGTCCGACGCGTCTACCGAAGAGCCGCGATTGACATCGCCCTTGGATTGGTTCAACAGCGCGGACACGCGGATCGAGCGCGGCCTTATTCGTTTGGTGCTGCGGCGCATGGAGGCCGATTGCGAAATCACCAAGCTTGTGACTGCTCCACTCGATGCTCGGCTCGCGGTTTTGGAGCGTGAGAACGTAGACGCGGACGATCCTCGTTGGCTGAAGTTGTACTGCGCCGTCACGGATTGGGACGATTTACTCGAACCGCTCCGCGGTTTGGACACGTTCGAGCAATCAGCGGCCTTGATCGAGCGGACGTTCGCCGACGAATGTGCGTACTCGGTAGACGACTTGCGGAAGAAACGAAATCAACTCGACGAACGCTGGGCACAATTGCGCGAACCGCTACTCCAGAATCCCGAAGACGCTCGGTCCCAAGTCGTGCGATTGGTGCAGGGGTACGCAGTGCTGCGAGACCGAGTGCGGTTCGGCCTTCGGTCCGTCGATGAAGCGTTGACTGAGTTCACGCTTCTGGACATGAAGAGCGAATGGGAAGAGCAGCTTTCGAACGTCTACGCCGAGCTAAAACAACGTGAGTGGTACCGCAAGCCGGCAGTCACGCGGCAGGCTCTGCGCGGTGCCTCGCTGATCTTCGACTCCGACTGCGATCCTACCGACGTGGTATTGCGTCGCACTCGGGCATTATTGGACGAGCTGCGACTCACCTGCGGGTTGCGTTGTGGCCGGTCTCCTGACCGAGCCACTCGGATGGACCGATGGTCTCCTGGTTCGCGGGAGACCTCCGGTCAGCGGTATCGGCGGGGTCGGAGACCCGCGCCGAACGCGGACAGCCTGGGCGCGCACGAGGCCCGTCTGCGCCGACTCGAACAAATGGCCAACACCATACCGCCTCGGCTTCGCGACGCTCGGCATCTGCTGTTTTTCGAGGTCTGCCGGCTGCGGCGGTGTATCGCTTTCAGCAATCCGCTGCTTGACTTCGACAGGAGCCTTTTCGTCAAGAGGCATTTCTTGCTGTGGGGAAGCGGGCCAGCGCAGAGACAGTACTTCGGCTATCGTGCGCACGGTGGCGGAGCCCTGTGTATCTTGGAGCGGCCCTTTAGCGCGAGTCCCAAGGCAATCAACGTCTTGGCCGACTCGGTCTGCAAGCGCGGGCGTCTGACAAGCCAGCGTTTGGAGGGAGGTGACTTCGTGTCTCCTGAGCTTTCGTTCGATGGCGAGACAATACTGTTTGCCTACACCGAGAATTCGACGGCCGGCAGTCATGCGCAGTTCATCGACATGCCGCGGACAATGGCAAACACGTATCACATATTCAAAGTAGGCATAGACAGGTCCGGCCTAGAACAACTGACCGACGGACCGTTCAACGATGTTGACCCATGTTTCTTGCCGAACGATCGCATCGCGTTCATCTCTGAACGTCGTGGCGGTTGCGGTCGATCGGCCGCTGACCGTAACTACACGTTGCACGGCATGGCGGCTGACGGAACCAACATGGCCCGGCTGAGTCACCATGAGACGAACGAATGGCAACCCAGTGTAGATGGCCGTGGCATGATCCTCTACACGCGTTGGGACATCTGGGACCGCGGCTACTTCCAGGCGATGAACGTTTGGTCGACTTATCCGAACGGCAGCGACGGCCGAGCCG
Organism: uncultured Pirellulaceae bacterium; assembly: GCA_964623055.1. Classification (GTDB taxonomy): domain Bacteria; phylum Planctomycetota; class Planctomycetia; order Pirellulales; family Pirellulaceae; genus JADHUC01. The sequence continues at coordinate 29,943 of CAZURK010000020.1, forward strand.
TGTTCGGCAACTACTACGAAGGAAACGATCCCTGTCCAAACGCCACAATGGACGTCCGGTCCATCCCCGGATCGCGAAAGCTGATCGGCACGGCGTCCAGCTACTTCGAACAGTCCTACGGTGCTCTGATCGTCATCGACCCCGCAATCCCGGACGATCCCTCGATGACAAAGCTCAAACGGATGACGCCCGATCAGCCGTTTCCGTGGCGTGAGATGTCTCGATACACAGGGCCGCTGGACTACGGCACGCCTTGGCCCCTGTCGGAGTTGTTTTGTCTGTGTGTTTACGATTCGGACAGCGCCATCCGTAGAGGTCCCAAGAACAACTACGGCATCTACCTCGTGGACGCATTCGGTAACAAGGAGTTGCTGTACCGTGATCCGGACATCTCCTGCTTGAGTCCAATTCCGATGCGCCCGAGGCCCAAGCCGCCTGTCGTGTCTCGACACGCGGCCGATCTCGTCAGAGCCGCAGTCAAGACGCCCAGCCGAGGGCCGGATGCCGTGCCCATGGCGACCGTCGGACTTGCGAACGTGTATCGGAGCTATCATCCTTTCCCAGTAGGAGTCGAGATCGACAAGCTCCGGATCATTCAGGTCGCTTACAAAACCGTCGTCGGGCGGAACATACCTGTGACGGGCTACGGCGAAGACACCGGCCACGACAAAGGGGGCCGCATGGTGTTGGGCACCGTGCCTGTGGAAGACGATGGCAGCGCGTACTTCCGCATGCCTGCCGGCGTTCCGGTCTACTTCCAAGCCATCGCCGACGACGGCCTCGCCATTCAGACCATGCGTACGGTCACATACGCACAGCCGGGCGAGAGGCTGTTATGCCTCGGATGCCATGAGCCTCAGCAGGCTGCACCCGCACATCTTACTGCTTCAATCCCGAAGGCGTTCCGGCGTCCTCCCTCGGACCTCCAGCCCAACGTGGAGGGCTCGTATCCGGTTACCTTCCCTCGGCTTGTGCAGTCGGTCCTGGACAAGCATTGTGTCGCGTGCCACGCCGAGCATCCGGACGAAGCCCCGAGTCTGGCAAGAGGTACGAAATGGAAGCAGTACGGCACGAGTTACTACGACGATGCCGGAAGCAAAGTCGTCACATCGATTCCGCCCGAGCGTTGGGCCGAGGATGGGCACAAGTACGTGTGGTTCGACTCGTACGTCAACCTGTATCCCTACGTGCGTGACGCCTGCTTCCTCCGGCATGGCCCACAAGAAGGCGCGCAGACAAAACCCGGAACCTTCGGAGCGCGCACTAGCAGGTTGTATCAGTTGCTCGAGGACGGCCATCACGACGTGGGGCTAAGCAACGAGGAAATGCATCGTTTCGCCCTTTGGATCGACACCAACTGCCGATTCTTTGGCCCAACACAACGTCTGCTTCCTCAAGCAATGGGCGAGAAAGTGCTGCCGGAGATCGAGTAGGCCGTCTGCATCCGAGTCTTCGAGATGACATCGGGAGAGGCGGGCGAGGTGCAGATGCGCCATGGGCGTGATATTGCTCTTGGGCCCCGTTACGGAATGCAGGCTGTGAATCCGTGCCTATTGAAACTCGGAGACCGCCTATTAGACTGGGGATCAAGCATCCGCATCAGGAGATTCCAGCTATGAACGAGAAGTTGATAACGAGCGAGAGGTGGATCTTACAGGATTGGCTGGACCGGAAAAAGGACTTCCCGCCTGAAGTAGAAATTCTCCTAACCGCCAAGTATGAGAATCCAGTTCCCGAGTCCGAACTGGGGAGCTATCGGGCGCCAGACCGACGAAAGTGCGTGACCGCTGACCTTGAAGTGATCGAGGAACTTGCCAAGAAGGGACGCAAGATACCCGGCTTCCTCGAAGCTGGCCCGAGGAAGATGCTCGCTTTCGACGAACCCAGGAGAGAAGACGACGCGCTGAACGTTGGCGTCGTCACGACCGGGGGACTTGCGCCGGGATTGAATTCCGTCGTCCATTCCATTGTCGAACGGCATCTTAACACGTACAGCAGTCTGGCGAGCAAAGGAGGGACCGTCTACGGCGTTCTTGACAGCTTCGAGGGATTGGCTAAGACCGATCCGAACCTGATCGGACTCACAGCGGAAACCACAAGGGACTGGTTGCATCGCGGAGGATCCGAACTCGGCGCGGTCAGGTACAAGGACCTGCCTTTGGAGGAACTCACTGGCAAGATTGTCAATAATCTTGACCAACTCAACATTCGCATTCTCTACGTAATCGGCGGCGATGGTTCTCTCACAGCGGCTCACTCGATCGCGACGCAGGCCAAGAACACGATCGTTGTGGGCATTCCGAAGACGATGGACAACGACGTGCTTTGGGTCTGGCAGTCGTTCGGGTTCAACTCGACCGTCGAGCGCGCGGCGGCGTTCATCAATACGATGCACTGCGAAGCCGAGGGCACGCGCCGCATCGCCGTGCTCGAGTTCTTCGGGGCGCGATCGGGTTTTGTTGCCGCGAATGCAGCGCTGGCCGCCGGCCACGTCGACCTGGTGATGATTCCCGAGGTATTTGTGGGACTGAGCAAGGCCGAAGCGGACGAAGCGCTCCGCACGTACGAGAAGTACCTGCAAAGGAAGGTTCGGCAGAAACATACCAGATACAAGAAGCCGTCTGCTGTTGTCGTCATTGCCGAGGGAGTTGGCAAAGTCCTCGAAGATCTCAAGGTTATCAAGAAAGGCGAGGCGAATGACTTCCCGAAGGTATTCATGAACCGGCTTGGGCGGATTACCGCCGGCGGACGAACGGTGAAGAAATTTGTGATCCGCCCGAGATATTACATTAGATCCATTCCAGCGAATTCCCATGACCAGATCTACTGCAAACGCTTGGGAGCTCTGGCAGTGGACAACGCTTTGGCCGGGTACACGGACTTCATGATCTCGCAATGGCTGACTGAATATGTCCTCGTGCCGCTGGAACTCGTCGCGGGCGGCGAGAAGCACGTTCCACCGGGAGGCATCTTCTGGAAGCAGGTGGTTGCCAGCACTGGTCAGCCCGTTATCGAGCGCCCGCACCAACAGGAGCCCAAACGCAGGAGGCCAAAGCGCTCGCCCAAAAAGAAGACACGCCGCCGCAAATAGCGACGTAAGCCTCGGGATTCGCTACTTTCTTCGTTTTGCCGCTGTCGGTCCGTAACGGCGACCGCCTCGAATCTCCCGCATACAGCATGTATGATGGATGACCACTCGGGCCCTCCAACAAAATCCACGGCAAAAGGAAGAAAGGCGTTCAAATGCGAAACCGAATCCGATCTGCTCGATTCATAGTCACGATTGCGCTCGTTGTTGCCTCGGGAAACTGCTTTGCCCAAACCGCCCAAGAATTGGTGGATGCGGCAGGATTCAAAGGCGGTGTTGTTGTGCACGTCGGATGTGGGGACGGCGCCTTGGCGACCGAGGTTCATCGAATTGTGCCGAACAGCTTAGTGCATGCGATCGACGAGCAGGGATCTCAAGTTCAGCAAATCAGATCGAACTTGTTCGACAAAGGAAGCGACGGGAAAGTCACGTTCGGCGGATGGGATGGCAAGACCGTTCCGTTCGTTTCCGGCTTCGTCAATCTGCTTATCATTGGAGACGGCCAAACGGTAAGCAGCCAAGAGATCAACCGCGTGCTGGCTCCGGGTGGTACGGTCGCAATGATCACAGACGGCAGGCTGGAAACGGTTGCTAAGTTGCGATCGGCGGATATCGACGAATGGACTCACTACCTATATGGCGTCGACAATAACCCGGTATCAAGAGACAAACGCGTCAAGCCACCGCTGTATCACCTGCAATGGGTTGGCAGTCCCCGCTGGGCGCGGCACCACGACGTCATGTCCAGCGTCTCGGCCTGTGTGAGCGCCGACAACAAAGTGTTCTACGTCTTTGACGAGGGCCATACGTTTTCGCCGTTCCTGCCCAGCGACTGGAAACTCGTCGCTCGGGACGCGTTCAATGGCACCATCCTTTGGAAGAAGGACATTCCACGATGGTTTCCCAATCTTCATGGGCTGAAAAGTGGCCCGGCTACGCTTCCACGGCGGATCGTGGCTGTGGGAAAGCGAGTTTACGCGACGCTTGGAATCGAAGCGCCCGTATCGGAAATCGACAGCGAGACAGGCAAGACACTGCGCGTCCTGGAGAACACGGCAGGTACGGATGAGATTCTATTCGAGAAAAACTCGCTGTACCTGGTCGTAGATCGAACTGCGAACAAGGAAGAACTGTCGCGGTATCCAACGCCGGGTTTGAGGGCTTGGCCGATCCGAGAAAAGAGCATCGTCAGGATCGATTTGCAGGAGGGCGAGATCGCTTGGGAGAAGACGTTCCCGTGGGTAGCGCCGCTGTCCACTGCCATGGATGAAGGCCAAGTCTACTTCTACGACGGCGAGTGTGTAAGAGCAGTCTGTAAAGACGCGGGAGAGCAAGTTTGGACTTCGATCCCGCTGCCAATCCGTGAGAACACCTCTTTCAACTTCGGTCCCGCGCTGATGGTCAGTCGAGGTGTGGTCGTTTACACGGGCGGCGAGAATCCGGTGCGCGATTACGGGTCGAGGGAGCAGATGTTCGGCCTTTCGACGAAGGACGGCAAGAAGCTGTGGGAGGCCTATCACCCGGCTTCCGGTTATCGCTCGCCCGAAGACCTGTTTGTCGTCGACGGCAAGGTGTGGGCCGGTGACGTGACCGCCCACCGCTGGGCCGGCGAGATGGGTTCGACGGGCGTGTTTTACGGAACGGATGTAGAAGACGGCAAGGTCAAGGTCGAGTTCGGGGCCGACAAGGACGCCTACTGGTTCCACCACCGGTGCCATCCCGGCAAAGCTACCGAAGACTACCTATTGATGTCCCGGACGGGCATCGAATTCATTGACATGAAGAATCAGGAATGGACTCTCCACCATTGGGTCCGCGGCGCCTGTCTGTACGGAATCATGCCGGCCAACGGAATGGTCTACGCACCGCAGCATCCGTGCGCCTGTTACATTGGAGGCAAGCTGTTCGGCTTCAACGCCTTGGCAGCCAAGGACAAGGACAATGTGGTCCTCAAGCCTTCCCCGGAAGAAAGCCGCCTAACCAAGGGTCCTGCGTACGAATCAACCATCACTCCGACGCAGTCAGATTGGCCGACCTACCGCGGCGACAATCGTCGAAGCGGCGCAACCGGCGAAGGAGTTGCCGAAATGCTCAAGCAGAACTGGTCGGTCAAGTTGCCTGGAATCGCGACTCCTCCGGTCGTTGCCGATGACAAGGTTCTTGTGTCTCTGAAGAACAAGCAGGCTCTTTATGCCCTGGACGCCGATTCGGGCGAAACGCTCTTCCGTTACTTCCCCGGCGGCCGAATCGACTCGCCACCGACCGTGCAAGGGAATCGGGTCTACTTCGGCTCGACCGATGGGTATGTGTACTGCCTGAGCCTGGCTGATGGCACGCTTGTGTGGAAGTACCAGGCAGCGCCCAGCCCGGTGAATCACATGTTCTTCGAGAACATCGAATCGACGCATCCGGTTCACGGGACCGTCCTGGTGCGGGACGACCGGGTCTATACCGTCAGCGGTCGTTCGATGTTTGTGGACGGCGGAATGCGATTCCTGATTCTCGACGCGAAGACCGGCGACAAAATCGTCGAACACGTCATGGACGACAGAGTGCCCGGCGCGGACGAGGAATTGCAGATGCACCACGAGTTCTTGAATATGCCGATGGCCTTGCCCGACATTCTTTCCTGTAACGAAGACAAGATCTTTATGCGTTTCCAGGAATTCGACCTGAACGGGTACCGCCTGGCGTTGGACTTCCCGCGCAAGCTCTACGCAAAAGACATGGCGGACAAGAACAAATCGTTCGAGTCGCTGCAAGATCAAAAAGGCAAGGACGCACACGTGTTCAGCGGTACTGGTTTCCTTGACGACACCTGGTGGCACCGCACGTACTGGGTCTACGGCAAAAACTACGGTTCCGGCTGGCCCGGTTACTACCTGGCTGGCAAGAATACGCCCGCGGGCCGCATCCTGTCCTTCGACAAGAGTGGCATCTATGGATGGGGCCGCATGAAGCAGTACTTCAAATGGTCGAAACAGTACCAGTACATGCTCTTTGCCACCGACTACGACTACCAGCAGAAGTGGGCACGGGCCGTTCCTATCCTGGTCCGCGCCATGGTCAAGGCGGGCGATCGTCTGCACATCCTTGGTCCTGAAGAGTTGATCAACCAGGAGGACGCTTTCAAGACAATTACCACGCCGCAGACGCAGGAGATTCTCGCCAAGCAAGAGGAAGCCATGCAGGGCAAGCTCGGCGCTCTGCTGCTGAATGTAAACGCGTCCGACGGCACGATTGATTCGGGCTACAAGCTGCCGACGACTCCCGTGTTCGATGGACTGGTATCGGCTGGTGGCCGACTGTATGTCGCTTTGTTCAACGGCGGCGTTATGTGTCTTGGTACGGAAGGCGAGTCGCTAGAGCGAATCGCGCAATCCGACATAGCCAACTACAACGCCAATTCCGCGCTCAGAACCAAGCCGGCACGCAAGCCGAAGGCGCCGAAGAAGCCTCGAAAGAGCCCCGCGAAGAAGTAGAGGCGTCTTACCGCAACAGCTATCGGAGACTTACTATGCACGTTAGGTTGCTGGTCTCACTTCCTTTCATAGTCGCGATTCTCGCCTACAACCTTTGGGGCAACGATGCCGGAGAGGAATCCGATCCGAGAAGTCCTCTGTTATGCGTAGGTGTGGCGGGCGATCCAACGCCCGTGAAGCTACGTGGCAATATCAAGCAACGGGACGACGGAACGTTCAACCTGCCGGCAGGCGCACCATGGGGCTGGATCGCCGTCGGACCTGACGAGAAGCCGATGCGGCAGCTTGAGCAACTGCGATCCTTTACGATCTGTGGTTGGGCCCGGCCGATAAGCTTGGATGTGGGATCGGGAGGCAATCGCATCGCCTTCAATCTGAACTACAATCGCAACGGTTTCGACTTGGTCCACCTTTGGGACGGGCGGCTCCGCCTGGCTGTGAATGAGTGGCCGGATAGAGTCAAAAACGACTCGTCGCCGGACAAGCTCGAGGTGGGCAAGTGGACGTTCTTCGCGGTGTCATACGACGGCACGAAGTCGTCGGACAATGTTCACTGGCATTTCGGCGCTCCGAAGACCGCTGCGGCACTGGATAGGAAGACTTCGTACGGCGCCGGGCCCACCGGCGCCGGGCCCACCGGCGCGGGCAGCGGTGTGCTGACCATCGGCAACTATAACCCAACGATCCATCGCCACGGCACTGATCGCCAATTCCGCGGACAACTTCACGGAATCCGGATCTTCGGTAGCCGCACTGGATCGGACGGGGCTCTGAGCCTGGAGGCAATTCGGAAACTCCAAGCCAGTGACAACACGTCGCCCGACTTTACGGCCGACGTACCTGCCGATTTGGCGCGGACCGCAACGATGACGCAATCGTCGCACCGGTCCGACGAAGCCGTGGTTGGCTTGAGCGTGCCCCAACCTCCACCCGGCACCTTGCCACGCATCATTGCCACGACGGACGGTGAGATTGACGACCGTTGCTCGATGGTCCGCTTCCTGCTATACGCGAACGAATGGGACATCGAGGGCATCATTCACTGCAGCTCCAAGTTTCATTGGAAGGGGAACGGGAAAGACGTCAAGCGACACAATTGGGCCGATGAGGTGTGGCTCGACGAACAGATCGACTTGTACGAGGAAGCATACCCGAATCTGTCGCAGCATGATGAAGGATTTCCTATAGCGGATGCGCTTCGCAAGCTTGTCTACACCGGCAACGTGGTCAACGTCGGGGACATGAGCGAGGACACACCTGGCTCGGATCGGATTGTCGAAGTGCTGCTGGACGATGAACCTGGTCCCGCTTATCTCCAGGCCTGGGGCGGCACCAACACCATCGCTCGCGCGCTGTGGAAGATCCAGCACCATCATCCTGATCAGATGGATAAGGTGTCCAAGAAGGCGATCATCTACATCATCCTCGACCAGGACAAGACCTTCCGCGAGTACATCCAGCCGAACTGGCCGAAGCTCCAGGTGTTGGGCAGCTTTCGGCAGTTCGCGTGTATCGCCTACCGCTGGGAGCGGATCATACCCGGTCCGCAGAAGACCTTCTTCGAGAGGCCTTGGATGGTGGAGCACATCCTCAAGAAGCACGGTCGACTGTGCGCCATCTACGAGGCCCGCGACGGAGCGTTCCGCTCGGAAGGCGACTCGCCTTCGTTCATGCATCAGATCGACGTGGGGTTACGAAGCCTCGAACATCCGGGCTGGGGCGGTTGGGGAGGCCGCTTTGTCCAGGAAAGCTCCGGCAGCAATGTCTGGCGCGGGGCCAAGGATGGCGGCAACCTGGACAAGCCAATCTGGCGTTGGGCCGAAGCGTTTCAGAACGACTGGGCTGCGCGTGCCGACTGGTGTGTCACGCCGAAATACGCCGACGCCAACCATCCGCCGATCGTGAAACCTGCGGCGTTGGACATCACGGCTAAGCCGGGCGTAATGGTCACACTGGACGTCAGCGAATCGAGCGACCTGGACGGCGACAAGCTCAGCTACAAGTGGTGGCAATACGGAGAAGTCGACACATATTCCGGCAACGTGGAGATCGCTAAGGCGAACGAAGCTAGAACGACCGTCGTCATCCCGCAGAACGCTAAGGCCGGAGAGACGATCCACCTGATCGCCGAAGTGACCGACAACGGCTCCCCACCGCTGACAAGATACGCGCGCGTGGTGGTTTCGGTTGAGGAAGAATAGCCCGCATTCCCTGAATACGGAGAGCATGCGATGCGATTTCGAATCGAACTCGTCGGCGTCTTGGTGGCGACAATATTTTGTGTCCACGTGGCTTCGGCCAGTGAAGTTTCGGCGTTGCGTCTCGTTCCGTTTCCCAAAGAGATCCGTGCGCTTGACGGGACATTCGATCTAGGTCGCGAGTTCACGATCGAGGCCTCATCTGAATCGGTCGAATCTCTTACCGAAATGATTGGAACGGAATTGAAGCGTGCGGGCTTGCCGGCTCCGAAGAGTCGCCGAGTCGAACACGATGTTCCGTATTTGCGGCTGTCAACGCAGGAAGGCGTACGGCCGACATCGGTGCGGTTTCGCGATGGGGCCACGCCGGAAGACTACGCGCTGGAGGTGCGACCCGACGCTGTCGTTTGCACGGGATGCGGCGAAGCTGGTCTCTTCTATGGTGTGCAGACGGTGTGCCAACTGATCCGGGCCAATCGTCGCGATGGCGGTTTGCCCTGCTTGTCCGTGAAGGATTGGCCTTCGCTGCGCTGGCGGTGTTTTCAAGACGACATGACGCGCGGCCCCAGCTCCAAGCCGGAAACGCTCAAGTTCGAGGTGGCCACGGGCGCGCACTTGAAGATGAATCTGTTCACCTACTACATGGAGTACCAATATGCCTTCAAGAAGCATCCACTGATCGGTCCGGAAGAGGGTTCGCTGACTCCGGAAACACTCGCCCAACTGGTGGACTATGCGAAACGGTTGCATGTGGACATTTTGGGCAACCAACAGTCGTTCGGGCATTTCGCGCACATCTTGAAACATGAGGAATACGCTCATCTGCGCGAAACGTCCTACCTGTTGTGCCCGGTCAAGGAAGAGAGCTACCAGTTGCTGGATGATTTGTACTCGGAGGTCTGCCCCATCCTGCCGTTCCCGTTTTTCAACGTCTGCTGCGATGAAACCTATGGATTGGGCAAGGGCCCGTCGAAGGAGCTGGCCGAGGAGATCGGCACGGGCGGTGTGTACGTCCAGCACATCCGTCGCGTTCACGATCTGCTGAAGGAGAAGTACCAAAAGCGAATGATGATGTGGGGTGATATCATTCTGCAGCATCCGGACCATTTGGACGAGGTCCCGAAAGACACCATCATGCTGACGTGGGGGTATGGGGATAGACCCAGCTTCGAGAATCAGATTATTCCGTTCGCCGAGTCTGGTTACGAGTTTTTCATCTGTCCGGGCGTGAGCAACTGGAGTCGTATTCTGCCGGACTTTGGCGTGGCCACGAACAACATCTACCACTTCGTGCGCGACGGCGCCAAGCATGGCGCATTGGGCATGCTGAACACGGCCTGGGAGGACGATGGCGAGGCGCTGAACGCCCCGAAATGGCACGGGTATGCCTGGGGTGCCGAATGTGCCTGGAACGCTTCGACTACGACCCCCGAGCAGTTCAACCGCCGTATCGGTGCCGTGCTCTTTGGCGAGTCGGACGATCATTTCGGCCAAGCCATTGAACTGCTAGCCAAAACGCATCGTCTGCCCGGAATGCAAGGGATGAACAACAAGCGGTTCTGGCAGGACGACTTCCCACCGCGAATGAAGACAGCCACGGCACGCGATTCGGCCGCCAGTTTGCTGGAAATCGTGCGCCCGGCCATCGCGCATCTGGAAACGTGCAAGGAGCAAGCGACCGTCAACAAGGAGGTGCTCGACTACTTCCTATTCGGCGCACGTCGCATGGAACTGATCGGCCAACGAATGCTCGACGGTCTGGAAGCCGCAGAACTGTACACGCAGGCTTACGAAACGTCCCCAGACAAGGCCGTCGCGTTGTTGGAAAAGGTTGAGGGACTGGTGCAGAAGAACCGAGAAGCCTACGAAACGCTTGGCACTCAGTTCCAGCGGCTTTGGCTCAAAGAAAGCAAGCCTTTCGCCCTGGACCGGACGATCGCACGTTATCAGAACACGCTGAAGAAATACAACGACTTGGCCAAACGTCTGGCGGAGGCACGAGAAACGGCCGTGTCTGGCCAGCGCCCACCCCGACCGGAAGATCTGGGATTGGCGCAAGCGGAAGGGCACAGCCGCCGTACTCGACCTCACCGGATCGAATCGACGCCGTTAGCTTCTGACGCGCCGTGGACCGTACCAACGGCAACGCACCGCTTGGGGCTGATAGTCAATGCAGGTTCAGTCGAACGTTTCAACCTGCCGATCGAACTGGATGTGGAGTTGCCGGACGGACGGAAAAAGGGGACAGGTCCAATTTGTGCAAAGCACCCTTCGGGCCGTTCCGGAAAATTGGACCTGTCCCCTTCTTCCGTCCGGGCGTTTCGCCTGGCCGATAAGGGGAAGCCGATCGAGATTCTGGCGCAGCTTGATCCATCTGATAAGCCCAGCAAGACGCGGCTCACGCTGATGGTCGCAGGGCCGCTTGCCAAAGGCTTGCGGACGCCAATCCACGTCTACTTGGGCCTCGACGAAGCGCCGCAGTCGCTGCCGTGTGCTGTATCGACCGAGGATGCGGATGACGGCATGAAGCGGATCGAAAACGACAAGGTCCGGTTGTTGTTGGGCCCCGAAGGCGGCCACGTCTACCGCTGGCAGGTCAAGTCACTCGACAATCGGGACCTGACGATGCCCGGACAGACCAATTGGCACGGTTTCGCCGACGCCGGTGGGGCTCATCGGTCGGCGCAAAACAAACTCGCCTGTAACGCTTGCGGTCCGGCCCTCGTGCGTTACCAGTGCACCGATCCAGCGGGCCTAAGCAAGACCATCAGCCTGTTCGGCGGCGTTTCGTGGATGGAAGTCGATTTGAATTACGGGGTCGAGTATTACTGGGATTTCGATAACCCAGACAACTTCGCCGCGGACAGACCGACGCCGGGTACATACCTATTCTCCAACGGCGCGACCGGCCCCGTGGGGCGGATGGCTGACGGTGTGCCCGCGCAGGTGAAAGCCGCGAACGTCCATTGGGGGATCAAGTTCAACGACGACCGCCTTGCCCTCGGCATCGCGACGCCCGAAATCGCCGCGCATCACTGCATCGGCCCGGGAAGCGGTTCCGGAGGTGTAGGTATCGAACGGTCGCGGCCAGCCAGCCATTTCGTAACCTTCGCGGGCCAATTGGACGCCGAGCCGCATGAGATCATGGAGAGATTACGGCAAACGCTGGACTTTCGGAACCAGCCCGAGGTGATCCTGTACACGGTTCAGCCACGAGACCAGGATTGATCCGGCTGGCCATGCCATGCCGCGGCCGGCGCGGCGCATCCGTCGATCCGATCAGAACGCCATTAGAGACTGGTCCGTCATTCTACTTGAACGGTTCGGCCGCGACCGGCTTCCCGTTGCACGATTCCTTGGGAAGAATGGCGATCGCTTCCAGTTCGCAGAGCAGTTCCGGTCGGCAGACACCCGTTTCGACAAGCGTATTGGGCACGTGGCGGATGCCCCAGTCTTCCAGGATCGACTCGTACATTTCAAGGTATTCGGCGCGTTTCAGGAACGTTGCGATCTGTGTCACGTCTTCGAACGACGAGCCCTGAGCGGCCAGCAGTTCTTTGACGTTCAGCAACATGCGTTCGATCTGTTTGTAGGGATCGTCCAAGTGGACCGTCGCCCCTTTCTCATCCACGCTCGCCGTACCCGAGATGTGCAGCACCACTTTGTCTGGAAAATCCAGCTTCATGCCGCGCGAGAATGCCGACCCGTATTCGTCCGCCTCGTTCAGCGTCGGCGTATACATGCGTTCGATGGTCACGCCATCCGTGTCCAACAACGCGTACAGGTCCAATCCAACCAGTGCACTGTGTGGCCACAGTATGGCCTGGATGCCCGTGCTGGCCGGCAGAAGCGTGACGCCTTCTACCTCGAAGAACGCGTTTCGCGACAGATTGAATTCCGCATAGTCGCGATCGATGTCCACCAGGTAACACCATGTACGATAGACGTCGGTAAACTTCGCGCCGTACTTGGCCAGCAACCTTTTGCAGTGTGCGAACATGCGATCGCTTTGCTCGCGAAACGTGCCTGGGTTATCCGGATCGTCCGATATCCCGTTGATGTCTGTGATGTACAAATGGCGACGCCCGTCGATCGTTAACAGTTTGGAAACGGTGTCGGACGCCTCGTCGTAAGATGTCTCGACGGTATAGGATCCGGAATCCTTCGGCACGATTGCGTGAATCTGGTGTTCAATCTGCTGGGGCCCGCGACATGGCGGCTGCTGGAGGTAAGTGGTTGCCGGGAGTTGATCTCCAGCCACACCAGCGGCTCCGTAGACCTCTTTCTGAACTCGCCGAAACGTGTCCATGTCCTCCGAGGTGTTCTTGAAGAAGGCCCGTTCCCAGACTACGTGCGACATGTCGGCACCGCCTTGCTCCAGAAGCCGCGGCAGACAGCCGTAGAAACGGCGAGCTTGGCCTTCGAAGTCCAACTCGGGCGTTGGCCCCAAGACCGGTGCGCACCGAACATACACATCCCTCGTGAAATCGCTGTCGATCGACACGACCTCGCCGCTACATGTGTCTTTCTCGCAGGGGCACTGAGTCCGTAAGGGGACATGTTGTTCTTGGGACGTTGCCTGACTCATTCGCAATACTCCTCTTGGATCTGCAGTTCCTCCTACGTGCCGGACCTCTTGGCATTCAGCTTGGAAGACAAAGGCATCGTAGGAGTTCACCAGGTGGGCCCGGACCGGGAATCCCATGATGCCCGTCCGGCATAGTTCAAATGGGATGAAACCGCAGCGTGGCCAACCAGGACCACAATCTGCGTTTGGTGGGCTGCTACAGGCGAGACACACCCATAAACGATTACAACAACGTTAGTCTATCCAGAATCTGCGCGGTTCGCAAGATTCCAGACGCGGTCAAACCGTCCGTGCGCCTTGAAACGTGGGTTCGGGCTGCTATCTTCCATACTCGTTGGCGAAATCTGCGATTGCGGCGCAAAGTGAACCGTTTGCACTGGTTACGACACACGGATATGCTTTGCAGCAAAAGGCCTCTTGCGAACGTGGCTCTACCGAACACAACAGGGAGAAACGCGATGATCCGTCTATTTGGGAGTTCTTGTTCCGCGGTTCTGGTGGGCCTGGTTGCGATATCGTGGACGTGCGCGGCAGAACCATTGGCGACAACCTTAGTCGGCAACGATTTTAACGATTGGCGCGAGCCTCACGGCGACTGGCAAGTTGTCGGCGACGTGAAAGCGGGCGGCGAAGGCGATCGGCTGTTGTTGTCAACGCCTGGCGAGGGAGTCATAGTCAATGGCGCCAAGGGCCGGACAAGAAACGCCCTGTCGAAATTCGAGCACGCGGACGTGGAAGCGCACATCGAGTTCATGGTCTCCAAAGGATCCAACTCAGGCGTCTATTTCCAAGCACGCTACGAAGTCCAAATTCTGGATAGCTGGGGCGTCCAGAAGCCCAAATACGGCGATTGCGGTGGAATCTATCAGCGATGGAAGGATGGCAAGGGTTTCGACGGGCATCCGCCCCGCGTCAATGCCAGTCGACGGCCGGGCCAGTGGCAGACGTTCGACGTGATTTTCCGCGCGCCAAGGTTCGATCAGGCCGGCAAGAAGACGGAAAACGCCCGGTTCGTCAGGGTCGTCCACAACGGCGTCGTGGTGCACGAGAACGTGGAACTGACTGGTCCGACTCGCGCCAGTACGTACAATGACGAAAAGCCGACTGGGCCGCTCATGCTCCAGGGTGACCATGGCCCGGTTGCCTATCGCAACATTTCGATCAAGCCGATTCGGCTGGACAGCGACTGATTGTTTGAGACCATCGAATCGGCACTTGTCCTTCCGTCCAGGTTCGAGGCACGAACGATGGCCAACGCAGATTCTGAAGAGCATCGCGACGCGACCGGGAAAGACATCGAGGCTCTGCTCGCCGACTTTCAAGCGGATCCTCAGTCGTCTTATCCACTCCGTGCACAAAAGGCCGCGTTTCTCGCGCGCCTGTTGCAGGAGCGGGCACTCGCGCTGCAGACACCGCAAGAACGGCGTCAGCAGGCAGAGTTGGATCGCATGATCAAGTGCCCCAAAGACAAAGCGACGCTGGTGCAAATGACGGACCAGGCTCTCCGGTCCAAGATGCCCCGCCGGGCTGTTGATCAGTTGACACACATCCTGGACGTCCAAGGCGTCCCGCGATTCTTTTCGACGCTCGACAGGGCGCTGCTGAAAGGGTTTCAGTCGTTCGGCAGCTATCTGCCGGGCGTGGCCGCGCCGCTGGTCAAGGAGAAGATGCACAAAGAGACGGCCAACGTTGTGTTGCCAGCCGAACGCGCAATGCTCGTCGCGCATCTGGCCGCCCGTCGCGAGGAAGGCGTGCGCATGAACGTCAACTTCCTGGGGGAAGCTATCCTGAGCGAGCAGGAAGCGGAAAGGAGACTTCAGGCATATCTGGACGCGCTCGAAATGCCCGAAATCGAGGTCGTTTCCGTCAAGATTTCGACCATTTATTCGCAAATCTCGCCGCTGGCCCGCGAGCATACGATCGCTGCGATCTGCGATCGAATAGAGAGGATGTTTCGTGCGGCAGCCGGATCGCGATTCACTCGTGCCGACGGCACCCAGGTGCCCAAGCTCGTCTACATGGATATGGAAGAATATCGTGACATGGACCTCACGTCGCGCGCCTTCATGGAGACGTTGGATAGACCGGGGCTGGAGCACGTCCACGCAGGCATTGTGCTCCAGGCATACGTGCCGGACTCATACCGAGTGCAATTGGCCCTGAACGACTGGGCCCGTCGGCGCGTGGCTGGCGGCGGGACGCCGATCACGTTGCGTATCGTAAAAGGCGCAAACCTGGAAATGGAACGCGTCGCAGCGTCGCTGCAAGGGTGGCCGCAGGCGCCGTACAAAAACAAACTCGATACCGACGCGAACTTCAAGCGGATGCTGCTAGAAGCGGTAAAGCCCGAAAATCTCCAAGCCGTCAAACTGGGCGTTGCGTCGCACAACCTGTTCGAACTCGCCTACGGCGTCGTACAGGCGGTGGACAACGACGCCATGGACCGGTTTCAGTTCGAGATGCTTGAGGGCATGGCCAACCATCAGCGCCGGGCATTGTTCGAGATTGCACAAAACCTGCTTCTGTATGCGCCGGCGTGCAAGAAGGAGGACTTCATCTATGCAATCGGCTACCTGGTACGACGCATGGACGAAAACACCGGCCCAGACAACTTCCTTGCCCATGCGTTCAAAGTCCATGTGGGAAGCGACGACTGGAAGCATCTGGAAACGCAATTCCTGGATTCATTTGACGCCCTGGAGACAGTTTCCGACGCGCCCCGACGCACGCAGGACCGGCGATTGCCCGTGCCGATCGAAGATGCTGACGATGTGCCCTGGGAAGAGTTCAAGAACGAGCCGGATACGGATTTCTCGTTGCCTCAAAACAGTCAGTGGGCCGACGACATCATCCAGTCCTGGAAAGGCCGCTGCGGCGAAGCCGCCCCGGACATTCCACTGTACGTCGCCGGTCACGAAGTCACCGACGAGCGCGACGTTCGCGATTGCCTAGATCCGTCTCGGCCAAGCGTTGTCGTAGGCCGATATCGCCAGGCCAACGACGGCGACATCGAAGCCGCCGTTGCATGTGCGAAAGCCGACGAAGACGGCTGGAGGTCGTCCAGCCATGCCGAACGTGCCGCCGTGTTGCGGCGAGTGGCCCACGAGATCCGCTGCGCTCGAGCCGACCTGATGGGCGCCGCCTTGGCCGACGGCGGCAAAACGCTGACCGAATCCGATCCGGAAGTCTCCGAGGCTGTCGACTTTGTCGAATTCTACACAAAGACTGCCGAGTATTATCACGAACTGGACGGTGCCCGTGCGCGTGGCAGAGGTGTCGTGGTGGTGGTCTCGCCGTGGAACTTTCCAGTCGCCATCCCCTGCGGAGGCGTTGCAGCGGCGCTGGCCGCGGGAAACACGGTCATTCTGAAACCAGCTTCGGACACGGTACTGGTCGCGCACCTACTGTGCGAGTGTTTTTGGCGAGCCGGGGTGTCAAAGAAGACTCTGCAATTGATACCATGCGCCGGTGCGACGGTTGGCCAGCAGCTTGTCTCTCACGACGATGTGGATGTCGTGATTCTGACAGGCGGCACGGATACGGCTCTGCGCATGCTGGAACACAAGCCGGAAATGAACCTGCTAGCCGAGACCGGCGGCAAAAACGCCACGATCGTCACGGCGCTCGCAGACCGCGACCAAGCAATCAAAAACGTGCTGCACTCGGCGTTCAGTCACAGCGGCCAGAAATGCTCGGCTACCTCGTTGCTGATTCTCGAAGAGGAAGTGTACGAGGATGGAGATTTCCGGCGCGTGCTGTGCGAAGCTGTGAGTTCCATCCCCGTCGGTCCGGCCTGGGAACTACACAACAAGATGGGGCCATTGATTCGCCCGCCCGCCGGCGCTCTGGAACGAGGCCTGAGCGAACTGGATGAAGGAGAGTCGTGGGCCGTGGAACCGCACGTCGATCCGGACAATCCCAATCTTGTCACGCCGGGCGTGAAAGGCGGCGTCGCGCCGGGTAGCTTTGCTCATGGGACCGAATTGTTTGGCCCCGTGCTTGCCGTGATGAAGGCCAAGGACCTGGATCACGCGATCTCGTTGGTGAACGACACGGGCTACGGTCTGACCAGCGGATTGGAATCGTTGGACGATCGTGAACAGGAAACTTGGCGGCACCATATTCACGCTGGCAACCTGTACATCAACCGAGGTACGACGGGTGCAATCGTCCTGCGGCAGCCGTTCGGTGGCATGGGCAAGAGTGCGGTCGGCCCTGGCATCAAGGCGGGCGGTCCAAGTTACGTGGCTCAATTGATGGATTTTGTGCCAGACGGCGAGCCACGAGTTGGCCAGGAGGTGACCGATCCGTATTTGGCCGAGTTGTGCGAGAGTCTCCGGGAGTTGACGGATGATCCGGGAGTCCTGCCGGCAGGTCAGCTTCGACAGGTGGTCACAGCGATCGGATCGTACAGCCTGTACATGGGCGAAGAGTTCGGGCGCGAGCACGATCACTTCCACCTGATCGGCCAGGACAACTTTCGTCGTTACCTGCCGGTGGACCATTTGCGAGTCCGCATTCACGAAGACGATACGTTCTTCGAGGTATTCGGCCGTGTGTGTGCAGCAAAAGCCGCCGGTTGCCGCATCACCATCAGCATACCGCGGCACTTCGATTCGCCCGCTGTGCGACTGTTGGAGGAGTTGACGGAGTCATGGGCAGCGGCGATCGAGTTTGTCGAAGAGAGCGACGACCAATTAGCCGGCGTCATCCTCCGGCACTTGACCGACCGCGTCCGCTACGCCTCGCCGGATCGCGTCCCGGAAGCCGTGCATCGTGCGGTGGCCGACACAGGCCAATACGTGGCAGCAGCCCCGGTCTTGGCAATTGGCCGCATCGAACTCCTCTGGTACCTGCGCGAACAATCCCTGTGCATCGACTACCACCGGTACGGCAACCTGGGCGCACGCGCCGACGAACCACGCAGCGACACGAAGTGAGTGCAACCGCTCGTTGAAATGGCAGGACAGCGAGTAGGGCCGGTTCCTACCGGCCGGAGGTTTGGTCGCCATTTTGACCGGCCGGTGGGAACCGGCCCTACGCTCATCTTTTGCAGAGTGAAATAGGGTTTCCAACGGCCGATCGTGCCCGTATGCTGATTGCATGCCGAACTGGAGACGTGCATATATTCCCGGCGGGACATTTTTCTCCACAGTGGTCACCGACCAGAGACGTCCGATCTTCAGTTCGAATGACGCGAGGGCAATTCTAGGGAACGTCATCCGCGAATGCCAATCCACGCACCCGTTCGAGGTCCGAGCGATCGTTCTTCTACCGGACCACCTCCACGCGCTTTGGTGCATGCCTCCGGGCGACTCGAACTACTCCGGTCGCTGGCAGTGGATAAAGACACAATTTACCCAACGATGGCTGGCCTCCGGCGGCACCGAGTGCCAAACAACGAAAGGCCGAACGAACGATGGCCGTCGTGGAGTCTGGCTGCCGAAGTTCTGGGAGCACACGATCGAGGACGAAGACGACTTCGAACGCCACTTCGACTACATCCACTACAATCCTGTGAAGCACGGGCATGTCAGGTGCCCGGAAGATTGGCCGTGGTCGAGCTTCCACCGCTGGGTGCGCGAAGGCATCTATCCGGAGCACTGGGGCTGCGGCGACCGGGATCCCCGACTACGATTCGACGACATCAGAAATACCGTGGGCGAGTAGGGCCGGTTCCTACCGGCCGGTCGTTTGGTCACTATCGGATCGGCCGGTAGGAACCGGCCCTACGTCACTTTCCGTCAATCGAACGCCACTACGATCTCTTTCCCGTCACGTGGCAAGGACAGGGTCTGCTCTCGCTGCTTCGTGTTGCGCCGAACGGTGACAACGTACTCGCCAAGGAACCCGCGGGTGGCGAAGCAGCCTTGTGCGTCGGTTGTGCCGCTTTCGCTCGTCCACCACTTCTTTTCCACGAGATCCAGCCACACTTGGCCGGCCGGCTTGATGGACCAGTCTCTTCGGTACAGCGCCGCATCGGGCTTCCAGTGTTTGCCCTCCCAGAATCCCCACATCACGATGCCCTGAAATGCCGGATGGCTGAACGCGACGGTCATCACGTCCCGCAGGTAGTCTGCCTGCAATTGTTCGTCACGCCCCACTTGCACGTCCAGTTCGGTCAGTTGCAGATTGGGGATCAACTGGGCAAATCGGTCAAAAGTCGCATAGAGTCGCTTGGGCGCTGGGATATGTCTCCTGCTGAAATGGCCCATGAACCCGATACCGTCCGGTGCTGCGTCATGTTGGATCAAATATCGAATGACCTCTTCGTAGGCATCCGTCCGAATGCCCGACAGCACCTGCCCCTCGTTCACCCACAGTCCCATACGCGGGTCCAGTTGGCGTGCCTTCTTGATTACGTCCGCGTAAATCTGGTTGCCGCCCGTGACCGACGCGAATGTCTCGCCCCAGCCGACGATGTGGTTGATGACATCCCATTCACTAACGCGCTTCCCGACCGCCGGGATCTTCTCGTCCATGTGGGCCCAGAGGTCAGGGCGAAGCAGGTCCGGACGGCTGATGTACTTTGCCTGTAACCTGTCGAGCGGGGCCCATGTGAGATAGTGGCCACGGACCTCGATGTCGCGTTCGTCGAGCCACTGGAACGACTGGTCCAGCCACTCCTGGCGAAAGGCTCGATGGTCGTTGCTCTTGGAGATGTTCCATGGTTGCCACTTCAGGTCGTTCTCGAATACGACTTTGTTGTAGTGTTCCTCGACAATCTTCCGATATCTCTCGGCGTCCGGACCTTCGATGCTCAACAACCGCGCTGTCACTGCCGAGCCAAAACCGAAGGCAAGACGCCGCATCTTCACTTCCACTTTCGCCCCTTCGACCGGAGCGCCAGCGGCGTCGACGACCTTGACGGTCAGGTTTGCCTTTCTAATGCGCTCGATGCGTTGTTCGGCTTCGCGCCGCCATGCAGCGTCCTTCTCACGACCTTCGTAGCTGGAGTTTGCCTGAGAGAAATGGGTCGCGCGACCTGGCCGCTGACGCCGTTCTTCAGAGGCAGCCAGGCATGAAACACACGTTGCGGCGGTGAGGCAAAAGGAAATCAGCTTGAACATGTTTGAGCCACTGTCGGTGTTGTAGAGCTAGTCAGCTTCTCTGCATCAAACGCAGGAAGGCATTGTACGATGGGCTTCCAAGCCCGTCGATGGACGGCTTTGGAAAGCCATCCTACGAAAGAAGTTGCGATCGATCATGCAAGGAGCTGCAGTGGAACGGGCAGCCATGCACCTGTTTCGGCCGCTATTCTACGGTTCTACAATCTCGAAGGGGATGGCAGGCAGCGTGCCCACCGGTATGCGCCGTTTGTTACCGGGCTGTGTCCCGCCTGCACGGCCGAAGGTCCGTTCGATGAAGGCGTTGACAAGCAGGTTGCCCTTCAGACCCGATTCGATTCTCTCGGCATCGACCTGCAGTTCGATGGCTACGCCGCCAGCGACACGTGACATGCCCTTGATGTCGATGCCTTCCGGCGGGTCGCTCAGTTCCAATTGAACCTGGTCCAGGAACGGCGCCCTAGGCGCGGATATTCGGACTCGTGCCGTCCCACCCGCAGGCAACTTCACCGGGTCTCGATCGAGAAGCCTCAACGGGGATCGGAACCGTCGGCCTTCGATTACCGCGACCATCCAGTCTTCCGCGGGCACCAGATGTCGGTAGATGAACGCCTGCATCATGTCTTCCGCCGGGACGGCCTGCCGTCGGATCTCGCGTCCGCCGATCGTCGCGCGCCCTTCCAGTTGCACGCTGAGCGGTTCGTCGGGTGACATGGACGGAACCGTCAGGGTAAGACGCACTTTGTCCTGATTGGCCGGCACCCATGCGCCGCTGAGCGTGAATCCTGGCGGTGCATCCTTCAATTCGAGTTGGATATCGTCGGAAAAGCCGTCTTTGCGCAGGGCATACACGGTGATGGGCACCGTCGTGCCGGCTTGGGCGTTTATGCTGGCCGGCACGACACGCAACTGGAAATCGGGCCGCTGTGCATTGATGTGCAACCGATAGGCATAGGCGGCGCCGCCTTTGTGCTGGGTGTCGCCCAAGTGGAGATAGTAGAGCCCGTTCTCAGGAATCGTGACGCTGAGCCGAGAGTCCGCGTGATGCGTGGTCAAGCCGGCGCTCTTATCTTCATGATCGTCGTTCACCGCCAACTGCCGGCCGTTTGCGTCGGTCAGCTTGAGCACGGAATCCAAGGGGGAGTTCAACCGGCGGGCTTTGACTTCCGCGAAGATCTGACCGCCGGCACGGCATTCGAAACAGAAGACATCCCAATCGCCGGGCTGGTCAATGCGACCGTTGACGATCAACGGCGGCTTGACTCGCTGCGCGTTACCAGACTCGTTGTTCGGCTCTTCCTCAAGGCAGTCCGGCAGCGCGTCCACGGCAAACGGCACTTGATTAACGATGCGTTCATTCTCGAGCACGGATATGGGGTGCACTCCCAGGCCTCTGTCTCGGGCGTTCAAGTCGAGTTTGTCGACCGGGAGATTCCAGCCAGTTAACGCGACGTTCGTAGAATCCCCTTTGCGACCACCAAGCGGGAATACGTTCGCGACGAAGGGCACTTCGCCCAGCGTGATGCGATAGACGAAATCCTCCCGACCGCGATAGATGGCGTCCTTGATCTCCAGGATATATTCGCCTTCCTCGGGGATCTCATAGTAGAGGACCGGATCGGGATGGAACCGAAAATCGTCATCGTAGGCTACTTCTTTGCCACTGGCGTCGTACAGTGCCAGCGTAGCCTGAAACCAACCGGGGACCGCGTCGGCCAGGTAGGGGATCAGTTTCCGCGCGCTGGCGGCGACGACCAATCGTTCACCTTTCCGTGCTTGAAACCGAAAACGGTCCACGTCACCGGGCAAAATCTGACCGTTCACAATGGTGGGCAAAGGAGCGTCGATTCCCGTGTCGGCCGTTTCGTCGTTTGGTTCGATTTCCTGATATTCCGGTAGTTGCCCGACATGGAAGTAGAGCGGGTTCGACAACCCGGATGCTGTGACCAGTCGTATCTCACGTTCGCCGGGATCTGCGTCGGGCGTAAGGGTGACTTGGAGAGTCGCCTTTTCGGCGATTTGTGGATTGATCTGTCGCTTGGGATCGTTGAGCTGTTTTCGCAAATCGGCAAGCGTCCTTAACTCCTCGGCCGACACCCCCAGTTCTTCCGCGATCTTCGTAAACGATTTGAAATCGCCTCGTTGGCCAAACGGTTTGCTGCGGTTGGCCTGCACGCGTTTGCGGGCCTCTTGCACCTTCTGTCGCAACTCGGCGATCTGCTTTTGCGTCAGCGGTTTCGTGTGCTTGGTGATGGTGGCTTCGACGCCTTTGCCCGAGACGATCACGTCGCTTGCACCATCCAGAAACTGCCCGCCCACCGTGATTTCGAGCGTCGTTCCTTGCTGCCCGCCGGCCGGATAGACATAACCGATATGCGGATCCCGCGGCCCCAGCGGTGCCCGCTGTGCCCATGCGTTAGGCGCAACCAGAAGGAACGCCGATAGACAAAAGACTATCTTCCATCGGAATGACATCATGATGTGCTCCCAAGGGCATTTGGCCCACAGAAACTGTCAAGTGAATGCGTAGGCCGGAACAAGTCCGCGCAGTTCCGGCATCATATTGCACTCGTGCCGGAACTGCGCGGACTTGTTCCGGCCTACCTGTATCGAATTCCAAGTTACCAAAGGCTCTACATGATTTCCTTCAAACGTCCGCCAATCTCGACGCCGTCGGCGGAGGTCGGGGTGAGTTGGACGAGTTGACCTTGCGGATGTCGCAACGTTGCCTCGGGGTCGATGCCGAGCAGTTCGTACATGCTACCGATCAGGTCCCACGGATAGACGGGCCGCTCTTTCACCGTTTCCCCTTTGGCATCCGATGCTCCTACCACCTGGCCACCCTTGAAGCCGCCGCCGGCGACTACGGCAGAGAAGACTCGACCGTAATGGCCGCGCCCACCGTTCCACGGCGGTTCCCACTGGACCTTGGGTCGACGGCCGAATTCGCCGCTCCACCAGACGATCGTGCTGTCCAATAGTCCGCGGTCCGACAGGTCCGCCAGCAGCGTCGCCATGCCGCGATCCATCTCGGGCAGTTTCCGGCGCATTGTCTGAAAGTGCTGTTTGTGAGTGTCCCAACCCCTGTAGTTGATGGTGACGAACGGAACGCCGCGTTCGACCAGCCGGCGTGCGACCAGGCAGGATTGTCCGAACGTGTTGCGGCCGTAACGCTCTCGCAAGTCGTCTTCCTCCTGCGAAAGGTCGAACACCTTGCTACCTTCGCCCAGGATCATATCGTAGGCCCCTTTTTCGGCCTCGTTCAATTCTTCGATCCGCGGATCGTCCGTCATAGCGTGCTTCAGCGTGTTCAGCCGGTGGAGCAGGTATTGTCGTTTGCGCTGCCGTTCGTCGGTCATGCCCGGCGCGACGATACCTTCGACGGCAAACCGCTGCTGGCCCGGATCGCCGCCGGTGGCGAAGGGTTTGTATCGCGATCCCAAGAAGCCGGCCTCGGAAAACCGTCCCTGTGGCTGGGTCAACACGATGTAGGGCGGGATGAGCCCTTCGTATCCCGCACCATAGCCTTTGAAGCGCGAGACCACGGCGCCAACGCACGGGTACACGACTCCGTCGCCGGACATCCGACCGGTCTGGGTCATATAGGATGCTGTTTCATGGGCATTCACATTGTGTGTCATGCTGCGGATGATGGAGTACTTGTCGGCCTGCTGGGCCAAATCGGGCAGCAATTCACCGATCCTGATACCATCCACATTGGTCGAACTCGTGTTGCTCAAAGGGCCGCAATAGTCATAGCCTGCTTCCGGTTTGGGATCGAACGTGTCCAGATGCGATGGACCGCCCCACATCCAGATCTGGATCACGGACTTGGCCGTTGCCGGTCGCGCGGCGGCCTCGGCGGGTCGTCCCAGTCGATCCGCGAGCGCCAGCCCAGCCGCGCTGGCAAGACCGCTGCGCAGGAATCCGCGGCGGGAGACCGACGACTTGTTATCCGAATCGGTTCTCGAACTCATATCTGTTTCCTTGCACTAATGCCGGTAAAGAAACTCTGCACTGTTAATCAACGCCCATGTCAGATCCGCTAATGCTTGCTGGCCGGTTACGGCGTCGGATTGCGAATAGTCTCGCACAATCTTCAATTCCTCTTCCGTCGGCGGACGCGAGAGAATGGTCAAGTAAAGACCGGCTACGGCTTTCAGCGGATTGCGGCGGCTTGACTGCATTAGCAATCGCAGCCGTCCGCTCCGTTCGATCTTTTCCCTGATGTGGCTGGAATTCAGCATGTGCAGCCGTTGGCCGGCCGTGGACCGGTTGTTCCGTTCGGACACGAAGCCGGTGTCACGCGGCGGACGTCCGAACATCTCCAGGAACGAACTCGTGATACTGCCATCGGGTAATGCAATCGAGCGTTGGTTTTCCGGAATGAACGTGAAGGGTTCGGGAATTGGACTTGAGTATTCTTCGGTCGTTCCGGTGATTTGGCACAGTGCGTCAATCAGCACTTCTGCATCCAGCCGGCGCAGCGGATAGTACGCGAAATGGGCCTCCGCCTCGGGATGATCGGTCCTGGGAATGGAGGAGAGCTGATACGTCTTCGAGTTCAGGATCAACCGATAGATGTGCTTGAGATCGTATTTGGCGGCAACCAGTTCTTTCTCAAGGTAAGCCAACAACTCAGGATTCGACGGTGGGTTGTCGCGGCGAATGTCGTCCGGCTCGTGCACAATGCCGCGTCCCAACAGCCAGTACCAGATGCGGTTGACGATGTTGCCAGCAAAGTATTCGTTCTCCGGCGTGATCAGCCAATCGGCGAAGACCTCGCGCGGATCTCTGTTCGGCGGCAATTGCATTCGCGTCCCATCCGGGAGGATCGCAGGGCTTCGTTCGCCGTCCGCAGCTTTCTCGGCGGCCTTCAATGCATCGAAGAAGACGATCTCCTCCTTCCACTCGCCGGTCTGCTTGTATCCGATCTGGGAGAAGAACGCGGCCATACCCGACAAGCGATCTTTCGGCCAGTTTTTGGCTCGCGCCCCCATGAACGTCAAGGCAACGGCCTGAGCGATGGCCTCGGGCTCTTTGTTCTGGACGGCCCGGTAGAAGTTGACTGGTGGATCGCGGAAATTGCTGCCGTTGGCGGTCAGTATCTCCCGCACGAACCGATCATGCGACTTGTTCTCTTTGATGCTGGTGTGGATCCAACGGTGATATGCCTGCACTCCGTTCGGCCACAGATTGATCGGGAATTCCGCCTTGACTCGCAGCAGATCGCACCATTTCATCGCCCAGTAGTCGGGGAACTCTTCGCGTGCGAGCAAGCGGTCGATCAAAACGCTGCGTTTCTTCGGATCTGCGTCTGACAGAAAATCCTGTGCCTCCGCGGCCGTAGGAAGTGTGCCGATGACGTCCAGATACGCCCGCCGAACAAACACCTCGTCCGAGCACACCCTGGCGGGCTCGATCCCCAACTCCTCGAGCTTCCCAAAAACCAACTCATCGATTCTTCCTTCTGGAGTCAGGTCTACACTGCTCTCGAAGGTAGGTACGAGCGTTTCTTCCGAATTCGTGGCGGGTTGGGCCGTTATGAGGAAAAGCAGGGAAATCAGGGATGTGTTCATATTCAAGCCTAGCATGATTTGCCCGGGAGGGCGAAGCTCCTGCTGAGCCGGGCCCTGTAGTGGTTGACGCGTCCACGGCTCGGCGGGAGCCTCGCCCTCCCAACTTTCGTGTGACCAAAGTTGCCAACTGGAAGCGGCGCTACAGGATATAACCCCGCAAACAGCCAGAAGTACCGTTGGTCTCTTGAGATCTCGCGAAACCAGCAGGAATCATTGCGGCAGGTTGCGGTACCACGTGAAGTACAACGCGATGGCTGTCGTGAGCGCGGCAGTAAAGCACACCAGCGCCGCACCGTACCAATGGCCCACCAGGTACATCGGCGCGAGGTAAGCGCCGATGACCACGACGCTGGCAAGCACGACGTTGGCCGTCGTCAACCACATGCTCTCGGCCGGGTCGTTAAGCTCGGCCGCGGAGAGTCCGGTCTTCGATGGAATCGGGCCCCAAGCACCAAATGGCCGGACGGTTCGGAAAAACGATATCAGAATCGCTTCGTCCGTGGGCCGTGTCAGCCACGTGCCCATCAGGCAGCCGACCAGGGAAATGACGCAAATCGACGGGAATGTGACGTACATCGGCAAGTCGGCGGGCAGGAACGGGACCACGACAGCCCCTGCCAGCCCGAGCAGTGTGCCCCAAGCGTAGCCCCATCCGTTAATCCGCCACCAGTACCACCGCAGCACGTTTGGGATGACGAAAGCCGCTCCCAACTCCATCATGATCCAGTTCCAGATTTGCCCGATGGACTTGACGCTCATACCCATCAACGTGCCCACTATCACCACGCCCACGGTCGCCACGTAGCTGGCCCAAATCGTCTTCCGATTATCCGAGCCGACTTTGGCCAACGGTTGCCAGATGTCGCGTACGATGTACGAGGCGGCGGCGTTGACCGTCGCGCTGAAGGTGGACATGAACGCAGCCAGCAGACCGGCGATCACCAATCCTCGTACACCGGGCCACAGGTGTTCGCGCAGTACGACCGGCATCACTCGTTCGGCATCGAATCCGGCGTTGTCAGTCGATCCGGTCGCGGCGACAAGTCCGGTCAGCGCCAGCAGGGCTATGCCCATGCACATGGCCCAGCGAACGATCAGGAAGCCACTCCAGGCGGCCCCGAGTTTCGATGCGTCGCGGGGGTTCTTGGTGGCCAGGAACAACTGGAAGTCGTACATCTGACCCGGTCCGCCAGCGTTCAGCAAAAGGCCCTTGATGACCCACACGATTACCAGAGCGCCGAAGAGGTGATAGCCTGTATAGCCGACATCGGCTTCCGGGGGCACATCTACTTCCCAAGTGGGTGCCAGCGAGGTGAAGCCATCCGGGAGCTTCGCCGTCAACTCTTCCGGCGTGAACATACCGAGTTTACCGAAAGCCACGGCTGCGATCAGTATGCTGGCCACCGTCAGGATCACCGTCTGGATGACGTTCGTGATTACCACGCTGTGCAATCCGCCGAGCAGCACGTAAAGCGTCGTGATCGAGAAGATCAGGATCGCGCAGACCGGTGCTGCTTGCTCGGGCGTCAGGCCAAATGTGATGTACTCCGATGCAAACTTGCCGATCCCCTGGAACGCGTAGCCGACAAAGGCGGTCAACGTGACCACGGCCATCAACGTGTAGGCCAGTCGGGCGGTTTGACCGTCGCGGCCGCTTCCGAAGCGGGTGACCATCCATTCGGCGCCGGTCATCACGTTCGAGCGGCGGACCCACTTGCCCATGTAGGACATGAAGAAGGCCGCCATCAGGAAGCCCCACATCCAGTGGTTCCACATCGACTTCATGCCGAACAAGTAGATGATCGTGACGATCCACATCGTGCCGGTGATGTCGAACGTCGAGACCGATCCCGACATGGCCATCGCCAGCCAATGCATGCTCTTGCCGCCCAGGAAATAGCTGTCGAGGTTCCGGGAAGCGATCCGCTGATAGGCGAAGCCGATGCCGATGACCACTGCGAAGTAGATGATAATGATGGCGTAGTCGAAAGGGTCCATGGGCTGCTTTCTACGAGGAGCAATTACTCAGCCTTCTTGGGCACGAGCGGCTTTGGGATAGGCAGTGGCGTGCCGCGAGGGTTGTACCCTCCCCATTCCTTCGCGAGCTTCAGGAAGTTGCTCATGATCAGGCGTGAGTTCTCGGGCGTGCCCGGCAATTCCATGTGAAATTGAGCGGCATAGATGGGGCGATCACTGACGCGAATGCACTGGTTGACCGTATGGGCGCCGGGGCCTTTGGTAACGACCCGCGTCCAGCCCTTCGGCAGATAAGCGATTTGTCCAATGTGGGCCTCCATAATCTCGAACACCTCGGGCAGACCTTCGAAAGCGGGATCGGCGGCTACGCGGCGCATGCTGAATTTGCCGCGTTCGCCAATGTTCTTGCTGTAGTCACCACATTTGGCTTCGGCCGTGTGCCCGATGTGCGAGTAGACCGGCGACTTCGGATCGTTGGGATCACGACAACGAGGGCAGTCCCAGGGCTTGTCCACGCCGGTTTCCTGCAAGATCGCCAACGCCTGCGCGCCGCCACACGCGCCCCACATCGGCAGATTGCGATTGCCGAGCACTTCTTGCACGCCTCGCCAAGGTTCCCGAGTCCGTTGGCACCATTCCAGGCTGTTGCCCGTGAAGAAGGCACACAGCGGATATGGTTCTTCCGCGACAAATCCTTCGTCGAAATCGCCGATCCACACTTGTTGCACCGGAGCGTCTTCCCAACCTTCACACTGACGCGCCAGATTGACAAACAGACCGGTGCCGCCTGGTAGCGAAGAGCTTTCGGCGGTGCTTACCACAACCAGCCAATCCGGGAAGTCGATCTTCGCCGAGGGATCAGCGTAGAATTCGACCTCGCGTATCGCGGGACTTTTGCCTTCAGCCGCGAGAATCTTCAATCGTAGAAAACACGCAAGTGTTGATTCCGACAGGCGGTGGACGCGGTACAATCGGCGCTCGTTCTTCGTCTCCGTCTCGTCAAGGTCGCGCCAGGTCTTTCCGTCACTGCTCGTTTGCCACACATAATGGCGAGCCGCGTTGCGCAAGACGCCGGGATGGTCGCCGTTGATTTGCAGGATAGCCCCGATCGCACGCGGTTTGTCAAAACGGACCTGCCACCACCAAGTCTCGGCGTCTTCTTGTCCTTTCCACAGTGAGCCCGCGTCGATCGAGAAACGATCGCCGTCAACAGCGCCGCGGGCCGAACCGGTCGCCGTGCTGGACGCCTCCACCTCGACTCTCAGCGGTTCCGCTGACGTACGATTCAGCAAGGGGCTTGTGGCAAGAAAGGGGACTAGTAGGAGAGCCGCGAAACGCTTCACGATGACGCGGACGAATCTGTCGTAACTCGACATACGGCGATCCTCGGCGACTTGGCAGCCAGCCCCAAAACGGGGCGATCCTATGTCAGCCCAGGGTGGAGCGGCGTGAGCAAGACGAACGCCGCGCAACCCTGGGCTAGGAGGACGGTTGACGCAGAAACCCGGAAAGGGTGGCCCTAACGCTGAGAGAAACCGGCGGTTAGAGCCGCCCCGTTGGGACTTTTGCTTCCATTCAATCTCGTTTCCCAGGGTTGCGCGACGACCGCTGTCACGCTCGTCGCTCCACCCTGGGCTTTCATAGGACCATCCCTTCGGGATTACTGCTGATGAACTTGGTGATAAACACGGTGAAGGAACATCAACATCAAAACTTGTGCGTTGGGCTACTGTTGAAACTGGCCCTAGGGTGTGTCCTTCAGGGACGTTTCCAGTTCCTCTTTCAACTGCCCGAGCGTCGCTTGCGCGGCCGGATCGTCGATCATGTTTCTCATTTCGTACGGGTCGGACTTCAAATCGTACAACTCGTCCATGCCTTCCAGGTCGGTATAGCGAATGTACTTGTACCGTTCGGTACGGATGGCTTTGTAGCCCATCTTGAACACTCGCGGGAACACCGTGTCGGTATAGTATTCGATCAGGAAGGAGGTACGCCAATTGCCGGGCCGTTCGCCCCGTAGCAGCGGCGCCAGGCTGCGGCCGTCCATGGTGTGCGGTGGTTCGAAGCCGGCCAGCTCCAGCAGCGTCGGAGCCAAATCGATGCTCAACGACATTTCGTCGATCACACTACCAGCCTTGACCAGCCGCGGGTAACGCACCAGCAGCGGAATTCGTGCGGCTTCTTCATACGACAGCCGGCGTTCGACGCTTAGCCCGTGCTCGCCGTACCAGTAGCCGTGATCGCTGGTGAAGATAAACACGGTGTCGTCTAATTGCTTCGTCTTTTCGAGTGTGTCAAGCAGTTGCCCCACGCCTTCGTCGATTCCTGCCAACATGCGCAAGCGGTCGCGGATTGTCTCGTCCGATGTCCCCGTCTCCGGTCCCAGCGGCGGCAGGCCGGTGATCTTGCGCTGCAATGCGGATTTGCCTTCCAACGTGTCGGTCACGTTCAAACGGCGAGGGATCGGATCATCGGCGTACAGATCCTTGTGCCGTTCGGCCGGCATGAATTTCGCCGCCTTTGGGTCCGAAATGCTACCATCGTCGAATTGGATCAGTTCGGGGTGCAGCGCCTTGTGCGCGAAGTACAGACAAAACGGTTCGTCTCGTCGCTTCTTGACAAAAGCAACTGCCTTTTCGTTCAACACGTCGGTGGTGTGGCCCGTGTAGGTGTCTCGCCGACCGTTTTCATTCAGTTCCGGATCGAACGACGTGCCCTGGCCTTTCATGCAGATCCAGTAGTCGAATCCGGGCCGGGCGGTGTCGTCGTTGCCCATATGCCATTTGCCGACGTACGCTGTTTCATAGCCAGCGGCCTGCAGAATGCGAGGAAAGGTGACAAGGCGATGGCTCAGGGCGCTTCGATTCGTGTTGTCGAAGACACCGTGATGGTGAGCATACTGGCCGGTCAGAAGACAGGCCCGGCTAGGCGAGCACAGCGGCGTGGTCGCGAACGCGTTCCGGAAGCGGGCTCCCTCGTAGGCAATCCGGTCGATGTGCGGAGTCCGAACGAAGGGATGCCCGGTACAGCCCAATTCGTCCCATCGCAAATCGTCCACCAGAATCACCACGATATTCGGGCGTTCCGCGGCTCTGGACGCAGGGACAATGTTGCCAGCCAAGCACAATACGACGATCAGTAAGGGGAATGCGACTTTGCCACGCATGACAGGCTCCTCGCAAAAGGCACAATCGACGCTGAGTTTCCCAATAGTGATACCATGTAGGAACGCGCGACGCGAGTATCAGACTCAGATCTTGTTTGCATTTGCTGGAACAAAACCGCGAGGCCGTCCATCACCATACTTGCGTGTTTTGGACACAGCCGACAGACTGGTAAGATACTCTAAATCAAGCCTTCTGTGTTCGGCTTTCGACCCGGAGTTCTCGAATGAGACACGACTCGTTTCGCAAAAGGGCTTTCCCATGATTCGTAGTGCACTGTTGGCACTTGACGCCACCGAGGCCAGTGCGGTAGCTCAGGAGAAAGCGATCGGTTTTTGCCAATACGTCGGTGCTAGGTCCGACGGCTCGGGCTGTCCCATTCAGTTGACCGGGGTAGCCGTGGTCGACCGTCCGGACATCGAGCGGCGTGAGCCCGCTCCGATCGGTGCTGGCATGTTCAAGGTTGATCGCGACGAGACGCTGTTGAAGGACGCCCGCGAAAGAGTCGCCAAGATCTTGGACGATTTCGAGGCGAGTTGCCGCGAAGCCGGTGTGCCGTGTTCGACGATCCGGGGCGAAGGCCATCCCTACGAGCAGATCGAGCGTGCGGCGTGCCAGCATGACGTCATCTTGATTGGACGCGATACGAACTTCCATTTCGAAACGAGAGAAAAATCGGGCGACACCCTGTTGCGATTGGTCCGCGACCATCCTCGGCCTATCATTGTGACTTCCGACAAGGATCTGGGCGGCAGGAGCATCGTCATTGCGTACGATGGCAGCCTGCAGGCATCGCGGGCCTTGCACGTATGGATTCTCCTTGGCCTGCTGCGAAAAGAAACCGAGGTTCACGTCATCAGCATCAATCGTGAGGAAGCCGAGGCCCAGCGGCTATGTGACGAAGCGGCGGGGTTACTGAGCCACCACGATATTTCGGTGACGCCCCATCCGATTGCCTCCAAGGAGAAGGTGTTCTCGGTGTTGAGCCAGCGATTACCGGCCCTCGAACCAAGAATGATTGTCATGGGTGCGTTCGGCACGGGTGGACTGCGGGCGCGCTTCTTCGGCTCCACGACGCTGGAGATGATCAAAGACTGCCCCTACCCACTGTTTTTGAATCAGTAGCTGTCGCAACCTGACCGTGGGGTACGTTTCCAACGTGCCTGGCACGATGGAATCGTGCCCCACTTGTTTCTGCGTCGACCGAGTTCCCGCCGTTCCCATCCGCACCAACGGCATGCTCAAAACCCGCCACGCGGGATGGCTTCCCGTCCGCCAATCGTTATCAGGGCTCGCAGCACGTCTGGGTCTATCGTCTTGGCGATGAATCGAGTTGATCCGTCCATGATCAGCGCTTGAAAACCGCCGGGGCGCAAATCGCCAAGCCCTGCCAGCGGCTGTTGCGGGTCGAACTTGAGATCGTCCGGCTTGCTCCAGATCACTGCGCGATCGGCGTTGGCTTCCACGACGATAATCGTGTTGGAGGTCCCGTCGATCACGTCGCGGAACTTCGTCCCCTCCTTGCCAGCAAACGCCGTGCCTTCGCCGGTGACGGCCAAGTAGTTCGTCTTGAAGTCGGCCACCGGCAGGTTCGGGTTACGATAGGCCATCGGCATGCGTGCGATCAGCTTCTGGTTGTGTTCGCTGTCCCACGGCTCGTCCAGATGGAATTCGTCGTATAGATCTACCTCGTCAACGAATGGCAATAGGTGCACACGCCAACTCAGAAGCGGCTTGCCGTCGGCGTCCACTTTCGCGACCGGCGGAAGACTTCCATACGTGTCGTGGTAGTTGTGCATGGCAATGCCGATTTGCCTAAGATTGTTCGACGAGTGAGTACGGCGGGCCGCTTCACGAGCTGCCTGTATGGCCGGCAGCAACAGGGCAACCGCTACTCCGGTCGTGGCATAGTCTGCATTGGCCGTGATTATCAGATCCTTGCCGTTGCGTTTGGGCTGCAACTGGCCCTCGATGCTGTTGGCCACGCGCGTCAGGTATTGGACCATGGATTGCGCGACTGGATCATCCTCGCCCTGCATGGACTGCATCATCTGGCCCAACAGCATCTGTTTGGCAAAAGCCAACGATTGCAGCAGCGTTGCTTCCAGTTGTTCGGCCGCCGCGGCGTCGGTGGCTGTGATTTTAATTCCGCTGGAACGCTCCCGAGAGAAGTTCAAAGCGACCATCACCGAATCCAATTGGTCGGGCACGTCCAGAAGCGGCTGTAGCGGTGGCGGCAGTTCGGGCACTTGGGTCAATGCCTGCTTGACCAGTTCGCGGATTTGGCTAAAGGCCAGGATGGCCGTAACGTCGTTTCTCGTTGGCATGGCGGCCAGCATTCCGCGAAGCGGGCTCGGTTCGTCGCCTGCGGTGATCATCCCGCGCACCATGGGCTCGGTTCCAACCAGCAGCGTGCGGCCGTCGACGAGGCAGAAGCATGGCATGTCTCGTCCCAAACCTCGACGATACGTTTTGCCGTCTACGTCGGCTTCCTCGCTGTTCTCCATCAACTTTTCCGCCAACTGTTGCGGTTGACCGAAACGCAAGATGAATCCCCAATCGGGCGGCGCCGGGCCCTCAGGAGCTGCCACCAGGCCGATTGCCTGTTCGATAGCGAGAGGATCGAAACCCACCTCGGTTTGGGCCGCCGTTTGAATCACCTCCCACGGCACAAGCTCCAATTCCGGCGTCTGGGACAGACGCTGTGGGTGGATAATCGCCGCACCGATGGCATTCGTTGGCACGTGCGTAATATCGATAGCGTCGGCAGCCCGGCAGACGCAAGGGGCAAGGCCCCCGAGCAGGACCAACCATGTGAAGTGACGGCACTTCGAAACGATGGATTCAGCAAACATGTCGAGACTCCAACTCTGGCAAGAAGAACGAGAGGGGAATTGGCAACATTCACGATCTCTGCACCAGAATAGGGTCTAACCGTCGAAACAACAACAAGGGGCGATGCTTTGGACGCGCATTTTGCCTTGGGGTGCGAAGGGAGTAGGAGTGGGGCACGATTCTATCGTGCCAGGCACGTTGGAAACGTGCCCCACAACGACAACGTCACAGGGATCCTTTGCGCGTACCTTAGCTACAGACGGCACAGACTGCCGGACGGCATACACAGGCAATTCTTGACCGCCAAACGCACGGGCGATAGACTCGAATGTGAACCCGGCCCTCTCGGGAAAGGCGGACTTCTTTTCAGCCAAGCACTGTTGTTCTGAAATCGCGTTAGGAAGCGATGACCGACGTACCGCCCAAGATCATAGATGACGTCTTTCCGCGTGAAACGCTGGTCAAACGACTCTTTTCGCTGCGCGTTTTTCCTTTGGTGTTGCTGACAGGATGGGCCGTGGTCTGTTGCTTCGCGGTCGTCCCGCTGATGGATGTTTTCGACCCTGATGACGCAGGAGCGTTTTTCGTGTACATGTGCTTTGGCGTCATCTGTGCAGCCGCAGGGCTTGTGGCAATCGGAGGCGCGATCGGGCCGGGGCCATTCCTTCTGCGGATTGCGGTCAGTATCGGAGTTGCCGTAGTGCTCTTTGTGTTTTGGTCCTTGGGTTTCCTCGCTGCAGAGGATATCCCCCTTGGGAGTGACAGACGAGATCTGTTGGTCACCCTATTGTGTTTTCCGATCGTCTACGTTTCGATTCAGATACCGCTGTGGATCGTGCGTTTCGCGTTCTCGTGGCGGTGCGAGTTTGTTGTAGCAATGCAGGCGGAACCAGCAGTGTCTCCCTTGACGATTCGAAAGCTGCTGATTGTGACCGCGCTGGTCGCGGTGGCCCTGGGTGCCAC
Organism: uncultured Pirellulaceae bacterium; assembly: GCA_964623055.1. Taxonomy (GTDB): domain Bacteria; phylum Planctomycetota; class Planctomycetia; order Pirellulales; family Pirellulaceae; genus JADHUC01. The sequence goes on from CAZURK010000020.1 coordinate 64,884, forward strand.
GCGGGCAGCCGCTTCCGTGACTCCCGAGCCTCTGCCCGATTTCTGGTTCGTGCTAGCGATTGTCTGTGCATCGACGGCCGGCGTAAGCTCGATCAGCACGCTGCCTATCGCCTGGTCGACGCTCCGCGCGCGTCGCTTGGTATGGTGGTTGAGCGGCCTTGCGGGTTACGTGGCCGTCGCGGTCTGCATCACGCTGACCGTGGTTAGCATCCTGGAAAATGGCAGGATCTCGTTTTGGGAAGTATTCGGATTCGCAACAACCATCGTGTCTTTTGCCGCCATGATGACCGCAGCTTTGTTGTCCGTGCGCCTGCTCGGCTTCCGACTGCTTTCGCGAAACCCGCTGCCGGAATGATTGTGTCGTTGACAAGGGCCTGTTGGCATCTAGGACACTACTCGAAGGACTAACACCATGAACAAGCGAATTTCACTAGCCGCCACCCTGGCAATGCTCTTTGTCGTCAACACGAATGCTACGGACGCTCCGCTGTTTCCTTTCGTCATTTCCTACGACGCGCCGGACAATGCGGTGAACGTCTCCGACTGGCTCGAACGCCCGGCGGGCAAGAAAGGGTTTGTTCGGACCGCGGACGGCCGTTTGGCCACCGACGCTGGCCCCATCCGATTCTTGGCCACCAACTTGTGTTTCGATGCTTGTTTTCCTTCGCACGAGCAGGCCGAGCGAGTTGCCGCTCGACTGGCGCGATTCGGTATCAACTGCGTGCGTTTCCACCACATGGATTCGAGGTCCATCTGGGGCGACAGCCCCGACAAGCTGACGATTGATCCGAAGCAAATCGAACGGCTTGATTACCTGATCGATCAGCTCAAGCAGCACGGAATCTACACGAACATCAATCTGCACGTATCACGCTGGTTCGGGCCGGCCGAAGGGTTCGTGGCTCGCGACGAACGTCCGAAGTATGACAAGGGACTGGATAACTTCGAGCCGCGGATGATCGAGTTGCAGAAAAGGTACGCGCGTGATTTGCTGACTCATGTGAACGTCTACACCAAAACCCCGTACACGCACGAGCCGGCCGTGGCGTTTGTTGAAATCAACAACGAGAACGCGCTGTTCAATCAGTGGAGCCGCCGCCAGTTGGATACGCTGCCCGAACCGTATGCAACTACATTTCGCAAGCAATGGAACGAGTGGCTGCGTGACAAGCATGGCAACACCGAGAAACTGCGCGAAGTCTGGAACGTTGGCTCGAAACCGCTTGGCGAAGAACTGCTGCGGAACGGCGATTTCTCGCAGCAGCCTGGTGGCGCGTGGCACATGGAACGCGACGAACAGACCCAGGTGGAATGGTCCGTCGAATCGGACGGGCCGGACGGCCAGCGTTGCTTGCAGGTGGTCGTTGCGCGCGGGGGTCTCGAATCGTGGCGGCCGCAGTTTTCGCAATCCGGCTTCTCGGTCAAGAAAGACGAGCCGTATACACTGGTCTGCTATTTGCGTTCCGATAAGACACGGAGAATCAGCCTTAACTGCATGATGGCCCACGAGCCGTGGCAACGACTGGGTCTGTCGACCAGTGCGGAAGTCGGCCCGGAATGGAAACGCCACCGTTTCACATTCGTTGCTACGCAGGACGATCCCAAAGCGCGTATCACGTTCACGAGCCTCGCGCCCGGCACGTACGAGTTCGCCGACGTCTCGCTGCGGCCCGGTGGGATCGTCGGGCTGGAGCCGGATCAGCGATTAGAGGACGACAGCGTTCCCGTGTTGCGACGTGGAGAGATGGGACTGACGAAAGCGGCGTGGCGCGACTTCATCGGTTTCTTGTGGGACACGGAACGCGAGTACTGGTTGGGCATGTACCGTTACCTGAAAGACGAACTGGGCGTACAGTCGATCGTCTCGGGTACTCAGCTCGGGTACAGCCCGGTGCGCATTCAAGCCGAACTCGATTACATCGACGCCCATTCCTATTGGCACCATCCTCGATTCCCCGGTCGTCCGTGGGATCGCCGCAATTGGTACGTCAACAACGCGGCCTTGGTGAATTCGCCCGGCGGGACACTGGCAAGCCTGGCTGTGCGTCGAGTGGCCGGCATGGCGTACACGGTCAGCGAGTACAATCATCCGATGCCGAACGCCTACGGAGCGGAAGGATACCCGATGCTTGCGGCCATGGCGGCGTTTCAGGCGTGGGACGGCATCTTCAACTTCGCCTATTGCCACAATTCGGATTTCGAGCCGCGGCGGATCGGCAGCTATTTCGACATCAAAGCGGACACGGTCAAGCTGGCCCACATGCCGGCTTGTGCCGCATTGTTCCTGCGCGGAGACGTGGCTCCGGCACGCAAGACCCTGATGCCCACGATGACTCCCGAGGCGGAACGGCAGAAACTGTACGAAACTGGCGATCCGTGGACACTGACCGGATCGACTTTCGGCATCGATCCGCGTCTGTCGCTGTTGCACGCGGTGGCATTGGACATTGGCAAGGTGACGGATCGACCGCCGAAAGAAGACCTGCCAACGTTGGCCGAAAACGAAACCACGTTTCGATCGGACACCGGACAACTGCAATGGGACGTCTCCAAGAAGGGCGCGGGCTGCTTTGTCGCGGACACGCCGCGAACAAAGTTGTTCACCGGCTTTGTGCGTGGCCGCAGTCTTCAATTGGGCGACGTCTCGTTGAAGATCGGCAATACGCAACTCGACTGGGCAACGGTCTCGATGGCATGTCTCGACGGTGACAGTTTTAGCGAGAAGGGCCGTATCCTGATTGCCGCAACCGGTGCGATGCAGAACAAAGACGCCAAATTGGAGAACCTTAGCAACGACCGCATCACGCTGCGCGATAAGTGGGGCAGCGAACCAGTCATGTGCGAAGGTATTCCGGCGGACATCGTCTTGCCCGTCGCGGCAGATCGAGTGACCCTGTTCCCGTTGGACGAAGCCGGCAACCGCCGAGGCGTGATCCCTGTCACCGGGAAACAAGACAAAACGCAGCTTACCCTATCGCCCGAACACCGAACCGTCTGGTACGAAGTGGAAATCCGCTAGAATCTCTCCCCATTCGTCGTCTCCTTCTATTCGTTGGACAAGCATTCGTCCACAGAGCAACGGAGATGGGGCCAAGGAATAGAAGGAGACGACGAATGGGGCTGTCCGGCAAGCTGGTAAACGCCGTCACGTTGTGGTACGTTGTTGGTCACCGTTTCCTGCCGACGTCAATCGTGCGCGACGGGCGCGTGGTTTCACATAGCAGTCATTCCTAGCGGGACCAAGATTATGAAATTCGCAATCTGCAATGAGACGTTTCAGGACTGGCCGTTCGACAGAGCATTCGCTTTCGCTCGCGAGTGTGGCTACACGGGCATCGAATTCGCGCCATTTACCATGAACAAAGACGCACGCCAGATCTCTCCCGCCAAACGCGAGGAGGTCCGCGGGCAGGCCGAGGAGGCAGGGCTGGAAGTGGTCGGCTTGCACTGGTTGCTGGCCTTCACCGAAGGCTTCTATGTGACTACGCCGGACGCTGAGGTACGCGGAAACACCAGCGAGTATATGGGCGAATTGGCTCGGCTGTGCCGCGACTTAGGCGGCAAGGTGTTGGTGCTGGGTTCGCCCATGCAACGCAATCTGCTGCCGGGTGTTACGCACGACGAGGCAATGGAGTACGCAGCCGACACGCTCCGCGGGGCGATGCCGCATATCGAAGAGTGTGACTTGGTTCTGGCCGTCGAACCGCTTGGCCCGGAAGAGGGCGATTTTCTGCGCACGGCCGAATTGGGCGTCAAGCTGATCGAAATGGTTGATTCTCCGCGATGCCGGCTGCACCTGGACGTGAAGGCTATGTCCACCGAAGACAAGCCGATCGACGCCATCATTCGGGACAACGCCAACCTGTTGCAGCACTTCCACGCCAACGATCCCAACCGCCGCGGCCCCGGCATGGGCGAGGTGGACTTCAAACCGATCCTGGCGGCTCTTCAGGAAATCGACTACCAAGGTTGGGTCTCGGTCGAGGTGTTCGACTACGAGCCGGGAATCGAAGCCTTGGCGCGCGCGAGCATCGAGAACATGAAGGCGTGTTTGGCCTGAAGCGTTCTTCCGGCCGGACACCGTCTTCGCAAGGCCGAACGTTTCCACGTACACGAATGTACATTGATGTTAGTGGCGTTCGCGCCGAAACACGAGCAACACGTTGTCACTGCCTTCGCCAGGAAAGAAGTCCCTCGGGCGCGGATTCTTTTCGCTTGTTAGACAGAGAGTCAGCGTTCCGGTATCGATGGAATAGATGCCATGATCATAGCCCTGAGGATCATGGATGAACGTGAAGACGATTTCTTTCGGCGATCGATTCGGATAGATCCTGAAAGTCGCGTAGCGGTCCTCGAATGTCAGGCGGGATTGCAGGTTGTTCCCGGTGATGGTCCATGAACCGTGATCCACCTCGCGAGTCTCGCCGTTGCGTGCGAGTTGGACAAGCTCCCAGTCGCCCTGCAATGCGTCGAAGTCAGCCAAATAGTCGCGACGTTCTTGAACGTGTTTGACGACGATCACGATCGCGAGCGTCGCGAAAGGTACAAACAGCATGAACAGCCACAGCGGGATTTGCAGTCTTCGCGGTGGGGGCTTTCGGGCGACGCTGCCGACTTGAATCTTTGCGTTATCCATATTGCGGGCCGCCGATTCTTCTCCCCCGCACAACGACCTTCGGCCATCGAACAGCCAGGGTGGCACAAGATCAGGCTGGGATTTCACCAAAACGATGCTCGCTGTCAAGCGTTGTCCCGAGAAGCCATCCACCGCTTCAACGATGCCTCGCTTTCACCACTTCGCCGTCCCGCCAGCAGGCCCACGATGCCGATGTGTTCGTCGAGATCGGGCCATTCAATTGCGTATCCACCGCCGAGCAGATGCCAATTCGCGCGTTCGGCCTCGGTGGCCTGCGCCAGCCGTGGATACCAGGCGAGAGGCACTGACAAAGAGCGACCGTCCGCCAGATCTACCGTCAAGCTGTCGCCAGTAAGGGTCAGGTCAACGGCCAGTGGCTCCTGTTCAAGTGTCAAAGTGCTCATGCCATGCCTCGATCAAGAATTCTCGGTGCTCCGCAACCAGCCTTTCGATCCAGTTTACTTCATGATCGGCAAAACCAAAGTTTTTGGCAAGTTCGATTGGCTCCAGCCAGAACTTGGCCACGTGCCTATCCCGTTTCACGTGGATATGCACGGGCTCGCCCTGGTCCGAACTGAAGAACACGAAGCTGTAAGGACCGACTTTGAGAACGGTGGGCATCCTTCTGCATCCCGCCACTGCTTTGCCGCAAAGCTGCCTGCTCTATTTGGCACATCGTACCACACAAATTTGTAGGGGGACAAGCGTTAGGGCATGCTGCGCGAGTGGTGGCATTACGGGTATTCCTGAACAAGCGGGATACCGTCGATTTGTAGCGTTGGCTTCATGAATACCTTGCAGCCGTGTTTCGCAGCTTCGTCCAAAAGAATGCGGACCCATTCGTGTTGAGGTTGTCTCTTGCCGGCTCCGGTAAGGGGGCCGATGACGAGCCATTGCCACAAGTCCCACCGGCGAAACGTCAGCTTCTCTAACAGCGGTTCGCACTGCAGGAATCGGACCGGCGCATCGACTCGTTCGAGCGCTTCCTCGGTCGGTTCGACGCGTTTCTGTTCGTCTACCGTGGCTCCGACCCAAGCGTTCGGCGGAAAGTCGAAATGCGCGAGTCGTTTGGGATTCTTTGTGCAAAGCAGGTAGGTCCATCTGGGTGTGTCGCGAATGACATTCAGCACGCTCTCGATCCAATCTCGCTCGACCCAGTCGCCAAACATGTCTCCCATGCTCGATACGAACACGAGTCCGTCTCGCGTCGAAGCTGTGCGGGGGATCTTTGTGTTGTAAGGAGCGCGGAGCCGCTCCTCGTAGAATGTTGGTTTGAAGCTATTGAACTTCTCCTTGAATCGACGTGCCATTCCGCGGGCATAGCAGTACCAGCACTCGTGCAGGCAGCCGGCAATTGGGTTCCAGGACCAACCGCAGTAGGCGATTTTCGTTTTCGTGAACTTGGCTGGCATGAGTATCCTCGTTGGCGCAACTGCTCTATCGCGACCATCGTGTCCAATCGCAGATCATTTATCGAGCATCGACATGACTTCTTTGGCTACTTCCTCGACGCTCATGTACGACACGTCGATCTTGCGCCAGCCTTGGCGGGCCATAAGGGTATTGGCGAATTTGATTTCGCGTTCGATCTCCCGCGCGTCGCCGTACTGCTGAAACGGGCCTGGCCCCATCATCCCGATTCTCACTTCGCGCACCCGTTCAAGGCGATTTGGATTCATCGTCAATCCGATGACTTTCCGCCGGTCGATGGCAAGCAATTCCTGCGGCGGTTCGCAGTCGGGAATCAGGGGAACATTGGCCGCCCGGACGCCTCGATACGCGAGGTAGAAGCAAGTTACACTCTTCGAGACGCGCGACACGCCGACGATCACGGCATCGGCCTCGGACAGCCCCTGGATGTGGCAGCCGTCGTCATGTGTCAATGTGAAGCTGACCGCGTCGATGCGATCGAAATACTCCTTCTGACGTTGGTATGACAGCCCAGGTCGCCCACGCGGCGACTCACCCAGGTGGTCCTCCAAAAGCGCAAGGACGGGGCCCAGGACATCGACCACCGGGACATTCAGCGTCTTGCACTGGTGCACAACCGCCTCGCGAACCTCAGGGGCCACAATGCTGTGAAAAATCACGGATCCCGTTCTGGCAGCCTCTTTGACAATCTGGGTAGCCGACTCCGCCGATCGCACATAGGTCTTGTGAAGGGTGCTTACGTTGGGCGATTCGAATTGAGCCAGCGCTGCTCGAATCACCACGTCGCACGTCCGGCCGGTCGAGCCAGACAAGAGCACAATCGTCTTTGGCTTGGTCGGCGTGTCACTCATAATCGCACTCTCTGTTCGGCAAGACGTTTCGCGGCGTCCACCAACCGGTCCCTACTCTCGCTGGCGTAGTCAGCCGGGCCGCCGATCCGGACGACCGCCTCGGCCACACGTTCCGTGGGCACCATCTCGATCGCGTCCCAGGGGCAAACCGTCAACTCGTACGTGTCGTTTCTCCTTCGGGGAATACGCACGCAGAGGCCACATCCGATGCACCGTTCCAGGTCCACTTCGCACCACGACTCGGTGCCCTTGACGCCAAGGCCGGTCTCCTTGAGTTCGATACAATCGACCGGACACATTTCGATACAGGACTCGCACCCGGTACAGTTATCCGCACTGATAACGGCCAGTACCTTCGGAGTCTTCTTGCGGCGTGTTCTTCTTTGGCGTCTATTCATAAGCGCACAATTCCAGCAGGTTGCCTTCGAGATCTCGGCAATAGACCAGACGTTTCCGCTGGTTGCCGAAATCCACTTGCCCGGCGGCGACATCCTGGATTTCACTCAGCAATTCTACGCCTGCCTCTCTCGCTACGGCAACGATCGATTCGAGATCCCGGACGCGGAAGGCGATGTGACGAATGCCTTTCGTGTTGGGCTCGCCCAATTCACTCGGTCGCAAACCCTCAGGTGTACGGTATTGGATCAACTCGATGCCCGCGCCGGCATCGACATCCAGGTAGACGACATCGGCCTCGACATCAGCATAGCCCGTGGCGGCCTCGATCCAAGAGCCGCTGATCGTAGCCCGCCTCGTAACGCGCAGCCCGAACATTCGCTCGTAGAACTCGACCATCGCCGGCAGGTCATCCACGACCAGATTTACGTGATCGACGCGTTCGATCATTCGACTCTCCCACTATTGGGTATTCCAGGAAGATTTGTGGCCGCACAGAACCGCCTCAATCCTAATCCAACCGATTTCCACTGAGAATCCCGGCAGCGCGGTTGCCCAATCGCGATTGTATCTCCAGCACAATTGGCACAAAATGGACGTGTCGCCGATCTGTTCCACAAGAAACCAAGACACCACGTCACTGGGTAATACTGAGTGACACGGGAAGATACCCTGTGTTTCGGTCGCTCATCACTTCCCCGAATATTAGCAGACAAGGCCAATAATTGGTCAGGCACGTCGAATACGGTCGAAGAACTGACACTATCTAATTCGAGCCTCGCAAGCTCTCAGAACAAGCGGCGTCGGCAGATCCAGACAACCCAATGAGGACTCGATCGTGGATTTGGCAATTCGCACTGAGCACTTGACGAAGATTTACTCCGGCACGGTCATTGCGGTCAACGACATGACCCTGGAGGTGCCAGCCGGTTCCATCTACGGTTTGCTGGGGCCTAACGGCGCGGGCAAGACCACCACGTTTCGGTTGCTTCTGGGCCTGCAACGACCGACAGCGGGGCGGGCCGAGGTCTTCGGCAAGGCGTGCGGCGTCAATTCGACAGCCGTTCGTCGGATGATCGGTTACCTGCCGACGCATCCGAAGTTGCCGGGACACTTGCGACCCATCGAATACTTGGACCTGCTCGGCAGGCTCTGCCGTCTTCCCACTCAGGTTCGCAAGCCGCGTTTGACTTCGCTGCTGCGGGCCGTGGGGCTACTGGGGGCCACGCATCAGAAGATTCATACCTTTTCCACAGGCATGTGTACGCGGCTGGGAATTGCCGCATCTCTGTTGGCCGATCCGCCGCTGTTGCTATGGGACGAGCCGACGGCGGGTCTGGACCCAGCGGCGCGGCGGTTCACCTTGGACTTGATTCGCGAAATGGGTAGGACGCGCACTGTGCTTGTCGCCACGCATATCCTCAGCGACATCGACCAGATCTGCGACCACGTGGGTGTGATGCACGAAGGCAAGATGATTTTCAGTGGTCCGATGCGCGACATGAAACAGCGATTGCGGTGTGACGACATCACCATGGAAGTGGACGGGCCGAGCGAAGAAAAAGGTCGGCTGATCCAGCAGATCAACGAGATGGACGGCATTACGGCCGCCATGCGTGATCCGCACACACTGGTCGTTGAACTGGCCGACGGCCGCGCCCGCGCCGATGCACTGACGGATGTGATGAAGCTGATTGACTCGTCCGGTGTTGCGCTTCAAGCGATCCATTCCGGGCAGAACGAAACCGAATACGCCTACCTGCAGTTGCTTCAAGAGGATAGAGCTCATGGATTCCAGCGGTTCGACACTGACGCTCGGCACGAAGATGATGCCGTTCAGGGCGATTCTTCGTTATGAGCTGCGCAGCCTTTGGGCAAGCTGGCTGGTTAAGCTGTGGCTGATCGGCACGGCATTGCTGGCCTGGTTTATGCTCGGCGTTGCGTGGAAAACCCCGGTGCCTACCTCGGAGCTGATCGCGACCCTGTTGTCCCCGTATCTCATTTTCCCCTGGGCGGTGGTGGTCATGATTCTGGGGATCAGCCCGATAACCGGCTCGCGTTTGGAGGTTTTGGCCGATGGTATCCTTAGTCGTCCAATTACGCGGTTCGGGTATCTGCTGGCGTCATGGGCTGCTCGAGTTGTGATGGTGCTGGCAGTTTTCCTGGTCGTTATGGTGCCAATCGCCTGCGTGGCGGTGTTTGCAGAGCGCAAGGCGGATGATGGCGTGACCTTATACGGGATTGCTGGTTCCCTGGGCGTGGTTGGGCTGGTACTGACCTTCTTTGTCTCGCTGGGATTCATGACAGGGACCGTGTTGCGAACGCCATTGTTGGCGGCCGTCATCCTTGTCTTCGTTTGGCTTCTGGGCAGCTTGATCTTGCTCAAGTTTTCCTTGGCGGAGTTTTCAACGATCAGCCTAGATCAGGCCTTGCCTACGCTTCTGGTAACTCCGTGGGGCGATTCGGAGGTCGACGACGAGGATGCTGATAAGGAGTCGGACGGGAAACCTGACGTTGCTCAGTTGTCTGAGGACGTCCGCAAGTGGATTGCGGGACCAAAAGAGCCGCCGGGTTTCTACGAACAAGGCGACTACAGGGACTTCTCGTTGATCCGGGTGGCCTTGGCCTACGGTCTTTCCGCGCTGGCAGCCATCGGTTTTGCGACATTGTGTTTCTATTGGCGTGATTTGTGACACGATAAGTGTAGCCGGAGTCGCAAGACTTCGGGACGTGGATCTGGTTCCCAAGCTGAGCTTGGGAACCAGAGCGACCGTGAGTGAACAAGAACGAATGTGACCTGCAACTCATCAAGAGGAGAAATACCAATGTTCCGAAAGACGACTACCCTGGCGGTGTTTACGCTATCCGTGTTGTTCGCTCAAGCCTCCCGTGCCGCTGATGCGAATGCTCCAGCCAGTGCATGGATTCCCGACAACGCCATCGTCGTCCTGGAGGTGTCCCAACCCAAGGCCCTGATGGATCGCATCCTGACGGACAAAGTGATCGAGACGGTGACCGCGCTGCCGCCCTACAAGGAGCAGGCCGCCAAACCGGGATTCCAGCACGTGAAGAACCTGGTCCAGTACTTCGAGAACAAGTTCGACAGCGACTGGAAAACGATATTGGGCAAGTTGATCGGGGGCGGGATTACCTTGGCGGTCGGCCCCAACGAAACGGTCGTGCTTGTCGTCGAGGCCGAGGACGCCAAGGTGTTGCAGGAAGTCCATGATTTCATCCTGCTGATGGCCAAAGCCGATGCGCAAAACAAAGTCGAACACCGCGGCGCGACCGCGTGGCGTCTTGGTCCCGACGAATCTCACACCATTGTCGGCAATCGGCTGCTGCTCAGTAACAAACCCGAAGCCCTGATTGCGATGCTGGACCTTCGCGCGAATCCAAACGGCGCGAGCTTGGCGAAGGTGCCGACGTACCAGGCGGCCCAAAAAGGCATGGGCTCCGGCTCGGTGGCTTCCATCTTCGTACGGACTGGCGTACTGAAACACTTGCCCCAGATCCAGCAGGCCCTGGCGCAGAACAACAGCAACCCGATGGTGTCTTTGTTGTTCGCCCCGGTCATTACCGCCGTGAAGGAATCCACGTGGGCGGCAATGGGAGTTGGCATGGAAGGTCAATCGCTGACACTTGACATCGTGACCGACGGCACAATCAGCGATCCGTCCACACCCGAGGGCTTCGCATCGCCCGGCAGCGCTGCCGGTGCTTTGCCCAACGTCGACGTCCCGCGGAAAATCGCGGGGGTCAGTTTCTACCGCGACTTGCACAAGTTCTACGGGGCCAAGGACGAGTTGTTCCCGGAACGCACCTCCGGTGTGATCTTCTTCGAAAACATGATGGGCATCTTCTTCACCGGCCGGGACTTGACGGACGAAGTGTTGGCCGAAATGACACCGGAGGTCCGGCTGGTCGTGGCCGAGCAGAAGTATGCCCCCGAGATCGGGACGCCCGCGGTCAGAATACCCGCCTTTGCCGCCATCTTCCGACTGAAGGACCCGAAGAGATTCCAGCCCATTGCCGAAGAGGCGTGGCAAAAAGGTCTGGGGCTGATCAACTTCACACGGGGACAACAGGCCGAGCCCGGTTTGATTATCGACCGAGAGATTCACTCAGGCGTGAAGTTCACCATCGCCGCCTTCTCGGCAGCCGAAGAGGAAAACAGAACGGCATTGGACATGCGATTCAACTTTCAACCGACGTTGGCCATGCCCGAGGACTACATGGTCATCAGTTCGACCAGCCAACTGGCCAAAGACTTGATCGACGCGCTGAAGAGCGAGAAGGCCGGCGGCACAAAGCCGTTGCCCGGCGTACACAGCATGGCGGAACTCGACGCCACTCAACTAGCCTCGATTTTGGAGGCGAACTGGGACGCACTGGTTCGCAATAACATGGTAGAGGAGGGCAACACGCGCGAAAAGGCTGAAGCCGATTTGGGTGGGATCATGATGATCCTGAAATACGTTGGCGATTTCAAACTGATGTCCGGAGTAAGTAAAGGCCAATCCAGAACCAGGCTGCAACTGGATTTGAATTTGCCGTAGGAAAGATCGAAGGATCGTTGCCGAAATAGAACCGTCGTTTAACCGCGACCCAGCGGGGAGCGCGTCGGAGTTGACGTCGGTTGCCGCATCACGCGCTCCCCGCTGGGTCGCGGTTAAACGAATGACTCCTGAAACCGTCAAGGGATCTTCTCATGTTCACGGACACTCAATCCAATAAACTGACAGACCCGGCTTGGGCGTGGGCAAAATACGAACCGGACGAACGCCGACCGTGGAACCTGCGTTTGGCAGGACACCTTTACCGACGAGCGGCGTTTGGCGCCACGTGGAGCCAACTCCAACAAGCCGTGGCCGATGGGCCACAACGAACCGTCGACCGGTTGCTGCAGCCGGAAACCGACGTGGCTGCGTTCAACGAGGTGTACGACGAGTACGACAAGGCAGCGGCCAATTCCGCCGAAGGCCTTCGATCGTGGTGGTTGCGACGGATGATCGAGACGCCACAGCCGTTGCTGGAGAAGATGACCCTGTTCTGGCACGGCCATTTCGCTGCCAGCAACGCAAAAGTCAAAAGTGGCCAGCTCATGGCCGACCACATGCGGATGCTCCGCACGCACGCGTTGGGGAAATATCGGCCGCTGCTGGAAGGCGCGTCACGCGATCCGGCGATGTTTCTGGGCACGGACTCCATCGCCAATCGGAAGTCGGTTCCCAACGAGAACTTCGCGCGCCAATTGATGGAACGGCTTACCTTGGGGCCGGGACATTTTGATGAAGCGGACGTACACGAAGCGGCGCGCGCATTTACCGGTTGGTTTGTCAGGCGGAACCAGCTTCACTTCATCGCGCGAGAGCACGACGAGGGCACAAAGAAAATTCTGGGGCGGGCCGGCAAATGGAAGGTCGAGGACGTCGTGCAGATCGTGCTCGATCAACCGGCTGTCTCGCAACTACTGGTCCGCAAGTTGTACCGTTGGCTGATCTCCGAGACCGACGAGCCGGACGACGCATTGTTGGCTCCGGTGCTCAAGTCATTCGAGAAAGACTACGACGTGGGCCGCGTGGTCGAAACCATGCTGCGGTCCAACCTGTTCTTCTCCGAAGCAGCTTACCGCCGGAGGATCAAGAGCCCCGTCGAATTCGCATTAGGAATCGCCAAAGGATTGGAGGGAACCATCTCCACAGCCAAGCTGGGGCAGCATTTGGCCGAGTTGGGTCAAAACCTCTTCCACCCTCCAACGGTCCAAGGCTGGGAAGGAGGCCGGCATTGGCTCAACAGTGCCACGCTCGTCGGCCGCAACAACCTGGCCACTGCGCTGCTGGCTACCCAAGGGCCTTACGGAAACAAGCTGGATCCGGCCGCCGTGGCCAAAAAGCACAACCGTTCCGCGCCGAAGTCTGCTACGGAGTTCTTTTTTGATCTATTCCTGCAGGGAGACGTGGAATCCAATGTCCGTGAGGCTCTGCTGAAAGCGGCGCCTTCGACAAACGGCGACGCCTCCAAGCGGCTCCGCCAGTCCGCCCTTAGTGTGATAACGTTACCTGAATTCCAATTGTGTTAGACCACGAAACTCGAATCCCGGATCTCGAATCTCGAATCTCACAACCCGACACCTGATCCCAAACGCGGGAGCAACACTATGGCACATTCACGTCGTGAATTCCTCAAATCCGTAGTCGGCACTTCGACGGTCCTATCGCTGGCACCCGCGCTGCCGACGTTCCTTGGCCGCTCGGCTTCGGCCGCTTTGCAGAGACGTGACAAAAACGATAACGTTTTGATCGTGCTACAGTTGTCCGGCGGCAACGACGGCCTGAATACCGTCGTGCCGTATGAAGACGATGTGTATGGTCGCAACCGGACCACATTGCGCTTGGCCGAAAGCCAAGTGCACAAAATCGGTTCGTCGATGGGATTTCACCCCGAGATGAAAGCCTTCTGGAAGCTGTTTCAGGAAGGTCAACTAGGCATCTTGCAGGGTGTGGGGTATCCGAACTCGACTCGCGATCACGACGGGGCTATGCGCGATTGGCACACGGCCAGCCCAGGTGACGCCGCGTGCCAGACCGGTTGGATTGGCCGCGCGGTTGACTTGGTGGACCGGCCCGATCAGACCGATATTCCCGGCGTCTTCGTGGGACCGATCGCAAGACCATTCGGATTGAATGCGGAAAAGGCCGTTGTGCCAGCGATCCGGAACCTCGAGCAATTGACCCTGCGCAAGTCTCCCGATTCGAACGACGGAGCCTCGAAGAAAGTGCTCGACGCCATCCAAGAACCCAGCGCAGGCGACAATCCGCTGGTCGATTACGTGCGCGGTAGCACGCTGGCCGCACACGCCAGCAGCCGCCAAGTTCAGGACGTGTTGCGCAACGCGGATCGTGTGGGCGATTATCCGCCATTCGGACTGGCGAATCGCCTCAAGATGGTTGCTCAACTGGTTCGAGCGAAACTGGGGATACGTATCTTCTTTGTGGAACTTGGCGGCGGAGGCATTGGTGGTTTTGACAACCATGCGAACCAGCGCGACAACCACGCGGCACTGCTGCGCCAATTGTCCGAATCCGTCGCCGCGTTTGTCGGCGACATGAAACAGGCCGGATTGCTGAATCGAGTCGCGTTGATCACCTTCTCGGAATTCGGTCGCATGGTCACAGAAAACGGCCGCCGAGGCACCAATCACGGCGCCGCGGCTCCGATGTTCCTGGCCGGCGGCGCACTTCGCGGCGGCCTTGTGGGCGAACACCCCAGCCTGACCGATCTGGATCAAGACGCACAGAAACCGCACACCGACTTCCGCCGCGTCTACGCCACGATGCTCGAAACCTGGCTCGGCTTCGACAGCACAGCCGTCCTCGGCAAGAAATACAAACCACTGGACGTGTTCGCGTAAGGCACTGGCGGCCCAGTCAATTTCCACCGGCAACACATGGACTGACTCGGCAACATGCGTGCGATGCGCGATCTTTGTAGGGTGGGCTAAGTCTTCGCGGCCCACCGGCCAGTTGTCGGGTGATGTGGTAGGCCGCGAAGACTTGGCCCACCCTACTTGCTTCCAAGTCCGGCCAAACTGACGCGACGTTCCTCCGACGGACATGGAAGTCCATCCTACTTCGGTCGCCGCACCTCAGCGCTACGGAAAAAACGCTCGGAACGGATTGCTCAATCGAGCGGGGCGTAGCGGACATAGGGAACTGAGCAGGACGACGGTGAAACCGACCAGCAGTATCGCGCTTGCCGACATGGCTTTGGTTCCTTGGCGAATCGCGTCAAGATCATTCTTCTTCCGGCGAACAATAAAACAGGCAAGTACGATGCCAGAAGGGGAGCGTGTGCCGATACGGAGACCGCAAGTCGTTTCCACCAAAGGTGTTGGCATCGTGCTGTCAATTCCCGGTAGAAAACGGTGGATCTTCGAAATGTTGTCATTCTGATACCAGGGCGACAGTCGAATCGGGTTTTGCCTAGCCCTTCTCCGGGCATATAATATGGGGTTGGGAGTCACGGTTTGCAGCCGGAATTCAGCCACCCAAGTCGGAGTCTCCACACGGCAATGAACGCGAGAATTGGTAGCAGTAGATTGCGATGTCGTCCGCCAAGGCAGGGTCTGTTCCTGTCCGCGTGGTGCGTTCTCAGTCTCCTGTTTCTCGGCGCGCAGGATACCAGCGACAATTCGTCTGGCGGTCCCGATCCAACTGAATCAGCACGCGCCACGGGCCATCTGATCCGCGTTCCTCTGCCCATCACAGGCGAAGTGGACAATCGGGTGAAGGGAATGATCAACGAAGTGGTGGCCGGTTCTCAAGCTACCGGTCGGCGACCGATTCTGATCTTGGAGTTTCGCGGCGACGACGAGGGCAGCCCCAAAGCTGGCAGCCAGTTCGAACGATCCCTTTCGCTGGCCCGTTACTTGGCGGGCGAGTCGCTGAATCAGGTTCGCACAGTCGCATACCTGTCCGGAACGATACACGGACACACGGTCTTGCCCGTCTTGGCTTGCGAGGAAATCATTGCCCACCCGGACGCGGAATTGGGGCGAGCGGGAGTTGACGAGGAGTTCGTGGATGACACCATTCGGCGCGGCTATTCAGAAATCGCGGAACGCCGCCGGACCGTTCCCGTGCCGATCGTGATGGGAATGCTCGATGACGGGCCCGCCGTCTACATGGTTCAAACGGAGGGCGGCACGCGGTATGCGTCGGAAGATAAACTGGCGGAGTTGAAGAAGACGACTTCTGTGACGTCGGTTACCACAGTCATCCCCGAAGGCGAGATGGGCAGTTTCAGCGGCGGAGATTTGCGTCTGAAGCTATTCGCCAGCCATCTTGCGCGAGATCGAGTCGAACTGGCAACGGCGCTTGGTTTGCCGGTAGGCGGGATCGACGAAGATCCGACGCTTGGCGAAGGGCGCAAGGCCTTGCGTGTTGATCTGACAGGCCCGATCAAGTCGGACAAGGTCACCTGGGCCGAACGCAGTATTCGCGGCAAGATCGAACGAGACGGCGTCAATTTCGTCTGCCTTACAATCGATAGTGCGGGAGGTTCTCCGCACGACAGCGTTCGTCTGGCGATGTACCTGGCGGAACTCGACCCAAGCCAGGTTCGCACAGTGGCGTTTGTCGAGTCCCAGGCAAGGGCCGATGCCGCATTGATTGCACTGGCCTGCGACCAGTTGGTTGTAACCGAGTCGGCGGTTCTGGGAGGCCCGGGCCGCGGACGTATCGGGGCACGCAAGTTAGACGATATGCAGTCGCCAATCCGAGAGATCGCACAGGCCAAACACCGCGGATGGTCCCTGTTGGCGGCGATGGTGGATTCGGAATTGAGCGTCCAGCAGTACTCGCATCGCGGAAAGGGCCAAGTCCGTTGTTTCTGCACGGAGGAGCTGGCCGAACAGAAAGACGCGGATGATTGGCAAACTCGCATGGAAGTTGATACGCAGTCCGGGCTGAAGGGATCGGAAGCGTTCAACATACATCTCGCCAAGTTCACTGTTGCCGACTTCGAAGAAGTGAGGACCATGTACCACTTGACGGACGAGATGAAATCGGCCGAACCCACTTGGGCTCACTGGCTCGTCGAGTTCCTTGCTTCGCCGAAAGTCGCGGGCGCGCTTCTGTTCATTGGCTGGTTCGCGTTGATGATCGAATTCATGTCGCCGGGGCTGAGTGTGGCGGGGTTCACCTCTGCCGTTTGTTTCCTCGTGTTCTTCTGGGCCAACTTCCTGAACGGTACGGCCGGCTGGCTGGAGATTACGCTGTTTGCGGGCGGCGTGATTTGTGTGGCCATGGAGATTTTCGTCATTCCGGGACTCGGCGCCTTCGGCATCGGCGGCGGCCTGCTGATCGTCGCTTCGATCGTCATGGCCACCCAGACGTTTGTGATACCGCGAAACTCCTACGAATGGAACCAAGTTCCCACATCATTGGCGTTGGTCGTTGCAGCCGGTGCTGGCGCGTTTGCCTCGTTGTTATTCATGCGGCGCGTGTTGACCCAAGCGCCGGTTTTCAGACGGGTCTCGCTCGAAACGCCGGACGATGAAAGGCTGGATAGACTCCGCTACCAGGAATCGTTGGTTCACTTCGACCATCTGGTGGGCAAGCGTGGGGTGACCACCACGCAATTGACGCCGTCGGGAAAAGCAAGGTTTGGCGACGACGTGATTGACGTTATGACCGACGGCGAAGTGCTGCCGCCGGGAACCGATGTGTACGTCATGGGGGTGAAAGGGAACGAAGTGGAGGTGCGTCCCGTGAGAGGCGACGAGGGAAGCTTGGTCTAGGGTTGATTCCGCTCGACGAAAGTCCAGAATAGACGCCAGGGGAGGTGGATAGAGATTATTGTCAAACTCACTTGGTTGGCTGCGACCCAACGGAGGCTGCCGAAAAAGTAGGTCCCGCTTGCCGAGCGGGACCTGAAACTTCGAGGTCCGTCAGCAGCCCAGGTCCCGCTCGGCAAGCGGGACCTACTTTCCAGCCTAAGAATCGACTCTTTCAGTAGTCCCCATTGGGTCACAGTCAAACGAAGGCTGCACGTCAACTTCCGTTTTTTGAGGCGCGAACGCGATGGACGCTCTGTTTTGGTCAATTATCTTGCTGGTCGCGGGAATCGGCCTGATCGGGCTGGAGGTTTTCGTCCCGTCCGGTGGTGTGCTTGGCATTCTGGCGGTGCTTGCCGTTGTGGCGTCGCTCGTCGTCGCTTTCGCCGGTCCGGACGGAGGAATGGGCGTCGGCTTGGCCATGCTGACCACAACCGCGGTGATCATACCTCTGGTGGTCGCGGCCATCATTCGCTGGTGGCCCCTCACTCCGATCGGCAAAATGATCGTATTGCACACGCCGGAAAGCGAGGAGGACGTGTTGCCGCATACGGAGGAGTACCAGCATCTAAAGTCGCTGATCGGCCGTCGCGGCGTGGCGAAAACCAAGATGTACCCCAGCGGCGCCGTGCTGATCGACGGCGAACCATACGATGCGGTGAGCGAAGGCATGGCTATCGAGCCGGGCCAGCCAATTCGCGTGATCGCCATGCGCACCAAACGCATCGTGGTGACCGTGGATTCAGGGGACGGACCGCCCCCGAGCGACGAGCCGGACGTCCTTGCCCAGCCGGCCGATACGCTGGGCCTCGAATCCTTGGAGGATCCAACGGTCTGATGATTGCACACCGACGCCGGATTGTGTAGAACGTCTACTGCCGAAGAAACTCTCATCTTCTACACAAGGGTTCACCCATGTATTTGCTGGCTGCCGACATCGAACCAAGGACCATGATCACGATCGTTGTCACGGTCGTGATCCTGGTAATCCTTCTTGTGATCGCTGGGGTTTTCGCGCGCTATTTCCGATTGTGGATCCAGTGTGTGCTGACCCACGCCAACGTCACAATCTGGGACCTGCTGGGCATGACCTTCCGCAAGGTGAATCCAACGGTCATCGTCCGCAGTAAAATCATGGCCGTTCAAGCGGGGATCAATGAAGATCAAGAGGCAACCAGCAAGGCGTTGGAAGCGCACTATTTGGCCGGTGGAAACGTGCCGCTTGTCATCCGAGCGCTGATCGCCGCCATGAAGGCGAAGACCATTCAGCTTTCGTTCAAGGAAGCCACGGCCATTGATTTGGCCGGACGAAATGTGCTGGAAGCCGTACAAACGAGCGTCTATCCGAAAGTCATCGACTGCCCCGCAAAGGACTCTGGAAAGACTTCGTTGGACGCTGTTGCCAAGAACGGGATTCAGTTAAAGGTCAAGGCCCGTGTTACGGTCCGAGCCAACCTGCAGCAGTTGATCGGCGGCGCAACCGAGGAGACGATTATCGCACGCGTGGGCGAGGGCATCGTCAGCGCCATTGGATCGGCGGAGAGTCACGCCGTGGTGCTGGAGAATCCCGATATGATCTCCAAGGCCGTGCTGGCTCGTCAGTTGGATTCGCAGACCGCGTTCAAGATCGTTTCCATCGACATTGCCGACATCGACGTTGGCGACAACATCGGCGCTCGCCTGCTGGCCGACCAGGCCGAGGCAGATACGCGTGTGGCCCGAGCCGAGGCGGAAGGCCGGCGCGCCATGGCCGTCGCTCAGGAGCAGGAGATGATCGCCTCGATCGAAGAAAGCCGCGCCAAGCTGGTCGACGCCGAAGCAGAGGTTCCCAAAGCGATGGCTGAAGCGTTCCATAGCGGGAAGCTCGGCGTGATGGACTACTACAAGCTCCAAAACGTTCAGGCCGACACGGACATGCGCAAGTCGATCGCCACCAGCGCCGCTGGCGGAGGCAACTAGTTGACATGCTGAACGAACTCGAAAAACTGCTTCGCGAAGTGGCTCAGCAGGGCGGTCGCAGGCCGCCGCCCCGGCGGAACCAGCCCGAGCGGGAAATCATGGACGAGGGCGTCGAAATCATCGAGGCCGAACCGCTTCGCGAAGACATGATGGACCACGTCGCCGAGTCTATGGACACGAGCGACGTTACCCAACGTGCCGCGCAGTTGAGTAGGCACGCCTCGCAATTGGGGGCGCAGGTCGGTCAAGCGGACGAGAAGCTAGAGGGGCGCCTGCACGACAAGTTCGATCACGATTTGGGCAAGATCCACGACGAGTCGGTGACGGGTGCAGGTCAAAGAGGACAAGAGGGAATTGCGCTGACGGCCAGCGACATCGTCGGCATGCTCAGCAATCCGAAGAGCATCACTCAAGCCGTGGTCCTGAACGAGATCCTCCAGCGTCCGATAGACCGCTGGTAGGAAGTAGGTTCCGCTTGCCGAGCGGGACCTTCCATTTCGGAGGCTGTCAGCACTTCCAGGTCCCGCTCGGCAAGCGGGACCTACCCTTCCACTCGCACGGCATCCTCGTGCGCTGGGTCCCTGACAGACGCGTGTGACGTGAACTGAATCGCAAAGGAAAGTGATCATGACCATCAAGGCAATTACTCCAGGTGAAACCAATATCGGTTGGATCGGCACGGGCGTGATGGGATCCAGCATGTGCGGGCATCTGATCGACAAGGGCTTCACCGCTACGGTCTACAATCGCACCCAAGGCAAGGCCGAACCGCTACTGGCCAAAGGGGCCGCTTGGGCCGACGGTCCTCGGGCCGTGGCCGAACAGAGCGATGTGGTTTTCGCCATCGTCGGTTTTCCGCGCGACGTGCGCGAAGTGATTCTGGGCGACGACGGCGCTCTGGCCGGATCCAAGGCGAGTGACATCCTGGTGGATATGACCACCAGCGAACCATCGCTGGCGATCGAAATTGCCGAACAGGCAGAGGCCAAGGGTGTCTACAGCGTCGATGCGCCCGTGTCCGGCGGCGACGTGGGTGCTCGCGAGGCACGACTATCGATCATGATTGGCGGCGACAAGGAAGCCGTCAAAGCGCTTCAGCCCTGCTGGGAGGCGATGGGCAAAACGATCGTCCATCAAGGTGGTCCCGGTGCCGGTCAGCACACGAAAATGGTCAACCAGACGCTAATCGCATCGAACATGGTCGGCGTGTGCGAGGCGCTGTTGTACGCGTACAGAGCCGGACTGGATCTGGACACGGTCATGCAGTCGGTCGCGTCCGGCGCAGCCGGCAGTTGGTCGCTGTCGAATCTGGGCCCGCGAATCATCAACAACAACTTCGATCCCGGATTCTTCGTCGAGCATTTCATCAAAGACATGGGCATTGCCCTAGACGAAGCCCAGCGGATGGGATTGGCGCTGCCGGGACTAGCGCTGGCCAAACAAATGTACCTGGCCGTCCAAGCCCAAGGCCACGGCCGCGATGGCACACACGCCCTGCAACTGGCGCTCGCATCACTGGCCGACATCGACTGGAAAAACCGCTAGACAGCAACACTTGATTCTTAGGAGAACAGCATGAGACTCTCACGAAGACAGCTACTCAAACTCGGCACAGGCGCTGCGGCGGCGTGTATCACCGGAACCGGACTGGCCCGCTGGAGCGAGGCTGCACCGGCGAAGAAGATTCCTCTGGGATTGGAACTCTGGTCGGTACGGCATCAATGCGAGAACGAGTTGCCGGCCGTGCTGAAGGCCATCGCGGAGATGGGCTACGAAACCGTCGAAATGGCGCACAGCTACTACGGACACGACGCGAACACTTGGCGCAAATTGCTGGATGACAACGGCCTGAAGAGCTGCGGCATGCACATGGGCCTGAAGGCGTTGGAAGGCGATGCCTTCGACAAGACGGTCGAGATTCACAAGGTTATCGGGACGCCCTACCTGATTATCGCCTCGCTGCCCAAGAAACGACTCGCCAGCGTCGAGGCGATCACCGAGACCGCCAACTACTTCAACGAACTGGCCGAGCGTCTCGCGCCGCATGGAATGAAGATCGGCTATCACTGCCACGGCGGTGACTTTGCGAAGGTGGAAGACAAGACCGCTTGGGAGTGGTTCGGCGAAAAGACCAAAGCCGACGTTCTGCTGCAGCTTGACATCGGCAATTGCCTCGGCGGCGGAGGAGATCCGATTGCCATGCTGAAAAAGTTCCCAGGCCGCTCCGTAACGCTCCATCTGAAAGACCACGGCGGAAAACCCGGGGCCGTGTTTGGCGAGGGCGAAGTGGGTTGGCCGGAAGTCTTCCAGATTTGTGAGACAACCGGCGGAACCAAGCAGTACATTATCGAAGAGGAAGGCCGCAAGGGTCCCGAGGCGTTGGAGGCGGTTCGCCGAGCGATCGAGAACTTCCGAAAGATGGGCAAATAGCCCAGACCGTTGACGCAGGAGAGAACTCAGGCGGCAAGGAGTCCGTCGTCGGCACCATCGATCTGCGTGCATTCCGGCCACCGCTGGGGCTTGTCCCCGCGGAGCCATGTTCGAGACCAGATATTGGCAATGCGTCTCTCATTTCCCCCGCCATGCGGCTTGCCCGCGTGGAGCAGTCTTTCCATGGGAACATCGCTCCACGGAGGCGAGTTCCGCGGTGGCGTGGTGTGTTGTCGACGGTGTTCTGGTGGTGAACATCGCTCGACGGGGACGAGCCCCACCGTGGCGTGCGATCTGCTTTTGAACACTGTTTCCCGCTGGCAAGCGGCGGGGTGACGGGACTGATCCATCTACCGCTGGAGGAGAAACGAAAATGATTCGAATGATGCATTGGCGGCCGAGTGTTGCCGCCATCGTTGTATGCGTCGCGGCGCTATCAAGTGTTTGTTTGGGCGTGGAAAAGCCTGTACCTTCGATGAAAGTCGGCTTCGCCGAGACCGATATCACGCCAGAACTCGGCATGGAGCAGCCTGGGGGATACGGCAAGTCGTATCACCGAACGATTCACGATCCCTGCAAGGTCCGCGCCGCGGTATTCGACGACGGCAAGAAACGGGTCGCGCTGGTGGGCGTCGACGGCATCGCGGTTCACCGAGAGATGGTGCAGGCGGCCCGCGCGACGATTCAAGAGAAATGTGGAATTGCGGCCGAAGCGATTCTGATCGGGGCTTCGCACTCCCATTCGTCCGGACCGATTTTTGGCGTTCGCCCGGGCGAGTATGACGACGCTTCGTCCTTGGTTCAGAAGTTGGCCTACGAGAAGTCGACCTGCGTGGACGCCGGCTACTACGATCATTGCCTGAAGCAGATCATCGTTGCGGTTTGCCAAGCTGACGCTTCGCGCGTGGGGGCCCGTTGCGGCGTGGGCAGCGGCCACGAAGACAAGGTTGCCTTCAACCGCCGCTTCCGCATGAAGAACGGCCTTTCGTACACCCATCCTCGGCAAGGAAACCCGGATATCGTCGAGCCCGCCGGTCCGATCGATCCCGAGGTGGGTGTGATCGGGGCCTGGGACAAGGAAGGGAAAGCTGCTGGGCTGCGTGGTCAACTACGCCTGCCACGCGACGACCAGCCCCGGAGGTGCCTCGGCCAACTGGATCTATTACCTGGAACAGACGATTCGCGGCGCGATGGGCTCCGATGCGGTTGTCGTTTTTCTGCAAGGATGTTGTGGCGACATAACTCAAGTCGATAACCTCAGCCCCTATGTCTTTCCGGGGCGAGAACGCTGGGCCAAGCTCGTGGGTGGCCGCGTTGGTGCAGAAGCGGTCAAGGTGCTGTTGACGATGGAACCCGGCACGCTGACACCGTTGGATGCCGTGGTGAAGGTTTGGCAAAGTAAACGTCGTATTCCCAGTCCGGAACGCGTCAAACGAGCCTATGAACTGGTGCAGAAGGAGCCCAAGGAAGTCGGCGCTGCGAAATGGACCTTTGCCAAGGAGATCGTGCTGCTGGACGTCGAACTGGCCAAGAATCCTCTCAAAGAAGTGGAGGTGCAAGCGGTCCAGGTCGGCCCCGCGGTCTTCTTGACCAATCCGGCCGAGTTCTTCTGCCAGTCGGGCCTGGACATCAAGGCCAAGAGCCCATTCCCGTTCACCTACCCGGTGGAACTGGCCAACGGATGCGCCGGCTACGTACCCACCGAAGAAGCCTTGGGCGAGCATGGTGGCGGCTATGAAACACGGCTGACCGGCTTCAGTAACCTGGAACCCAAAGCCGCCACGAAGATGGTCGAAGCCGCAATCGAACTGGCCAGCCAGATGACGCCTGGCGAGGTGCCCACCCCGCCGCCGGCGCCACCATTCCGAGGCGAAGGTTGGTCATACGGCAGCGTGCCGCCGGAACTGGATTAGCCGGATTTCCTCACGTCATAGTTCGCGTAGGCCGGAACAAGGTCGCGCAACGCATTGCCGGAACAGCGCAAACGCAATCAAGGCAGTACGACGGAATGTGAAATATGTGATCTCAGAGAAGCGACCGCAGCTCCGGCACAAACGGCGTTTGCTCGGTCCGGCCTACCAATTCACAAATGATCCGGGGCTAGCCGGATTTCCTCACGTCATAGCACCACAGCGTGTCGTGATAGCGGAGGTACAGCCGACCGTCAAGCAACACCGGATGGGCCCAAGCATCGCGTACGCGCTTGGTCACAAGCTGAAACCGCCCGGCGATTTCCAGGCCGTGGGGACTGGGTATCAACAGGCCCGCGTACCCGTGTTCGTCCAACACGTACAGTCGCCCGTCCGCGTAGATAGCCGCGCCCGTCGTGAAGTCTTCGAGTTCGTACTTGATTTGGCCCGTCTGCCAATCGACGGCGAACCAGGACTTGGGCTTCCGATATCCGGCGGCATACAAAATGCCGTCCAACAGCACGCCCGCGCCGGTCACCGTATCCAGCGGGCATTTCCAAACGGGCACCGCATCCATGTTCCGACCGTCTGGGCGCAGCCGGTACAGCCGGCCGAGTTCGGCATAAGGAGTCACGTAATAGACGCAGCCAGAACCATAAATGGGTGTCGCTACGTTGGTTCCGTATTGGTTCTTCAACGGCACGGTCCATAACAACTGGCCGCTGTCGGCGTCGATGCCGAAGCCGTGTGCCGACGAGCAGTTGGCAATCAGCCGGCGTCCGGCGTATCGGAACAGGATCGGTGAAGTGTGCGTAACATAATCGTCGCCGAGCGGATCGGAGGTCCAAACGGTCCGGCCATCCTGCTTGTCCAGCGCGGCCACGAGTCCCTTCTTC
>CAZURK010000020.1:89831-91320 GCA_964623055.1 uncultured Pirellulaceae bacterium
GTGGCCATCAACAGCGAAACGATCAGCGAACTCGCTGCATATCGCGTGTGTCGGTCAATGCCCTTGCGAGTATCAAGCAAGACACGAAGGAGTGTTTTCATAGCTGGCGCATTCCTTTCATCATACGGGCGGAACCGCGTGTTCTGCTTTCAGAGCACACAGTTACATTGCCCGAAGTGTACTCGCTTGTCCAGTGCATCGAGCATGGAAGATGCCTCAAGACAGAGACCAGTTTGCAGCAAAGGTCGAACCTCGTGCAGGCAGTGGACCAGCGACCTGTAAATCTGGCGGCGCATGTCGTATGGAAATCGTGCCCTCCGGTCCGAGCATTGCCTGCAGGGGCCGGCCACATTCGACGAGATCATGTTGTCCTCGCCGCGCCTAAGTTCGGTTAGCTTAAGTGCCTGTCCGTAGGAGCAGATCGAGCCAAGAGTAATGCGGCAAAGTGGTACCTGCTCGACCAAAGATCGAAGAAACTTTTCGTAGATTCGCTGCCAGTCGGCGACCGGGATGATCGGCATGACTACAACACGGACCGGATAGCCGGCCTCGGCGCAGCGTTGCATAGCTGAAATACGCGCTTCGATCGATGGGGTGCGGCTCTCGAACCTTTCGGTTATCTCGGGCGGATTAACGCTCCAGGACAAGATGCAGTGGCCTTGATGGTCGAGTCCGAGCAGATTGTCCACACTGTCGCTCTTCGTAAGCAGCGTCATCCGTGCATAGTGGTGCTCGGCAAAGAAGGGAACCAGTTCGCGCGAGTAATTCGTTAACGGGTCCAACGCCAATCCATCCTGTAGTTTGCCCACATAGAACGCCGCCGGCTTCGCGATCCGGTTGGCCTCAAAGTCAATCTGTTGCATGATCTCCGGAAGGTTCAAGAACACCTTGACCGCCGGCGAGAACCACACTCCTTGGCTGCCCGCCAGATAGCAGTAGTCGCAGAAGTAAGGGCAGAAGCCGTAGGGGGAAAAATGCCAGTAGTTGGGGCACGTGTTGCCCGATTCCTCGCTGAGTTTGACCGCGGTCTTGTGTTCCGCCAGAACCAGCGTCTTCTTGCCGCGCAGGACGCGCAACAGCGGGCTCACTTTGCCCAGTCGGATGCTGTTATGCGGCGTATCGTATGCCGTGATCACTTGCGCATCCGGGTACGCCGCGCGTATGCTGTCCGCCAGATCTTTTCGCCTTTGCGTCGTGTCGCTCCCTTTCGCCAGGATGATGCGCCTCGGTCGAAAAAGCGGCACCGGGCGGGCCGTTCGGCTGTTACCGGCGTTCGGCGGTGACACGGTTAGTGTATCCTACGAGGCCTCCACGGCTGAGTCTTGACTCTTGGTATTGTGCCGCTGGTTTACAGTGCCCTCGTTTAACGGCGAGCCGAAGGCGACTGCGTGCCGGATTCGCCGACGCCTTCGGCTTGCCGTTAAACGAAATGTGTGGACATGCAAACTCGCGGCGGTATGGGACAACCAACTACTCCCCCGCCAAGCGG
>CAZURK010000021.1:0-89818 GCA_964623055.1 uncultured Pirellulaceae bacterium
GCGTTGCTCCTTGTGTGAGGTTGTTGTTGTCCCTCAAACTTTGGATCAACGCCTGCTTTCTTGCAGCAACCCTTGGTTGCGGCCGAGCAAAGCGAGGCTGCGTTGGTTAACGGCAAGCCGAAGGCGACTGTGCGCTGAATTGCAGTTTTACGCTGGATTCACAGTCGCCTTCGGCTCGCCGTTAAACGAGGACACCGTATATTAGCTGCGGCATAGTTCAACGATGGGGACGTCGGGCCCGCGACACTCATTCCAGAAAAAGTCTGCGGTCTACGGTTTATGCAGTTGACAGGCTACGGGTTTTGCCGTAGAATGCGTTTCGCACACTGATGACAGGAGGAATACGCTGATGGCGAGACCGCGAAGCGAAAGTCCGACTCCCGCCGAGTTGGAGGTGCTGCAGATCATTTGGGAACGCGGCCCCTGCACCGTTCGCGAGGCGATGGAGTTGCTGGACCATGACCCGCCGCGGGCCTACACCTCGGTGATGAGCCTGATGAACGTGATGTCCGACAAGGGCCTGCTGGAACGCACACCGCGCGGCCGGGCGTTCGTCTACGCGGCCAAGGCGCCGCGCGATCGCACGCTGAAACGTATGGTAGGCGACTTGCTCGAACGAGCGTTCAACGGTTCGGCCAGCGCGATGGTGACCAACCTGCTGGACGGTGCGAATCCCAGCGACGAGGAACTCGACGAGATTCGCGACGTCATCGCTGCACGCGCTACTTCGTCACGTCAATCGAAACTGTAGGTCGGATTGCCAATTCCGACCATCCGAGCGGACGGATTGGCAATCCATCCTACTAACAACTGATGCTCGCAAGAACTCAGTTGTCGCGATGCCCAATTCCGGCTGAATTCTCGTGAATCCAGCTACAAGCCGCTTTTTGGGAGACAGATGATGCCAGTCATCGACTTCTTTTCACAGCCCGGTTGGCAACGATTGGGATTCGCGCTGTTGCATTTCCTGTGGCAGGGGGCGCTGGTCGCGTTGCTCGCGGCCGGTTTGGTTGGTCTGCTCAGACTGCGGCGCGGCGTGGCGCGCTACCGAGTCTACCTGTTCGGATTCGGCGTCATGGCGATCTGTCCTGTGGCGACCTATCTGTGGCTGGAGACGCCGCGCGCGGACGTTTTTAAAACGACCCGCGTTGATGAGCCTTCGGCATTTGCGCCGTCTCCGGAAACTGTTCGCCTGGAAACGCCCGCGCCTGAAGCTCCCGAGGTGGCGGAGTCCCGCCAACAGGCCGCGACGATGCGTGCTTCGGATCCATTGCCCGCCGCTTCCGATCCTACACCGCGCACTGCCGTCGTTCAGAACCTGCGCGACAAAATCGTCGAAGTCGGGCGGCGGGCAGTGCCTTGGTCCTTGGCCGCGTGGCTTGTGGGCGTGGTATTTTTGGGCGGACGGATGCTGCTTGGCGTGGTGGGCAGTTATCGCTGGCGCCGCGGGTTGCTGCCGTTGCCTGACGAGTTGCGTTGCCGCGCCGCGGCGTTGGGCAAACGATTCGGCGCAGCCGCCGACCGCATTCGGCTTTCGCCGTCCGCCGTACAGCCGCTGGTAGTAGGTTACCTGAGGCCGCTTGTGCTGTTGCCGGCGTCGCTAGCCGCGGGGATGTCTCCCGAGTTGTTGGAGGCCGTCATCGCGCACGAACTGGCCCACGTTCGGCGGTTCGACCCGCTCGTGAACTTGGTGCAACGCATCGTTGAAACGCTCCTGTTCTACCATCCGGCGCTTTGGTGGCTGTCGTCGCGTGTTCGGGCCGAGCGCGAGATATGCTGCGACGAAATGGCCGTCCAACACACCGGCGATCCGTTGGTCTATGCCTCGGCGTTGGAGCGTGCGGGACGGATGCGTCTTGAGACTGCGCGGCCCGTGCCGGCACTCGGTCTCCTGGACGGTCGCAAGCCGCTGCTTGCGCGCATCCGTCTGATCCTGGGCGCTGGCCAAGCCGAACGGAAGCCAGCAAGCAGTTGGCCAGCGGGGCTACTTGCGATGTCGATGGTCGTGGCGGTAACAGCGGCCATCGAATTCGCCAGCCCCGTCGAGGCTGCGGTCGTGGACGAGCATCGTTTGTTTGGGCGAGTGGTGGACGACAAAGGCGAACCAGTGCCGGGGGTAGAGGTCTCGGTTGTGACGGTCCACCAGCATCCGCTTCGTGAGGCACTGAAAATTTGGGTCCGCACGGACCAGCAGGGGCGCTTTGACGTGACGGCGCCATTGGCCGACGTCAGCTACTACGTCTGGGTCGAAGGCGGCGGCAGCGGGATTCCGGCGTTCACCCCGGGAACCGGCGAAGAAGTCGTTCTTACGCTCAACCCACGCGAGCGTCACGAACTGTCCGGCATCGTACGCGCCCCGTCGGGAGAACCAGTCGCCGGCGCCAAAGTGGTTCTGGTCCAGGAGGACGGTTCCACTACCAAGGCGCGCACGGACGACCAGGGCCGCTACCGGATCGAATTTGCCGGCCGCTTGGGGCAAAGCATTGCGCACGCCGAAACGTCCGAACTGATGTCGCCGTATCGAATGGTCCGCGACGCGAATCGGTCCGTCGATCTAACGTTGGGGCCACCAGCCGGGCTGACGGGGATCGTAAAGGATCAACTGTCCGGCAAGCCAGTCCGCGGCTGCGTTGTGACGCTCCGGCCCCCCTTTAGCTGCGGCTTTACTCGCACGGCCGCAACAGACGACGCGGGCCGGTTCTCGCTCGCCCATGTACCGCCGGGCAAGTACGAAGCCCGCGTAACCTCAGACACTCACTACGAACCGCCGACACGCGGGATGTTGCTTGAGCGGCCGGAGTTTCCGCTTGCCGCGGGCCGGACGGGTTTTCGCCAGATCAACATCCGGCCCATGACGACGATCGTTGGCCGCGTGCTGCGCCACGACGGCCAGCCAGCCGCCGGCGCGTTCGCCGGTATCAAGGCATTTTGGGACATGGGCTTCAAGAAACGGTACCTGCACGCCCAGGCCGACGCAGAGGGGAAATTCTCGATCCGCACGGGGCGCCTGAACGAAGCGTTAGAGATCGTCTCCCGCTACGGCGGCTTCGCGCGAGTCAAGCTGACGGGCGCCATCGAAGGCGAGACGTTGGACTTGGGTGACGTCCAGCTTTCGGGAACGATCCGCGTCCGAGGAACCGTTAGCGATCCCGACGGCGAACCGGTCGCCGGCATACGCGTCATTTGCGCGGCCGGTCCGGGGGGATCGGGCGATGCCGTCACCGACGACGACGGCCGGTTTGACCTGGGGCGTTTGGCGCTGGGTGAGGACCAGGCCGATTCACTTTCCGTGAAGATCCTCGCCCCTCGTCACCGGACCCCCGGTGCCATCGCTTTCTTGCCGCTGGAGGACACGCCGTCGCCCGAGCCGAATACTCGGTACTTCCACAGCCAGGAAGTCAAGCTGAAGGCGGCGCCCGGCAAGGAATTCGACTTGGATGTCACGCTCGAGCCGGCCGAGCCGCTCGCGTTCCGCGGCCGGGTCGTCGACCCGGCGGGCAAACCGGTGGCCAAAGCTCGCGTCGTCTGCTTCGCGGGCGACGCGCGCAAGACGTGGTATCGCCGGTTCATGCCCCACTGGAACATCTCCGGCCCCGGCGACTTCGCTTTCCAATCAGCCGTTCAGATAGGAGTGGCCACGTCCGATACGGCCGGCAAATGGATCATCCGTACGGTGCGGGAGAACGCCGACGACCTGCGACTCGGTCATTACGCCTCGCAGCCAGTGACGTCGCGCTACTCTATCGGCGTCATCGGGCCGGAGCGCCAAACGAAACTGATCCGAGACATCACCGCCAAGGAACACGCGGTGCCCAAGTCCATCGAGATTGTCCTGCCGGAGCGCGCGTCGTCCTCGATCTCGGGCCGAGTGGTTGATACCGATGGGCAACCTCTGGCTGGCGTGACCGTTGGCCTGGGCCACACGTTCGGCGCGCACATGCCGATTTCCGGCGTCGACCCCATCGTCACCGGCGACGACGGGGGCTTCACCGTCCCCGTCAACGAGAGCGTTGACGCCGTGTTTCTCCGGATTGTCGCCGAGGGCTGGTCGATCCAATCGCCCAAGCCGGATCAGTTTAAGAAAGGCTTTCGTCTTTCGCGCGAGGACGACGCGTTCAGCGACTTGACGGTCGTCATGGTCCGGACCGGCGTCGTAACTGGTAGCGTCCGTTGGAGCACGGGAGAACCGGTGGTCGACTACGAGGTCAGCGGTTATCTCTTGAGCCCGCGTCTTAGCGTGCCGAGACAACGGATCACGGGTGGCGGTGAGTTCAAGTTTGAATCGTTCCCGCCCGGCGAAGGTGGAGTCTGGATCAGCACACCATCGGGCGTCGGAGCCAGCCACCACCTGCGGCTCGCCCCCGGCGGTTCGAAGCACGCTGATGTCGTGCTGCCGGTGCCGACTTGTGTGATCCGCGGGCGTTTGGTCGACGCAGGAGGGGAACCCGCCGCCGACATCCGCGTGGAGATCGACGGCAGAGGCGACGGGGAATTCCACTTCGATAAAGAAGCGATCCCGGACGCCGACGGCGGTTTCGAGTTCAAAGTCCCGGCCGGCACCTACAATCTAACCGCCCGCCCCGTCGACCGAACCTCGTCCCGAAAGTCGCTGCCGAAAACTGAGGTCACGGTCGCCGACGGCCAAACGGAGGCTAAGGTGGTTCTGACCGTTCCCAAAGAAGGCTGGGGCGATCTGATTGTCGAAGTCGTCGACAAGGACGGCCGTCCCCTGCCCGGCGTTACGGTCCGGAGCGGCGGATTCGGCCCTGTGGGCAACGCCCCGACCGGCGAGACTGACGCCGCGGGCAGGTTTCTGGTCAAGGGAATCAAGGCGGGCAAACACTATATCGTCCTGACCGATCCCAAGAGGATGCTAGACGAGAATATGCGACTGAGCGTCCCCATCACGGCGGGAAAGACAGTCACCCACCGCATCGTGCTGGACGCAGGACGGCGCGTGCGTGGCCGCGTCACATGCGACGGCCAGCCGGCGCGCAACATTCACGTCAGGACGACCATCGAGGCCCAGAACCGGTATTCATCCACCCACACCGGTGAAGACGGCGTCTTCCAGTTGCTGAACGTGCCCGACGGCGAACTCACCATCGGCTGCTATAGCTACATGTCGAATCAGACGGTGACAAGAAAACTCGATATCGCCAGCGATCGCGACGACATCGAGATCAAACTGCCCACCGGCCGCATCACGGGCAAGATCCTGGACCGTAAAGGGCGTCTGCTGAAGGGACGTTTCATTGAGATCGAGCAACTTCAGGCATACGGGGACACCGCCAAAGCCTCGTACTCGCCTGTGCACCCCTGTGGGAACGGTCTCTTCAACCTGCGGCATCTCGGCGATGGCCAATACCGCCTGACGCTGAAGGAAGACCACGGCCGCTCAAGCGCGGCAGCCGTCCTAGCCGTCAGCGATCCAATCGAAATCCGCAACGGCAAGCCAGTCGAAGACTTCGTCATCCGGGAACGGTAGTCTCAGAATATTATGGTCTCTTGAGAACCGACGAGTCTCCTGCAAGATTTTCCGCCACTAGCCCGGCGGGGCGCCCATCTCTTCCAACGCCTCGCGCGCGGCCTCGCGAACGTTTTCGGCGTCATCCTCTAGGGCGGCAGTCAGCGCTTCAGTGGCGCGCTGATCGCCTTGATCGCCGAGGGCCGTCGCTGCAAATTGCCGTACATAACGGTCCTTATCTTCCGCCAGGGTCTTGGTCAACGCGTCGATCACGCTTGGCGCTTTGACGCGGCCCAACGCGTAGCAAACGCCGCCGCGCACTGTCGCACTGGAGTCGCCGAGCACTCGTATAAGCGGAGCGACAACCCGTGGATCATCAAACTTGGAAAGGGCGATCGCGGCATCACGGCGTGTATCCCAACCCTCGTTGTCCAGCGCACGAATCAAAGGTGGAATCGCGCGCGGATCGCTGAGGGCTCCCAAAGCTCGAGCCGCAGCGGCGCGCGTAAGCGACGTTGGATCCTGCAGCCCTTCGATCAGCGGCGGCACCGCTCGCCGGTCGTTCATTTTGGCGAGTATTTCGGCGACATCGGCGCGGACAATGTTGTATTTGGCATTGTGGAGGCAATCCAGCAGCGGTTCAAGTGCTTCGCGTGGAAGCAACTGCCCAAGCCGACGGACGGCAGCTTCCTGAACCTGTGGACTCCGGTCTGTGAGGCTTTCGATCAGAAACTCGACTTCTTGCGGATGCCCGCGCAGGTTCCACAATGCTGTCGCGCGGACTTCGTGATAGGTGTCTTTCTTCCTGTAAACGGCGAGCACCGGTTCGTAACCTCGTTGCTTCCTGATCCAGTCCATTCCCTGCGCCGCGCGGGCTTGGACGAAACGATGATCGTCGTTTAGCGCTTTGATCAGCGGATCGACCGTGCGCGGGTCGTGGATCCGCGCGAGCTGTCCAGCGGCCGCTTCGCGGACGTTGTGATTCTCGTGCGAGAGCAACCCAATGATCGGTTCGATACCGTCTTCGCCCATGGCCGCCAGCGCCGCCGAGACCGTCTCCGCTGCTGTGTAGCTTGCATCTTCGGCGATCAGCACCAGCAACGGCTTGATCGCATGTGGATCTCTTAGCCGAGCCAACGCTTCTACACAGTCGTAGCGCACCTGGCGATCCTTGTCTTTCAGCAATGCAATCAGCGGCTCGACCGCACGAGAATCGCCCAGCGATCCCAGCAGTTTTGCCGCGCGAGCCCGAGCCAACGGCCTCTTGTGATTCAGCCGCGCGAGCGCCGGCTCGAACGCCGGTCGGCCAATGTGAGAAAGCGACTGGAGAACCAAATGACTTACCGCATTTGCGAGATCGTCGTCGCACTCACGTTCGTCGTCTTCAAGTGCATCCAGAAGAAAAGGGATTGCCGGCGTCGCGTGCGCGCCAAGAGCGCCAAGCCGCGAAGCCGCCCACGCCCGAACCGCTGGATACGCCGAACCAAGATCGACCACCAGGGCTTTCACGTGTTCGGGCATTTCTATCTTGGCAACCCGATCGGAGGTCGTTGTGCGCGGACCTTCGATTTCTCGCAGCGCTTCTTTGCTGGCCCGTGCGACCAGACCACCTCGGAGGCAGACGGCCTGGTTCAGCGCCGATACGGCGCGTTTGTCCTTTAAGCGTCCCAGCGCCCGCGCCGCCTCGATCTGCTGGGGCGGATTTGGGGAATGAAACTGTCTCAGAAGAATCTGAAGATGGGCAGGCAACTCCGATTCATCTGCCGCACCAGGTGCCGGTGAGATCACGCAGATGCTCGCGAAAACGAATGTGGCCAGCATTTTCATCATCACCCTGTTATTCTACGTCTTCCAGGTCCCAAGCCTGGGGAATGGCACTTCTTATGCCTTCTGCGATTTCTTCGAATTGAATGGCGCTTCGGCCGACGCTACCCGCGCTGGAGGTGAACTTGATGTCCTTTCTGGGGACCAATCCCGTGAATGGACTCATTTCGCCGAAGTCATCTTTGTATCTATAGGCGACAAGCACAGGATCAGCGTCGGGGAGCAAGTTCAGAAGGCGAACTTTGGTGTCTTTGGCCAGTTCATGTTTCCTTCTTCCGAGCAACGGGCCCACCGCCGTGGTCTCGTTCTTGATGTAGGCAACCTCGCCGAGAGGCCCGGCTTTGATTAGCTCTCGAATGCCCTGAACAAGTCCATCGATGTCGACCTCAACTGATGTTGCTGTGTTTCCGGCATCTGCCTTGACCTTGACAATGTTGTACAGTTTCGTTCCGGCGTCGATTTCTTCATCAGTAATACCTCTGAACCTGGTGCGAATACCTTCTGGAACCTGGCCTTCTTTGTCCGTTCCCTCTTGTTCTGCGATCCAAGTAGCTACCTGAATTGCTCGTTGGCCAAGCGTTGGATGGTTCTTTGCTTCCACCAATACTCTCGTTCGAAGATCGTCATCTTCTCCCTGGACAACAACCTTGGTCTGATATGAAGAAGGAGGCCTGGGCAATCGGTAGTTCTTGCAGTAGGACTCGGCGACCCATGTGGTCCACGCGTCGACTGCAACCATGACATCCGCGGGCTCATAGACTGCTTTGGAAACAGGCCGTCTTCGTCCTCTCACGCGGACATTGACAGTTCTTACTTTGTACTTGACACCCATGGCACCCATGTCTTGCACGTCTCCACCACCTGCAAACACAGTACCTGGTTCAATGTTGACTTTGACACTAACACCCTTTTCCCTTTTTCCTTTGTCCGTAACCCGAACTTGAACCGTGGTAGCAGCTCCGGTTGAAGAATTGCGCCCTCGAACATGGACCTGAACCCAACCGTTGGCCACAGCCTGCCACAGGGGTATAGCGTCGACCCGGACATCCACTTCTGTGTTAGACTCCGCTGCACGGGCAATTGAACCCAGGCCACAGAAAACAACTAGCAATTTGCCTAAGTGCTTCACAGCTTTCCTCCCGCGTTGCCTCGCAAAAAGTGCACATGAAAACGAGAAAGCCTCTTGGAAGACAGACCTGATTCTAACGGGAGGAACTGCTGTAACTCAATCCAGGGACGATTCCAGGACACATCCGACCGATTCTTCTCTCGCGGTAAGTTCGCACAGCTAGCACGCCACGTGAGCCGGCACGTCGGCAGCCCTTGGCGGGTGAAGGGCCGATTGGAGTACTCAAGGGCCGGGGCAGGCAATTTGACTAGACGGCGATTTTGTATTAGGCAAGGTTAAACGATTCTGCGGGTTGGTGGGCTACTTCGCGTTATGCTAGTGCTGCTTTGACTTTTGCGCCGATTAGCAATGTACGTGTGGGGGGCAGGTCGCTTCCCGCATGCGTGAATCTGTGTTGGCCTGCACTACTTGGCACGGTCGAAGTGCCGATTTGAACGGAGTCCAAATCATGAAGGTGGTGTTCTCCCTATTCACTTCCGTGCTAATGGTTGGCGTCCTTGTCAGTTCCGCAGGAGCGGAGCCCGATGACGGAGATGTCATGGCGTCCGCCATCCTTCATGAAGCCGAAGCCGTGCAGTTGGAGTACGCTTCGGCACCGTTAGCCAGAGTGCGCCTTTTCGACGGTGACTGCGACGAGCGGAAAGGTGGCGTGGGATCCAAGATTTCCATTGTTGACGACTGTTGCTCTGATTCCTGCTGCTGCTGCGGGCCATCGCTTTATGCCTCGGTCAACCTAGCTGGATCGTCCGCGTTTCAGCGAGCAGGGGGGTTCAACACGGTAGGGATATTTCAGAATTTTCCTGACGGAAATCCGGACGAAATCCTGGATGTCGGCGGAGCTTTTGGGGTCGCGGTTCCACGCAATTTCGGAACGCTCCGTCTGGAAGCGCAAGGAATGTTCCACGACGTGCTACGTTCGACAACGGGCAGCTTTCCGGGACCGCCGGGTCCCCCAACGTTCCTCTACCGCACCAGGACGACGGAACGGTGGTCGTTGATGGGAAATGCGTGGTACGACATTCCCCTCCCACGCCGGCCCATAGATATCTACCTTGGCGGCGGCATTGGGGGCGGCGGAGCCGATCTCAGCGTTAACGACACGGTCGTTCAGGGACGCCGTAACTACACCAACCTCGTCTGGCAAGTCGGCGGTGGAATAACGTACCACCGCAGCGACCGGCTATCGATTGACTTTGGCTACCGCTACGTCGACTATGGCAAGGCCGACATACCGTTGGCCTCCATTGTCGGTGCAGTTCCCGCCGGAAACTACACGTCTGATCTGACGGCGCACCAATTGATGCTGTCGTTCCGCTTCAACGCCCTCCAGGATTTCCTGCCGAATCGTTAGCGAAGTCCGCCCAGCACAGGCTGGACTATTACCTGGCCAGTTGTGCGCCACCACCTTCGTATTCAGTATCTCGTCCGGTCGCGTTGTCCCAAGCCTCGCGACTCTCCAGAACGTGCGTCTGCCAATCCCAGTCGATCCTCGGCCAATTCTGCAAGGATTCCCGGACGTCTCGAGACGAACATGAGGCACACAACGTCGCCGCCAAAACAAGAATCATCCGCAACCGCATAGCATGCACCATTTGGCTGAAATCCCGCACATCCGTCAGCCGGACGCGCTCTTGATACTTCGGCCATTCGCACGGCTGATCTGCAGCCGGATGTGAAGCGCACTTCACGGATCGGATCGACTACAGGATAATACGGTCCACGCTGGCAAGCAGCGTGGTGCCGAGCCGTGATCCGATGCTGCATGCTGTTTTGAACACACCTCCACGGAGACAAGCTCCCGTGGTGGGAAGCAACACAAGTTCGGGGCGTTGGAGATGAGAAGAGCAACGATCACAGTCCTATGCCTGTTAGCCCTGTGCGCTGGTTGCGGCGGGCATGGCAAAGTCAGGACGCTGTCCGAGTCATCGGTCGTTGTGGCGTTTGGCGATAGCCTGACATCCGGGACTGGCGCAAGCAAAGCGGAAAGCTATCCGTCCCAACTCTCGGAGATGATCCGCTGTCGAGTTGTCAACGCTGGCGTTCCTGGGGAGGTCACTTCCTCGGGTCGCACAAGGTTCGAAGCAATCTTGGAGAAGGAGAAGGCAGATCTCGTGATCATCTGTCACGGAGGAAATGACATGTTGCACAAGCGCGACGAAAGCGCTATCAAACGGAATCTGGACGCCATGATTGCCATCGCGCAACGCGCTGGAGCAGATGTCATACTGATTGGCGTCCCGAAGCCCGAACAACCCCTAAAGGCGCCTCCTTTCTACCAAGAGCTTGCCGACGAGCATGGCATTCCACTCGATTCTGACATCCTGCCAGAGATTCTCTCGACTCCCACTCTCAAGAGCGACCAAGTCCATCCAAATGCGGCCGGGTACAAAAAGATGGCCAAAGCCATTGCGGATCTAATCCGAGAACACCAATGACTCTCAAAGCAGTCCCGGCAACACGGCCTTGCGGTGCTTGGGATAGTCGGAGAACTGCTGCCGATACCAGCGGTGGTGAGCGAGCGAGCGGGGCACCAGGTTGGCAATGGTCCACACGGCGAAGGACAGCGCCGCCACGTTCCAGCACATCATCGACCAGCCCAGCCACTGCAGCATCTCGCCAAGGAAGTTCGGGCAGGACACCCAGTTGAACAGGCCGCCGTGCGGAATCCTGTAGCCGGTATCACCGGGCTTTCGCAGCCGCAGCAAGATCTCGTCCGACCAGATGTTGACACACCATCCGGTCGCAAAGACCGCCAAGCCGATCCAAAACACCAGTCGACTCAGCCATTGGGCTGTATAGGCAGCGCCGAATGCACCTAGCGCTGTACCGTTCAGGTATCCGTTCACCAATTGGAAGCCGAAACCCAACATCATCACCAGCAGAGGAATCTGCTTGCCCGCGGTCCTAGTACGAAACGGATATACCAGGCCGCGATTCACGTAATGAACAACCCACAGTGCCCATAGTAGCCAAGCCGCCGGTTGGTCACTGGAAACGCCCCACAGGAAGACGAACGTGAAACACCACAAGGCGGGCGACTCCAAAATCAGCCAGCCCATTCGGTTGCCGATGCAGGGTCCGAATCGACTGTGGGAGTGTCGGCCAAAAGGCGGCGTCATCCACAACGTCAGCGGAAATGCGAAGATGCCAATCGCGGTCCATAGCCACGTCAGCATTGAAAAAAGCGACTCGTCCATTCAGGATTCAACGTGGGTCGAGTTCGATTTGGGAAGCTTGCGTGATTATGCCGCTCCCGGTCAAGTTTGACACATCGCACACTAGCCCGAAGCGCAAGCGAGGCAGTAGGTTACGTCCCTCGCTTGCGCGTCGGGCTTGTGTGAATTCGGCCTGGGAGCGGTATAACTGGTAGACGCTCCAATGCTCGCCTTGCCCTGTCTACGCTCGCGAGCTTGAGTATAGGCTCGCGGTGTACCTTCGTCAAAGTCCTGTCCGGCCTGCGATAGCTTGAAGGACGACGGATTCTACGGGCAATCATCTATGGTATGGTTTTCCTTGTCATTGGCGCTGTTTTCCGTGTAACACTTTGCCGGCTCGCGCATTGATCTTCACAGAATGACCGATAGCCATAACTCAAACCGGCGTGATCCGGTGGATGATTTGGTCGAAGCCGCCCGAACAAACCGGGATGCGTTTGGGCAACTCTTTGATCACTTCTATTCGCCAGTTTTTGCGTACTGCTTGCGCCGGCTGTTGGTGCGCGCGGTGGCTGAGGATGTTGCATCCGAGGTCTTTCTCAAGGTTGCGGCTCGCATTCATGATTTCTCCGGCACATGTGCCGAGGACTTTCGCCGATGGCTGTTTCGTATCGCCACGAACGAGATCAACGCCCATCTGCGACAGTCGATTCGCCGTCGCGAGTTGCTCGAAGCAGCCGCCCGGATGGGAACGATCAATGCGGCGGTAAGCACTTCCTTGCTTGCGAACGAGACGCCTGTCGATTGGGAAGAGGTTTACCGGGCGCTGGGCGAACTGTCCGACCGCGAACAATCAATCATCTCGTTGCGGTTCTTTGCCGGCTTCAAACACGATCAAATCGCCAACGCGCTCGACATCGAGACAGGAACCGTACGTGTCGCGCTGAGCCGCGCGCTCAACAAGCTGCGCGACCGCCTCCGTGACCCTGAAACCCGGCGGCGCACCGCGCCCCGTGCGATACCTGGAGGCAACTTACCAAATGAATAACCGCCTGGATGACGACTGGGAAGAACTGTTTGACCAATTGCCGGTCGACACGACCGCGGGCGAGGAACATCGCGAGCGACTCAAGAAACAGGTCTTGAGTGCCTATGAAGACCGTCCCACGCCTCGCCCTCGGCGTTTCAGGCCCAAAGAAATAGGACGAATTCTCATGAGATACAAAGCTCCCCATTGGACTGCCGCCGCCATTCTCGTGGCCTTAGTCATTTGGATCGCCCAGAGTGGCGGTACGCAGGTCTTTGCCGTTGACGAGGTGGTGGACAACCTCGTGAATGCACGATCGGCGCGGTTTGACATGATAGCCACGATCGTAGGCCAACCGCCACAGAAGATGAAGGCATTCTACTTGGAGCCCTGCCATTTTCGTCAGGAACTCGAAAGCGGCCATATCAACATTGCCGATTGGCAGGCTGGCAAGATGGTTGGGCTTGATCCCAAGACCAAGCAGGCCACGGTCTTTAACTTGGTCAACTTGCCCGAGGGCGCGAAAGACGAGATGCAGACGAATCAGTTCGACGCGATTCGCGAGTCGCTTCGCAAGGCAGTCACCGATCCAGATACGAAAATCGAATCGCTTGGCGAGAAAGAACTGGACGGCCGCACGGTCGTTGGTTTTCGATTCGCTGGGCCACAGTCGATGACCTTGTGGGCCGATCCTCGGACGAGACTGCCAGTTCGCATTGAAGCGACGATGGTTGGCCCACCCGAGACCAAGGTCGTAATGTCGAACTATGAATTCAACGTCGATTTCGACAAGTCGCTTTTTAGCGTGGCGATCCCGAATGGCTACAAAGTCATGGAAACGGATGTCGACGTGTCGCCACCTACCGAGAAGGACTTCATCACGGCGTTGCAGATGTGCTGCAATGGCACCAACGCGTTTCCCGATGGCTTCGATGCCGTTACGATCGCAAAGTATGCGGCGACCTACTTGCACAAGCTGGGCATCAGTAAG
The DNA here is from genome assembly GCA_964623055.1 of uncultured Pirellulaceae bacterium. GTDB lineage: Bacteria > Planctomycetota > Planctomycetia > Pirellulales > Pirellulaceae > JADHUC01. Next base: position 13,594 of record CAZURK010000021.1, read on the forward strand.
GACGAAGGACCGAACGCCGAGCAAATGCAGGAAGTCTTGCGCATCGGTCGCGGTTTCCAATTCGCGATGACGCTACCCGCCGAATCCGACGCTCACTACGCCGGTGCCGGAGCCGAACAAGGCGACGCGGACCGCGCCATCTTCTGGTACAAGCCAGCCGATTCGACGAAATACCGAGTGATCTACGCCGACTTTTCTGTGCGGGAGTCCGACGCGGCTCCGAAGGTGCCCGGAGCTGAGAAGCTTCCTCGCTGAAGTTGCGTGTTTTGGGCTCATCCTTTGGCCAAAGGCCTGTCTTCACCGTAGCCTGGGGTAGCACCCCAGGACAGCGAGCACGCCCCGCGTCTTTTGGCCGAAGGCCATGTTCAACTAGAGGGTGCAGGCTTTTGTGAGTTTGGCCGTTGGCCAAAGAACACTGAAAGACCACATGCTCCTGGGGTGTTACCCCAGGCTACGGTGACAATGGCCTTCGGCCAAGATCAGGCGGACGTCAACACGCGCTACATGAGACGACACAAGCGCGGCGGTCGGTTACGTCCCTCGCTTGCGCTTCGAACTTGTGCAGTTTAGGGCCGGAAGCGGTATAGTATAAGGTAGATTCCCTATCAACGACGGGGGCGTGTTGGCGGGAGGAGACGAGGCGAAATGGGACGTGAGATGAAACGGGCCCATGTGTTCGGCTCATGGGTCGGCGTTGCCATCATGGGCGTCCTGGTGGTTCACTTGGACGCGGCGCCGCGTGCCTCGGCCGCGCAGGCTTGGCGCAAGCTGCCCGGCGTTCCGGCCAAGCCCGAGCCGTATCAAGACGGTCGTCCACGGTACCGTTTGTTTGCCCACGCAGCATCGGGCTGTTTGTATTGCCAGGCGGGTGACGAGGCGTACGGGCTGGCCGTCCAGGCGGGCCAGAGCGAGTGGAGCAAGCTGCCGCTGGAAGGCTCGGTCGAGCTGGGCGTCAATGCCGGAGGCGAGGTGCTTGCCCGGGCGAAGCAGGACGGCTCTACTGTCTTCCATCGCCTGAGAGGTCTGGAGGCCGAACAGATAGCCCGTTGTTCCTTGTCTGAGTCTGGCCCGTGGTACGTGGACGCGGTGGGCCGCGTGTGGCTGCAGATTCTCGACGAAGGCTACTGGGACAAGGACTTGCTGGTGCTGGAACAGGACAAGGAGCCGCAGAAGATCGACATCCCAGCGGCCCCGTACCGGCAGCGGATTCGTTTGCCCTGCGAGTACAAGCCGGGGCATGTAGCGCTGTTCTTCCGCAAGTCGATGGTGTGGGCAACACCGAAGGAGATCGTCGTTCGGGAGCCGCCTCGCTTTGCCTCCGACGGCACGGGCAGTGGCCCCTTGCGTTTGGGGAAGCAGTTTCTCATCTCGGGCGGGAGCAACACGACGGGTACGTACGTGTTGGACGCCCGTCAGGTGGATGCCGCTCCGCGTCATTTGAAGTTCGGCTGGATTTGGTTTTGGCCGGTGGGCTCGGCCCCGGACGGCCGCGCCCTGGTGATGGGCTACTCCAGTAACAAGCCGTCCTGGTACGCGGCAGACGCAAGTGGCCTGGTCGAGTTGGAGGGTGCCGACCACGTGCTCCGCGCCGGTTTTCGTCCGCCGGCCTACTCCTATCGCCCGCACGTCCTCCAGAAGGTGTGTTTTGACTCACAGAACAATGGGTACTTGGCTCTTGAGGACGGTTCACTGGCCATATTCGAAGCGAAACGAGCCCGACTGCTCACCTCGACCGCGGGCTTGCCACTGGAACGGCTGTGCGATGTCGCCCTGCTCGGTGATGAACTGGCGATGGTCGATCCGCAGGGCCAAGTCGCATTGTGGGACACCAGCGTTCCGCTCACGCCGATGCCGCGCGAGGATTTCGATCGACGCGGCCGATGGCGGCTTGCGGGTCCCTGCGCGGTCGACGCGAAAGGGAATATGTGGGCGTTCATCGCTGACTTCCCCGGGCATCTGAGTCGTTTCGACGGAAAGCGTTGGCAGCACCGCCAGATGGAGTTGGGCGGACGCAAACCGCATTGCCTCACGGTGGACGACTTGGGTAACCTGCAGGTTGGCTACGAGTGGGAGTCGGAGGGTAGCGACCTTGTCACCGCTTCGGGCGTCGAGTCCTGGACTAAGCGGCATGCGGCGTCGGACCAGGACTATCTGAAGGCGTGGAAGGAAGCTGTCCGGCGAGGGGCGAAGCGGTTCTTCGATGGCTCCGCGCTGCGCACGCGCAGTTGGACCAATGGAAGATGGATCTGGCTCCGCGAAGGACGCGCCTTATGGGACGGCGAGATCGAGGCCGACTACTACGATCGACCCGAGTATTCTTCCTGGTGGGCCGAGCCTGATGGCACCTGGTACCGCTATAACGAGCACCGGCGCGACAACGGGCTTGGCCTAATGGTCTACCGCCAGGGCCGCTGGCGGTCCGCGACTGAGCGACCGCACCAATTGATCTTGGGACCGGACGGTCTGCAGTGTGAGGACACCGAGACGCCGCACAAGGCGGCCGAGGGGTTCCTCGCCGTGAGCTGGAGTCCGAATGGCCGTTTGGTCGCCCACGCACCGGGCACCGTCCTCCTGGACGAACCCAAATCAGCGCAGGTGTCGTGGGCGATCCCACTTGAGGGAAACGAGGTCTACCTGCCGGTGGCCTCGGGCGGAGGCTGGGTGGGAGCATACCGGTGCTACCACGGAGTCTTCTTACGTCCCCGTCAGAAGGGCAAGATCTACGAGGCCCCCCACGGCCGTTTCGTTCTTGAACAGGACAATGAGGACCGAGTCCTGACCTATCATCCCCACCGAGATCTTCAACTGACGGTCCAGGTGGAAAAGACCACTGCGGGCTGGAAGCTCCAGCCCCAGGTAGCCGGCGTGCCTTCGGGTGAAGAAGCTCGGTTTGTGGTCTTCGTGCGGGGCGTTCCGCAGGCAGATTTGCAGACGGCCGATTCGCTCGATTTCCCCGAGAAGACCCACGTCGGGGCCGACGTACAGATCTGGGCCGTCGACACGGTGGGCAATGTGTCCCCGCCGGCCGTCGTGCGGCTTACCCGGAAGCCGTCCCCCCAGGCACTGCTGCCTGAAGATCGTAAAACTCGATGGACCGTCCTCCCCCGCCTGATTCAAGGGATGGGGGCAAGGTATGAGCGCCGCGGCGGTCTGGCGGTGGGCGGAGACGGGACAGTATTCCTGACTCGAGTCTTCGAGCGTGAGTCCCAATCGACGGTCTTGGCCCTCCCGCCTGGAGGCAGCGGGTGGTCTCATGTGCCACGTGGGTATCTGGAGTCGTCAGTTCGTCTGAGCGCGCATCCCGATGGGCGCGTATTCGGCTTCGGTGAACACGTTTCCGACTCTTTCGAATTCCCGGCGTACGACGTGAGCCTCGCCGGTATGCGCTTGGTGACACGTCTGTACGACGACCGTGGCGACAGGGCCCGCTACGGCTGGGACGATTGCGACAACCTGTGGTGTCTCGGGCTCCGCTGGATCGGCCGATTCGACGGCAGTGCCTGGGCCCAGTGGGAACGGCCAGTCGGCTACAAAGGAAGCATCGTGCCCGCGCCAGGAGGCCGGGCGTTCATCTTCTGCGAGGGGCACTTCTGGATCTGCGAAAACGGCAAGCTGGGCAAGCGGCACACCCTCCCCGAGGATCGGATCGCGCAGCCATACGGATTTCCCCTGGGCAAGCGTCATGTGGCTCTGCCGTGCGACTCGTTTTTCCGCTGGTACCTGTACGATCTCGTCCAGGGCAGCCTCGATATTGAACGTTTCCGCCACGCGACCATCGTTTGGGGCGATGGACAGGGGAACGTGATCGTGTTTGAAGAAGGAAAGCGGCTCCTGAAACGGATCTCCGGCGACGATCTATCGGAACAGACGGCCCCATTTCCCTTCGACGGCACCCCGTCGGGATCCTGCTATTCCGTCCACGGTACCGACTGCCTGGTCACACGCCGCGGCACCGTGTTGTTCCTGGGCCGCGAGGACGGCATCTTCACCTGGACGCCCGACGGCACGGTCCAGAACCACGACTGGCGGTGCGGCATTCCCGCCGGGCAAACCAGCGCCGCCCAGGAAGCCCCCGACGGGCGCGTGTGGATCCTGCGGGCCGGCAGAGTCGTCGTCTTCGACCCGGAGGGAGATCCGAAACTGGACCCGCACCCGTTTTCAGGCTGGCGCGAGATTCCGACCGCAGCCCGAGCCTGTCCGGGATTCGATCAGACGGTCTGGTACTGGAAGCACAAGGACGACGTGGTTGTCCGCACCGACGGCCAGCAGGAATCGACGTGGAAGGTAACGCGGCAACGCCGCGATCTCCGCCCGAAGATTGAGGTCATCTCCGACCAGGGCCAGGCACTGGTCCAAGGGGACCCGAGCCAGTTCTCCCTCCTGCGTCAGGACGGTACCGTCGACGCCGTCGAGAGCCTCCAGCGTGGCGTCCTGGAGATGGTGCAGCGGGGGGCAAAGGAGTTTCGTACCCCGGTATACTCGAAGTACCCGCCGGTGGTCGCTGACGACGTCAAGATCTATTTCGACGGCAAGCTGTTCGACGGAACCGAGTGGCGGGATACCGAATCCGGACGCGCGCTGCTCGACACCACCGGCCGGCTGATGTTGATGGTCGAGCCCGACACCCGCCGGCCGCCCGACTTCTATCGCTTCAAGGCAACAACGCTCGACGAAGTCGAGGCAAGCGATCGCTTCCTGCTCGACGCCGTGGGACGCCGCTGGTACGACCCCGGCCTGCTGGAGGCGGAGCCCGGTGTTTACCCAATCGCCGACTGGAAGGAGCAACAAGGGCACAGGCAGTTCCACGTTGCCCTTTCGCCCGAGGGCCAGTGGCACGCCCCCGTCTCCGATCCGTTGCGCGCGATTCCGTTCGGCGACGGCGGCTTTCTGATACAGAGCAGTTACGGCAAACAGTATCATCTCGACCGCGAGGGCCTGCGAGAACTCGACCCGGCCGAGTTCCCCTTTGGAAAATACGACGGAGCGGTCCATCGAATGGCGAGAGGCCGCCTGGCTTGGATCTTCGGGCAAAGCATCTTCATCAGTCCAGCCAACGTCCGTGAGACACTGCGCGAGCGACCCTAACGCAATGTCGCGCATATCGGCGTGGTGCGATTGTCCGGGAATGATGGCGGCCATAGAATGAGTGGATTCAACAATGTCGTGGTACTACACGGGGCCAGCAGCATGAAGAGATACTTGGTTGTCGTTGTCGTCGTGGCAACAGTTCTGGCCGGAACGGCCGAAGCTGGATCGCCGGTGCCTCCCTTTGAAAGCGATGCTGATTCGATTGGCCGAGGCCGAATTGATGAATTGGTTGTTGGCAGGTTGAAGCAGTTGGGCATCGAGCCGGCCAAGGTGTGCTCGGACGGGGTCTTCGTGCGCAGGGTCTATCTGGATGTTACCGGCACGTTGCCCACGGCCGACGAGGCGCAGCAGTTCCTGAACGATGGCGATCCCAACAAACGCCGCAAGCTCGTCGATCGCCTTTTGGCGTCAGAGGAGTTTGTCGACTATTGGACGATGAAGTGGTGTGATCTGCTGCGCGTCAAATCGGAATTCCCCATCAATCTGTGGCCAAATGCAGTGCAAGCCTACCATCGCTGGATTCGGACGTGCGTCAAAGAGAATGTGCCGTACGACCGGTTCGTCCGCGAGATGCTCACGGCCAGTGGCAGCAATTTCCGCAAGCCTCAGGTGAACTTCTATCGCGCGGTTCAGAACAGGGAGCCGCACGCCATCGCGCAGGCCGTGGCTCTCAGTTTCATGGGAGTGCGTCAAGAAGGCTGGACCAAGGAGCAGTGGTCGGGCATGGCGGCGTTCTTCTCGCAAATCGCCTTCAAATCCACCGGCGAATGGAAGGAGGAGATCGTCCTGTTCGATCTCGAACAGGCCTCTACGGAGGCGGCCGCCAAAACGTTGAAGACGGCCGCGTTTCCCGACGGAACACGCGCCAAATTGTCGCCGGGCCAGGACCCTCGCGAGGTCTTTGCCGACTGGCTGTTGGCCCCGAAGAACCCTTGGTTTGCGCGTAACATTGCCAATCGCACGTGGTTTTGGCTGCTGGGCCGCGGCATCGTTCATCCGCCGGACGACATCCGCCCGGACAACGCTCCCGTCAACCCCGAGTTGCTTGCGTTTCTGGAGCAGGAATTGGTGGCGTCCCAATACGACCTGAAGCATTTGTGCCGGCTGATTTTGAATTCGACGACCTATCAGCGTACCCACATCTCGCCAACCGAAGACTCACAAGGCGAGGCGAATTTTGCCTGCTATCCCCTGCGGCGATTGGAGGCCGAGGTGATGATCGACGCCCTGTGCCAGATCAGCGGCACGAGGGAACAGTATTCCAGCATTATTCCAGAGCCTTACACGTTCATGCCCGAAGATCAACGCTCGGTGGCGATGGCTGATGCCAGCATCACCAGCCCATTCCTGGAGAAATTTGGCCGCTCGTCGCGCGATTCCGGTCTGACGACGGATCGCAGCAACCGCACGACGGCTGCCCAGCGGCTGCACATGTTGAATTCCAGCCATATCCGACGGAAGATCGAAGGGGGGCCCAAGATGCAACCCCTGATACATTGGACCCGTGAAAAGAGCGAGGAATCCATCACCGAGCTTTATCTCACGATCCTTTCGCGCTTCCCCACGGAAGAGGAGTTGCAGATCGTGACTGAGCATCGCGACACTGGCTCTGGATCCGGGAGGGTGTTGCGCGATCTCGCTTGGGCATTGATCAACAGCCCGGAGTTTTCATTCCGGCATTGAGGCGACGGTAGGCGTTCCGAAACGAACCTAACTCAGCATGGCGAATACGATTGACATCCCTAGCATAATCGACGTTCAAACAATAGCGCCGAGAGCAAGAATATCCGTGTGTCTCGATCCGTGTGCGTTTCGCCCACTTTGCTTTCGCACGCGGATAGAAACACACGGATGGGGGGCCAACTGAATCGGCACGTGATAGCACACCATACAGGTCGTAGGATAACTCGTTACCTTCGTTGTCGAAATCTAACCGTCGAGTTAGGAACAAGGTAGAGAAAATGAGCACGAAACATCCATCGGTTGCAGTGCCTTTGAACGTTCGCGAAGTTGATCGAGGAGTACCAATCTCGCGGCGCGAGGCGGTGCGCTGCGGGCTGGCCGGCGCGGCGGGGTTGCTGCTGGCAGGCCGCCACGCGGCGGGCGCGAAGCCGCCGAAGGCCAAGGCCAAGTCGGTCATCCAGATCTGGCTGGCCGGCGGACCGCCGCACCTGGACACCTTCGACCCGAAGCCGGAAGCGGGCAACGACTATTGCGGTCCGTTGATCAAACCGATCCAGACGAACGTGGACGGGATCCGGATCGGCGAACTGCTGCCGCGGTTGGCGAAGCAGGCCGACAAATACTCCATCATTCGCAGCATGACCCACGGCAACAACGGCCACGAGACGGCGGCCTATCTGACGCAAACCGGCAGGCGTCCAGGTGATCGGCTGGTCTATCCCTGTGCCGGCGCCGTGGTCTCGTTGTTCAAGGGTTATGACGCCGGCTACAAGGGCCTGCTCCCGCCGTACATTGTGCTGACCCAGTCGCAAGGGCGGTTCTCCGAGGCCGGCTTCCTGGGGCCGCGATATTTGCCCTTCGCTACCGGCGGCGATCCGTCGCAGTCCGTGTTTGCGGTGGAAGGTGTCGTCTCCCAAGGCATCTCGCAGGAACAGCAGAAAGGTCGCCGCGACTTCTTGCGCAAGCTCGACACGTTCGGCCGAAGCGCCAAAGGCAACGCGGCGCTGACCTCGTTCTACGAATCGGAGGAGCAGGCCTACGACATGATCGTGGGCGACGGCGCCAAGGCGTTTGATCTGTCAACGGAGGATGCGGCGCTGAGAAGCCGGTACGGCCATATGCCGTGGAGCGAGACGGCGCTGACCAGGTTCGGCCAGTGTTGCCTGGTCGCGCGGCGTTTGGTCGAGCGCGGTGTCCCCTACATCACCATCAACTTCGGCGGATGGGACACACATACGGAACATTTCCGGAGAATGCAGCAACTGCTGCCCGAGTTGGATCAGGGTATGGCGATGCTGATCGAGGATCTGTCGGATCGGGGCCTGTTGGATAGCACGGCCATCTGGTGGAGCGGTGAATTCGGCCGCACGCCCAAAATCGACTGGAAACCGCCTTGGAACGGCGGACGTGGGCATTACGGCAGGTGCTTTTCGGCCGTGGTCGCCGGCGGCGGATTCAAAGGGGGCCAAGTAGTTGGCGAGTCGGATGCGAAAGGCGAAGAGGTCAAGGATCGCCCCGTGTACCCCTGCGACCTGATCGGCAGCATATACGAGTTAATGGGGCTCGACGCCGACGGGGCGCTACCCAATCCACTGGGCTTGGCACTGACCGTGACGCCGAACGCTGCGGATGGCATTCCCATGGCCGGGCGCCTGAAAGAGATTATGTAAGCGGCCTTGATCGCAAGTGCGTGGGGCACGTTTCCAACGTGCCGTACCTCCCAATTTCCAAGACATTGGCACGTTAGAAACGTGCCCCACGAGGAGGACGGAATGAGCCGATCTCGACTTATGATGGTGTGGGGTTTGGCGATCTTGCTGACTTCCTTTTCCGCGGCATGGGCGCAGGAGATTAGGCCACAACTTGGCTACATATACCCGGCCGGCGGGCGCCAGGGGACCACGTTTCAGATCACGCTGGGTGGGCGGTACCTGGACCGTATCAAACGTGTGTATTTCTACGGTTCCGGCGTTGAGGCGAGAGTGCTCAACACGATCGATCCCATCAAGTCGGAGGAGGTCGGCGCTCTTCGGCAAAAGCTCAGGAAACTCAATTCGGTCGCGTTTGACAAGCGGGACGAAAAGACCCGCTTGGAGATCGCCGGGATCGAAAGAAAGATTGCCAACTACCTGGGCGAGACAACGCGACGGCGAGCCCAGCCTGCCATCAGCGAAGCCTTGGCGCTCGAAGTCACGATCGCAGCAGACGCAGAACCGGGCCGGCGAGAAATGAGAGTGGAGTCGTCGCGGGGTGTATCGAATCCGTTCCGGTTCTGTGTGGGCCGGCTGCCCGAGTTCTACGAGCAGGTGCCGGGGCTCGATCCGGAAGCGCAGGGCTACCCAAGCCCACTCCGCTTTCCGCCCAAGGTGACAACGGACATCACACTGCCGGCCGTGGCCAACGGTCAGCTTGTCCCCCACGAGCCGGACTATGTCAACTGGCAAGCCAGGCGGTTCACGCCCGGCGACTCTGACCGCTTCCGCTTCGAGGCCCGAAAGGGGCAACGCTTGGTCATCGCCGCCGCCGCGCGGGAATTGCTTCCCTACTTGGCCGACGCCGTGCCCGGCTGGTTCCAGGCCACGTTGACGCTGTACGATGCCGACGGAAACGAGTTGGCCTACCACGACGACTACCACTTCCATCCCGATCCGGTCCTCTTGTTCGAGGTCCCGGAGGACGGACAATACGTCGTCGAAATCAAAGACGCCATCTATCGCGGTCGTCCGGATTTCGTGTATCGCATCACTATCGGCGAGATTCCTTTCGTCACCAGCATCTTTCCGTTGGGCGGCCCTGCCGGAGGGCAAACCGCCGTCGAATTGACGGGCTGGAACTTGCCGGTGGACAAGTTGGCCATGGACACGAGGGACAAGGTCGCAGGAGTACATCCCCTTTCTGTTCGCAAGGGAGATACGATCTCCAACGCGGTTCCGTTCGCAGTCGACACGCTGCCGGAATGCCTGGAAAAGGAATCAAACGACTCGCCATCAGCCGCGCAGCGGGTGACGCTTCCCGTGATCGTCAACGGCCGGATGAATCGTCCCGGCGATTGGGATGTGTTCCGTATCGAGGGCCGTGCCGGCGAGCAACTCATCGCGGAAGTCACGGCACGCAGGCTTGCTTCGCCGTTGGATTCCGTGCTCGAGCTGACCGATGCCGCGGGCAAGCGAGTCGCCTTCAATGACGACCATGACGACAAGGCCGACGCGCTAAACACACACCACGCCGATTCGCTGATCCATGTCACGTTGCCCGCCGACGGGACCTACTTCCTTCGCCTGGGAGATGCCCAGCACGAGGGCGGCCCGAAATATGCCTATCGTCTACGCATTAGCCCGCCACGACCCGATTTCGCGCTGCGCGTAGTACCGTCCGCCATCAATGCCGTTTCCTGGCAGCTAAAGCCCATCACGGTTTTCGCCCTGCGCAAGGACGGGTTCGACGGCGAGATTGTCCTCTCTTTTCAAGGCGACCCCGCGGGAATCCTGATGGATGGCGGCTTAGTGCCGGCTGGCCAAGACAAGGTCCGTGTTACGTTGGCGCTCGCACGGTGGTTGGGCTTTGAACCGCTCAGCCTTTGTCTGCAAGGCCGAGCCACGATCGACGGCGAAGAGGTCGTGCGCGCCGCCGTGCCCGCCGAAGATATGATGCAGGCCTTTATCTACAGGCACTTAGTGCCCGTCGAAGAGCTGACACTCGTTTTGCCAGGTTCCGGCTCTCCACCGAAACGCCCCGAGGATCCCAGTACTTTCCAGAGCATGTGGTCGCTACTTGTCGAGCTACCGATAAAGATCCCCGCCGGCGGGGACGCCGAGGTGCTAGCCCGTGCGCCTTGGGACGCGACCAGGGGTGAAATCCAACTCGAATTGAGCGATCCGCCAGAGGGAATTACCGTCGAGTTTGTGTCCTGCGTGGACCGGACCGTGACGTTGGTGCTGCACAGCGACGCCGAAAAGGCCAAGCCGGGGCTGAAAGGAAACCTGATCGCCAATGGGTATCAGAAGAGAACGGAAACAAACAAAGAGGGAAAGACGCGAGAGTACCGCTCTTTCCTAGGCCCGTTGCCGGCCATACCTTTCGATGTCATCGAACCCTAGCCGCGCTGCGCTCAACTCCCAACGCCACGAAGTCGCCACCCACAGCAACGTGCCGAAAGACACAGGACGGACGACGATCATTCGACGACAGGGAGGCTCGATGCACTCCAACGAATACCGCATTCCTTTTGGCGAGCACCGCGAGTTGGTGCTCACCCTGCCTGAAGACTGGGAAGTCATTGGCGTATGCGATCCCAGGGGCGTGAAGCCGTGCAGGAACGTGGAGTCCGAGACGCTGTCCGCCATAACAGCACCCTTCGGAAAAGCGCCGTTGGCGGAGTTGGCCGCAAGGGCCGAAACCGTTGCCGTGGTGGTCGACGATGTCTCTCGCCCGACGCCCATTCACCTGCTCTTCGAATCGGTTATGCGAGTTGTCGAGGGTGCTGGCGTAAAGGCGGAGAACGTGACGGTCTTGACGGCCCTGGGTGTTCACCGGCCGATGACCGACGAGGAGATTCTCGGCAAGATCGGAGAATGGGGCACAGCCAGATACAAGGTCGTCAATCACGAGTCCGATCCGGGCGATCACTTGGTGAAACTTGGAAAGACTAAACGCGGCACCGAGGTCTGGGTCAACCGGATCGTGGCGGAAGCGGACCTGGTCGTATCGTTTGGCTGCATCGAGCCGCATACGATCGCAGGCTTTGGCGGCGGCTACAAGAACCTCTTCCCTGGCGTGGCCGGCAAACCGACCATCGCTACCAATCATGCGCTCAACACGACGCCCTCCATGTACGCGGCCGTGGGCATGAAACCCGAGGACAACCCGATGCGGTGCGACCTGGAGGAATGCGGCTCGATGATCGAGCCGCCCGTGTTTGCTGTCAACGCGATCCTGGACGGCAATCTGGATGTCGTGAGGATTGTTGCAGGGGACGGTGTCGACGCTCATCGCGAAGGGATCGATACGTGCCGTGAAGTATTCGGAGTCGAGATCCCTAAACAAGCCGACGTGCTGATCACCTGTTCTCATCCGCTGAACACGGACTTCCGGCAGGGCTTCAAATCGCTGGCCAATTCGATCGGCGCTGTCCGCAAGGGCGGCTTGCTTCTGAACCTGGTCGCCGCGGAGATGGGTCTGGGCGATCTGAGTATTCCCAAAAGAAGCATGCTCGTCGGCAAGCGGGGCATACGCATGCTGTCGAGAATCCTCTCGCCGCTGGTCGGTCGCTTTACGTTCGGCATGAAGGAAGAGGAACTGTTTTTTGTCTACTTCGCTTTACAGGCGTTTAGGCGAAACGATATCTATTTCCTCTCGCCGAACGTACCGCACGCGTTCGTCGAGAAGATGCCATTTCTCGACGTCTCAGATTCGGTCGACGAGATGCTGCAAAAGGCCCAAAGAGCGATGCCAGGCCCTGCCACCGTGCTGATCTTCCCATCCGGCGGTGTTACCTACCCGATCCTTCCCTGACCCTATCGCCGTTCTCAGGTGAGCACGGGACTGGCAACGCAAACGACATCGACCAACGGCCAGGGCATTCTCCTCAACGCGCTTGCCAGGATTGCGGCGAGAACGAGAAGGTCTGCCGCCCCCGCCGCTCACAGCCACCCGTTGTCGATGTACCAATCCGCTGTTCGCTTGAACCAGGAATCAAGATTTGCTGAGGGATTAAACGCGAGCTGCCGACGAGCCTTTTCGCACGAACATGCCCAACTGCTCACCGTCGCTTCTCGAATCTTGTCCACGTTGACCGGGCTGGATTGTCCTCTTAGATAGCAACCGAGTTGATGAACTCCAGCGACCGTTCGACCAACCCAGCGCCACAGTGGCCAGACAAAGACACGCCGATTCAAGGCGACTGCCAGACGTTTACCTAGCTCCCAGTAGTTCGGGTATTCCGAATCGTCACAGGCAAAATAGTAGCCTTGCGGCGAGTACGCTCCGTCAGTGGTTGCTTCAACTCGTTCTCCAGACTCTGCCGCGCGCAGAATGATCTGCACGAGATCGTTTACATGAATCAATGAAAGGTGTGGCGTTCGAAATCCCACAACCACGTGCAAATGGTAGCGATAGATCCACTTGAACATCAACACCGTCATGCGATCGCTGGGGCCGAACACGATGCCAGGTCGTACGATGGTGCATGACAAATCGGCAGCTCGTCTTTGGATCTCGGTCTCACCCAGCCGTTTACTTTTTCCGTAGTTTGAGATCGGTCGTGGTTCGTGCTCCTCGCGACGAATCGATTCTCCCTCGGGTGGTGGACCAGCGGCGGCTATGGACGAAACGTAGACTAATTGAGGTGGCGTGCTTAGTCCCCGACATGCGTCGGCGATTACACCACAAGACTCTCCGTTAACCTTATAGAAATCGCCACTGTGAACCGCGTGCGTTAGACCCGCCAAGTGAAACACGGCGTCGACACCATCGATTGCCGTTCGTAACTCCCTGGCACTGGTCAATGCACAATGGACTAACTTCACGAGCGGATGTTGGAGATGAGCGACCTTCGACGTCGAACGAACCAAACATCTCACCTGGATGCCGCGATCCACCAACGCGGCGACGAGGTGTCGGCCAATGAACCCGCTGGCACCCGTTACGAATGTGCTTTGCATGTCAAATCCTCCGCTTGTTCCATGCAAAACTCTACGACACTATTTCGCCAGTGACGGTTGGCGAGATGGCTTGGTACGATTTCATCAGATTTCAGGGTTATGTCGATCAGCGATGCGTCCCAAACGCCTTCTCCCTCACCGTCAAAGCCATACGAAATGCGTCTCGGGCGGAACCCTAAAGAATCGCCGTACGCTAGTTCGCGCGGCCTCCTTGCCGACGGCGTGACGGCACAAACGCCCAACCGAATGGGCTTGCCAGGATTGCGGGCAGGACCAGAAGGTCTGCCACCACTGCAGCGACCAGCATCGCACTCATTAGCCAAGCGAACCGGGCCGTCGGTGCAAACGGGCTGACCGCGAACACGATCAATCCCAGGCCGCAAATCAGCGACGTTTGCAGCATGGCCGGGCCGCACCGCTCGTAGGCGGAGCGTATCGCGCTATGCCGCGATTGGCCGCTCGACAATGCTCTCCGATACCAGCTCACGTAGTGAAGCGTGTCATCGACTGCGATTCCCAGCGCGGCACTGGCGGTCATCATCGAACCGACTTCAATCGAGACTCCCAGCCATCCCATGGCGCCAAATACCGCGATGCTTGGCAGGAGATTTGGCAGCATCACGAGCAAGCCCGCCGTGAAACTGCGCAGGACGACGATCATGACAATTGCGATCACACCAAACGCGCCAAGATAGCTCTTGAACAGGTCAACTAGTAACAGCTTCTGCGATCGCTGAACGAGAGGGATACTCCCAGTGACAACGACATTTATCGGAGGTGACGTGGGGCCGGCTGCATTGAGAACTTGAACCTGAATTCTCTCTTCCAACTTGTCGAGCAACGTGCCATATTCGACGTTTGAACCAGCCGTTGCCCGTCCGCTTATCCGCCACAATTCCCGGTCGCCGTCTCGCTTCAAGAAACGCAGGTCCACCAGACGATCACGCTGCTCTTGGAGCAGTCGTCTGTAAGTCGTCCGACGTATCACGCCCCTGACGCCAGTTTGCCCTTGAGGAGGAAGAGGCGGCAGAAAGGTCACTACTGAAATCGCTCGATCCACGCCCTCCAGTTCTTCCATCGCTCGACTGACCCGCTTCACGAGATGCAGGCGGTCCAGCGTCTTGTCCGGCTCCTCTCGGGGCAACACAAGAACGACTTCGACAGGGACGAGCGGACCGATGGTTTGTTCCAGCCAGGCGTAGTCCTGCAAAAGGCGGTTTTGTGGGTTTGCGAACAGGTCGTGCAATCGCGCGGTGGTTTCGGTCTTGGAGACGCCCCAAATCATCAGAACGAACAGAACGAAACCACTCGCGGCAAGAGGCTTGTGCCAGCGCACGACGACCCCGGCGAGCCGATTCCATACGGCGTGCGGGCCAGCACGAGCTTGCTTCCGCCGCGCAGCCTCCCAACGCCGCGGTGGGAATTGTTCCAGTAGAATCGGCAACGATACGAACAACACGACCAGTCCACACAGAACGCCCAACGAACCGAAGGCACCGAATCGCTGCACCGGCTTGAGTTGACTAACCAACAACGAGATCAGTCCCAGGGAAGTGGTCACCGCCGCCAGGGCGCAAGGCCTCCAGCCGACGTCGAATCCACTGCGCGGTGCTCCGGCGAGTCCCTTCTCAGACACGGCGTCGCCGTAGTAGTTGACCAGATGGATGCCGGCCGAAATCGACAACACGTAGACCAGCGTCGGGACCATCAACATGACGCTGTCCATGTGCGAGCCGCACAAGTAGATGATCGCCGAGCCAAGCTGCTGGCAATAGACGGCGGTTGCGAACACCATCAATGCCAAGGTGATAGACCGAAGGCACAAGTAGGTCACCACCAACACAAGCAGCACGGAGACGGCGGTCAGTGGCGTCAGGTATCGCTTGCTCGTCTCGTCGATCACGACATTGTCTGCAGTGGGCCCCGCGACGCGCAAGTCGCAAGCCTCCAGTCCGGCCACCTGATCGGCACACGCATAGACGTAGGCCACAGCCGCGTCCCGATCTTGTCGGCCTTCGGGCGATACCAAGGCAACGGCACACGTTGTTTCCTTGTCAGAGCCCAACAGCCACCCTCGCATTCGTCTCTTGGCCTGCGCGGTGCTCATTTCCAAGGGTGGCGAGACGTAAGACTCCAAGGCGTCATCGCCCGAGAACACTTCTTGGAACCAAGGGGCCGTGTGCCCATCAGCGTGCCGGACGGGCTTGCGGAGCAACTCCACGAAACGAGGCAAGCGTGGGTCCGAAAGAGTGCATCCCTCCCAACTGACCATCAATAGCTCGTCGCTTCTGAAATGGTCAAGGAACCAGAGGAGTTGCTTCGTCTCTTTCAACTGGTCGGGGGACCAATCCTCGCGTTGGTTTGAGCTTCCTTCGAGTGCCTTCTGAGCGCCGTGATAAACGAACGGCGCACATACCGCAAGCACCGCGAGGATAATGAGGCGATATCGCGCCGAGAGCAATTCCATGGTCGCGTCCGTCCTGATATGTCTCTTGATCTCGGGGTCGTCTTTGGATCAGGGGATTTGCACGTCACATCTCGAAGAAACCAGTTCACGCGCGCAATGTACGGGGCAAGGCCTTCAGAAGTCGGTAGAAGCCAGAGATGCGTTTGGATATCCCTTTGGCGTAGAGAGCGTTGAGAATGCCTTTCACAGCTCGGTAGACTTCGGGCCCGTGCGGGTGCCACCAGATGTTCTTCTTGGCGCGATGCGTCAGATCATCGACGATGCATTGCGGCTGGGTCATTTCGGCAAAACCGATGGCCCCGTGCGTTCGGCCCAGCCCCGAGTCTTTGAAGCCGCCCCAGGGGGTCTCGGGCAACCCGTGGCTCATCAAGTGGTCGTTGATCGTGACGACACCGGCCTGGATGCGCGTCGCCAGTCTGCGAGCCGTCCTTCTACTGCGTGACCAGACCGACGCAGTCAAGCCGAGGGTGCTGTCGTTGGCTAGTTCGACAGCCTCCTCCATGTCGCCAACTTTCATCACGGCAACCACCGGGCCGAAAGTCTCTTCCCGCACGATTTGCATCGAGTGATCGACATCCGTCATCACCGTAGCCGGCAGGAAATTGCCGCCTCCTTCCTGTGGGCACATCGACTGGGTGTGGACAGTGGCCCCCCGGTCCAAGGCATCCTGTACTTGGCCACGCACTTGTTCCATCTGCGATTTCGTGGTCATCGCGCCAAGATCAACATCGCAGTCGGCGTCAAAGCCGACGCGCAGAGCGGAGACCTTCTGCGCCAGCAGGTCCAGGAACGAATCGTAGACATCCGCATGTACGTAGATTCGTTCGACCGAGGCGCAGGATTGCCCGCAATTGGACATCCCCGCCCACGCCGCTCCGGCAGCCGCCCGTTTCAGATCGGCATCGGGGCAGACGAGCATCGGGTCGTTCCCGCCTAGCTCCAGAGAAACTGGCGTCAACGTCTCGGCGGCCTTGGCCATCAGTTGTTTGCCTACCGCAACCGAGCCGGTGAAGAAGAGCTTGTCAATTCCGTTTTCCAGAAGCGCGTTGCCTACGATACGTCCCGGCAAGTTGACGTGCGAGAAAACGCCCTCCGGCAATTCTGCAGCCTGGAAGCATCGCTCTAGTGCCCGTCCGACCATCTGCGTTTGAGTGGCCACTTTCAATATGACCGCGTTGCCCGCAAGCAGACCCATGACCACCTCGGAAAAGGGAATGCCAAACGGGTAGTTCCATGGCGATATGACGCCGATCACGCCCCACGGCACTTGTCGGACTCGACTCCGTTTGTTTGCCAGCATCAGGTTCGCGGGGGCCAGCCGGCGCGTACGCAAGAAGCGTCTTGCTTTCTTTGAATAGTAGTGCGCGGCGATGGCTGCGGGCAGAACCTCGGTGGAGATGGCGTCCACTCGGGTCTTACCATTGTCGCGACCGATGGTCTCGCTTAACTGGTCGGCGTGCTCCACCAGGTAGTCCCGAACTCGAAGCATGGCCCGAGTTCGCTGCTTGACCGGAGTTTCGGTCCAGGCCGCCTGGGCGGTACGCGCCAGTGCGATCTTCTCTTGCAGGTCCTTGATGGTGTCTTCAGGCGACGAACCAAGAACCTCACCGGTGGCCGGGTTAACGCATCGCGTTTCTTGCGTATGTTCCATGCCCCTATTTCCCCCTATGGTAGGGTTCTTGCCATCGCCCATTCACCTTACGCGGAGGACGACGGTTGGTCGATAAACCAGAAAGCTATATTAGTCTTGCTGGCTGAACAGACGAAGACCCGCGTAAGTTCAGTCATCTATTGTGGATTGGCACCAAGAACGACAGTCATATCGATGGCGCCGATCGTTCGACACGGGTTTGATCACCGCCCGCCTAGTTAAGGGAGCTGAAAGGGGAATGAGGTGGAGACCGTCATAATCCGCAGGCATGAAGATTACGATGACGTGGCGGGCATGGAACGCATCCTGGCGGAGGGCATGGAGCAACTCGGTGCCAGGCCGCACGGCAATGTGCTTGCGAAGCCAAACGTCGTCTTCGCTCACAAGCGCTACGGCCGCTACGGATACACCCATGCCAATTTTATGGAGGCTTTGATTGCGGCTGTGCGCAGAATGGGCACGCCGACCAGCGTGACCATCGGCGAGCGAACTGCTCTGACGGTGCCGACGCGATACGCCTATTATCAGGCTGGCTACTACCCCATGGCGCGCCGTGCGGGCGCCAAGCTGACTTGCTTCGACGAGGAGCCGCGCGAGCGGGTGTCCCTGGACAAGGGATCGGTGCACCGTTCCATGCTCTTGTCGCGTTCCATCGTCAAATCCGACTATCGCGTTTGGGCACCCAAACTGAAGAACCACGTGTCCAGCAAAATCACGTGCGCTCTGAAGCTGAACATCGGCATTTGCGATTCGGACGAGAGACTGATACATCACGACTACCGGCTGGAAGAGAAGATTGCCGATCTGTGGGAAGTGGGCTGCCCTGATCTGGTCGCCGTGGACGCCATCCTGGGTGGACAGCGCAACGAATTGGTGCCCGTGCCGCTGCCCATCGGCGCTATCATCATGGGGACCAACGGTGTTGCCGTAGACGCGATTGGGGCCAGGATTCTCGGCCTTCAACCCGAGGATGTGAAGCACCTGATGATCGCGCACGAGCGAGGGCACGGTCCCGTGGACCTTTCCGAGATAGAGATTCAGGGCGACATTTCGCTGGATGAACTTGTCGAAAGGGTGGGGCCAGTAGATCGCAGCTTCAATGATCTTCGCACCATGCCATTGAACGTCGAGTTCTTTCTTGGCCCCCACCCCGAGGCCACGCACGAGGACGGCGATGCCGGGCTGTGCCACACCGGTTGCGTGAATATGCTGAAGGCGGTGTTCGCCATCCTGGACGCCTACGATCCGGGATCGTTGCAGAAGATGCAGCCCTTTGCCGTTGTTGTGGGACGCTATCCTCGCGACGTGGAGTTCGACGGCACGGTCATTCTGGTAGGCGACTGCACCGAAGTGGAGGGTCAGATCAAGGCCAGGAAGATCAAGCGAGTCAAGGGTTGTCCGGTGCCCGTGCCGTTTTTCACGTTCCATGCCACACGTCACGGCAAGGTCAAAAGCCCCTATCTCGATCCCAAGGCTCTCCACACATTCCCCTATTTCACTGCGCTACAGATGGCGTCCAAGATTCTGCACAGACTCTTCTGAGGCCAACGTGCCTGTGATAGCCACAACCATCTGTACCGGTCATAGCGGGGCAGACGGAAAAATCCTTCCCAGTGGACCCCACGGCGGGAAAAGATACGTTGGCACCGCTGCAACGAAGCAATTCTTGAGTTTGAACGATAACGCAGATGTTACGGTCAACTAGGCGTTAGTGCAGACCGTCAGAACGGCTACCCGCCCCGCCTTCCGGTTTGCCTCGCGCCGACCGTCCCCTGCCGGAGTGGTTTCGTATATTGACCCGCGTGCGACGTTGGAGCTGAGAGTGCCGTGACTGTCGACCCCGAGGGCTCGTTCGCCCCGCCCACAACGACCGTTGTCGAACGATTGCGTTACCGCGCCACCCACCAAGCGGACAAGCGGGCCTTCACCTATCTGGTAGATGGCGAGAGAGACGCGATCGATCTAACCTACGGCGAACTGGATCGCGAGGCCCGCGCGATCGCCGCGCACTTGGAATCGCTGGGGATGGTCGGCGAACGGGCGCTGTTACTTTATCCGCCGGGGTTGGAGTTCATTGCCGCCTTTTTTGGCTGTTTGTACGCGGGGGCTGTCGCGGTCCCGGCCTATCCGCCGCGACGCAACCGGAACATGCTCCGCATCCAGACCATTTCGGACGATGCCGAGGCGAAGGTGGCCATGAGCGAGCACTCCGTGATGGAACGCGTGCAGGGTATGCTCGACGAAGCGCCGCACCTGAAGCAGTTGGAGTGGATGGCCACGGATCGACTCTCGCTCGACATGGCCGACAAGTGGTCCGAGCCTCCCATCGATGGGGAATCGTTGGCATTCCTGCAATACACCTCGGGGTCCACGGGTGCGCCCAAAGGTGTGATCCTCACCCACACCAACTTGATGCACAACTCGGCCCTAATTGCCAACGCCTTCGAAACGGCGCGCGGCCATGAAGGTTGTTTTTGGCTCCCCATGTATCACGACATGGGGCTGATCGGTGGCATTATGCAGCCGATGTACGTCGGCGGTCCGAACACGCTCATCTCGCCGATGGCGTTCCTTCAAAAGCCCTATCGCTGGTTGGACATCATCTCGCGCCGCCGGATCACGCACAGTGGCGGCCCCAACTTCGCCTACGAGCTTTGTGCCCGGAAAATCACGCCGGAACAGCGGGCGAAGCTCGATTTGAGTTCATGGGGTCTTGCGTTCACGGGCGCGGAACCGATTCGGGCTGAAACCATCGAACTTTTCTGCGAGACGTTTGGCCCATGCGGATTTCGTCGCGAAGCCTTTTTCCCGTGTTACGGCATGGCGGAGGCGACGCTCATGGTCTCCGGAGGGATCAAGCAAAACCCACCCGTCATGATGACGGTCGATGGCGATGCCTTGGACGCCCACCAAGTGGTGGAAGCGGAATCGGAAGAGGATTCCGCTCGGGTCGTCGTAGGTTGCGGTAGCAACCTGCCCGATCAGGAGATTATCATCGTCGATCCGGACACCTGCCGCCCCCTTCCGCCGGAAAACGTGGGGGAGATTTGGGTGGCCGGCCCGAGTATCGCGAAAGGCTACTGGCGCAAGCCTGAGTTGACTCGGGAGGCGTTCGGGGCACGCCTGGAGGGGAGCGGAAGTGGTCCTTATCTGCGGACCGGTGATCTCGGCTTCCTGTGGGAAGGCGAACTGTACGTGACCGGACGGCTCAAGGACCTGATTATCGTTCGCGGCGAAAACCGTTACCCCCAGGACATCGAGGCCACGGTGCACGCGTCCCATCCCTGGCTGCGTCCCGACGCGGGTGCCGCCGTGGTGGCCGAAGCGGGGGGGCAGGAACGCTTGATTATTGTCAACGAGGTGAATCGCGCAAGGGGCAAGAGCTTCGATGAGGTGTTTGCCGCGATTCGCCGCGAAGTGGTCGCCGAACATGAACTGTCGGTGGACGCGATCGCCTTGATACGGGCCCGCACGATTCCCAAGACGTCGAGTGGAAAAATCCAAAGGCACGCTTGCGCGAGAGACTACATGGACGGCACTCTGCCCACGCTGGCGCACTGGTGTTCATGGCCAAAAGAAGACGTCAAGCCGCCGCTGGCCGCTCCACTCCAGGCGGCCGCGCCGGTTGCCGACGCCCCCACCAGGCCCAGGCCGGATGCGGATTCCGCTATCCTGTAGGCGGCCCGCCTGCGCGACGAAATTTGCTTGCTGGAAACGCTCTATCGGCGCGACGAGGCTCATCGTTTCGCCCAGCACTACCATCACATGCTGCTGCGAAAGTCGACTCCGGCTGAGTGAGGCGGGGCTGGCCGCGTCTGCGGTTGCAGTTGCGAGGTCGGCGGGTAACTGAATCCCGTGGCGGCGTCGTTCCAGCGACTGAGCAGCATCGCCACCAGGTGCCCGCCGAACGCGAGCGACAGTTTGAGCGCGTGCTGAAAACGATGAATCTGGCCCTGTTGTGGCACGCAATCGAACGTGCAGACCGGGTCCGGGTCCTCCAAGTTCAAGGTGGGCGGCGCGAAGCCGTCGCGCAACGCTAACGTCGTAATCGCCAATTCGGCGGCCCCCGCGGCGTTGATCATGTGTCCCAAAATCGATTTCGTCGCACTCACACGGACATTGTCGGCACAGGCCCCTAGCGAACGCCGAATGCCCATCGCCTCCGCGGCGTCATTCTGCTCCGTACCCGTTCCGTGCGCATTGATGTAGCCAATGTCGCCGGGCTCCACGTCTCCACGTGCCAGAGTCGTACGAATCAAGTACTCCAACGCGTCACTCTCTGCGTCCACCCCCGTCACGTGACATGCCTGGGCGAGCGACGTGGCCGATTTGATTTCCGCATAGATGCTGGCGTTGCGACGCATCGCGTGGCCCAAACGTTCGATGACGAACATCGCGGCGCCTTCGCCAAACACGAACCCCTTGCGGCTGCGGTCAAACGGCCGGCAGGCGCGGCTGGGGTCCGGATCGTTCGCCAACACATGCATCCTGTCGAAGCCCGCTACGAACAACGGTTCGACGGCATCAGCGCCACCCGCCAAGGCGATATCACATTGGCGGTCGCGGATGGCTCGCGTCGCCGCCATGATGCTAATCAATGAAGTCGAGCAGGCCGTCGAGTGCGACAGCCGTGGGCCGCGCAAGCCATACTTATCGGCCGTT
Organism: uncultured Pirellulaceae bacterium; assembly: GCA_964623055.1. Classification (GTDB taxonomy): domain Bacteria; phylum Planctomycetota; class Planctomycetia; order Pirellulales; family Pirellulaceae; genus JADHUC01. The sequence goes on from CAZURK010000021.1 coordinate 35,804, forward strand.
CGCGAGCACGACGTATTAGGGAGCCCCTGACCCCACCAAGGAGGGCGATCCACTGGCAATGGCTTGCCAAGCTGCTCGTCGACCCAGGTTGTGTCTCCCATGTGGCCGCTGATCGAACAGCCAAATCGGCCGAGGTCAACCTGGGAAAGATCGATGCCGCTGTCCGCGACTGCTTCGGCGGCCGCTCGCTCGCACAGCGGAATGGCCTTCAGCCGCCCACGCAGCGGTTCGCCAAGATCCACCGTCGCGGCAACAATTTCGTCGTCAGGAATGCCACGCAGGCCGCGCAGGTATCCAAAACTACTCTCGCCCCGTTGGACCGCACGCCAGACCGCTTCGCGGTCGTTTCCTACAGACGCAATTAATCCAATGCCAGTAATGACAATTGGTTCCGGCAAGGTGGGACGACCAGACATGGCACCCCCTCGAAGGAAACGGAATGATGGGACGGCGTAACTCTATCTAACGGTTTTCGGGGCCTTCAATAAGTGATTCTTTATCACAACATTGTAACTGGGGGGTGATGGGAATGCTGGGTGTCTTTGGTAAGTAATTCGCCCGCTTGGCGGGCACCGTTATGCCTGGCGCGGTTCGAGGGGTGGCACCGGATCTGGCAGAATAGGGGGCAGCTTTCAGCCCACAAGCAGCGGACGAGCATCCCGGTGGCGCATCGCCCCGCATGGCACGCAGGGCGCATCAGATTCCGATAGGCCACAGGGCCACGCCGTGAGAGCGCAGGGAAGAGCGAAGCCAGCGCGTTGTCCGTCGTCTAGTTGGCGGGTGTCCGAGTAGATCCACGATTTGCCGACCCATTCGATTGGCCAACCGCGGCTCCGTGACGTTGCGGTCATGGGTCAACCGCGTTTCTCCGGGGGCGGTTTGTCACGCAAACTCCGGTCTGTAGTTGGGGTGGTGCTCAACTCGGCGCTGTTGGTCGCCTTCCATCCACTCCCAGAATCGTTCCTTCTCGGCACGGGTCAGAATCCCGTCCTCAATCGAGAACATCGCATCCTCTCGATACACGGTCAGGGCGTGCCGAGTGTCGCCGTTTGATTCTCGCAGCGGGTGTCGCCACTTCTCGCCTTTCTCGCACGTACAGGCGGCAACGCAGGTCTGCCAGTGGATTTCTCCGAACTCGACGCCGCTTGCCGCCTCCCCGACTGTACGAGGGTGCATGATCGGCACGGTTCCCCGGTCTTCGCAGAGCGAGCAACTGTAGACTCGCTCCCCATCGACGTACTCGGGCTTGTTCTGCTCCCGGCGCTCGCCCCCGCCTATGGTTTTGCACCAACGGCGGATTGCCTTGGGGTGGGACGAGTACCCGCGCGGTTCTTCCAGGTACCCCGACAGCATCGCGTCAGTCGCTCGTTTAGCGTCCAGAGAGTCGACATCGAATAGTGCTCGCCGCCAATGGTAGGCTGGCCGCTGTTCGGTGGTGGCGTCTTTCGGCGTGTTCTTGCGCATCCAATCAGCCACGCCGGGAAATGCGGCTTGGTGATATTCCAGCCATTCGGAGAATTCGTCAGGGCTCACCGAGAAGTTCCTTTGCTGCTCGAGTGTCGCGCTCACCTTGGCCGTTGCCCGCGACTGCTTCGGCGGCCGCTCGCTCGCACAGTGGAATGGCCTTCAGCCGCCCACGTAGCGGTTCGCCAAGATCAACCGTCGCGGCAACAATTTCGTCGTCAGGAATGCCGCGCAGGTATCCGAAATTGCTCTCGCCCCGTTGGACCGCACGCCAGACCGCTTCGCGGTCGTTTCCTAACGCTGCAATTAATCCAATGCCAGTAATGACAATTGGTTCCGGCAAGGTGGGACGACCAGACATGGCACCCCCTCGAAGGAAACGGAATGATGGGACGGCGTAGCTCTATTTAACGGTTTTCGGGGCCTTCAATAAGTGATTCTTTATCACAATATTGTAACTGGGGGATAATGGGAATTCTGGGGATGTTCGGTAAGTATTTTGCCTGTTTGGCAGGCACCGTTATGCCTTGCGCGGTTCGAGGGGTGGTATTGGATTTGTGGATATGCTGAAGGCTGTACCGGCCATACCAACGTCGCAGACGGAAAAGTCCTCTCCAATAGACCCCACGGCGGGAAAAGAAACGTTGGAACCGCTACGGCGAGACAATCTTGGGGTCAAGCGATAACACACGTGCTACGGTCAAATAGGCCGTGAGAAATCGTCAAGACGGCTCCCGATGTCTCCTGCTGGTTTGCCCTCTTCATTCACAGTCTCGACATCTTGTGGCGGGATCCCGATGCAACACCTGGGTACAGCTCTCAGTGCAAACACAATTGCCAGACTCATTTCCGGTCACGGAGATCGACGGACCGCTCCATCATGCACCCCGCCGACGAGTGTCGAGGAAATGGCCGCTCGTCTGCAAGTGACTTTTCGGCCTCTGCCGAGAGGTTTTCGCAACGCGCGGATCCTTCGCTTGCGGGAGGCGATCCGGCGCGAACTGGAAGCCTGCGGTGTCGCCGTACTCCCCTGGGAAGACGCCACCGACGATTTCCATCAGGTCGCGGCCCTGCCGGTGATCAATCGTCGCTTCAATTACCGAACTAGAGCGGTTCGCAAGGGAATCCATGCGGTTATCGACGTTCAGAGGCCTCGGTCGATTCGCAGGCTTATCGGAACCCAGTTTGTCGAATTGGTGTATTGGTTTCACAAACGGTTCAGCCGCAAGCGGTCTTCTCGCACAGTTACCGAACTGGCACGCCTGACCATGTGGGCAGAAAACCATGCGGTATGGCACATGCAGGACTATGTCAACACGCAGGCGGTCATGTTAGCCGAGTTTGATCCGCGGTTGCTCGATTCCGACGTACCATACGAGCAGCGAATTCCGCTTGGTCTGGCTGCGCTGGCTCACGCCTTCTCTCCAGTGATTGTGGGTGTCCTCGGCGACAAACTCTCGGTGCTAAACCTCAATCTTTCCGACTCGGTGCACGAACGCTCGCAGATTGATAGCTTCGTCTTCAACTGCCTCATTCCCAAACTGTATCTGCCGATCACTCCGCTACTGGCCGGGCAGTTCGATGTCGATACCTACGATCCTCAGGCACACGATTCCGCACACCGCGTTGTCGAGCTGGGGCGGGCGCTCAGGCCGACCGGCCTCCTGCCGGACGGACACGACATGCGGTCGTTGTTGCGACGGCAATCGCGGCGCGACATCGCCAAGATGTTCGTTGATGGCAGAACGGGCGTCTCGTTCGGTTTTCTCGCCCACATCGAACCACCGCAATACGACGGCGCGTCCGAGATTCCTGCCATCGAGTTCGAACGTCTTTCGCCGATGGACGGTTTCGATTCCGAAGAACTTCGTCGTAGCGAGTCGGGCCGGTTTTACGTGCCCGTGGTGGGAGCCGGAGACACCGTCTACCGCCAGGTCCCCGATATCTGGGTCACCAGTTCACGCTCCGGGGCTCCCAAGACGGATCTGGACCTGGCCACCGACGTGGTCCGCGTAGGCAGCTACCAGCGCGGTCTTCGCATGCAACTGCCCCACGGCGCGGACACCTGCGGGAGGGCCGTCAAACCGTCGTACGACCTTCGCGTGATGCTGGCGCTCGGCCTATCGGCTGCGCTGCACCGACCGGAACTTGTGGAGAGCGGGGCAAGCCTGTTCCATTTCCACGGATACCCACATCGCGACTGGTTCCTGCCAGGCGAAGGCTGCGTGGGAATGGACAATCCCTCGGTGCCGTGCGGTACAATGGAAGCCGGCGTGCTGAACTTCCAGCGACTCGCCGAACTCTGTTCGCAAAACGGCGGGGATCTACCGCTGGTCGCACTGATCGAACCGGACCACGGCACAAACTTGATGGCCTCCGATGCGGGCTATTTGGTCGAGCGTGTTCAACAGGGAGTGGCTGATGGACAACTCGTCCTGGGTAGCAGACACTTTGCGACCCTGACGCAGCGATGACCGCTTGGAAGCCCCGACAGTCTCATGATCGGCCAATGCTCACTTGCTCGCGTTGGCCCCTTTTGGCGCCTGTGGCCAGGGAGTCTCGCCCGGCGCCCATCCTTTCGGTTGCTTGGCGCGGACTTTATCGACGGCGTCTATTAACCACTCCGACGGGTTCTTGTTCTCGTCGAGTCCGTAGATGTATGGCAGCGGCGGATCCATCAGCAGCGGTTTGTCGCCCAAGGGTGGGCGCCCGTTGCCAACTTCGTTCAAGCGGGCTGCGAGTTTCTGCACGATCTCCGGGTGTTTGGCTGCGATGTCCGTCGTCTCGCTTGGGTTTTCTTTGATGTTAAACAGCATGTCGCCCATCAGCTTGTAGTCGCCACTGCGAATGGTCGGCAGGCGGACGCTGCCGGTCACCTCGAAGATGATCTCGTCTCTCGGGGTGGGCTTGCCGCCGAACAGCATGCCGGTCATGTCGATGGCGTCGACTGGTAGCTCTTGCTCGTGCTTGCCGCCGGCCAGCGTGATGAACGTCGAGAACCAGTCGGCGATGAACATCATACCGTCGTTCGAGCTTCCGGGAACTGTACGGCTGGGCCAGCGTAGCAGACAAGGCACGCGCACCCCGCCCTCGAAGGTCGTGTTCTTCGTGCCTCGGTACGGTTTGCTCATCTCCTCCAACACAGGCCCGTTGTCGTTGGTGAAAACGATCAGCGTGTTGTCTTTGAACCCGTGCTTGTCGATCGTCGCGACGATACGACCGACGGCGTCGTCCAGACACTTCAGCATGGCGCTGCGCACATCATATTTGTCTGCGTAGCGTGGCGGTTCGTTCAGCGGTCCGTGAACGGCATTGAACGGCACGTACAGGAAGAAGGGTCTATCCGAGGTTTGCTCCGCAATGACGCGCTCGGCCTCGGCGGCAAACAGGTCGGTGGCATAGCCCTCTTCCTTCAGCGGCCGCTGGTTACGGTGCCAGTCGTAGACCGCAAATCGCGCGGGGGCGTTGTGTACGATGGTTTTGGTGTAGTAGTCGATCCCCCAGGCATAATGTCCGTACTGGTGCATGAAGCCCTGCTGCATGGGCAAATGCTCGTTCAACCATTCACCACAGTGCCACTTGCCGATCAAGGCGGTGAAGTAGCCCGCCTCCTTCAGTGCTTCGGCAATGGTACGCTCGTTGGTATCCAGCGCGTGGATGCGGCGGGTGGGTTCGCCCCGTTCGTTATGCGCAAGCGTGAGTCCCAACTTTTTCAGGTAGCTGGGCTTGCCGAAGTCTTCCGATCGCCAGTCCATCCAGTTGCGAAAAGCGTAACGGCCGGTGAGAAATGCGCCGCGCGTCGGGGCGCACACCGAATGGGTGTAGAACTGGGTGAGCTTGAGGCTCTCGGCCGCCAGCCTGTCCATGTTCGGTGTCAGTTCCTTGTTGCCACCGTTGAATCCAGGCTGCGCCCACCCCATGTCGTCGGCCAGCATGAAGACGATATTCGGCCGGTCGACGCGAGTTGGAGCCCCGGCAAAAACTGTAATGGCCAAGGGACCCAGTACAAGAACAATCGCCCATATCGCATGCTGCATCCCAATCTCCCTTCGATTCACCTTTCAGACGCTGGGGTCAGGCAGAGTACCCAACACACAACTGTAAACCAGCACACGAGGATTGACAACGCTGTTGGCGGTGTCCGAGAAATGCGTGTGAGGAAATCCGGGCAGAAACCTGTAGACCCGAAGGCGATTTCCGAAAAGTGCAGGCAACTTGGAGACAAGCCAACGATTGAGACCGAGGTTCGACAAGACGTGATCCTACTCATCCGGATCTGGATCGAGCGGATGCGGTTTTGCCTTGTCCGCACCATCGGTTTGCCCAGTGGCATGGCGATCAGTGTGACCGTACTTGGCCGTCAGCCGAATCGTCGCGGATACGGCCAAGAGCACTGCAGCGCCGACCATCGAGGTGAGCAGAACTAACGGCAAATGGGAAGACGGGACCAGAGCCACAGGACCGGCAAGCAACCCCAGGATCAGTCCTAACAGGGCTCCCCACAGCACGCCTCGCACGGGACGGGCGTGAAAGCAGCCGACAAACGCGCCAATGCACAGGAAGGCGATAGCCCATTGAATGCTCGCCTTGACGGCATCTCCCACGCCAATTCCGAAACGATCGCCTGCACGAACGAGTAACGCGACCATCGCGGTCATGGCAGCGCACGCTGTCACCAAGAGAAACAGGGTGCTGAGCGAATAGCTGCGGCTGACGTTCTTGTCCGAGTCGCTCATGGGTTCGTTTCCGATGAATCCTCGACACTCCCCAAAGAACGGTCTGTGGCGTGATTTCCCGTCTCGGGTAACTCGATTCGTAGCCCGATTCGATGCACGACGCGATACACTCCGGACGCGGGGTATTGCGATTCAATCACTATTCTGCGCTGCGAGTCGCTTTCCGGAATCTCGGCCACTTGGATAACGGCAATGCCCGACTTGCCATTGTCGAATGTGTCCGCTTCGACACGCCACGTCTCGCCTTTGTAGTTCCGGTCCAGGTTCAGTTTGGCCACCGCGCGTTGCCTTGCGGACTCGGCAAGCCACAGTGATTGCAGCCGATACTGCTGATGCGTCGCCAAGCGGCGTTGTTCAACCAAGCGGCGGATCGTCGACGCGCTGAAGATGCCCACCACGACAAGGCAGACAAGAGCCATTACCAGAATGACGCCGTTGCGTCGCGTTGCGTGACGTTGTTTCATCGGTCCGGATTCTCCTTGGATTCTTGCGGCACCAGGCTCAGTCCGACCGTCGCCGCAATCCGCTCCTGGTATCCATCTGTTGGGTCGCCGCTGGACGGCGTCTTGCGACAGATGACGATCACGGCTTGTTTGGGTGTCGATGCGTCCGTTTCCAAACGAATCTCGCGAACTCCCGGCAAGCGGAATACGTCTTGATGCACAATCTGCTGCGACTGGTGGACAATCCGTTTGATACCGTTCGACTCGGCCCGATATTCGATGGTCCGGTCGGGCGGTTGTGTAAACACAATGGCCCGTGTTTCGTCGCTTCCAGCGTCGACGGTGGCCTCCGAGGCAAGGTGGGCATCGCTGCGGAACTGCACGGACAGACGAACCATCGTACGCCGACGCTCGAAGTCCTCGCGTGCGCCGCGATCGACGCGGTACAAGCCGTGCAGGCAAACCGCGGCGATGCTCGCGACGACGCCCATCAAGGCGATCACGACCATCATTTCCACGAGACTGTAGGCCGGCCTTTTTTTCACTAATCCGTCTCCTTCGACCAATAACGCCACGCGATCAACTGAACGGGTTTGCTGCGTCCTCCGCTGGGCTCCGTCCAATCAACGGAAATCCGAATCTCCTTCGAAGCTGGTGGTCCGGGATGATGCTGGGCAGAGACTGAAAGTGCGGGATTGCCACCCTGTTTCTGCAGCGTTTCCGACAGCGACAACTCCGCAAGCTTCTCGTCCGTGATCTCCGACCACGGCATTGCGAAGACTTCTTCCATCAAGTTGGCAGCCTCTTCGGCGGCAAGCGTCTGACGGTCGGCAAGTCGACGTTGCACCGCAATTGTGGACACCATGTGGACGACCGCCGTGGTGGCCACTCCAAGGATGAAGATGGCGCACGCGGTCTCGACCAGCGTCATTCCTCGCGTTGGTGGATACCTCTTCATGCAAGCCCTCGAATCAAAGCCACAAGCGGCACGAACAGGCTAATGACAATGAATGCGACTATCGCGCCGAGCACCAAAACGACAACCGGGAATCCCACGTTCAACCAAGCCCGTAAACGATATTCGCAACGTCGAAGTGCACTGTCGGCCATTTCTTCCAATGCCCAGACAAGATTCCCGGCGCGCTCGGCAGCTTGCAGAACGGCCACATCGACCCGCCGGATGAGCCCGACGTGTCGAAGAGCGTCGCACCAGTGCATCCCGTCGTCGATTCTCTGGGAGGCCCGTAGCAGACGGCGAGATACGTTGCGAGTTGGATACTGTCGCGACAACATGAACACCGCCGGTCCGATCTCTCGTTTCAGACGCACGCATAGAGCCAGCGATCGAAGGATCAAGGCGCCGTCGTAGCGAATCCAGAGAGCACTACGGAACGGAGTACCCAACTGAAACCCGGGAGAATATTGTCTGGGCGGGGTAAGGAAGTCCAGTCCGGCAACTGACAGAAGAAGTAGCAGGAGCAGCAGCGGCCAAAATGGCATGACGGCATCGCTCAGTGTTATCAACAGGCAGGTAGACGCCGGCAACTCGACTTCAAGCTCTTCGAACAGCTTGACCCAGACCGGCACGATCTGGAACATGGTGAAGGCCAGGATTGCCGCTGCCGCGTATACAACAAAAACGACGTAGACATACCTCGCCAGGACCTTTCGGACCGTCGTCTCCAAACGTTCGGCGTGATCCAGCGACATATGCAGCGCCGGCCCCATAGCCCCCATTTCCGCTCCGAGATTTGCGGCCAGCACAGCGTCCGCAGGAAGCGGATTGCCCAACATCCGCAGTGCACCGTGCAGTGGCACGCCGTCTTCCAGGAGGTTCGCCAGTCTTGCCACGCGAGTGCCAATTTGAACGGAGCGTTCGTCGGCAAAGGCGCGGGCTGCTTGTTCAAGCGGGATCCCTCGTTCCGCGGCCGTGGCGAGGGACCACAGCAACGCACTGCGCTCACCTTGCACATAGCGGAAGTAGGCCACCAAGACAAGGATGAAACAAACCAAGGTCAGTAAGTGGAACAAGCCTGTCGCGGCCCCGGCAAGGCCCAGCGTCCCTCCCGCAATGAGAATCCACCCGGCCAGCAGGAACGAGCGTTTCAGCAAATCGTCGCTCGGACCGCGTCTGGCGCCGTAGATCAGCCGGACGGACCAGAGCATCGCGACGCCCAGGATGATAAAGCCGGCGCTGTTCAGCGGAGTTATGTCGTCCATCGTCTCCTCGACCGCATCACGATAGCCCCGACCACGGTGGTGCTATAATCGGAAGAATGAGTGAGATCGCCACGAAACCAATGGTAACTGCCACAAACACGTAGACCAGCGGCGGAATGACCCCACGCACCAGATCGGCGCGCACCTGCACTCGTTTTGCATACGTTGTTCCGGCCACGTGAAACGCTTCGGCCAATTCGCCCGTTCGTTCTCCCCAACGAACAAGTGGCCGCAAGGTGGCAGGCAGCCGATAGGTCGATTCCAGTAGCGTCGATAACGTCTGCCCTTGCTGGGTACCATCCGCCAGCCACAAACTGAGCTGGCGCATATTCGCGTCGTGGACGCCGTCGGCCGCCAGCCGAAGGGCCTCGGGCAAGGGGATGCCTTGTTCCAGCAGCACAGCCAGAAGCCTCGCCAGTTCACAGACGCCCGTCCAATGCCACAAAGGTCCGATCAACGGAACCGTGGCCAGCATACGCCGCCAGCGAACGGCTCCTCCGAACAGCCGGAACAGAACCAGGGCGACCAGCACGCCGGCAACTGGTAGACACAACCACCAAGTGCCGGAGACATGAATCTGGACTATTAACTCCGTCATAGCCGGCAACAGGAATTCGAATTCTTCGTACATTTGCACAAACGTGCCGATCACGAAGATATCCATCCAGAGCCCGATCACGGCTGCAAATGTCAGCAGAATCGTGGGATAGGCCAGGGCCGACCGAACCGATCGCCACAACTCGTCAACGGTCCGTTGATGGTCGGCCATCTCGCCAAACACTTCGGCCAACTGATTGGTCTTCAACGCGGCTCGAACCAGCCCTCGCATGTACCGGGGATAGTCTGCCTGGGGTGAATCCAGGACCGTTTCCAGCGACTGCCCTTCCTCCAACCGCTGTGCCACTCGATCCAGTTCGTCTGCCATGCGACGGCTGGGAGCTTCCTTGGCCGCTGCCCGCAAACCGTCCGCCAGAAGCAAACCCTCGGCACTCAGTTCCGCGACCGTTTCGGCCATATAGACCGCTTCCGCTGGTTTCATCTTGCGGCGGGATGGTTTCTGGTTGGAGTTCATTGGAGTTGAAGGGTCTATCCTGTGGGAAAAGATCGTTTAACCGCAGGCCCATCGGGCCGCGCGTCCGCCAAACGCGCAGGCCGATGGCCTTGCGGTTAAACGAAGAATGAAGATCCTACGGCTCTGCCATTTTGACTAATAGTCTTACCCAGGGAACGATCACACATAACGCATACGCCAAAGCCAAGCTGCCTCCGAGGCCAATGGTCAGCCAAGTCGGCAGATAGACCGAGAGCCAACGCGACATCCACTCCGCGTGACGTCTTGACAAGTCCGCAATGCGACGCAGCGAACGCACCAAACGGCCTCGGTCGCGGTGATGGAACAGCAACCAGCCCAACATGGGCGGGGCCCCGACCAGATCATTGCCTGTTGATGACTTTTCGCCCCGGCGAATCCGATCCGCCAGCACCTGGCCCGATTCCCGAATTCGCCGGTCACCGCTCGAACTGGTTGCCAGCGTCACCGCCTCGTCCATGGGAACGTCATGTTCCAGCAACAGTGCCAACGTGTCGGCAAGAGCAGCCATACGTCCCACGTGAACCGTGCGGCCAATCGTGGGCCATCGTGTGAAAAAGGCTCGTGACGTTTTCCGTTCAATGCGCCATGCGCGTCGCGAGCGAAACCACAAGACGGCCAGGACAACAAGAACCAGCGGCGGAATCGTGGGAAACCAATACCAAACGTGCTCGGACAACCATTCGAGTGGCCGAAGTGAAAGATCGTCCGGAAACACCTCGTGGTAAACGCCCGCAAAAGCCGGGAAACTCTGATACAAAGTGAAGGCGATCAGGCAGAAGGCCACCGCGAAGACGATCAGCGGATAGACCAGAGCCGCAATCATCATCCGCCGTGTTTCCAGCGCCCGGCGCAGTAGCGTCGACATGCCCTCCAACGCGGCTGCCAAACGCCCTGAGCGTAAACCGGCCGCCAGAATCGCGCGATAGGCCGGTGGCAGGCTGGCATCCTCCGCCAACGCGAGGCTCAGTTCCTGGCCGCTCGCGAGGCGATCACCCAACTTCGTTACCAGCGCACCAAGACGTCCTGGGACGTCGTGCCCCAATTCAGTCAGCCCTTTTTCCAGCGGCACACCGGCACGTGACAATGCGGCGATCTCGTCGTTCAACACGACAAGCTGATCGAGAGTAATGCCGGATGCGGCAGGACGAGGCGACTGGGACAACGACAGAGTCCTCCCTACTGCCGGTGAACAGGCAGTTCCGATTGATACTTGCCATTTTAATGGCTGCCAGAGAGCTTGCCATCACCGGTGCCAAGAATGCTCCAGATCTGGCCAACGACCGGTTCGTCTCGGGTTCACCGTCTTCCGGCTCCGCCCTTGTCGGGGTACTGTTCCGGATCCAGCACTCCGCTGTCGACCAGTCGCTTTCGCCAGCGGTACAGCACTCGGTGCATGTAGAGGTTGTTCTTGTAGTAGACGCCGGTGGCGACGCCATCGTAGTGGTCGGGACGAGCGAGTAGATCGTCTCGGAGGGCGTCGCCGATCAAGTAGGCATCTTTGAGCAAGTTCAGGCTCTGCTTCTCGTCCTTCTGCATCGTCGATTCCTTGGCCAGCCGGAACGCAGCGGATAACCGATCGGTGTAGTCGGTCATGATGGCCACTTTTTCCAGCCGGCGTTTGACCAAATCGTCCTCGGCTAGCCGTTGCGATTCTGTCAGGCTTCTCTTGAGTTCGTCAGTTACTCGCTCGGTGAAGACCAATGGGGCTCCTGACGCAGCCCCGCCAGGTATGTGGGCTTTGCATGCTGCCATTTGCGATTCGAGCGTTTCATGCCAGCGTCTCATCGGTTCGGCCGCCTTTCCGTAGAACTTCTGGTACAGTTCGTCCAGAAGCGAGGGAACGTCGGTCGTGTGGTCCCATAGCAGTCGGGCGGCGACGTACATGGCGATGAAGTTGCTCCAAATGCTGCCGGTTGTGTATTGCGTGTAGACGCCCTCGACACTGATCGACTTGTAGTAGGGAATATCGGCCGCCACGGTGTGGGCGATCGGCCAGGGGAGATCCAGCCAATTCACCTTCCAGTAGTATTCGTAGAAGTAGACGTGCGGCGTGTGTTCCTGCCAAGCACGGATCAGCTCGCAATAACGACCGTTTGGCGTGCAGGTCGGATCGTTCACCGGATGAGCCAGACAGGCGGCCGATGGCTGGTAGTGACAGATGACCACTGCCAGATTCTTGTGCCCACGGACCGTCCGATCGCGCGGCGGCCACGTGTAGGTGTTGTAGGCACCCACCAGAATCAATTGGTCCGGGTACTCCTCCTCAAGCTCCTCGGCCACTCGGTTGTATAGGACCATCTGACGTCGCGAATACCGCTGGTCCGATCGGACCTTGGGGCTGTCCGGCGCGACCGTATCGTCGTCCATCGCGCGACAATCTCCGCATTGGCACCACATCTGGCCGTCGGTCGGCGAAAGCGAAATCAAGTCGATGCCCGGGTTTTCCCTCAGCATGACTCCCATATTCCGGGCGATTTCGCGTGGAAGGTCGGAATTCGAATTGCAGAGTTTGCGTTCGCCGGGTCGCATGGATCGCTTGCCTTGGATCAGTGCGAAGAACTCGGGATGCGTCTTGCCATACTCGGCATTGGGCAACAGCCGGTTTTGCGTGTGGTAGATACCGGGATACACAACGAAGGCCGGCGGCAGGTCTTGATCGTCGATGCGATTCGTTCGGTTTCGCAGATTCCATCGTGTGTCCTTGCCGATCCAACGCATCTTGAACGAAGGGCTGCGTTTCACGTCGAGTTTGTCGAAGCGGATCGTATCCAAACGGGGCACGCAAGCGCCCAACTCACCCGGCATGTACCAGCGGGCGCCAAGCCGGCAGTACAGTTCCGCGACGGCCCAGATTGTCCCGTAAGGTCCGCCGCCGACCAGAGCCAAGTCGCGATCCCCGAGCCGGACGATATAGTCCTCCTCACCCAAGTTGGCCTGTTCGGCTGGACTCACGATCTCGTTGGTGAAACGAGTATCGCCCACGAGAACCCGGTTGCCGCGTGATGGCTGATCGTCCTTGGCGATGGGCAGTCTGACGCCGGTCATTTGGTGAAAGACGGTCTGCAGATCCTCGGCGGCATGCCTCACGCCCGCATCCGCGTCGGCTGGAACAACGATCGTGGCGTAGGCTGTGCCGCGATCAATCAAAACGCCGGTAGGATGTTCGCCCGGTGCGACGGTTGTCACGCCTTCCGGTTCGGTTTCTCCAGCCACTACAGTAAAATGGCCAACCGGCAAACCGACGAGTATCACACAGACCACGAGACTGCGCAGAAAAGCCCAGTCAGCGCGCCGATCGATGAGCACCCTGCCGTAAGGTGCACTACGCTGCATGTGGAACCTCCCTGTGATTCGTCCGTTCGATGCTATTGACCGGGCAAGGGCCCCTTGTTGTCAGTTTGGTTGTGATTGATGTTTGGATTTCGCTTGCTCGATCAACTCCTGGATGTTGATCGTTGCGCCGTCCTTGGCCTTCGATTCGTCGGCGGCGCTCATGAAGGCGAAGATCTCGATCGTCTCTTCGGCTGGAACGGGCGGCTTGCCGGTTTTGAAGAACTTGACGATCTGCTCCAGCAAAGGACCATAGCCAGATGACTTTCCGGTGGCCGAGCCCTTCGTGCCGTAGATGATAGCCGTGTATCCGCTCTTGCCTTTTCCAAGATCGCGAAAAGTCCCGATACGGCCGTCTTTCCATACCCCCACGACCAAGTCGGTGCCGTCCGCTTTGACTCGACGGACGCTCTCGCAGCCGGTGCCCATAATGGCAAACAGTGGCTCGACTGCATGGACTCCGTAAAGGTACAGGTCCGGATGAAACTCCGCCCAACTGCTGGAGCCAAACACGTCACAACCGACGATTTCGCCAAGCTCTTCGTTCTGCGAGGCATCAGTGATTCCTTCGCCATAGCGCGCCGACGAGCTTGACCAACAAGGCACACCTGCCTCTTTGGCCAGCCGGAAGATTTCGATCACATCGGCCAAACTGGCGGCCATGGGTTTGTCAACAAACAACGGTTTTCCTGCGGCGATCACCGGTTTGGCCTGCTCCAGATGCGGTCGGCCATCGACGCTTTCCAGCAGAATCCCGTCGACCTTCTCGCAGAGTTCTTCGATGCTGTCGACGATCTCCAAACCGTGTTTCTCACGCAACTGGTTCGTGAACTTCTCCACTCGGTCGGCCGAAGCCGGGAAGTCGGGCGAACCGCCCGGGTAACCGGCCACCACGCGGCAGCCAAGTTCCTCGCTACGGCCGTTGATGTAACTGGTAAAGGCAATCACGTGCGACGTGTCCAACCCGATCATCCCCAGGCGGAACACCTTCTCTTCGGCCCGACCAACGAGTGGCAGAGCCACAACGGCAGCAATCAGGAAAGTCGACAACACAATCCGGTTCATCTTCCCATCTCCTTGACACGGTAAATCGCGACCAATTCCACTCGTGTACATGCTAGCGATAGCGAATGGGTAATTCCACTGGCTGTACCGGACTCACCACTCGACATTCTGTACGCCGCTGCCGGCGTTGATCGTGATACGTCCGCTTTTCCGCGGCTTGGGGTCATCGTCCTCTGTCGTCAGTTCGAGCAACGTGACCGTGACGACTGATCCCACCGGCAAGTCCTCCATGACGCAAACGCGTCCGCCCTCGATTCGCATCGGGTATTGGTGATCGAAGACTGCTTCGCGCCGTATCCACCCGCCGCTATGCCGCGACGTGCGGCAATGGCAAAGTGCGGACATAAGTGCGCGAATGCCTGCGCCGGAGGGTTCCTCCAACCGAATGCGAGCCCATTCATATCTGTGCCGGTCGATCTCGGGATCCGCATTCTTCAAGCGAATCACAAGGCAGCGAGCTGGGCGCAGGTCGACCGTCACCGGCTGGCCGTTTGCCACAAAAGCCTGCCAGCCGATCATCCGACCCCGCACGCGCACCACCGCCACGCAATTCCGACCCGTTTCGAGCTCGCAACGAACCGTTCCTGTATCGTCGCTCAGGTCATGGGCCACGCGGTGCAAGCCGTCGTTTTTCACCTCCCCGAGTTCCTCGAGCAGTCCGTCGCGGTCGAGTTCACCGCTCGCGGCCCGCATGGCGTCGACCGCCAGGGCGCCGGCATACTTCAGCATTGTGATCGCGGCCTCGCGGACCGTCGCCTCGTCGCTTCGCCACTCCTGAAGCCACCGTGCCACGTCCTCCCGCCGGGCCACCTCGGCATACACTGCCACTTCCGCCCCGCTGACCACTCGACCCTCATGCTTCACAACCACCGTGGTCCACGACTTCGGCCGGGCTTCGGGCACGAGACGCCTGGAAGTTTCGAGTTCGCGAAGGTCGATCACAGTCTCTTCCCCCGGCTTCACTTCCGCGCGGACCG
The DNA here is from genome assembly GCA_964623055.1 of uncultured Pirellulaceae bacterium. Taxonomy (GTDB): domain Bacteria; phylum Planctomycetota; class Planctomycetia; order Pirellulales; family Pirellulaceae; genus JADHUC01. Next base: position 51,132 of record CAZURK010000021.1, read on the forward strand.
TACCCAGAGCCGCGAACGCCTCCTTCAAATCCAGGCGATAGTTGGTCAAGCGATACCAGCCCGGTCGCAAGACGTCCGACAGCAGTTGATTTCGATCCAAATCGCGATCGAAGTAGAAGTTGCGGTGTCTGCCTGGCGTTTCGTCCGTTGCGTCTTCGCGCTGCAAATAGATGCCCCGCGCCTGGTCCCCCATCACCGCCGGCAGCAAGACCTTCACCGAACCGCCGCGATCGAGTCGAATTACGACGTTCCGATTCTTGCGATTGACAGCCAACGGCAGCGTCCAACCCGGCAGAGAGCCTTCCGCGTCCCTGCGGCGCGAACGGCGGATCTCGATGTTGCAGGCGTTTGGCGCCGCATCGAAAAAGAACTTGCCCTGCTCGTCCGTGTCCGTCCTGAGTCGGAGATAGTCGTTGCCGCCCCTATCTGGGTTTCGAGGCACGGCGGCGTAAAGGTACACGTGTACGTCTTTCACCGGTTTGTCATCGGGATCGAGGATCTGTCCGGCGAGCGGGTGCAAACGGTATGTTTCATTGAACTCGACGCGGATCACCCGATCCTCCGTGCCTGCGACATCGACAGCCACTGTTTTTGATATCCACTTTCGCTTCGAGTCCTTGGCCTCGAACTCCAGCCGGTCAGCCATCTGCTCGACGAATATGTGCAGCCCGCGGGAATCCCTGCCCCAATCCAGGCTCGAGTGGACCCGCTTCCCACCCGAAAACACTTGGACTTGGGACGTATGGATGTCCGTGATAGGTTGTCCCTGTTCGTCCTCGAATACCAGCGTTACATCTTTGAACCGTTCAAGGTCGACCGTCTTGCTCCGCCTCCAGATGTTCCTCTCGTTCGTGCCCAAGCCGCCCCAGTCCTTCAACGACCATCCCTGCTGATGAGCACGGAGCTTGACCGTCGACCCATAATACGTTTGCACGGCGTAGCTGCCCTGGGCGTCGGTGCGGATCGCGCCGACTTCCGTACCATCAGTGGCCTTGGCGCTCCACAACGGCATTGTGTACCTCGCCGCGTCCTTTCCCGTGCTGAACCTCCAGAGGTGTCCGTCCCAGCCCACCGAATCCACGTCGATTCGCAGACCCGCCACCGGTCTGCCATCCTCGTCCACCACAACGCCGCGATGTACGTGCCGCGTCTCGGGAAGGCGGAGGGTAACTTGCCTGACCCCCGGCGGCCAGGTTTGCGGATCGAGACCGTAAAGCAAAGGCACGCCGTCCGGCGAGATCGCGACGATCAGCCCGGCCTCGACTTCGAATCGCCCATCGGAACCGATCGGTACCAAATCCTCGACCTGCATGAAGTTGTACATGGGCCCCCTTGTCGCCCCACCAGCCCCAGTCAAACGCACCTTCCGGGCGACCATCCAGCCGGCAGCGACCGAACCGTCGGCACACAGCAGCTTCCCGCGCAGCCGGCGCGCTCGAGACGGCAGTTCCCCTTCCTGATAGGTGACCGTGACGATCGGCTCGTCTTTCAACTTCTCTTCGTCCGGACGGCCGGAGAGAGAAAACCCGTCTTCCAACTTGCCGTGCCGCCAGAGGCGTTCGCCCTGCTCGTCCGTGACAAAGAACCTTGGATCGCCGTGGTCCGTATATCGAGTTCCTCCCCTTACGTAGGAAATCGCAAAATCGACCCGCGGCAACGGCTCGCCTCGCGGTCCGCGCAGGCGTATCAAAGTCGAGCGGACGGTCTCCAACGTGATGGTCAGTTCCACCTGCGCGCCGGGGAAGAAGGTGCGCCAATCACGTTTGGGCACGTATCCGTCCAATTCGACGCGGATGGCTTCTGTCCAAGTGATTCTTGTAGCGGGACCCGGCCGCGATCGCTCGGCGACGATTGCGCCCGCGTCGTCCGCCCTCAAGTCCAAGCCGATCTCCGACTCCTCCAGCCAACCCGCCGTCTGCGCGGCCATCCAGACGCGCGCCCCAGGCAGAACGCGTCCTTGTTCATCCTTGACGACAATACGCACGCGCGCCGGCCGCGTCGCGTCGAACGCGAGCGCCGATGTCGCTGGTAGCAGGGGTACGACGATGGCCGTGGTCAGTAGATTCGACACCACAATCCGGTTCGGCATTTCATTTCCCTGACGTATTAGTGGATCAACGGAGCCTTACCGTATTGTCACAAACTCAGCGCATTATCACAAACTTTAGTACGCCAACCGGCCGCAGGGTGCAGGTTATGCTTCAGCATATCGTCCGCTCAGCGGCCAGAAAACGGATGTTATGCTGAAGCATAACCTACAAGATTTCGTTGACCTCGGAGGCATTTCTCTGTAGATTCCGGTCCTTGTGGCGAATAACAATCGTACCCGTCCTGTCGTCATGAAGAGGAGAAAAATGAAACACATGCTTAGCATAGTCCCGTTGTTTGCGTTTTTGCTTTCGGTGGCCGTCTCGGCCCACGCCCAGGAACCTGATCCGGCCGCCAAGGAGGGCGTGAAAGAGCAGGCGGAACAGATTGTCGCTGATACACGCGACAAAGTGGAAGAAATCGCCGCGAAGGTAGACGAAAGCCCCGAGGCACAAGAGGCGTCGGCCGGCGTTCTGAAACCGATCTACGCGATAGCGGAATATCTCTCGTTCTCAGCGTTTCACTGGACCGCATTCGCCATCATGGTCGCGGGTGTCGTTGGATTCGCTCTGCAGTTGGTATTGGCCAAGCTTGTCGTGCTGAGCAAAATGGGGTTCAGTCTCAAGGAGTTCCTCTCAGACGCATTGGGGCTTGCGATAAGTCTCGTAGGGCTGGTTCTGACCACTCAGGCGGCGACCGAGAATTCGAATTTCACATCAAGCCCCGCAGCGGTGCTCTCGGCAACTGCCGTTGGAGTCATTGTTGGGCTCATCTTCTACTGGTGGGGCCAGACGCAAGAGATTCAGGCCGTCGAGGGGCGAAAAAAGCGGGAGTCGCCGAAGAAATAGGCGCTCGGCTGACTTGCATCTTGGTTCCGTTCCAGTCAAAAATATGGTGCTGACTTCGTGTTGACGGAGTTCAGGCCCAAGTGCTTGCTCCGGAATCCTACCGAAGCGCTGTCGGTGGCATTGTGTTCCACAGTCGGATGTGGCAATAGCCGGCGGCGCCCGTTTGACATCACTACCCACCAAACCACGAGGAGAACGTTATGACTCGTCACACCCGTCGAGACTTTCTCAAGACTGCCGCGGCTGCAGGGCTTGCGACCAGTTTCACGATCGCCGGCACCAAGGCTTCCGGCAGAGTGCTTGGAGCAAACGATACGCTGCGTATTGGCGTGGTCGGCGTTGGCGGCCGAGGCGGAGGGCATGTCGGTTCGTATGCGGGCATGGATAACGCTCAGGTAACCTATTTGGTTGACCCGGACATCGGGAGGCGTGAAGGAAGGGTGAAAGCGGTCAAGGAGCGGGGCGGAAATGAGCCGAAATGTGTGGCGGACGTCCGCGAGGCGTTGGAGGACAGAGAACTGGACGCGATCTCGGTCGCCACACCCAACCACTGGCACTCGCTAATGGTGATCTGGGCGGCCCAGGCGAAAAAACACTGTTATGTCGAAAAGCCGGCCAGCCACGACATCTACGAAGGCCGCGTTGCCCTGGAAGCCTGGAAGAAGTACGGCGTCGTCGTGCAACACGGCACCCAGCAGCGAAGCAGCGCCGGCCGGGCGGCCCAAATCAAGGCCGTTCGCGACGGCCTGTTCGGCAAGCTGAAGATCTCTTATGGGTACTGCTGCAAGCCGCGCAATGGAATCGGCTTCAAAGAGCCCAGCGATCCGCCGGCTAATCTGGACTGGGACCTGTGGCGTGGCCCGGCGGTGATCGACCAGTATCACGGCAACTACGTCCACTACAACTGGCATTGGTTCTGGAAGACCGGCAACGGCGATTTGAACAACCAGGGCACGCACCAGCTTGACGTAGCCCAGTGGGCGATCGACGAAGACCAGACCCACCCGATCCGCGCGATGGCGTTGGGCAACCGGTTCAACTGGAATGACCAGGGCGAAACGCCCAACACGATGTTCGGCATCGCCGAGTATCCCAACGGGCAGTTCGTCTTCTTTAACGTCCGCAACGTGAACTACGAAGGCTACAAGCGCGAGGTGATGAACGAGTTCTACTTCGAGGACGGCGGCTGGATGGACGACCGCGGTACGTACTACAAGAAAGGTAGCAAGGAGGGCCAGAAGGTCGAATTCCCCGCGGTCGAGATCACCCCAGGCGGTTGTTTCGGGAGCTTTGTCGCCGCCTGCCGCGCGGGCGATCCGGCAATGTCAAACGCAGACATGGAAATCTCCCACTACTCATGCGTCGTCGGGCACTTGATGAACAACTCGTACCGCATCGGCAAATCGGTCCCGTTCAACGCCAAGGCCGGCGACTTCGGCGATATCAAGGAGGCCTACCCGCACTTCATGAAGTTGCACGAGATTACCCGAGACGGATGCGGCGTTTCCGAGGACAGTGAGAAGTACATCGTCGGACCGTGGGTGACCTTCGATCCGAAGACGGAACAATTCACGGGCGAGTTCGCCGACGAGGCCAACAAGCTGGTGCGCGATCCCAATCGCAAGGGTTTCGAAATCCCCGACGCGGACAAAGTGTAAGCGTCACGGTCGGCTGATATCATGACAAACGGTTTGGCGTGCACGGCCCGGACATCGTCCGGGCACGTGCTCGGGCGTGCCGTCAGATCGTTTAACCGCAGGGCCAGCGGCCCGCGCGTGAGGGCCTGGAACTCGCATCCCGCTCTGCGCAGAAATGTAGAGCCGCAAAACGTGTTCACCGACGCGCGGCCCGTTGGGCCCAGCGGTTAAACGAGCAACGTCAACCGGAATCCATGCGTATCTCTGGAGAAAACGACATGCGATCGCTATCCCGCTGGTTCGTCCTGTTGGCGCTGTTTGCTGTGACGGTTGCTGGGGCTGCGAAGCCGATTTTGCACGGCGCGGAGATTCCGCCTCTGGAAGAAAGGGCTCAATGGTTCCTGGACGGCCGGTTTGGGCTGTTCATCCATTGGGGTGTGTACTCGATCATCGGCAAAGGCGAGTGGGTTCAGCACACTGGCAAGATTCCAGTCAAGGAATACGAAAAGCTCTACCCCCAGTTCAATCCCACCAGCTTCGATGCGGCCCAGTGGGTTGCGCTGGCCAAACGGGCTGGTCAGAAGTATCTGGTCGTTACCACCAAGCATCACGACGGCTTCTGCATGTTCGATTCGAAACTGACCGACTACGACATCATGAACACGCCGTTCAAACGAGACGTGATGAAAGAACTGGCCGACGAGTGCCATCGCCAGGGCGTGCGGCTCGGTTTCTACTATTCGATCATGGATTGGCATCATCCGGACTATTTGCCTCGGCGCCCGTGGGAGAAAGACCGCTCGACCGAAGGGGCCGATTTCGACCGTTACGTCGAGTACATGCGCGGGCAACTCCGCGAGCTGATGACGAACTACGGTCGCATCGACGTGCTGTGGTTCGACGGCGGATGGGAACGCACGAGCCAGGAAGACCAGGACAAGTTCCGGGACATCATCAAGATGGCCCGATCGCTTCAGCCGCAGATGCTAGTGAACAACCGAGCCAACATCGGCGGCGATTTCGAGACGCCCGAGCAGTTCATCCCCGCCACCGGCGTTACCAGCGAAGACGGCAAACCCGTGCTTTGGGAAGTGTGCATGACGATGACTACCGGCCACGGTTCGTTTGCGCCGACCGCGTGGTGGGGCTATGATCGCCATGAAACCATCTTCAAGCCAACCGAAGAGTTGGTTCACAAGCTGATCGACGTGACCAGCAAGGGCGGCAACTTCCTGTTGAACGTCGGCCCGGAGCCAACGGGCGAGATACGTCCGGAGGAAGCCGAAAGACTGCTGGGCGTCGGCCGATGGATGAAACGCTACGACGACGCAATCTACGGATCGACGGCCAGCCCGTTCCGTCTGTTGCCCTTCTTTGGACGTGTTACCGCCAAAGGCAACACGTTGTACGTGCACGTGTTCGACTGGCCCGAGGATCGCCAGTTGTTGTTGCCCGGTCTGAAGAGCAACGTGAAACGAGCATACGTGATGGGCAAGCGGGACAAGATGATCGACACACGGCGCAAAGCCAGCAGCGACGATGTTGTGATTCACCTACCGCCCAAACCGTCCGATTCCGTGGCCAGCGTTTTGGTACTCGAAATCGACGGGGCGGTGGACGTCGAGCCGGTACGGATCGCGCCAGCGGCCGACGGCGTCATCGAATTGCCCGCCCACTACGCCGAGATTCAGGCTCGCCACGGCCAGCGGGCCAAACCGGTGTCGGAAGCAGGCCGGACTTACATCGGCAATTGGTCGAATCCCAACGACGTTGTCGTCTGGCAGTTCACCTTGCCAGCGGCCGGCACCTATACAGTCCAAGTCGATTCCCGCAACGCGTCCGACGTGGCATTGGGGCAACGAGTCGAAGTCAGCGTTGGCGATCAGAAGGCACAGGGCAAAATCAACGCCGATGGCGTGACAACAGATGGCCAACTGAAGCTGAACGCGGGCGAGCGAAGCATTTCCGTCAAATTGCCGAACGCAAAGCGGACGGGCCCGCCCGTCCTGGATTTGTTCGGACTGAAGCTTGTGCCCGCTCCCTGACCGGCGGACAAAGGAAGAAGGAGTCAACTCAATTGACTCCCTCCACCAGCATCTTCTTGCCTTTCTTCAGGATGGTGTGCCCCTCTTCTTCTAGCTTGGCTTTCTGAATCGTTCCGCCGCCTGGATACTTGGGATTGAGTTGCCCGTCGGACTTGATTAGCCGCCACCAGGGCACAACGCGCTTGCGGCCTTGCTCGGACATTTCGTGGTTGGCGTGGGCGATGATCCACGCGAAGATGCCCGTTGTCATCGGGCAGCACACATCGACGCCGTGTTCTGCGGCCAGCTTGTCCGTGACTTGCTTGATCGTTTTGACCTTGGACTTTCGGATGCCACGTATCTCCTGCTCGATCTGAGCGGGCGAAGGCACAAGCATGTGTTGCTTGGCCTTGTCGCAGTAGAACTTCTTGGGCAAATCCTCCTTTGCTTTGGCATCCTCGAGCTTCTCGCTCCACGACTTCTTCTTCCTTGCCATGATGATCCCCATCTGCAACTGGCTTCGATTCAGGGCGAAAACGTGACGGGCCATCCTCATTATCGATGCCACCGAGCGCCGCTGCAAGATCCGACACTCGTCGAGAAAAACCTGAAACCGCCAGCCGTGAAACAAGGGTATATTGACAATGAAGGCTCACAGATTTCCTGGTGGCTGACGTCAAAGGAAGGAAGGGGATTACCATGCGCAGTAAGAATAGCGTTGTTCTCTCTATCTGTTTCCTCTCACTCGCTTTCCTGCTTTCATCCTGCAATCGAGAGCGGTTGCAGACTCTCGCGTCACCCCTCCAGGCGGTAGCGACGCTTATGGAGATGTCCGACGGGACAGTGGAAGCGGAACTTGTCCTGATATCCACCGCCAAGCCGAAGCACGAGTTTGTGACAGACGCGCAGGATGTTCGGCTGCGGATACCGGGCGGCGAAATGGTTACTCTCGAACAGGCCGAACCGGGGCACTACAAGGCCAACAGCGAGCAGAATCCCGAGCTTGTCTACACGGCGGGCGAGACATATCAATTCCGATTTGACTTGCCGGCCCCCGTAGCCCCACAAGGGCGAGGAGCACGACAACAAACCGAGGCACCGCAAAGCGAACAGAAGACGTACGTGGCAGTGACCAAGACGCCTACCAGGCAGGCGGATTTCTCGTGGGAGAAGAAGCCGGAGTTTGCCGGGGATACGGCGCGGCTTACGTGGAAACCGAGGACGTTTTTGGCGATCGTCATTGTGCGTAACCCCGATGGAGAAGTTTGTTACAGCACGTTCGATTTCACAGATCCTCAGTTCGGCGGCGACAAATGGGGCCGGCTGGGAGTGAACGGAACGCTCGCACTGGGCGTCGATGTGTTCAGCAAGCCGGGGACATATCAGATCCTCAAATGCGGCGTGACAAGAAACGCCGGGTTTGATCCCGAGATGTCGGCAGGTCTGGGAGTTCTTTCTGGATTTCTTACAGGCACCTGCGAAGAAATCGAAACGCTCGAAGTGCCCGAGTAGTGACGCTCGCGAATCCTCATCTCTAGTGTAGCCATCACGCTCCGAGGTTGTGAAAGAACCGTTGGAGTTCACGCTTTAGCGTGTCTTCGAAAGCACGCTGAAGCGTGAACTCCGACGGTTACGCGCGTGGTGATCGCAAACGAAAAAGGGCGGCGCTATTTCGTGAGCGTTACTAGAGGCGACAAAGTTCGGCTTCACGTTGGCGTCGCTTGTCGATGGTCGGCCGGTTCATTAGACTGGGCCTAGGGGCACTGTCCAGCGAAAGGGGACAATATGCCGGTCGGCCTTGTCCGCTTGCTTCTATTGATCGTCGTCTTGTGCATCGGCGCGTCCGCCAGCGCTCAGCAGCGCAAACCACCAAATGCCTGGCCGCCGCAGGGCTTTCCTTTTGCCGATCCCCAGGCGTTCTTCGATCAGTTCTTCGGCAACGATCGGGACGTGGATCGTGAGGCATTGGCCAAGATCCCCGTCTCGCGTAAGGAAGAGTCGCAATACGGGCAGCGGGCGTTCCAGGCCTTCCAGAACGAACTGACGCGGGCCAAGATCAAGATCGTCCGCCGCGGGCGGGAGGTTGATTACCTGGAGCGACTCGTCGAGATCGTGCGGCCGCAGATGCAGAATCACGATCAGTACCCGAATATCCGAGTCTACCTTGCGGAAGCACCGTACCCCGAAGCCAGGTGCTTTCCGGGCGGAACGCTGGTGTTCTTTCGTGGACTTCTGCAACACGCGCAAAGCGAGGCCACGCTTGTTGGTGTAATCGGCCATGAACTATCCCATCTCGATCGCGGTCACCCGCTCGAACCGATCCGCCGAGTGAAACTGGCCCAGAACACGTTCTCGAATCCCGCTGGTTTTACTCCCGAGCGGTTCTTTCAGAACGGCACGATGCTGATGAAGATGTTCATGCGACCCTTCCGGCCTGAGGACGAGGCACAAGCCGACCGGGATGGCGCATCGTGGGCGTATTCGCTCGACTACGATTCCCGCGAGTTGGCGGCTCTGTTTCTGGAGTTCAAAAGACGCGAACCGGCCTTTCGAGTCATGATGCCTGCATTCCTGCACACGCACCCCAACCCGATGGATCGCCACGATGCCGTGATCACCCAGTACGGCGAGTTGCAGAAGGCCATGCCAAAACAGGACCTCTATATCGGCCGGGAGAACCTGCGCCGTCGCATCCCGCGATCGGTACGCAAATTCGCGGATTGACGCTTGGGCGCATCGTGAGATACATGAACGGACACGCCGACATGAGATGCCACACGCGCTTCCCCAAGGAAGGTGTTCTCAACCATTGGCTGGCTGTTTCGGCCGCCTGGTACATTCTGTCAAGCTTCGCAGCGATGCCTTGCAGTGCGTTGGATCAGGAGGAGCCGCCTGCCTGGTGGCAAGCCGAAACGGCGATGGGAGAAGACAGTACGCTCGTTCTGACTGGCCGACCATGGTGGAATCGTACGAAGACGCTCGCTGTCGGTGATCATTTCCGCGTCAAGAGCGAGTTGGCCGGCGGAGGACAAATGCTGGTTCGTTGCGAGCAACTAAGGCGTCACAAACAGCAAGATGCCATCGTGTGGGTCATCGACGACGACGGGGACTTCAAGCCGGGCGACACGGACGGTGACAAAGACAACGACTGCTATGTGGTCGACTACGAGCGCGACGGCAAGGTCGACCGGCTGGTCGACTACATGGACAACGACGGCGACGGGCAGGCCGACGAGATGGATATGCGATACTTTTCAGGTGGACAGTTGCGGCGGGCCTGGTTTGGTGTCGACGTGGACCAGGACGGGCACATGTGGAACGCGTCATGCTACGAATACCGCGGAACGACCTACAGCGACGATACGCCTAGTCATCCCGACCCCTACGACGGTTCCGGCGATTCGGAGATCATCGTCAACAAGTATGATTCCGAACAGAAACGCTGGTGGCCGATCAGCGAGTGTCCTTTTGCCTGGTACGACACGGATGGCGACGGCGAGTCAGAGGTTTTGATCCGCGTCGCCGCCATTCCCCAGGAGCCCTATCCGCCGGTGGAAGCCGACGGTGGCAACTCGCACTGCAATTCGAGCCCCTTCGAGCCGCGACTGCGAAACATCGGGGTGGGTGCGATCCGCTACTGTGTGGATGTGACCGGCAACAGTTCGCCGAAGCATCGCGTCCACTACGACCTCAGCCTGAACATGACCAGCAGCCTAGTGCCCTACGAGTTCGATGGAATGAACCGGCACAACCCGCTACGCCGGCCACCGAAGGCAATGGTTTGTCTGCCGCACAAGATGTTACGGGAACTGGCCGATACCTATCCCGCCAACCAAACTGGTTTCAGTTGGTTCGAGTATCCCGACGACACCGTAGCCATTGGCTGCCCACCTCGTACGAACCAAGACCGCCACCAAGACGGCGTGTGCTGGACCTGGCACCGGAATTACATGCACGACACAGGCGCCCCGACTCAATATTGGAACATTCGCCGCGAGTTCCGGCCCACAGTGTCCAGCAAACGCGAACTGTACTACTCGCGAGTCGATCGCAGGATCCACTTGAAAGGAGCCACCGAGGGCTGGATTCGAGTCGGACATATGGGCGGCAGCGCACAGCCGTGGGGCGAAATCCGGTACTTCGATACGGACTTTGATGGCTATTTCGATCGTTGGGAGATACACCGCGCCGGCAGCGCTGTGCCGGTTCGCGTCAGTTCCGTTGGCAACCCGGCCATCCGCGAACTGCCGCATGATTGGAAAGAGCTGCAAGAAGTCTACACTCGCGAACTTCTCCCCCAAGCACTCCGCGTGAACGAGAAGCTGATGGCAGCCATGCGGCTTGTGGACACGGATTTCAAGCCGCCCAAGTATCTGGTCACGGCGCTTGAGCAAGCTCGGTTCGATACCGAGAAGCTCTACGTCCAGGACATCATTCGAGAAAGCCAGTACTTGGCTCTTCGCGAGAAGTTGGCCAAACAGAGCAAAGAAGCACTGGCAGCCTCGGAGCGCAGTTCGTGGCCACTGAACCAGACTCGGATTTCAGACTCTGTTCGTGTTTGGGAATCGAGCGTAGCAATCAGCAGGCTGGACGTTACTTACGGAGAAGGGCGGTATGACGAGGCCGTTCAGCTCTTGCGGCAATTGGCGAAACAGGGCCAGAAGAAATGACCCGTGTCTTGCGCATGGTGGTCCCTCCTATTCTGTCTCCGCATTCGTGAACACATCTTTGTCCCATGGCTAATCAAAGTGGGTTGTACCAAGGGGCGTAGTTCCAGTTCTGGAGCACGTTCATGGACGCTCGATCCATTTCCGCGGTTTGCGGAAGCAAGAGGATTGCGTCGAAACATGCCCCGTTGTCCGCGCCAAGCGTCAATTTGTGCTTCCCGGAGGGAAGTTGCACGTCCGGCAGCCGATACCAGGACCAGTGGGCGTATTGCTCGCCAAAGTGGGCGAACATCTTGGTGTGGGCGTACCTGGGATTCGTCCAATCCGTGAAACCGATCATGGCCGTTGCGCTGAACCGCCGGACGGTTTTGCCGTCCAGGGCAAGCCACATGCTGCGGCTGTCGTCCGATTCCCATCGAGCGCGGAGCCAGAGGGCATCGCTGCCGTCGCGCGGCACGTCGAGTTCAAATCCCAATTGTCCTTCCCCGGCGAATTGCACGCCGCCCGCGCCGCTCAGTTCGGATTCTGTCAATTGCCTCACATCGCCACTGCGCTCGCTGGTCCGCTCTGCCTCGCTTACTAACGGTGCGTCAGCAATCAGAACCTGCACCGGAATGCGGCGAGTGTGATCTTGCTGACGAACGAGGACTTCAAACGCATGAATGGCGCCCTCCTTGGCTTCTCTCGCCCGGACCAGGAATTCCACGTTGCTCGGGCGACCCGATTCACTTGCATCGAGAGATTCTGTTTCGGGCGAAGCTGACCATCCCTTCGGCAGGCCTTGAAGCGATACTTCGCCTCGGACACGGGAACCTCGGAACGTCACTCTTACGGGCAACCGGCCGTCGGGGGCGACGACGAAGAGGTTCCGGTGGGCTTCGTCCCCGTTCATGTGGTAACTGATCGAGTTCAGCGACACATCCAACTCACTCCGGTGCCGTTCTACCCAGCGGCAAATCGTCCTGATCGGGGAAGTCACGGGGCCGCCGACAAAGCGGATTCGGTTCTTTCCCAGGGACATCCTGCCCGGCAGCGACAATGGCGAGACCACGAATGTCGTACGGACCTTCAAATCCGTGACCGTCGCCGCCGAGGCAGCGGCAAAATCGATCTTCATCCAATACGCGTATCGTGCGCTCACTCGGTCGCGCAAACTCAGGGCAATTTGTCCGTCCCGTTGTCCGTTGCGCCAAACGTTGGTCCATGTCTTCCCTTGGTCGAAAGAAAGCGACAACGTGATCGAGTCCGCCTTACTGGCACGGTAGCTGCCCGAGACCGTGGCGTCCGAGAAGATGTACGGGCAGCGGGCACGATACGTGAACGACGCCGGCTTTGCCGGGTCCTTCGCGAGAACAACGGCGCCCTTCTCGCCCGATGAATCGACAACAGCATTTTCCAGTGCAACGGCGTTGCCGATATCCGTCGGCTCGAACAGAATCGCCCCGTTACCGAAATACGGCGGCACTTTTGCCAGGGGGATCGGTCGGCGATCCTCTGTCAGCTCGAACCATCGGCCTTCGTTGTGCCAGCAGATGCTCGCGCGTTCGCCGGGGCAAAGCGGGAATTCCATTGAATGCGGCCGTTCGGCCGAACTGAACCTCGCCCGACTTGCCCTTCCCCGAAGAGCGGAAGTGACGCTGCTGCCTTGGCGAAGCTTCAGATAGAGATCTTCTTCAAAGTCGCGACGGCTGGCCACCGTCGTATTGTCGCGTTTCAGCCAGTAGATCCGAGGCGATAAATCGAACAGTCGATAGTCACCGTCGTAGTAGGCCTGCTGGAACTGGTGATGAGTGCCCGATGCGTCGTTTGAGGAGACCCCCGCCGCCAGAAAGAGCTTCCGGAGCGTACAATTCAGCGGTCCGCATTGATCGAATGGATAGATGTTCAATGCCTTGATCAGCGTGTAGGACACTCGGCGACGATGCCGGATAGGCAGCGTTTCACAGTAGTGGGCATCGTAGTAGTTGGTCGTCGCCAGTGCGTAGCGGAACACCTCAAACGCCTTCTGGGAATCGCTATCGGCGCCGGTCGCCAACGTCTCCGCGATCGCGCCGACGCTGAAGGGCACGACGTTCTCGTTGGCTCGCCAGCGAGGAAGCAATGTGGTTCCAGCGTCGGAATCCTCGGCATGCTGGAACGTGACCGATGCCATGAACGGCTCGAAGTCTCCGCCAACATCGACCACAAATTCGTCGTTCGTCCCAGAAACCACGCGTTCGACCTGCGCGTGACGGTAGTCGATGGACCGCAGGTCGGGCGGACTGTCCAGCGGTCGAGTCACGACGAGACGACTCTCCGCCCGGCTCGACTCGAACAGTCCATCGGCAGGATACGGCTTGACCGATAGCATGCGACATACGACTTCTCCATCGACCAGGGTGTCTAGCGGCGCGTGCTGCTCGAACGGCGGTAACTCGCATGCTAGATGGCCGCGGACAAAACGGTCGTCGGAGTCGTGGATCCCGTGGGGTTCGTTCTCGAAGTGGAACAGCGCCCGAGTGTGGTGATCCAGTTGGAATTCCTCTCGCTGCGGCACAAATCGGCCCGAGTATCGCGCGACGTCAGAGATGCGGAATTCGTCCAAAACGGCATCCGCGGCACCCTGCGCACGGCATTGCTTGTCACCGCCAATGAATGCCTGCATCGGCATGCTTCGGCGGTCCTTTTCGCCAATGCCGATTCCTGAATGTTTGGCGGTGCCGTTGGGGATCAGGCTACTCGGCCATGGCTCGCCTCCCGGACCTGGCCCGGCGACCGGTTGGCCGTCGACAAAGAGCCGGAGCTGTGCCTTGGGAAAATCCCAAGTAGCCGCGACATGATGCCACCGACCGGCTTCAAATGCCGCCCGCCCGCGAACCGTCCGTCTGGTGCCGCCGGCGTCCGCGATGGTGAATTCGAGCTGGTTGTCGCCGTCTCCACCAAGTTTGCGCAATTGCGATTGCAGCCGGTGGCCGTATGCCGTCCCTTGATAGAAGATGTGTTCCGTTCCATCGTCGGTGTTCCACGTCGGGCGGCACCAGAACTCCAACGTGCCGGCTTCCAGACCCCAGTGAACTGAACGGGGATTGGGGTTGTACTTACCGGCTGTGAGCGTACCCTCCGAAGCACCGTTGAAAGCCACTCGCCGCAGTCCGGTGAACTCGAAACCGCGATTGATCAGGGCATCGTCCAATGCCCCTTGCACGAACCCGCCGCAGGTCGCCGCCGGCCACGGCCAACGCTCGCCCGGTCGCAAGACGATCCGGTCAAGCCACACGGTGAACCAGGATTCAGGCCCGTCGATCGTTCGCCCGGTGTCCGCGTCTCGCACATAGCACCGGACGCGGATGCGCACATTGACCGTAGCCGCTTCGTGACTGAACCGACCGCGCTGGGAGAGCCGCACAAGCTGGCCCTCGGCCAATTCCAGTGTGAGCCATCGCGATTGGACGGCGTATTCCAGGATTCTCGATCCGTCGTCCCGAAACTGCTCCAATTCAATCGAGACAGGCGCCCCGTAGGGCGCCCGCTCGGCCAGCAAGTCGCACTCGAACACCACCGCTTGCCCAGCGTATTTCCGCACATCGACCTTCTGAGAGATGGTCATTTCGCGGCCGGAACCATTGGGCGTGTCCTGATCGACCACGATTTTCAGAGACCGGTCGTTTGAAGTGTGAGAGAATTCGCCGGCGCGGATAAGTTCTGACGGCGCACAGGTCCATTCGGCCGGGACGCCATTCGCGATGTCCTCGAAACCGGCATTCGCCAGGAGATTCGCAAGCGGCAACGACCGTTGATCGTACTCCGCTGGCTCAATGCCGCGATCCTCCGTATCGAAATAGACTTCGTACGGCCCCAGCTTGCCGACCTCCGGCCGCGCGATCCAACTCAAAAAACTCTGTCGCCGATCCTCCCAAGCGACCGATTCGTTCCGGTAAGCAAACGGAACCACCTGTGTTCGGCCCTCCGAGTCGCGGCGCACAACTCGCACCGAACCTGGGTCGAACTGCCCGGCAATTCCCGCTCGCTCCAGCAGCAGCGGGAAGTCGATTGCGGCTTCAACCACACGAGGAGCATCGTCGCGGTATGGCGTCGTACGGTTGACCGTAGTGCGCATCCGCCACTGCGGGTTCCACCAGTCGGCTGCCTCAGCCACCAGCGATACCGACCAGGCCGCCAGGATGCCCACAAGCGTTATTGCGTGCCATTTGATCATTGTCTGGTCCTTTGCTTCAGTAGCATCTTACGCAACGAATCGGCATTCGGGCTCGTCAAGTACTGGGGCGTGTTGCCGATCTCGATCGCATCTTGCTTGATCGCGTTTCCCATCATGTCGGTCGCCGTAACGTGATCGCTGAGGGGTATGCTGAGCGATTGATCGTTCGGCGACCACACGATCGCAGCGGCGCCGTCCTTTGTTTCAAACAGATAGGCGTGCAACCGGCCGTCGACTTCGATCGGAGGCTGGGGCTTCGGGGCAGGGCCGAGCAGGTTGGCCACGCTATTCAGTGCAACGTACATTTTCCTGGGCGTACCGCCGTATTCGAAGAAGATGCCGCCGCCGTCGCGGCCGTTGATGGGGCCGCATGTCCCGGCGTGGTAGAAGATCTTTGTGACGCCGTGACTGAGGAAGGCAGCGGCCGTTTTGACTAGGGCTTCGCCGGCCTCCCGCTCCGACGGCCAGTTGGCGCGGCTCATGGCTGAGTCGCCGATTACGCTTGGATAGCGATAAGGATCGTCGTCGGCATAGCAGCCGAACTCGGTCAGCCAAATGGGCTTCGCCTCGCCACGGTCCTGTAGCTTCTTCCAGCACTTTGCCAGATCTCTGCCGTAGACCTCCGGCGGAATCGTCACGGGATACAGGTGAATGTCCATCACATCGCACCAGCGCAGTCCGTCGGCTTCGATGAACCGGTTCACCCAGTCTCGATCGACCCAGGCGCCAATCCCGCCGATGACTTTCGCATCGGTTTGGTTCGCTTTGATTGTCTTGTAGGCATCTCGCAAGATCTGCAGGTAGTCTGGCATGTCGTATCCGAACCGCTCGGGGACAGCATACGTGGTGTACAGCGGTTCGTTCATGATTTCGTAGTAGTCGATGCGATCCCGGTACTGCTGGACGGTGCGCGCCACGTACTTGCGGAACAGGGCTGGGTCATTCGCCGGGCACGCGACAACCGAGCGTAACTCACGATACTTGTTGCCTTGAGTGTACTGGCGGATCACGTCCATATCGGCATCGCTGCACCAAGGGGCCGAGGCGAATGGCAGGAGCATCAGCGGGTTGAGCCCTGCGGCCAAGACACGATCAATTTGCGGATCGGTCTTCGAGAAGTCCCACGTTCCCTGCCGCGGTTCGACGGTATGCCATTTGACGGACCAGTCGCGCATCCACGTCAAGCCGGCTGTTTTGCACAACTGCAGCATGAAGTCCCACGGATACGCATGGTTCATGCCGAAAGGCGAGTCCGCGTGCTGGTACGGATCAATGATCGCACACCGCAACGTCTGCTCAACCTCGTCGTCGTGTCCCTCCCGCTGCCAATGCACTCGGAAGAACCCGCGGCGCCCCGCCAGGATTTCCGTGAACCGGACGCGATCAAACTCTCTTGGCCCAACTTCGCGTTGAACCTCCGAGGACCATACTTCCCGGTCGAAGAAATCCGTGGCAACCAAGCGTCCCCGAACAGTCCGCGCGGTATCGTCATTGTTCCACATACACACGTCGACGGTCATGCCTTTTCGCGGGTTTGTGAAGATGTTGCCGAGTGCCGGTGTCTCGATGGTGACCTCAACCTCCAGTCGTGGCTTGAAGTCCGTCGGCCGCTCCGCGAACTCAAGCTGCATTGCATCTATCCAGAGCGTCGCCCTTTGGATGTCAGATTCCTGAATGTCAAGCCCAACGGCAGTCCAGACGCATTGCGCTTTCGAGGTGAACGGAAATGCGTAACGCTTCCATTCGGTATCCACGTCCACCGAGCGCCTCAAGATCCCTCCCGTACTTTGGTACGCGAGAAGCGTCACCGGCACGTTCGGCTTGTCTGCCTTCAGGTAACACGACAGAACACATGTTCTTCTTGGTTCTAGCGGCACCCAGCCGACATGAGCGGCGAGCAGCGTGTGCACTGGGTCGACAACAGCATCGAAGTAGTCCCAGTGAAACACGGGCGCATTCTGTTTGTCGAGACGAATACGCAGGCTCCGTTGGCCATGAAAGGCGGTTGTTTCGTCGATTTCGCCAAGTTGCCGGTAAACGTTGCCCGACCACGACGTGAGGTTCGGTGCATAGCTGGCCCAACCCGCCGCGCCGCACTCGAAGCTACTGTTGGCAATCACGTTGTGTACGTTGGCGGTAGAGATCGCGGGACGGTATTCCGTACGCATGTCAACAGGTTCGAGGACAACGTCGTCCAGCCACAGCGTGCCGGTGCTGCCGTACCAGAACTGAAGCCGGCTGTGTTCGGCCGGTATATTGTCCGTGGCTTGGCAGAATTGCTCCACCTGACGCCATGCGGGGGATACCGTGAACGACGCTCCTATGCCCGAACTGCCCCACGGCTTGGTCTTGGACAGCGCCACTTGGCAACTGCGGCGTTCGATGCCCCGGGCTTTGACCCAGAAACTCAACCGGTACCACTGTCCTCGCTTCACCCCAATTTCGCCAACCTGGCACACCATGGCGTGCGCGTCCGGTGTGCCGCCCGCAAACTCGGTACAGGACAACCTCGCGCTGCTACCACCATCGCGGCCCGCGTCGCGTTCGAGGCGCTGCGTGATGTCCCGACGGCCGGAAACGGTCCACCCGTCAGGCACACCATCCGAGTCGGTGTCTTCCTCGAAGGCGCCATTTCGCACAAGATTGCCGGGCGCTGCGTCCTCCCATCCGAACAGCCGGCCGCAACACGCAGCCGCGATGAAGAAAGGAACAACATACAGGTTTCGCCATCGCATGCGGCCATCTCCCCACAAGTATCGAGTACATATTCACCGAGGCCGAATTCAAGCCCAGCTCAGATTCCTGCCGGCAATATTCTCGTCCAAATCTGCCTTGGCAAGAACAAGACTGGCACAAATATCGAACACGCTTCCAAGCATATAATGCGTTCGGCACGGCCTCCGGCCGCAGCCCATGCTACGGAAAAGCTCGCCATGTCGGCGCAAGCGATGGCGTGATGTGTCCAACTCGGTCAACAAGTGGTATGGAACAACCCGCCGACCATTTGGCCGCTGTCGGCAAGTTCGTTGTAGATTTCGACGGCTCGTTGGGTCTCTTCGACGTGGACGGCGATGCCTTGGGAATCAAGATGCTTGAGCGTCTCCGGGCAGGTTCTCAAACGCAATTGCATACCGCGACTGAGAACAATCGCTTGGCTGCCGTTTTCAATCAGTTCCTCGACATCAGCCGGCTGAATGCCGGGGGTGTGTCGAGTGCCGGTTTCGTTCCAGTCCCAGGCGCGCCCGCCGCCTGGCCAGAGCTTGAAGTCGCGGCCGCTGCCCACTCCGTCAACGTCCATTCGTCCCCATGAGACGTGAGTAATACGAGGCGAGTGTTTGGTTGCTTCGGTCACGGCATAGTCCCTCGTAGCGTCCGTCGCTGATGTCCCGTCGGTTTCAAAGCCGGGAGGGCGAGGCTCCTGCCGAGCCGTGACGATGGGGTGAGACCCGGCTCTGCAGGAGCTTCGCCCTCCCAGACTCCGGTTCTGAATGCCTTCTATTCGCCGTTTGGCTTGCCCACGGCGTACAGCCGTCCGTATGCGTGCAAATACAACACGCCATCGCTGATCGCCGGTGTCGCGTAGAACGTCCCCGGTAACTCATTCTGTGCGAGGATCTTAGCTTCCGTGCCGGCTTCGATCACCGTGCACATGCCTTCACGCGACAGGAAGTACACCTTGTTGTCGCCAGCCACGACCGATATTCGATACGTTCCCTCCTTCAGCCGTTCCCGCCAATGGACATCCCCGGTTTCAAGGTCCAGGCACGAGGCAATGCCGTCGTCGCGGACCACGTAAAGGTTTCCTTCGTAGCAGACCGGCGTAGAACAATCGGAATTGTAGGGACGGTATTCCCAAAGCCGATGGCTCTCGGTCACATCATCCGAGCCGCCCGTGCGCAGAGCGATGGCTCGATCCGTCTTGCTGCCCGGAGGGTTGGGCGAGCAAACGACTACCACATTCTCGGAAACGGCGGGCGAGGCGACGGTACGGGCATAGGGACTGTCGATGGCCAGACCGCTGCTGATCCAAAGCTGTTTGCCTGTCAGCAGATCGTAAGCATTGACGTGGTCGCAGCCGGAAACGAGCAGTGCCGTGCGCTGCTTGGTCTCGAGCACCACAGGCGAGGAGTAAGCGTCAGGACTATCCTCCTGCGCGGCGGGGAGCTTTCGGTCGGTCTTCCAGACTTCCTTTCCCGTTGCCTTGTCCAGTGCGACGACATAAGACGGCCCTTTGGTCATGCATGCAATATACAGCAGATCGCCCCAAAGCCGCGGCGATGAAGCCATGCCAAAACGGATCGTGTAGGCACCGTAATCCTTCACCAAGTCGCGCTTCCATCGTTCCTTTCCCGCCCGATCCAGGCAGACGAGCAGACCGCTGCCGAAATACGCCCAAACGTGTTCGTCGTCGGCTACGGGCGACGGGGTGGCAGGATTGTGACGGTGCGCATACAGGCTCTTCGGTCCTTGCGCGGCGAGCGTGCCGCTGCCGACTTTCGTTTTCCACGCGATGCGACCGTCCTTCCGGTCCATGGCCAGGACCCACAGCGATTCGTCTTCCATCTGTGAGGTCAGGTAGATGCGCTCCGATGTGACTGCGGGCGAGGCGTTCGATCGGCCTGGCAAGTCGGTCGTCCAAACTATGTTCTTGCCGGTACCCCATTCCGACGGCAGATTCGTCTCCAGCGAGACGCCTCGCCCCGCCGCTCCGCGCCAGGCCGGCCACGTGTCCGCCGCACAAATCGATGCGACAATCAAGCACAACACGGTGGAGCCCGCTGCAATTCGCCTCGTATCAATCACGATTTTTCTCCTAATGCTCGATGCCGAAAGCCGAAAACTGTACATTGGGGAGTGTCTGAAAGCGAAGGTGACACCATCGACTGAAAACCAATCATAAGGAGTCCGTCTTGTGAGTGACAACCCGTATGCCACCCCCAGAGCCGGCCTAGGTTCGCAACAACCCAAAGGAGGCCTGGGGCTTGACTACTCCACGGTTGCATCTTTGTGCGACGTATCAGGCTGGTTGAAGTTTCTGGGAATCCTGAATATCGTTATTGGCGTCATCTACTGCCTTACCATTGTTGGGGCCATCGTCGGCTGGGTCTTCATCTGGATCGGCACCTTGCTCAACAACGCGTCGACGTCGCTGCGGGCAGGCTACGATGGTCGCAACGAACACGCTATCCGCGATGGTATGGATAAACTCGCCATGACGATCAGGATCATCGGAATTTTGACGCTGATCGGTCTGATAATGCAAGTGTTGGTTATGGTCGCCTACGCGGTTATCGCAATCCTGATCGTGGCTGCCGGGGTCTCCGCGATGTAACTGTCCATTGCACCTGTCTTTGGGGCGACCGCGACGTCGCCCTTCACTTTGTGTTCTCGATTCATGGAAACGACTGATGCCATGAGCAATCGGTGCAAGTCGTCAAACCGCACTGATTGAAGATGCCGCCCTGGCGGAAGTAGTCCGGGTGTCGATCGTTCGCCCGACAAAGCGGCAGGCGTTGTCCATGCGCATCGTGGTAGCCGGCGAAAGCAGGACAATCCTCGCGGATCACGTCGCCTTCTGCCGGCGGTTCGATTCTCCGCAGCGGCACGTCAAAGGTGTAATCCGGGCGGCGTGGTCCGTAAGCCCAGGCTTCCAGCATACGGGCCGCTTTTCGCAATGCGTCGATGGCCAGATCGCCGCAATCGCGCTCCGGTGGCCGCAACACCAGACAAAACGGATCGTCCGCCATCACAGTCGCCAGGAACTGATCAAAGTCGGCGGCCCGCATCAGTCCGGATGTACTCTTGCCAACCCGACCTGTGTGCAGAACCCCAGCCGACCGGCAAACGTCCTGCATGATCCCCGGAAACTCGTAATAGATGCGTCTGCCGGGTACGCAGTGGTTGTGATGCCGCTCGGCCGGCCAATAGTGTCCCAGGTACGGCACTCGCAGCTTCTCTTCGTAGTAATGCCACAGTGTGACCGAATTCACGCCGACTCCCAGCAGCAACAAGCAGCCGTCGCGCCGGACCAGTTCTTCGAACGGATTGCCCGGTCCGCAGATAGTCGGCGACTGGCGATGCCCGATCAACAAGTCTCTGGCGGCCGGCCCCAACGCGACCCACGAATGCGTCGGATGGCAACTTCGCAAGCTTCCCGGCCGCTGGCGAACCGTCTCGGCAATCACCCCTTGAAAGCCCGGCTGCCCGCTGTGGCACAGACCGTCGGCGCTGCTGCAATCGCTGTTGGTGAAGTCGTCCGGCCTATCCCACAAGTTGTCCCGAAACGCTGGGACGATCAGCGTACCATCCGGCCCAATCGCCTCAAGAATCGCATCCACCACCGTCTCCGCCCCACCGTCCACCGGACCGAGCGCACTCAACGAACTATGCATCATCACACAATCACCACGGCGCAATCCAAGCGTGGTGAGTTCGCGAGCGATTTCGTCCCGTTTGCGCGGCGGCATGTGATGGTTCAGGCGGCGTACCAGAGTTCTTGACGTTCGATTTCCTCCGCAAGCATTGTAGCAACCGCCGCGTGGAAAGAAGAGTTGCCCCACCTATCGTTCTTCCAGAATCCTCCGTTGCCTCTGTTTCCTCCTGTTCAAATCAATGTCATGATTGGTGAGGAACACCGTTCTTTGTGCGAGTTTCTTGACCTACTTCAGGAGAGACAGGATGCTCAGACTGGTGAGATGCATTCTTGCGTGCTTGTCCGTTGCGGCGTGCGTTTCTTGCGCCTGGTGCCAGCAGTGGACTGAAAGCTTCGAGAATGGACTCGGCTCTGCGAAGCCGTACCACAGGAATGATGCGCATGCCGAGCTTGAGATTGCCTCTGACAATCCTGCCAAGGGCAAGCAGTTCCTTCGCGCTGCGCTGCCAGGGAAGCGGAAGTTGGAGGGCATCAACGTAACGGCTACGGGGCTGAGCGGCGGCCGGGTGGCGACTGTCACCGCAAAGGTGCGCGGCTCGGGTCAGATTTGGCTGTGTCTCATCTCTGCTAACGGCTGGTTGTACTCTCCCCGCACCGTGTCGTTGACGGAGCAATGGCAGACTGTCTCATTGAGCAAGGCGCTCATGCTCAGGGACAAAACGCTGGGTATCCACTTCCTAAGCAGGGAGATTCAACAAGGCGCCGTATTCGAGGTGGACGACGTCCAGGTGACGTTGGCCGATCCGCCGAAGGTCTATGATGCGCAGGTCGGACCATGGCGACTTGAGGCCGAGGACTTCACGCTGCGGCAAAAAGACGTGGCGCAGGACGAGTCCGCCTCGGGCGGGCGATCCGTCAGCAGCGGGCAGTATTGTCGCCTGGTGCAGATGCCGTTCCCGCGAACCAGCCAACCAGTAATGGTGTACTTGCGCGTGAGGGGCGGATCGGGAGAAGAGGAGTATCGGCTGATCACGACTCAAGGCGGCAATACCCAGTTCCTCGCCAGTGCACGCCCGAAGCCAGCGAAACAGTGGCAGTGGGTGCGGTTTGCGGCCGCATACGCGGGCGAGGTGGGCGATCAGTTCGACATCGACTTCCGGCAGGCAAAAGGGGCCGTCGAGACGGTGTCGATCGACTCCGTGGTCATAGCCACGCGAGACGATCTTGATGGTACAGCGCTCGACGCGGTGCCGAAACTGTTCTCGCGGCATCCGCTGACGTTGGTTTCGCGTGCAGAGAGTCCGCCGAAACTCGACGGAATCCCAGACGATACCTGTTGGGACAACACGGCGGCTTGCACGGGCTTCGTTGGCGTCCGTTCCTTGGCGCCCGCCCAGTCCGGCACAACGGTGCGGCTGTGTTACGACGACAGAAACCTCTACGCTCTCTTTTTCTGCGACGAGCCCATCCTGAGTGTGGCACAGCAGCGCCGGCACGAGTTTGCCGCGAAGGTAGACGAGCGTGACGGCGACGTGTACCGCGACGACTCGGTGATTATGCTCCTCGACCCAGTCAATGCCGGGAAGCAGGTCTTCGAGTTCACCATCAACTCTCTTGGCGTTATCGCCGACGCGCATTGCCCGGGCCCCGATCTCTGGGAGTCGCGAGACACGGGTTGGAATTCATCAGCGCATGCGGCCGGAACGACGGGCGACGGCGTCTGGAGTGTCGAGGTGGCCGTTCCGTTTGTCGATCTCGCGGCCCAACCGCCAGCGGCCGGCGACGTATGGCAAGTGTGTCTCGGCCGCATCGCGCGAGCGAGAAAGGAGAACACCTCGTGGAACACGTCGAACCGGGGCTTCCATGACCCGCGATCGCCCGGTGCCCTGGTGTTTGCCGGGCCCGCACGGGGCGTGGCATTGGAGACGCCGACAGCGCTCCAACTTGGCAAGAACCCGGTGGTCGCAACCATCACGCCCCGCGAAGGGCAGCCTGCGAGCGTTTACGTTATGTCGAGCGTCGGGACCACCACTGGCACCGCTCACTCGTACCAATTCACCGAAGCACAGGATGCTCTCACCAAGGTAGTCGCGTCATTGGAGGTCAACGAAGAAGCGGAGTTGCAGGTCGCGCACGGCATCCTCGATGCGCCGACGCTTCAGCCGCTGTATCTCACGCCTGTGCTCTCGCGCACGGTGAAGTCCACCGTCGCGACGGTGACGCTGGCGTGCGACGGGCCCTACGAGCTGCTGCTGAACGATGAACTGCTAGGCCGCGGACAGCAAGCGGATGCGGTCGAGATCAAGGCGCCGCTTCAGAAGGGCGCCAACGTGTTCGCGCTCAGGTTGCTGAGTGGAACGGCGGCAGTGAACATCGAGGCACCCGGACTCGAACCGCGATCGGTGAACTGGAAGATGGGCTCCGGCGACAAGACCGACGCGACATCGCCCACAACGGACGACAGCACTTGGAAAACGGCAACGAGAGTCGGCGAACATCCGAAACTGGGCGACATCATCGGGCGTCCCGGAAAACCCGTCCTTCTCCGTCATACGTTGCTTTGGGAAAAGACGAGGATTTGGCCCACTCCTAAGCCTGCGCTTTACATCGCCCGCAATAGCAACCAGCACTTGACCGTCATCGCCGACGGGCTCCCGAAGCGCAAACTGATCGACTGGACCGTGTACCTGGCCGTGCCGCCGGAGTTCGAGATCCTTGGCTCGACGGGATACTATGGGAACGTCGACTACCAGCCCAGCTTCCTCTGCACACAGTTGGGGGAGCAGACGGTCGGCGGGCGCAAGATGCAGGTGGCTCGGATCGTGGCCAACAAGTCGGTAATGACCGGGCGGCATTACATCTTCTCCCTGTTCAACGCCTTCGTTCGCACGCGCGACGGGCTGGGCGAGGCCGAGGGCGGAGAAACGGCCTTTGTCTACTGGAGCGAGGCGAACGATGGCACGGTGGTCGAGCCTCGGCAGGAGATCCCTGTCCGTCTTCTCCCACCGCTCAAAGGCAAGCAGCCGAAGAAGCTCGTCTGGCAGCTTTGGGGATCGTTCTTCGGCAACATGAACAACCACGCGATGCGCGAGGCGACACTGGAAACGGCCAGGCTCGCCGGGGTGAACGATCTGGTTGCGGGTGATCTCTGGACCAGCGAAACCGCACCCAGATATGGCATCCAACATACGATGGGATTCAACTTTCAGGCGTGGTCGTTGAACATGAGGCCATACCTCGCGGAGCATCCCGGCGAACGGCTCGTCGGCTACGACGGCCAACCCGACGACGGTTACCTTTGCACAACGTTGCTGCTCGGTGAATCGTGGCACGCGGTCGAAGCGAAGCTGCAAGAGAAGATCGAGACGACCCGAGCGCACACGATGGACTACGACTACGAATATCCGCCGCTGACCGGTCCACATTCCTGCTACTGCCCACGATGCCTCACCGAGTTCCGCGACTATGCAAGGCTGGAGTCTGGCGTGAAGCTCGATCCAGTGATCATCCAGGGACAGTACCAGCAGCAATGGATCGACTTCATGGCACACCGCGTCGCGCAGATCTTTCGCAAGTTTCGAGACACCATCCATCGTTTGGCTCCTGGCACGAGATTCAGCGTCTACAGCGGCTACCAGACACCGGAGAATCCGAAACGGTACGGGGTGAACTGGGACTGCGTCGGCGACTTCCAGGCGTGCGACCGTGCGGGCTGTGGATATGGCCGACCCGCAGACGCTATCCCGGCCACCATCGATGGGCTGAAAGGGATTCCCGTCTTGTTCGGCGAGTTGGCGCGACCGTACGATACCAAAGAGACGATACCTCCGATTCCCATGACCAAAGCCCGCCTGCTCCGCCGTGCGCTTGACTCGACCGGCGGCGTCCTTATCTACAATCGACTGCCGTTGGATGGCCGTTCCTGGTACGCCATTGCAGAGACGACGCGGTTAGTCGCCACGTACGAAAACCTGTTCACGACCGGGCGGCGTGAAGCTCTCCCCGGATGCGACGAAGCGCGAGTGCAGGTAGTGACCGACGGCAGAACAACGCTGGTGTGCGCCATGAACGCCGGAAGCAGCGACCTGGACCTGCGTCTGCCACTTCCGACCGAGGCAGGCGGCGGCAACGAGTTCTATAGCGGGCGGAATGTCGTGGCAGGGCAGACGGTTTCCTGCATACTGCCAGCCGGAGAGGCGGCGGTTTTCGTGTTGGGTGAGTGATTTGACGTACCAAAGCAACGTCATCGACCGCCGCGAAGATCGAGAGCACGCTTGGCGAGGTGGGCGCAAAGGTTGCGCGGCGTGACAACACCCGCGCCAGGCGGGCATGAGAGCGTGTGGGCCAAGGCCGCCTGTCAGTCGCCGGCCGCTTATTCTTCCTCCACTCGATACAACGCCACCTCGTCCCAGTACACCTTGCCTCCGTCGCGGAAGCCGTCGACGATCGGGATCATCAGGGCGTGGGTGACTTCTTTGCCGTTGATCTCCTGCTGGATTTTGCCGCCGGCGACGATCAGGGTCCACTTGCCGGAGGGCGGCGTGATCTTGGTGCTGAGGCCGGGGAGGTTCTGGCCATCGTCGCCGCGCGGGGTGACGGCTAACTCGCAGGTGCCTTTACATTCTGTGCCTTCAGGCGCGTCGACGTAAACCCATGCGAAGGCGCAGTACTTGCCGGGCGGGAGTGGTTTGATGGCGTTGACCGGGCCGCCGCGGTACATGCTGTCGCATAGAAGGCTGCGCTCGCCGTCGTGCGCGCGGTCAGTGCTGCCGAGCATCCTGCCGACGCCCTTTTTGGTGACAGGATCGGGCTTGACCCAATAGGACCAACCGGCGCTCAGGTTTCCTTCGCCCTCTTCGAAGGAATGGTTCTTGGAGATCGGCGTGATGTTGCCGTCGACGATCGCCAGCATGAGACCAGCCTGGTCGCGGACGTGCTCGGACTCGGAGCTATTGGCGAGTTCGGCAACGCGCTGACGGACGGCGTTGTTGCCCTTGGCGACCCAGTCCATGGCCGCCCACATGCCGTTGCCGCCCCACGTCTCGCCGGACAACGCGCCGAAGCGCTCGATACCGAGCGGATTCACGAGCACGGGGTCCTTTGGGTAGACCTCCAATGCCAAGTGACGCCGCTTTCTGGCCATTCGCATAGCCGTCTCGGCGGCGTTCAGTGCGGCCACGGCTTGAGCTTCGGTCTCGATGATGGGCGGCAGCTTGCGGTCGGCCAGGTAGGCCAGCGCCGAGGCTTCGTAGTACTGAAACGCCTTTTCCAGCAGCTTGGCTCGCGCACGCTGCTTGTCGGTTTGGCATTTGTCGATGCATGTGTTCAGCAGGCGTCGGCTCTCGAGAACATCTTCCTCTTTTGCGTCGGCCAAGTAGCCGGGATGGCTGAATCTCAGGTACTGCCCGCCCGTCGAGAACCACGCCGAGTCGAGGATGTCCTTCGTCCAGAACCGTTCCCAGATCGCGTAGTACTCGGCCAAGTACGGCGCCGCGTCGGGACCGACGCACCGTTTGTACCATTCCGCCAGCAGTGCGTCCACATCCGCCTGCGGGTTCCACCACAGTTTCAGGAAGACGTACGGCTTCGGTCCCTCGCCCCAGTTGGGATAGATCTCGGCATAACACGCGCGCACACCGTGGGCGTTTCCGTAGCGGACGTAGTCCTGGGTCTGATGGAAGTAAACCCGCGGCAGGCAATAGGGCGTACCATAGATGTAGTCGTACCAGCCGAGCGACGGGCTGGCCTTCTCCCAGGCCTCGGTCGCCGCATGACCGGCGGCTTCGACCTCGGGGTGGATCCACTTCATGCGGTCGTAGGTCATGTAGGGAATCAGCCGCTCGTGCACCTTCACGTTCTTCGGCGGCGAGGCGACTTCGCTGTACGCCAGGCACCCGAACCATTTGTCGGGATGCTTCTTCAGCACGCCCTCGATGACTTGGTTACACCAGCCGTAGTACAAATCGGAGTAGTCGGCGCGGCCCAGGAAGTTAGGCTCTTCGGGTACTCGCTTCAGGCAGTCTGGGCAGCGACAGTGGCCGCTGCTGTCGTTCACACCCAGCGAGAAGGACGGTACGCCGGGGTGGTCGTCAAAGTAGCGGGTGATGTTCTTGACGGCCTCTTCGACGGAGCCCTCGGCGCTGAAACACGGCTGCCAGCC
Organism: uncultured Pirellulaceae bacterium; assembly: GCA_964623055.1. GTDB lineage: Bacteria > Planctomycetota > Planctomycetia > Pirellulales > Pirellulaceae > JADHUC01. The sequence continues at coordinate 79,124 of CAZURK010000021.1, forward strand.
ATGGGTGTTGTTGGTCGGGGGCAGGAAGCGCGTCTTGCCGTCCTTCATGGGGAAGAAGTCGGGATGCGTCTTGGTGTACGTCTCTGGCGGGAACACATGCAGCAGGTAGTGGTGAAAACTGACCCGGCCGTGCATCCGGTTGAAACGCGCCCACTTGGTCTGCCAGCCGCCGCGTAAGCCGCTGAAAAGCCGCGAAAAGATGGCTGGCTCCTGGCGGACCTGCGCGACTGGGACCTCGATCGACGCACGCGCCGGCACGTCGTCGCCATCGGGCCCCGGCAGCAGCCAGCGGACGCCCACGTAGCGTTCGAGGAACTCGTACACGCCGAACTCGGTGCCGTACGGCGTGGGCCCGGCGATGATCACCTGCGACGGGTCCACACCATGAATCACGAATCCGTCGTCGTCCAGTTGGTCCAGATCTGGGTGGAGCTGGTCGACGAGTCCCGAGCGGCCCACGTGAATCGCCACCGGCTGCTTTGCCGGATTGGGCGCCGGCCCTTTCACGACGGACAACTCAGCTCCCGAGGATTGCTTGACATACTCGACCAACAACCGGGCGGCCGCTTCGGTCTGCCCGTCCACATCGGCCGGAAGCACGACTGCCGCCCGCGACTGGCCGTCCACGACAATCCGGATCGGCTCCGCGGACCAAGCGGTGTTGCCGAATGCCGAGACGACCATTCCCAGACACAGTATCTCGTACACGTTCATGGTCTTCCTCCTCCGAATGAGCGATTGGAAAGTTGATTGACCGTCACTGCTATCCTGCCCATATTTGTGCCTGCGCACTCCCGATTCCTCCGGGAATACGCATTAGAATTCCTATCACGTCTTGTCACGCCATGCAACGGAGCAACGACGCATGCCGGAAACGTCTGGCCCGAATGCATCGGCGACGAGATCTTGGATCTGAAAGCAAAGAGACGGTACAAATCGGTGGGCCCAAGAATGACGGACTGGGTAGAACTGAACTAAGCCGTCTGCGATACTGTCGGTATGACATTCCGGAGCCGATCCATCGTATTGTTGCAGGCGATATTCCTTATCGGACTCTCTGCAACGACCGGATTTGCGCAAGACGGCGATCCCTTCGAGCCGGCTTCACCTACGCCGGCGAACGCCGGCCCTTTCAAACGCGCCATCTCGCCGGCAGACGATGATAGGGACCCGTTTGGCGGCAATTCGCCGCCTTCCAGGAATACGGACCAGGCCCGTACCGTTCCGCCACCCTCAGCGAGAACCCCGGATTCGACACGGGAATATCGCATCAAGGTAACCGACCGGCAGGGCGATCCGATTCCCAATGCAGTTGTTTACCTGCACGCTGTGAATAGGTCAGTCCGTGACAAGGATCTATCCAAGCGGGCATACACATGGCGGGACGGCGTGGTGACGCTTCACGTTGAACTGGAGGCGGAAGCATTTTCCTCGATCTATGCCAAAGTCCAAAAATCGGGCTTCCAAACGCACCACGCATTTCTCGAAAAGCAGGATCGCGAGGGCAGCGGGCCGGTTGTCGTCCATGTCGAGCTGCTGCCAGCCGATGCCGTGCTCCGCGCGACGATTCTCGGTACGGATGGAAAACCGGCCAACAACGTTTGTTTGACAGATTGGTGGATATTCGAGGGCATCGCGGAATCCTTGGGAACAACCATTGCCGAATGGGATATCCCAAGTACGGTTCAAGAAGAAAAGACTGCCACCACCGATGCGAACGGCGGGGTGACGATCCTTGCCGACAAAACCTACTGGCGGCTTGAGCGCGATGGAACGCGGCGATTGCATCAATGCAAGAACGACTGGTTGGCTAGTTCGCCAATAGGGGCCGCCGTCGTTTCCTCCAGTGATGAACACCAGACGATTCGACTGCAACCTTGGGTGAGCCTCCGCGGCCGCGTCCGGATCCCTAAGCATATTGAACGGAAGGAAGAACGAGGCGACGATTCCCATTGGGAGGCGAGGCTCACCGCCAGCTACGTCTTTCCCAACAGCGAAGGTCGATCGGCCAAGCTGCGAAGGGTGTCTTATCAGTCCAAGATCGACGAGGAAGGACGCTACGAGTTTCCTCAAGTGGTTCCCGGTTATGTCACTTTGTCGTTGAAGAAACCGAACGACAACTATCTGAAGCAAACGAATGGGCGTGGCATCACGCAGAGCCTGCTACTTGACCGAGATCGCTCATTCAATTGGGATCTGTCCGAGATCGCGTGGACAAAAGATCCGTGGGATCGCTATCGTGAACGGGCAGCCGCATTCGATAGTCTACGTGTGAATGACGCAACGGTTCGCGTCCTCGGTCCGCGAGGCAATCCGCTTTCGGGTGTCACGGTACACTGTATCCTTCCCCTTGAGCCGGGGCAGATACACAACATGCATCCAGCGTGCCTCGATGCCCCTCCCTTTCCACTCTCACGTTACCCAACGACAAAGACCGACGAACAAGGCGAAGCTCGTTTTCGATTCAAAGGAACAGCCCTGGCTGTCTGGATTGTCTCCGCGCGGGACGTTCAATACAGACCGGGCAGGTGGCTGACGGCACATGACGTAACGAAACTCGACGGCCCGATCACCGTCGCCATGTCGCGAAATACAACGATCGGTGGGACGGTAGTCGATTCTCAAGGTAGGCCGGTGCCGAAAACACGGCTGAAGCTTCACATCTCGATGCCCGGCCGCGGATCCCCCGACTACGCCATGACCGACGATGATGGAAGATGGAGCTATGGATATGTGCCCGAAGGGGCGACCGTTCGGTGGATCGATTTCGATAACCGAAAACATGAACACGTGGCGCCAACAACCGAAATCAGCCCCTCCGACGAGCAGTTGCAGGCGGGCACGCTGTGCACCGTCATGCCGTCGCCCGCAACACTCGTGCTGAAAGACGCCTACCCGAAACGCCCGTCAAACCGAACCAATCACTGCCTGACAATCTTCGCGGGCAGCGGCGATCACGCCGAGCAACGAACCTCATATGCGCGTACAGGCACCGTCAGCGATGAGCGTATTACCATCGACGACAATGGCAACTGCACGATCAAGCAACTTCCGCCGGGCCCCGCCGATCTTTTTGTGCGGCTGCAAGACTGTGGCGTTTACTACCGGCGTCTGACGCTCGAATCCGGAATCAATACTCTCGAAGACGATTTCGGTCCGCCCAGTGTTTTCGGCATTGTGCGAATCGTCGATGCCGAAACGCTGGAGCCCGTTGAAGAAGCGGAGGTCACTCCCGCGAAGAGGCTGCCCGTGATCATCGAGCCGGAGCGGCATGATTGGCTGGTACACTGGGTGCACTACGCCTGGAGACATAAATCGGCAGCCGACGGCACAGTCCAAGTCAGCTCGCCCGATGGACATCAGGTCAGGTATCGCGCCACGCATCCCGATTACGAGCCGCTGGAATTCGATTACGTTCGTGAAAACGCCGGGCAGTTGATTCGACTGAAGCGTAAGCAGGAAGTGGAAGGTGACCTTGCCCGATGAACACTCCGTTTTGGAAACAAGTACAAGCGGCCATCAAAGAGGGAAATGCGGATCGAGTGGCCGAACTGATCGGCGACGATGAATCCAAGTTGACCATGTCAACCCTCTTCGGGCCATGGCTGCACCTCGCTGCTGCGCTGGGCCAACTGGACGTTGCTAAACGCCTCGTTTCGATGGGCGTTGACATCAACGCTCGCGGCGGGATCTCGGACGGAGACGCGCTTGGTCGGGCTGCGTCCAAGGGGCACTTGGACATCGTTGAATACCTGCTTTCGCTTGGCGCGGAACTCGACGTAAGCGAGCCGGAAAGGAACCCTCTCTTTTCAGCCGTCTACGGTGGGCATCTGGCGGTGGCCGAGTTGTTGATCAAGAGTGGGCTCGACCCGCACGTGACCTACTTGGGCAGCGGCGGTCGGCCGAAGAACGCCTTATCGTTCGCCTACGAGCGTGGTCAAGAAGCGATCGCCGAGTTTCTGATAGCTGCGGGTTGTTCGCTTCCTTCTCGCGATGGTTCCGACGGCGATGGCGAAGAGGCCCATCGGCTACTCCTCTCAGCAGTGGCTGCCGAACTCGGAGAGGTGTCACAACTGGCATTGCAGGAGATCGTTCCTGTAGACGACAACGTGCAGATCGCCGTGCATGTGATCCGCCCCGACGAGCATCATCCCTGTGTGACTCTTCTTACAGCAGGGATGAGCGACAAGGCCATGGCGGTTCCTCAAGGACAGGAGGAGTATCAATATGCAGAGTTACTGATCCACCTGCCGGCCACATGGCAGCTACCGGGCGATTCGGACTGGAGCGACGAGGACGGCTGGCCGATTTCCTGGTTGAGGCAGCTCGCTTACTACCCGCACCAAACGAATACCTGGCTCGGTGGCCGGTACACGATCATCTCGAATGACGAGCCGCCGTTGCCGTTCGCCGCGAACACGCGGCTCTCGTGCATGTTGTTGATCGCAGACTTGGTCGACTGGAGTCCTGTTGAAATCAACCAGGACAAACGGGTTCATTTCTATACTCTGATACCGCTTTACGCGGAAGAGCGCGACCATGTACATCAACACGGTGTGCACGAATTATTGCGCCGTTTTGAGCAACACAACGTGGCTACCATCGTTGATGTGTCGCGCGTGAATGTTGCGGCGGGACCCCAAGAAGGGCGTCGGAATTCACAGAAGTAAACAGTGATAACAGAGGAAGACGGTTCGGCCAACAGTCACGAATCCCGTGTTTGCTCTGTGGCGACCTATCTGGGTGGTAATGCAATGGTGTGGAAAGGCTCACATCTGCTAGACTCCGTTCAGATTCGGTGTAGCGTCTGACGGAACCTCTGTGGCTGTAACCTGAGCTTCGAAGACGCTACAGCCCCGTTGGAAGCGTCACCGAACGCACTTTCAGTCTCAAGCCGCAAGTCGCGACCTCGCTAACAATGACCATGCAATATATTCGAAACTTCTGCATCATCGCTCACATTGATCACGGCAAATCGACTCTGGCCGATCGACTGATCCAGGCCTGTAACGCGGTCTCACAACGGGAGTTTCGCGATCAATTGCTCGACAACATGGATATCGAGCGGGAGCGTGGCATTACCATCAAGAGCAATACCATTACACTCTCGTATCGCGCCCCGGACGGTCAGGACTACTTGCTGAACCTGATCGACACGCCAGGGCACGTGGACTTCTCGCACGAAGTACGGCGTTCCCTGATGGCGTGCGAAGGTGCGTTGATGGTCGTCGATGCTGCTCAAGGGGTGGAGGCGCAGACTGTGGCCAACCTGTACCTGGCCCTCGATAATGATCTCGAACTCCTGCCCGTCATTAACAAGATTGATCTGCGGTCCGCGGACGTCGAGCGTGTGCGCGAGGAAATCGCTGAAGATCTGGGGCTGGATCCCTTCGAAGCGATTCCCATTTCCGCCAAGAACGGCACCGGCATCGAAAAGGTGCTTGAAGGAATCGTCCAGAAGCTGCCCAGCCCCAAGGGCGACCCCAGCGCACCGCTGAAAGCGCTCGTCTTCGACGCCCATTACAACCGATATCGCGGGGTGATTCTGCAGTGCCGCGTCATGGAAGGCACGCTGAGCGCTGGCGACACCATCCATTTCATGCACTCAGATCGCGACTATACGGTCGAGGAGGTGGGCTACAATCAGTTGAAACTCCATCCCAAACGACAGCTCGGTACTGGGGAAGTAGGGTATCTGATCGCCGGTATCAAGACCGTACGGGAAATCCAGATCGGCGACACCATCACCCATGCCGAACGCCCTGCAGCAGAACCCATTCCGGGTTATCAAGAGGCAAAGCAGGTCGTCTTCTCGTCCATCTACCCAATGAGCACCGGCGAGTACAAGGACCTCAACCAGGCTCTGGACAAATTGGCGATCAATGACGCTGCGCTCACCTACGAAAAGGACAGTTCCGCGGCCCTCGGCTTCGGGTTCCGCTGCGGGTTCCTCGGCCTGTTACACCTGGACGTGATTCAAGAGCGTCTGAAGCGAGAATTCGATATCGCGTTGATCCTCTCTGCACCTTCGGTGCAGTACGAAGTCAACCTGACCAGCGACGAAACGATCGTAGTAGACAACCCCAGCTACTGGCCCGATCCCATGAAGATCGCATCGGTCGCCGAACCTTACATCAGGGCTTCTGTGCTCACTCCTGAAGAATATGTCGGCGCTGTTATGGAACTGTGCCGCGAACATCGCTCGGCGAGCCAGACCATGAATTACTTGGCCAAGGGTCGGCTTGAGGTCGTTAGCGAGATGCCGCTGGGAGAGGTACTTTTCGACTTCTACGGCAAGCTCAAAACGGTCACGCGAGGTTATGGGTCTTTCGACTACGAGTCCATCGAGTATCGAAAAACCGACATCGTCAAAGTCGAAATTCTTGTCAACAGCGAACCGGTCGACACTCTTGCGTACTTGGTGCATCGAGACAAGGCGCGGCAGCGGGCGCTTCACTACTGCGAACGGCTCGCCAAAGCCGTACCCCGCCACCAATTCAAAATCGCGGTCCAGGGGGCCATCGGCGGAACCATCATCGCGAGATCGACCATCCAGCCGTATCGAAAAGACGTGACTGCGAAGTTGTACGGCGGAGACGTAACGCGCAAACGCAAGCTCCTGGACAAACAAAAGAAGGGCAAGGCACGCATGAAACAGATTGGCCAGGTGCAAATCCCCCAGGCAGCCTTCATCTCTGTCCTTCGTACCGACAAGGACTAGACAGCGTACGCATGAATCGGTTCCGTCAATTTATGCGTGGGATCTAGCGGACATGGCCCACTCACGCTCGGGCCGTGGCCTGCAATCGACTTCCTCGCGGAGACCTTCCCTGACAACTCGGCGGCCGCCCCGATGCTCACCCGCGAGTACCGCAAACCTTTCGTCGTGCCGTCCACGAAAGAGACCTGAGGCGTCTTGGACCAACCCGCTTCTAAAGCCGTGTTCCGGACGATTCTTGGTGCGACGAGCCAAAAGCAAGAGGAGGAGCATCTATTCGTCCGCCGCCAGACTGCACGCGCCGAACCACAACTGGCAACGACAAGCTGGAAGAAGACCGCCGAATCCCTGGATTTTCCACGCCGAAACGGGTCGTGATTGCGCATGTCTCGACTGATCCGCGGAAAAACGCAACAATATCCGTTGTGACGCAACACTTCTTCACCTACCGGATGGAACCGGATGCGATCAAATGGTGGCCGAAAGCAACATTGCCGAGCGAATTCAACGGGTGTTGATCAAAGAAGCTGGTTTCTCTGCCGAATTGATCGAGCGCGACTACCGTTTTGCCCGTCGAAAAAGCATACCACTAGCGGGATTCGCTTATCGCCCGCTCGATGCGCGCTCCGCATGCATTGGAGTCATAACTTCGGCCGCGTTCAGTCGCGACGTGTCAGAGTACCGTGGGCTTGGGGCACCGCTGCTTCTGGTTCAATCGAAGAACGCCTTCGACATGTGGCGTGTGGGCCCGACTGCCGAAAGAGATGAACGAGTCGCGAACGCGCTTTCCGTTGATGGCATACGTCGCTATTTTCGTGACCGACCCAATGCACTCCGTCCGCGTCGCATCTACGAAGCAAAGACGGTTGCACGAGTTGCCCATGCCCCGCAACAGCTTGATCTCTTTGCCGAATTCGTCGATCCCGATTTGTTGCCATTCGTTGAAAGCCAAACGGGTGAGCGTCTTACGACAACGGTGGTCGCGGGGATCCGCTCGCTGGTCGAAGATTTCGGCCCCGAAAAATGGGTCATTAAGGCGGTGTTCCGACTGTTGGCCGGCAAGATACTTCGCGACAAGAGTGTCCCTGGCTTCAAGTCCGCCACGCTTTCTCATGTAGCCGACGTCCTTCAGAAAGTTGAGCGGCACTACGGGTCGCGAGATCCTCTCACGCTGAGCAAGAAGAAGGTCTCGTCCCTCCAAAACGTGATGGCGGAGCTGCAGCGACTTGGTGACCTCCGCAACCTAACGACTGAGTCACTCGGCGACGTCTACGAGCATGCCCTGATCACGAAGGACATCCGCAAGATCCACGGAACACACAAGACACCCGGATATCTTGTGGACTATGTGGTGTGGCAATTGGCAAATTGGATTGAGGAGATACCGGTCGATCAGTTGCGTTTCTTCGAGCCCGGCTGTGGGCACGCACCGTTTCTCGTTTCGCTGATGCGTCTGCTGAGAACGTTGGACGTCGTCCCTGACAACCTGAGCCAGTTCTTCAGAGAGCGGTTCATAGGTGTCGACAACGATCCGTTCGCCCTCGAAATCGCAATGTTGTCTCTAACATTAGCGGATGAGCCGAATCCGGACGGGTGGGATGGGCTCGCCGAAGCGGACATGTACGCCGGTGATCTTCTTGAGCAGGCTGCGGCAAAATCGACTGTGATGCTGACGAATCCGCCGTACGAATCGCGGAAAGCGGAGGAGTTGCTTTATCGGACACTCCCGACCTTGCCGCCGGGAGCGGTTTTCGGAGCCGTCGTACCCGCGACGTTGTTATTCTCCGACAAGAAGCGCGCGATTGAGTTGCGAAAATGGATGATCGACAACTGCCAACTTGCGGAATGTGACCTATTCCCTGATGGCCTTTTCACGTTTGGTGACCATGAGTGTGCAGTTACGATCGGTCGAGTACTCGAGAAAGGTACACCGACGACATCGCTGCAAAGTCGCCTGCGTCGTGTGCGCGATACTGACGTGGCTCGAGACGCATTTCGGCTTGATTATCGTTTCAGTACGACACGCGTCTCGCCGCAATCCGCTTTCTCTTATCACGAAGAGAATGCGCTTTGGATTGCGGAATTCGATGAAGAAATTTGGGGCTTTCTTCGGAATTATCCGTCGCTGGCCTCAGTAGCAGACGTTGGCAAGGGACTGGAATTCAAAGGACGTGGTAGACCGAAAGGGGCAAAGACGGTTGAGGATGAACATTTTGCGGGGTCGCGACTTGGCTTCGCGTCCAGCACTGGTGGCTGGGCAATCCACGAACACCCTCCGATGAAGTACTTCAATCTCGCCGACGAAGTAGTTCGCCGGCCAGGGACCGGAAAGGATTGTGTTCCTCAGGTGCTATTGAACTACGGTCCGGTTGGTCGTGGCCCTTGGCGTCTGAAGCCATTCGTTGATCGAAAGGGGCGACCGTTTACCAGTCGCTTCTTGTCCGTGCGCCCACTTGCCGAGGTGGATCCAACCTTGTTGTGGGCGTTGCTAGTCTCGCCGCTTGCAAACCTATTCGCAAATACGCATCTACTGAAACGAGACGTAACGAAGGGAATCATCGAGAACCTCCCGGTACCGCCTGTGGACGACATGGTGGAGTCGCGCATTTGCGAGATTGCAGCTGCGTATATCCAAGTTGCGGGCAAAGGACCACGCGACATGTTCAACCCGGACGGTTTCGCAAATCAGGAACTGTCGAGCCTGTTGTTCACTCTCGATGCCGAAGTACTCCGACTCTACGCTCTTCCGGCGCGATCAGAACGACTCCTGCTGGAACAATTTCGCGGCGAACAGCGACCGGGGATTCCGATTCCGTTTACCGAGTACTATCCCGCGGAAACGCCGGACGTTCCCCTGTATGCGTACCTGACGGATTCGTACCAGCGATCACTCGCCGGAAGTTCTCCCGAACTGTCCAAAAGCGATCTTGCGCGGTACGAGGCGTTGCTTGAGAAGGCCGAGACTGAAAGATTGACAAAACGCGAGGCAAATCGACTTCATAGGTTGCAGGCAGAGGTCGATGGGCGTGATTATGCCGTCAACCGCGCCAACAAACGATGCGTGCCGGTTGTCGAGTCGACGGCTCCTGATGAATTCGAACAACGCCTCCGGGCGCTGAGCGATCGGGCTGTCTCTGTGTCTTTGAAGCGGAGTCAGCAATGAGAATCAGACGGGGCGAGGATCCCGGACCGTTTTCGCGACCGCGCGAGTACGTGACCTACCTTCGAGTTCTGTTTCGCCATCGCTGCGCGTATTGCGTTACACCGGATGACAAATTGGGGGGCGAAGAAGGAATGAAGGTTGATCACTTCCTTCCGGAATCGAGGCACCCCGATCTCAAGCTCGCCTGGGCCAATCTCTACTACAGTTGCGATGTCTGCAACAACCGCAAGGGGGACTATCCGACGGACGAGGAACTGGCCCAGGGGATGAGGTTTGTTGATCCGTGTGCCGAAGATCCGGACGAGCACTTCCGCCTCGCCCGCGAACCCAAAAGCGGAGACCACTGCCGAGTCGTCCATCTTTCGGAGCCGGCCAAGTACACGATTCGTCGTCTGCAGTTCAACAGACGACCATTCTTGCGAGATTTCTGGCGAGAACTCGAAGCGGCCGAGAGAAAGTGGACTGAGCATAGGCGAATCGTGTTGGAATTGCAGAGACAGATCGGAAAACCTGCGCCGGACGCGGATCTTCTTCTGGCTCGATGTGATACAGAACTTGCGTCGATTCGAGAACGCTGGCCTTTTCCGCGAGATGAATACGTCAGTGGGTGAAGAAGACGCGTCAGAGCTATTCAAAGTTCAGGAATCGTGCTGGCCCGCTTAACCCTTCAGATAGACACGCGTTTCTTTCTCAATCTCCCGGGGATTTTGGCTCAACAGGTACTAGTTCGAGAGCTCTGAAGTACATCAAGTCGTTGTCGAGTTTCTTGGCTGGTCGCATCAGGAGTTTGTGACGCCCTGGCTGGCTGATTCGG
>CAZURK010000022.1:0-89633 GCA_964623055.1 uncultured Pirellulaceae bacterium
CGTTGTGGTAAACTGTAGGACATATAGAAAAGCGACCTACTGGTCGCACACCAGGGGATGCACCGGAGCCGGAAAAGCCGGGCTGGCTCGCTTCGCTCGTTCACGTCAACTCCCGGCCCGGTTATCCTAAACGTTGAACTAAACCGCTTCGCGGCAGGCGTGAGAGGTTGGTAGAGGGCTCAAGCCTGGCCAGTATGGCCGGGATTTTTTTGTGCGCAGGGGGAGCCGACGGCAACCTGGGAGGGGACATTGACGGGTTGTGCTTTTTGTTACCCGTTGCCCCCTTTTCCAAGGAGCTGTCGACATGACTCCCCTGCGCGCTAAGATGATCCGCGAACTGGAACTGCATCGCAAGGCACCGAAGACGATCGAGGCCTACGTGAGCGCCGTGGCTGACTTGGCCAGTACTTCGGCCGTTCACCCGATGCGATTGCCATCGAGGAAATTCGTGACTTTCTTCACCATCTGATCACCGTACGGAAGGTGGCTTTCAGTACCTGCAACCAGAAGCTGGCTGGAATCCGCTTCTTCTACCGTGAGGTGCTGGGCCGCCAGGATTTCACCCTCCGCGTGCCGGCCAAACGGAGCGGTCGATTGCCCGAACCGCCCAGCCGTAGCCAGATCGAGCGTCTGTTTGACGCCACGCGAAACGGCAAGCACCGCGTGCTGATGATGACGGCCTACGCCGATGGCTTGCGCGTCTCCGAACTGGTGCGTCTGGAACCACGGGACATCCATTCCGAGAGGATGCTGATCCGCGTCAATCAAGGCAAGGGACGCAAAGACCGCTACACCTTGCCCTCCGAACGGTTGCTCGAAGAGCTGCGCATCTACTGGCGAGCGTATCGTCCGCAGCGGTGGCTGTTCGAGGGCAGTCAGCCGGGGCAGCGTTTGACCGCGGGCCCAGCGCAGAGGGTTTTTGGCCAGGCGAAGAAGCGTGCGGGGATCAAACACGGTCGAGGCATCCATTCGCTACGGCATTCTTTTGCCACGCACTTGATGGAAGCCGGCGTGCCGTCGTCCACGATCCAGTCTCTGATGGGCCACGCCAGTTTGAGCACCACGTCCAAGTACTTGCACGTGACCAGTAGGTTTTTGGGAACCGTCCGCAGCCCTCTGGATCTGTTGCGTCGGCCTTTGGACACCGAGGGACTGGAGTAATAGCCATGTCGCCCACCGAATCCCCAAAGGCTGTCGCCGCAGAGCGGACTTCTTGTGAACTGGCCGATATTGTGCGGCGTCACGGTCAGGCGTACCGCAGGACCCACCGCCTGTCGTCGGCCCAACGCAAGGCCATGTGGGCCATCGAGCACTGCATCATCGCCTCAGGCGCGCTGTCGCCAGACGGCTCGCGATGGATCGCGGGCGGTCGGCAATTCCTGTTTGCGGTGCGTAGCTTGAGCAAGGTGTTCCGCGGTAAGTACCTGGACGGCTTGGCCGATCTGCTGGCCGAAGGGCTGTTGGACTACCTGGGGCGTTACACGCACCGCGTGGCGATCAGCAACCACCGGCTTGTGGACTGCGAAGACGGGGAAGTGACGTTTCGTTACCGGGATCGTGGCGACGGTGACCGGGTCAAAGAGGAGGTCCTTTCCGCCGAGGCCTTTCTGACCCGCTTCTTGCAGCACGTGCTGCCGGACAGCTTCCTCCGCGTGCGGCACTACGGCTTGCTGGCCAATCGCGTCAAGCGAAAGCTGTTGGCGCGGTGCCGGCAGTTGTTGGGCTGCCGAGCGTCCTCCAAGACCGACAACCAGCCCCGCACGGCCGCCGAGTGGATGCAACATCTGTTGGGCATCGACGTGGATCGCTGTCCGCGTTGCGGCGAGCCGCTGCAGCGTGCGCCGCTGCTGAAGCTTCGTCCAGCGCCGGATCCGACCTACGCCCCGGCGCCGTTCCCCGAGTTCGAGGCTTGGAACACTTCCTAGCCGGAAATCCCAGGATGACTCGCATTAACCATCCCGTGGCCATTCTCACCGCGTGCCACCGACGCGAGCGGACACGCTCTGTGCCGATCCGTGATACCGAGGCGTCGCCAGTCGTTTTCCAGCGTGTTTTCCAACTCCCGTCACCGCGGACCATCTCGACAGCCCTCCTGCCAGACCTATCTACCCCCCCGCCAGCCACCCCATCCTGTTTTCCCGTTCCGCGGTCGTCTGATAGAATCTCCAATAGCAGCCGCGTCCAGCGGCCGCACGCTCCGCGGCTCAGTCCAACGAGTAGCGCTTTATTGCTCGTCGCGGAGTCTTCGGAGCGATGAGCAATAAAGCGCTACTCGTTGGACTCAAGCACATGAAAACAATGATCCGACTCACGGGCATTCTGATGGCTGCAACGCTCTGCAGTTCATGTGGCCCCAAGGCGTTCACACCCAAGAAGGTTCATGACGCCACCGGCACGCTCCCAAATCTCCCGAAGATAGACGTCTCGGAACCTGACCGTTTCCTGAACGATCTGATGCTTTCTCCCCTATGGAAGGTAGGGAAAGAGCCGGACGGCTCATTCATCGCAAAGGCAAGATCCGTTGGGCCGGAGTGGCCATCTGATGGAGAGGACTCATTTCTGTTTGAGTTCATGCCGGGTGCAGACAAGGACCTGCCCAGGGACTACAGGATCTACAACGGGTATCTTGACGGCGACAAGACCTTCTCTTCCTTCCGAGTTACAGTTCTCTTCCAGCCGCCCGACCTCACCCGTGTCACAGTCGGGGAGTCTGGGCGGAAGGTCACGCTCGGTGTTTACGAATCCTATGAAACCAAAATTTCAGGCCTGGCCATCAAACTCAGTACGCAGCATGACATCTACGTAGTTCTGCACGAGCACGGGGCGGATCTCGGGAGGAAGACAACATTCGCCAAGGCTCTGCCCACCATGCGCGAGCTTGCGGGCATCGCGGATGGCCCGAAGACATACCGTGTTGAAGAACGCCATGCACCGTTCTTTAAGCTGTTCTTCTCTACACCACTCAAAGACGAGGAGATCAAGCGGTTCCCCGGAATCCAAGACTGTGACACGTTCTATGGCTACTTGCGAGCCAAGCCGGACACCAGCTACGCTGGAGTCAACATCAAGATATCCCATCCTGTCTACTGCCCAGACGAGGGGACACGCAAATCCTCCCGATTGCAGAAAGCTGAGTACCTCGGCACTCCCTATCAGGACGGAGATATCGTGTTCTTCCTGATCGAGGACAATGCCGTCTACCTGTCGGGAGAATATGACCAACGATTCGGCACGTTCACCGGAGGGGAGAGTTTTGAGGGCACATTGGAGATCTTGAACGAGAAGGAGACAGTCCTCCTCAAGACAACAGGCCAGTTCAAGGGCTGGCAAAGATAGGGAGAGTCCAACAAGCCGGATGCCCGCGACGGCTTACAGCCGCGCGTGATCCGCGGCGTTACGCCTTGCGACTGAGCAGCCGCCCTATCTACTCATACCTTTCATGATGTGGATCGGAAGCCCGCCGTTTTCGACACGCGAACCACGATCCCACAACGGGGGCTGGAAAGCCGCTGCGCCGACCGCCGCAATTGAACGACCAAGCGAAACACGCGGGCATTCTGGATGTCCTCTAACTCTCAGAACGTATTTTGAGGGCGTTTCAAGACTGTAGCTGCACTCGCCAGAGTGCGGTCGGATGCTGGGAGACCCGCGTTCTGGCGAACGCAGCTACGGTCGATTCGCGTTCTCAACTCAACGTCGCATTCGTTTCTTTGCGACTCGATTTCCCCAGAGGCAAATGACAAAACAAATCGTCAAGGCCAGCGGGTACGACTCGAAGCCGTAGAGCCAGGAAGAAGGCAGCCAGCCGCAGAAGAAGGCCATTATCAGCAACTGTCCGACTACCACCGAGGCGATTCCATGTCTTGGATCAAGTCCGCCGAGCTTCACGACCGTAAACACGATCGGAAAGAGGACTGCAAAGCCTGCGAATGCGAACTTAACGATCTCGAAGAGCGTATCGAACGGATAAAAGGAAAACCCACATCCTATGACGGCAAAGAGAATAGTTCGGGGGTCAGCTCAAAGGCGTGACGATTTGCCTCGCCGATCCCACCCAGGCTGCAGCCGATCAGAATGACGGCGGCAAACATCATGCCTTGCGCACTCAGTTGCGTGCCCTGCCGTCACCGTATACGATGCGGCACATTCGCGTGCCACAAAGTGTCGCACCCCCGACGTTATGGCTCGCCGCTGGATGTCGGATGCCCTGCTCAGAGGAGTCCATTTTGAAGGTAAACGTTATCATCGCCGTTGTCGTCGTCCTCTACTGCAGCCCGGGGCTATGCCAGCCCCGGAAACCGTTCAAGACAGACGAAGAGACGCTCCTGCTGCTGCACTTCGATGGTGACCACGCCGACTGTGCCGGACGCGTCGGATCGGAGACCATCAAGGAGGTCGAGTACGCCGCCGGCAAATTCGGCAAGGCGATCCGCACGAACAAGGGCGGCTTGTCCGCGGGACCGTCAACCGTGCTGAACTTCGGTGACCGATCCTGGATGGTCGAATGCTGGGTCAAGCCCGATATCGACGAGGCCAAGGACAGCTACGCTCTCTTGGGTTCGCTGATGGGCAACGGACGGATGATGATTCTGAGCATTGTCGATGGCAAGAGGCTGCAGTTTGTCCTCAACGCCGGGCCCAATCACACTGCGGGAGTCAGCAGCACGGACGTCGGCGAGACACTGTTCGACGGCGCATGGCATCAGGTGGCCGCGGTGGTCGATCGGGATCGCAATGGCGAACTGCGGCTGTACCTCGATGGCGAGGAGGTTACCGCCAAACAGGCCGCGCAGCCGTGGATCCCAACGCCCTACGAGGGTCGTGTGTGGATCGCCATCGGCGCGTCCATGAAGTGGTACATTGGCGGCGAACACGCCTTTCGCGGGCTGATCGACGAACTGCGGATCACGGCCGGCATCCGCTCGGGCTTCGAGGCCAAGGCCGACTCGCTCATGCCTCCGCCAGCCACGCCGCTCAAGGGCCCCCGCCCGGAAGCGTCGATCAGCCCCGACGACCCGCTCTCGACCGAACCGATGGTGTTGACGCCGGACGGCACGCTGATCGTCGTCGGTACCTTCTGCCACTACGCCGATCTGAATACCGCTCGGCTGCTGCAGTCAAACCTGCGCCGGGCATACGACATCGAACAGGGCTTCGAAATCGTCAACGAGTACAAGCTGGACGAGGACCTCGCGCACGACGCCGTCCTGGCCGTCGGGCAGACGCGATTCGCCGCGGATGCGGACGGTAAGGGGCTGGAACCGTTCGGCTTTCGCATTCGTCGCCGGGGCAAGGCTGTGATCTTCGCCGGCGGCAGCGACAAGGGAGCGTTGTACGGCGTGGTGCGCTTCCTGGACCGTCTTTGCGGCGTCCGCTTCTACATGCCGGGCGAACTGTTCACCAGCCGCCCCGAAAAGACGCCCATCACACTATGCAGAATCGACATCACCGAGGCACCGTACGTCAAGGTCGCCGCCAGCCACACGCACGGCGCCCCCGACGGCGGCACCTTCATGACCCTGCATGGCCTCGATCGTCGACCCACGTCGCACCAGCACACCATGTACCATCGCTTCCTGCCCGATCGGTACGCGGAGAAGTACCCCAAGATCTTCCCCACGCTCAACGGCGAGCGGTACATCCCGCAGCCCGGCGATCAGCGGTGGCAGCCCTGTTTTTCCGAGCCAACGCTTGTTGATGCCGCTGTCGAGTCCGCCACCGAGTTCTTCCGAGAGCACCCTGGGATCGGCTACGTGGCCTTCTCCATCCAGGATGCCCATGTCTACTGCGAGCGTGACTTGGCCAGCGAGGTCGTCACCGCGCATATCGCCAACCTCGGCGAAGAAGACGGCCGGGTGCAGGGCCTCAGCAACCTGTATTGGGCCTGGCTGAACAAAGTGGCGGAGCGGATGGAAAAGACACACCCGGACAAGAAGATTGTCGGCCTGGTGTACGCGTCGGTGCGCAAGCCGCCGCCCTTCAAGCTGCACAAGAACATCATTGCCTGGATGGTCTTCAAGATATCGGACATCGTCATCGACAAGCGTTTCACCGACAACCTGTCTTATATCAAGGCTTGGACGAACGCCGCGTCGGCCGTGGGGCACCACGACTGGTCCTATGGTTATGGGTTCCTCATACCGCGGATCTACACGGGCTACTTCCAGAAGACTTTCCTGGAGTTCGAAAAGATGGGTGCGCCTATCCGCTGCGCGTATGCTGAGGCCGGCCCCAACTGGGGACTCGACGGACCTAAGCTCTATCTCATGGCCCGGCTGTGGATGGACCCACACGCCGACGTCCAAGCCGAGCTGAAGCAGTTCTGCGACGACATGTTCGGCCGGGCAGCCGGGGAAATGCTGGCCTACTTCACGCTGCTCGAAGACCTGTTCTGCAACCATCTGAATCGCCGCACCGAACAGAAACTGTTTCGCTGGACCCGGCAGTTCACGGAGTGGACCGACGAAGAACTCGATATACTCGTTCGGGCCCGTGGACTTCTTGACGAGGCCGCCGGTCGCACCAAGCCCGATTCGGACGAAGCCAAACGGATCGAGCTATTCAGCAAAACTCTCCGCCTGACCGAGATGTTGGTAGCGATCGGAAATGCCGAGCAAGTCAGCCAGGCAACGGTCGAGGACGTCCGTGAATACTTCCACAAAGTCATCATCCCTGACGCGATGACCATCCACGCCCGGGGCAAACGCGAGGAACTGGGCACCCTGATCTTGGAACCCGTCCTGAAGCAGATTACCCGGAACAAGCTGTCAGAGTAAGCTGGAATCAAAAGGAGCCAATGGCTTGCTTCCAGACTGGGAAACAACAAGAGTTCGAGAGAAACAAGAGAAGGTGAGGACGGGATGAGATGCGGAATGGCCGCCGTTTTGGTCGCGATTGTTCTTGACAATTCATTCGCTATGTCCGCCGAAGAAACGGCGGTGACTTTGCGACTCTGGAACAGCGATCTCTTTTCCGACGCGCGGACAAGTGTGCCATCAGACGGTCTGGGGCCGATCTCGATTGTTGGCACCCGTAATGGCGTCTTCTCGGGCCGGGTGATTGTGGAATCTTCCGCTCCTATCAAGGGTCTGCGGGCCTCGACGGGCGAACTGACGATGGAAGGGGGGAAACTCTCTTCTGAGAACGTCTTTGTGCGCTACGCTGTCGCCTGGGATCGGAATTCAGGGAGATACCGCCCTCGTGGGCTGGATATCCTCTTGGAATCCCCGCCGGCCGAGGTGCCGACGTCCGACGGTCGAGCCATGGCCGCCGTGTGGCTGACTGTCAAAGTTCCTCACGACGCCAAACCGGGCACGTATTCGGGAAGCATGACGGTGGAGGCGGTCGGGTTGTCTCCGTGTGTGATTCCCGTCGAGTTCGAGGTTGTGGATTGGACGCTGCCGGCCACACAGGACTTTCGGACCTGGGTGGGAATGATCCAGTCGCCCGATTCACTGGCGCTGGAATATGAAGTGCCGTTATGGTCGGAACAGCACTGGCAACTGATCGCCAAGTCATTCGGATACATGAGGGAAGTTGGTTGCCGAAACGTCTACATCCCGATCCTCTGCGGAACCAACTTTGGCAACGAGCAGTCCATGGTGCGCTGGGTGAAGAAGGGAGAGTACCAGTACGACTACGACTTCTCCATCATGGACAAGTACCTGGACGTAGCCGAACAGAATCTGGGCACGCCGAAGATGGTGACGTTCCAGGTTTGGGAACTGTATCTGGCAGAACGCAGCCTCGAACGGTCGGTCAAGACCGAGGAAGTGAGAGCAGCTCGCCAGGCCCTGATGGGCAAAGGGCCTCGCGTTACGGTCGTGGATCCCGAGACGCGTGAGATGGAGCGGGTTTACCTGCCCCGCTTCGAAGACCCGAAGAGCAAGACGCTGTGGCAACTGCTGTTCGCTGAGCTGCAAAAACGCATGCAGCGCCGGGGACTCGAAGAGGCCATGATGCTGGGGATGGTCTCCGACGTTTGGCCTTCCAAGGAAGAAGTGGCGTTCCTTGACGAGGTATCCGGAGGCTTGCCGTGGGCGTCCCATGCCCACCCCGGTCGGTTGCAGGGAAAACCGGCCGTAGGCAACAAGCTATTGCACGAGATCGCTGACATGGGCTACCAAGCACACGTTTATGACCTGGGCTATCAGGTGAACCCTGACGCCAGTCGACATTACGGTTGGCGTAACCAGGCCCTGGTCGTCCGGTTCGCGCGGAACGGTTGGCCCAATTCAGCTTCGTTCCTGCAAATGCGGCTTCTTCCCGCTTTCAATATCACGGGCGACCAGCGGGGTATAGGCCGGCTTGGCGCCGACGTGTGGTATGTCGTCAAGGACAAACGTGGCCGGCGCGTCGGGGCGGCATACCACCGCTACCCCGATGTCAACTGGCGCAACCTAGATATCGAAAACTGGCTGCTCGCCCCCGGCCCTGAAGGCCCAGTGGCTACTGCCCGTCTTGAGAACCTGCGTGAGGGACTCCAGGAATGCGAGGCAAGGATCTTCATCGAGCGCGTCCTGCTTGATTCAGCCAAAAGGAAACAACTCGGCGACGAACTCGCCCAGCAATGTCGGGAAATGCTCAACGAACGTCAACGGGCAATGTGGAAGACCATTTGGTCGAATGAGGAGGAACTGAACAGCCTGGACGTCATCCATGCCCGCCATCCAATCGAAGCGATTTGGCACGCGCTGACAAAGGAGAAGGGGAAGAAACTGCCAGGCTACTGGGACGGTATTGCGCGAAAGATGAGGTCGGAGGAAGAAGCCAAGGGGCGAGCATGGTTTGCCGCCTCGGATTGGCAATCGCGTAATAAGAGACTATTCGCGCTCGCGGGTGAGGTGGAACAGAAACTGGGAAGACGTCGGTTGACGGATCCGTAGGCGAGTAGGCCGGACCAAGTCCGCGCAGTTCCGGCACGGGCGCGGTCAAAAGCCGGAACTGCGCGGACTTGGTCCGGCCTACGCATTCAGTGAATGCGCAGGACCGGCTTCAGGAGAAACGAGAACGGTAGAACGATGATCAAGTAGCCCACAATCCAGGGCGGCATGGCCAACGCGGAGAAACCAGGGATGATAGTGAACGGCTTGTACTCTCGGTCCGCCATGTCGATCTCGCTACAAAGGATCGTGTCGTCATCATAGAACTTGACCGGTTCGGCGTATCGCCGGCCATCGACGACCAGACTTTTCTCGTAAGCCCTGCCGTTGTAGCGAATCTGCAGAGGGTATTCCTCGTCGCGTTCGTCGCAGCGCAGCTCCCATCTCGCCACGCCGTTGTCGATCTCCTTTCCCGCCTCGTCAACATCGCGTTCGATTACCTGGATCCAACGGCCGTCAGCTTCGATGCCCTCTTGAGGGATGATGTGCACAAGTTTGCCGATCTCACTGACGGGGAAGTAGGCTCTCACTCGAACAGGTTCTTCGGGAGAAAAGGGCACGTATGCGATTCGGCCCCAGCACCAGCAGGCCAGAATGGCGATCGGTATCAGCGATGCCAGCAGCGGTTTGCCTTCGGCCTTCATCGTCCTCATGCCGATTTGCCCCGTGGTCGTCCGATACCGGACAACGGCATCCTTATCGCCAGTCTTCTTGGCCTCGCGTTTGAGTTGTTTGAGCCGTTTCTTGTCCTTCTTGAATCGGCCGAGCATATCCTGGTTGGTGGTGAATAGCCGCACACCAATGAGGATCAGAGCTGTGCCAAGGGCCACAATAAACAGAGCGACGTCCCTGGGCAAACAAAGCAACCAGCTCAGCAGCGGGTCGCCCATCTGCAGAATTATCGAGTTCAGAGTCTTAAGCACTTCGTTAATCCTCGAAAATCGAAATGTGACCGCGGTCACCATCCACGCGGACCTTGGCGCCGTCTTTGATGATCTGTGTCGTGTCCGGACAAGCCACCGCAGGGATACTGAAATCCCTGGCTGTGATCGCGCCATGGCTGAGCACGCCGCCGCGCTCGACAATCAGGCCCTTGATGGTCGTGAACAGCGCCGTCCAACTCGGGTCCGTGCTGGGGCAGACCAGGATGCAGTCATCGCCCAGGTCCGTCGCATCACTTGGGTCGAAGACGATGTGTGCCGTCCCGGTGACCACGCCAGCGGCAAGCGATCGGGCCTCCAATTCACTGGCCGCCTCGATCTGTCGTGGCAGCCCCAGTTCGTCCAGGTTGTCGGAGCTGATCACATCGGGCAAGTCAAGCAGCCGGGCCGACTGCCAACGGACCTTCCGCTGTGCGACCTCCTGAACCAGCCGGTCGCGATCGTTTTCGAGTTGCCCCAGTTCATCCAGATGCAGGAAGAAGACGTCACTGTCTAGCTCCCATCGCCGCCCCAGTTCAACGATGGCCGTTCGGATCAGGTCGCAGCCCATCATCAGGTAGTGTTTGCCTGTCTCGCGGTAAGGCAGCAAGGTCTGCGCTTCGATTGCCAGGCCCTCCATCTCCTCGCGCATGAAGCTGCCGCCCCATTGAGCCAGCACGTCCGGGAGTTCTCGCATCGCCAGCTCACGACGTTCCTTGTTTCGCTTGTGCAACGATGCCGGCGAATGCTCTTCGCTGGTCTTCTGGCTGTCGACGATCTGCCGCAGGTAAGCGTCATCCTCCCGCCATCGCGGGTTAGCCAGATCCATCTCGCCGGCGCAGCGGTGACCGTAGCGTTCGAGGAATTCTTCCATCGTCTCTTCGCCTCGCGAGACGCGGAACAGCATTGCGTTCTGCTCGACTGTCGTATCGCCGTCCAGGCCGGAGATCAGCACTTGTGTCAGCTTCTCGCCTTCGACGCGGCCCAACAGTTGCGTCAGCTTGGCCTCCAACTCAAGCCGGGCACAGCCGCCGAAGAAACCGGGCTTCAGCGATTCTTTGCCGAAATCCGCGAGGACACGCCGGACGCGGTCATGCAACTCGGCGATGACCTCATCTGTCGGGAGTGCCGTGAGATTCTGCTCGCGTTTCTCGTTGACGTATTGACGAAACCGCGGTAGTTCGACTTCCTCGAACGCCTTGATCGCATCGCGGCGAGCCCGTTTCATCCTGCCTTTCGCGCGGAACATGGCCAGCAAGTTGCCCGGCAGCCGCAAGAGGAATTTCTCATCGGCCCGGTCAGCGTCGAACTTCGTTGGCGCCGTGTCCAGCAGCCGCGGATCAGCCAACAATTCCTGGTGGTCGTATGCGAATGGCATACTCTCCCAAAACAGCTCGGAGGCGCGGTCCGAGTCCGCATAGATCCGCCCGCAGATCAGCTCCAGGAAACCTTCCTCGCAAACCCGCTTGCTCGGACGGTAGCCAAAGTCCTTGTACATCTGGCCGAAGCCGCCGTTGCCGCTCATAAAGCCACGAATGATGTCCCAGGTCAGCGGAGTCGGCGTCTGGAGGGTCTCGGCCAAGTTGTGAACGATCCAGACTTTGGCCTTCTTCCGTGATTCGGACACCAGACGCTTCAGACGCTCGATTTCTTCGCGTCGCCCAAGTTCCGCATCGCGAGTCACGTCGAGCCCGCGAATGGCGCGCGATTGGAGCAGTGAGAACTTGCCGTCGGCCAATCCCCATTCAATGTCAACCGGAAAGCCGAAGTGTGCCTCGACCTTCAACGCCAAGCGACCCACTTCCACGACTTGATCGTCGGTCAGTGACGAGGCGGTGGGGTCGAAGGTCGCAGCATCGCTATCCTTGCCCAAGCCGGTCACGACGTGATCTTTCCGGCCTAGCGTCCGTTCCTTGATATCCAAGCTCCCGTAATCCAACACAAAACGATCCGGCGTCACTTCACCCGAGACGATCGACTCGCCCAGCCCGTAGGAGCTTTCAACGATGATCTCTTCGGCAGCCGGTTTTGCCGGATTGGCCGTGAACGCGACGCCGCTAACCTGCGAGTTGAACATCGACTGCACGTTGACGGCAGTGCCTTCCAGGTGTTCCAGTCCATGTGCCTTGCGGTAGATGCAAGCCCGCTCGTTGTTCCAGGAACCAAATACACCATTGATGCACTCGCGCAGAGTGTCCCACGCGGTCACCGGAAACTCGCGGCCCGACTCGCGCTCGTACAGTTGGATGTGGGCTTCGGCCAAAGCTCTTGTAGGTCCCGCAGGTTCACCGAGTTTCTCGGTCACGCCGTCAAACGAGGCGAAGGGGATGCCAGCGACGATGTGAGCGAACTGCCGGATGAACTGGGTGTAGACAGTCCAGAAGTGGGCTTCGTCTGGTACGTCCGTTGCCAGGGCCGGGTGCAAGCCGCAATTCAGGATCGTATCCATCATACCAGGCATCGACTCGGCCGCTCCGCTGCGAACCGAAACCAGCAAAGGGTCTGCTCCCTCGCCAAATCCCTTGCCGGTCAGCTCCTGGAGCCGGACCATGTTTTTCCGTAAATCGCTCTCCAACCCCTCCGGCCAATTGTTGCCGTGCTCGTGGTAGTACCGGCAGCACGGAATCGAAATGGTGAAGCCGGGAGGCACTGGCAACGCTGCGCAACTCATCGCGGCCAGGCTCGCCCCCTTGCCGCCGACGACATCCTTGCCCTGCGGGGCGCTTTGGCGCGAGTTGTCCCCGAAGAAGCAAATCAGGCGTGAAGCTTCAGTATTCATCTCTTCGGCTTCATGCATACCAATCCTCTTTTGTCCGTTGCAAAGAACACGTGGGAGTCGGCTACGATCATCGGCGTCGTTAGCCGGCCGGGGAACGAGGCCCGGATCCGAGTCCATAACGAATCTTCCTGCGACCCGAGGTCATAGTAGCGCAACGAATCATCAGTGGCGTACAAGACCGCATTGTCGGTCAGCACCGGCGGGACAGAAGTCAGGGCGTCGGGCGTGCGGTTCACCGACTTCAGTGTCCAATGGCCGTCAAAGGCGTCTTCCGTTCGCTTGAGTGTGACCACGACAAGTTCGCCGGCCTCGTTCACGCAGGCCAGTCGGTCCGTCGCCGCCACAAGCCGAGTTGCGACCGGCCCCGTATCAATCGTCTCGCCCATTCTGCCGCGGGCCAAATCGTAGCAGTTGACGCCTTCGGCAGCACCGAACCACACCTGGTTCCCCATCAACAACGGCCCGGGCCTCGGGGCCGATTCCAGCGGCACGACCAGAAGCTGCACGCCATTAGATCGGTCGAGCACGACGAGTTGATCTGGCGATTGTACGGCGACGATGATCATGTCCTCCGTGATCACCGGCTGCCCGACGACCTGGCCGACATGGGCCTGCCATAGTGTTCTTTTCGCCGTGGGCGTGCCAATATCCAGGCACGTCAACCCTGTGGCAATGTCTGTGACAAACAAAGTGTCGTGGGTGATGACGCACTCGCCACTGGCGTCCTTTGCGACGGGATGCGTCCAAAGCTCATTGCCAGTCTCGCAGTCCAGTCGCCGCAGCAATCGGCCACTGTCGCCGGGCCCGCCGTCGACAAAGAAGACGGCGTTCGAGGACGCTGCCGCCGATAGGTAGATCGCGTTTTCGCACCGGGCAAACCATCGCTGTGCCAGCTTGCCGCCCGCTCGATGACTGGACCGTTCGTCTCCGGTCGATTTCTCACTCGTTTCTTGTTCAGCATCCAGTCTAGCGAGCCCGCAGGAATCCGGGCGCTTGAGCCCAACATAAAACGTACCATTGACATATGCGGCAGGAGCGTGGATTGTCGGCGGCCCGGGCTTGGTACCGTCTTCGTCGGCCTGACCGACATATCCCCAGGCATAGGAACCGCGTTCGGGGAGCATACTGTCGTCGGTCCACCCGGATTTTCCGGCACCGCCCAGGGTCCCACACCAAAGCGGCGTCGACTTCTCTCGCCCCAACTCTCCGACACACAGCAGTCCCTTGCCGGTCGACCCGACGTAGACATGCCCTCGGGCCACGGCCGGCGAACTGAACGATGGGGCGTTTAGTGACACGTCCCACACGGGTGACATTGTTTTCTTGTCCAAGCCGTACAGGTGGCCGGTTTCCGTTACTGTATAGACGTGTTCTCTGGCAACGGCCGGTGAGGTGACAAGCGACGCGCGAGCGTTCCATTTGCGGCTGGTCTTTCCATCGGTGCTTACGGAATACAAATGCTCGTCGCGCGAGCCGAAATAGATCCGATCGCCGTCCACGGCCACAGCGCCCAGCACAACGCGCCCGACGGGGAATTTCCAGTCGACGTTGTGGCTGGCCAAGTCGATACACCACACCTCGCCGACGGGCCGTATTCGTCCGACTTCTGCGGCGATCTCCGCATCGCTCTTGCCTTCCTCTTTCAGCTTGGTCCGGAGGTTCGCCGCCACCTGCTCGGCCGTGTTGACAAAGTCGCCGTGGCCCATGCCAAAGTAGAGTTTGTTCCCGGAAATTGCCGGGCTGCCAAACACTGGATAGGGCGTATCGACACGCCAAAGCTCTTTGCCCGTCTCGGCGTCGACACAGACAACGGCCTGCCCGCCGATGCCTAGCCCGAAATAGACCTTGCCTGTTTCGTCCCCTTCAGATTTGTGGTAGATAGGCGACGTTTCGCAGTCCGCATACTCGTCGCTCGGCAGGTGCCACAAAGGCTGAGCCACTTTGTCCTTTTGTTCCAGGCTGAAGCAGTAAAGTCCGTCGCCCCCCGCCCCAATGAAGACCTTGCCGTCGGCGATACAGGGCGACGACTCGACGTGGCTCTTCGTGCGGTAGGACCAGAGAACAACGCCTTCGTGTTCTCGCTCGCTGGCGTTGACGTCCAGACAGAAGACCCTGGCGTCGTCAGTCAGGTGCAGACCTTCGCCGACGACCAGGTATCTCTTGTCCGTCGCCTTGTCGTGATAAAGGGCCGGGGAAGAGAACGTCGCCCGGTAGCCGTCCGAGTCGAACATCCAAACGAGTTTCCCGGTGTCGGCATCCAGGCTGTAGATTGCGCCATCTTTCTTGAACAGTTCCCAGCGAGCACTTGTGGCATACACACGGTTACCGACAACCGCCGGCGAGCAGTAGAAGTCCTTGATGCCGTTATGGGCGAACGACCAGACAACCTTCCCATGTGCCGGATCCTCGGCGCCCAGCACTGCACCACGGCGTTCGGGGCCGCCTCTCCATAAGGGCCACGTGCCTTCGGTTGCCGCGTCAACATCAACCGTAGCGGCAGGCAGGATCAGCGGCTTGAGCGTCGTGAGTCCCCAGCCAGCCGCAAGGACCAACACCAAGGCCGAAAACACAACCAACTTCTGCGACCACAGTAGCAGCAAAAGCCGCTTGACAGTCGATGGTTTGAATAGCGTGAAAATCAGGCCAGCCAGAGCAACCAGAATGCCAGGCAGGATAACCAATAGCGCCTGCAGAGGGCCCACAAGAACCGGTACGACCGCCAGCAACTCACTCGACGCGGTGACGATGAATGCAGAAGAATCCATGGTCGAAATATCTGTCACGGAGTATCCGGTCTCTATCCCGCAGTTGCGTGAACTTCGCCGCCCCTGCCACCTCGCGTGGCAGGAACGCCAGTTTGACCGGCTAACGACGAAAATCCGTCATCGCCTGCCCCCTGCCAGCTCGTCTGGCAGGAGCGTAAGTCTCGGGCTAAGCTTCCAAACTGATTCACCTGCCGCACGAGGCGGCAGGGGTCTTGGTGCGATACTCGCCTGATTTCTCTAGCCTTTCAAACTGGTCCACCTGCCTGGCGAGCAGGCAGGGGCAAGTCGCGAAATCCTGGAGACGCGTCCTGCAATCTTCTTTGCAGCGCCGGTCTCTACTTGGCGTCCAGCATAACGCGCACCGGCCCGTCTTCGGCAATTACTTCGTCTTCCTGTAACTGGCCGCCGGGCAACCGCCACCGGAGGGTGATCGGACCGGGCTCCGTCATTCCGAAGAAGGCCCCTGAATCGCCCGGGCGGACGGCAAACGCTCCGAGTGGCCGTTCGTCACGCCAACCCATAACGGTCACCGGCCCGGCGTGTCCGCCGGTCGAGACGCCCGCCACGACCGCAAGTGCGACGTCCTCCTCGACCTTCCGGGGGAAGAGCCAACACTCGCCGCCGGCCAGCACCAGGAGCATATCCAGCGCCCCGTCGCCGTTGAAATCGCCGAGGCATCCGGTCTGCTGTCCCTCGCCAACTTGCGGCAGTCGATCCTTGTTATCGCCGTGAGACAGGTTCACCTCGTAGGATTCACCGAAGCTCCGGAAGCCTCGGTTGAAGTACAACTGCGGAACCATCTGCGTGCCAAAGGCCATAAAGATGTCCTGCCGCCCATCGTTATTGAAATCGCCCGTGTTGACGCTGCACCCTCCGCCTTGAGCGTGGTAGCTGATTTCGCCCGACACGTTCAACATGTCAACGAAATTCCCGCCGCCGAAGTTGTGCCACAGACGGTTCTTTTCTTCGGAGCTGATAAAGACGTCCAGCAGGCCGTCGGCGTCGTAATCGCCCAGACAGACAGCACGGCGACCTTCGCCACCAAAGATGTGCGTTTCCGTCGGAGCAACAAACCCGCCGGAGGCCTTTCCCCGGTAGAACAGGCTACCTTTGGCGAACAGTTGCAGGACATCGGTCAGGCCATCGTTGTCGAAGTCGGCAGCCACACAACGGCTGACTTCGCCGAGGTCCCCGGCTGGAGAATCCGCCACCAGTGGTTTGCCCTCGACGTTGCCATCGGGATTGACGACCATCAGCACCGGCCCGCCCTTAGTACTGGCCAACAACGCGGGGCGACCCTGCGGCCCGACGCCGAGAGTCGTCAACGACAGGCAACCGTCCGTCAACGCCCCCTCGGTCTCGCAAGCTTTGCTCTCGAACGTACCACCAGCGGTTTGGGAACAGATGGTCAACGCGTTGCCGTCCCAACTGGCCAAGTCCAGTTTCCCGTCGCCGTTGAAATCGGCCCAAGCCGAAGCCTTGGATTTGGTCGAGAGTCCAAGATCGGCCGCCACGTCCTCGAAGACGTCTTCGTTGAAACGGAAGATCCTGTCACCGCTGCCACCGGCCAGGAAGAGATCTGCCTTGCCTGTTTCGTTGGTGCCGGCAAGGTCGATCGGTCGAGCATCGCGGAACTGGCCCTGCAACCGGCCGACATAGATTTCCTTGCCCCACTCGACCCCGCACGTCACGGGCATATCCAAATCTTCATTGGCACGGAATGCTTTGACGGCCCGTAGCGTCATGTCGGTGCTGCCGGCAAATGTACCCAATAGATAACTGCTGTTGCGAGTGACGTCCCAGACATCTTCGTAACGCTCGAGCACATACCATTGGTGCTGGGCGTTCCACTGGCCAGACAAATGAAGGAATCCTTTGGCCTGATCGTCACCGCCAGAGTTTTCAATGCCTTCGGCCTCGAAGAAACCGATGAACAGAACTGCCTGCTTCTGGCCGGCTTCGATGATCTTCATGGCCCCCTTACCCTGTGCGTGAAACGCCTCGGGCATGGCCAGCATCTCGATGGTCACTTCTCGCTTGTCGAACTCGCCCTTGAGAACTTCCTTGACGGCAGCAACAGCCGTGCCCTCGTCATTGACGGTCTTGAACTCGATAAGCAGTACGCCATCCGCCTGTTCGGTTAGATCCTTCAGCGTGAAGTCCGGATTGATCAGCGCCCAGGCCGTCGACGCACATGCGGCCAGAAAGGCCAGGGCGGCGAGAGTTCTCCACTTTGTTCCTGTCATCAAAATCTCCTAAATGTGCAGCGCCACTCTGACATTCCAGAGTAACCCGAGGCGTAAGCGAGGGAGCGACTCGAGGCAATTCCCTCGCTTACGCTTCGGGTTACGATTTGGCTATAGGCGGCGCGGTCTGACTAATCTAGGTTGCCTAGCCTCTTTGTCACCTCGGCCGCAAGTCCGTATAGTCTCTTGCTGCGTTCCTGCCAGCCGGAACCAATGTACCATGTATGGCCGTCGACGAGCGGAAAATACCACCAGGCTACGGCGTGCGTGTGGTGTGGGCCGCTAGTCCGCAGCGTGCTCATGCCTTTGAACAAGCACATGTAGCGTTCGTCCAGACATTCCTGGCATCGGCTGGCGAGATCCGGACCCAGTCGCGCCGCGAGTTGCTCGTCGGTCAGGGCCTGTTCCAGGCAGATGCGTGCCTCGCATTCCTGCACGCCCTCGCGGAAGACCTCCAACCGCGTGGTGGCTATGGGGCCGTCCGGCCCCGGCGCCAACAGGCTGACGTAGATGTCCAGGTTGCGTCGCTGGCTGTGGGGATATCGCTCGGTGACCGTGCCACGCCGCCGACCGCGACGGTCGCGCACGGCGGGCCAGAAATCGCCGCCCAGCCGCCCGATGCCGCGCTGCTGTCCAATGATGTTGGCCTCGGCAAACTTGCGCCATCGCGTTGGGGAATACTCGTCGAGGCTGCTCATTCGGTTAAACTGTACTCGCAACTCAGGTCGCTTCCAGCCGTGGTAGCTCGTGAGATCCTGCTCCATGTCGGGCCAGCGATTGGCCACGTGGTGGCCCTGATAGACGACGGACGCAACATCGTGCAGCTTAAGGTTGGGTACGCCCATATGCGAAAACGAGACCCAGCCCATGTCCCCCGAAACGTCCTTCAGTACAAGCGACTCCTGCTTGGTCGGCCAGGCGTCGGACATGTCGCCCAGCGCCGCCGCGCCGAGTAGCCCACGTTTCTCCAACCGCTTCCGCAACTCAGCGAACAACGGCCGCCACAAGTCTGTGCTGCGAGGGTCATCGAAGCGTGGCAATTCGACGTTGCGGACCTCCTGTGTGACCGGATCAAGTACGGTGACCGCCGGGCCGCCGCCGATTCTCGCGTTGTTCCCTTCCAAAAAGCGTAGCGTACGGGCTTCCTGGTCGTGCGACGACTCGGAACGGTGCGTGTCGCGCCGCATCAAGTAGACGTCCCAGATGACGAAAACGATCAGCTCTGGCCGGCCCATGTGTCTCTCGGCAGTGTCGAGGTACCGCTCCATGACCGAAAAGTCGAACTCGAAGTTGCCATCTCCTTTGTCGATCCAGCGGACCATCGACTCGGCGTTGCCGTAGTTGCTCTGTGCGATCAGGGGCACGTAGACGCTACGACTGCTGGTGCGGCCGATCAGTTCCATCGCGTGAGCGATGTGGTCCCAGTGCTGCGGAGACCAGAGGGGAACGTCATACTCCACCGCCAGCGTGTCCGGCGACTGGACCAGCTCGATCCAGGTGCGGTAGTCCTGCGTATCGGGCAGCGTCCATTCGGCGACCTCGATTTCCACTGGAACGTTCACCGGCTGCTCGTCGTCGGTACGGATATTCAACTGGCCGGTATACGTACCAGGCAACGCGGTCTTTGGCACGTGGACCGTTACCCATACCGGCACCACGGCGCCAGGGACCGGCTCCGGTTGATTAGGGAGCTTCAGGTCGTATCGACTGGGCTCCTTGTTGCGGACTGGATATTCCGCCGCCGGCTGCTCCATCAATCCGCCCAGCAGCGAGGGCTCCCGCGGGTAGCGCCAATA
This sequence comes from uncultured Pirellulaceae bacterium, assembly GCA_964623055.1. Classification (GTDB taxonomy): domain Bacteria; phylum Planctomycetota; class Planctomycetia; order Pirellulales; family Pirellulaceae; genus JADHUC01. The sequence goes on from CAZURK010000022.1 coordinate 19,389, forward strand.
CTTGTTGTCTTCGATGCCGTAAATGGAGCCCCAAACCCCGTTCTCGCGTCCCCAAGGCATGCCGTAGCGGACCTCGACTTCTGCCGTCGCAATTGTCATATCGCCACACGTCAGATCACTCGCGACCGCCTTCAAGCCCGTCAGCGCCTGATCCGAACCGACGACAACCTTGCCGGAAAACCACCCGTTGCGCACACCGACGATGTGGATCGGCTGCAGCGACTCGCAGGGGGCCCCGAAGTCCAGGTCGAAGTCCGACGCCATCAGGTCCGAATTCCAGACCTGCAGCCCCTCTGGGCGCGTGGCGTTCGGAACAAGGCCCTCCGCGCTGCTTGCGCTGAGTTGTACACGTTGAAGCTCACAGGTATTGAAACTCATGTCGTATTCGAACTTGAATTGTCGCGACAGGTACTCCTGAGTGCCCCTTTTCTCTTCGACGACGTAGTGGTACGACGCACGAATCAGCTCGATGCCAATCACGTTGACGCCCTGCCGCAGCATTGTGGCCGGTATGGCCAAGTTTTCGAACTTCCGATCGCGGAGATCGTACCCGCGGAGAATTTCGGCCGACTGCTTCGCCTTGGTCGTGGGTCGGAGGCTCAGCAGCGTGTCATCCGGCGAGACGTACGCTTCGCGCGGGTACGGTTCGGCCGAGTCGTTCTTGGGGTGTCCCGTGTCGGGAAGATGGGCACGAGCGAGTTCCCAGCCGTTGACGTAGACAATTGCCCCGCCGTGGTAGACCAGCGTCAGACGCAGGTCACGTACCTCCGCCGGATTCGTGACACGAAATTTGCCTCGCATACAGAGGCGAGCCACATACGCTGAATCAATGGCCATCGCCCCCGGTCCGCGGACCCATCCGGCATCATCGAATTCAGGACTAGCCCAGTCGTTTGGCGGTTCCGGCGTTTCGTGGTTGAGCCAGAGACGGTTGGCCATCAATGGCACCGGTCCGTCAGGCGCCTGAATCACCGGCGGGCAAAGCGTATGAAACATCCGCCAGAAGCCGGTTGTGTCGAGAACTACGACAGACGATTCCAATTCGGCCGCCGTCGACTGGGTCGTTGCGAAACACGCCGAGATTATCACAAGGGCGATCATCAGAATCCTCGACTCCCGTTCCGTCGCATCTCGCGATGATAGTCCAGCCAACAATCTAACCTCCTCCAGAACGAGACTCTGGCAACATAACTGGCTCGATCCTCGCAAGAGCACAGCGCCTTGTCAACCGATTTTGGCGGTAAGGGCGGAGCAACGTGAATCCGCGAATGTCGCGGACCCCTGGGAAACGAGATCGGATAGAACCGAAAGCCCCAACGGGGGCGGCCCTAGCTGCAAAGCTCCGGCGGTTAGGGCAGCCCCTTCTGGGGCTGCCCTTTTTCTCTGCTTCGCGCCCAGGGTTGCGCGACGACCGTTGTCACGCTGGTCGCTCCACCCTGGCTGACATAGGGATGTGCCTTCGGCACGCAAGCCCCCGATCTTCCGTCCGCCCCACGAATCGCTTGACAATTTACTGGTCGACCAGTAGAATGCAGGCGTTGCTACGGGTCGACCAGTAGGAGGAGAATATGACGGACCTGATCCCCACCGATCGAGAACTTGAAGCCCTCAAAGTCCTTTGGAGGCATAAGAAAGCAACGGTCCGTGCCATTTGTGATTCGATGAACGCCGCGGGCGCCAATTTGGCCTACACCACAGTGTTGAGCCTCTTGCAGGTGATGGAGCAAAAAGGGCTGGTGCGCCATGAACGGACGGGCAAGGCGTATACGTACTCGGCCAGAGTCCAGCGCGACCGAACGTTTCGACATCTGGCGGTCGGCTTTCTCGATAAGGTCTTCGACGGAGCACTGGACGAGTACCTGGTACACGCCCTGCGGTCACGACGCATCAGCCGAAAGGAACTCGACAAGCTAGAAGAGATGATCAAGGATGCGAAAGACCGTTCCCAGTGAATCGGCATGAGAGGGAGAAACGAGAATGAACTCCCTGGTCCAGGCATCAAACGCGTGGTTGGTCGATTTTCATCTCGCCGCCACATTGCTGCTGCTCGTCGTGCTGATCGCAATGCGTTTCATCAAACAGCCCGCCCGACGCTTGTCAATCGCGTGGGCCGCCGTGTTAGGATTGCCGGTGCTCACGCTGGCTGTTGCCGTTCCGTGTTGGCCCGTAGTCTCCCTCGTCTCACAGCCAGTTGCTTCCATCGAACCGCAGTCGATGCCGGTAGCGGAAGAAGTCTTGGGGATGCGTCGGAACGTGGAACCCAACGTCGAACCCGTTTGGGACGCACATGATGAAGGGGAATCGGCCTCGCCAGTACAACTCCCGAACGGTGGGATGGAGACGCCCGCGCGAAGCGAACAGTCGCCAGCGGATGCCGTCACTGCAGCTCCGTCCGTCCGCTCACGAATCGGGGCCAGCGGACCTCTCTTGTTTCTGGCGCTGTTCGCATCGGGATCAGTCGCCTGCATCGTCTGGCTCGCGCTGGGAGTCGTTCAGGCGAGCGTGATTTGTCGATCGGCCAACGTCGCTCCGCCGGAATTGCTGGCGGAACTGAAGGCACTGGTGGGATGCAAACGCCGGACACCACGTCTGTTGATCAGTTCCCGTGTGCAGAACCCGGTCGCCGTTGGGCTCATTCGGCCAACAATTCTTCTGCCCGAACGTTTGGCCTGCGAGGGCATCACGCCCGGCCTGCGCGCTGCGCTCGCCCACGAATGGACGCACATCCGAAGCAAGGACCTGTGGCTGTTGGCGATTTGTCGAAATCTCCGCCTGATTCTATTCGCCCATCCTCTCTTCTGGCTACTGCAGCGATCGATTCGCGCGGATCAGGAAGTGCTGGCGGACGCTGCTGCCGCCGACACCACGGGACCTATCGCCTACGCCGAGGCACTCTTGCGCTGGGCCCATCATGTCATCGACGCCGGAGACACGCGCCTTGCACCATTGCTCGGTCTTTGGGAACGCCCTTCACGTTCACAACTTGCCCGGAGAATAGCCATGCTGCTGAACGAAGAACTCCGCGTGGACCGACGCGTCTCGCGACGCTGGACGAGCGCCTGGTCAGTCGTACTTGTCTTGTCTGCTGCCGGTCTACCCTGTTTCACATTGCGACCGGCCGATGCAGTCTCCCCGAGTGACGTCGAGGGCGTCGAAGGGGCAGATCCCCTTCCGAAGCACTTGGACCGCTACGGGGACCCGTTGCCGAAGAAGGCCATCCTTCGGCTGGGGACGCGACGTCTGCGTCATCGCGGACGGCCCTACTGTGTGGCCTTCTCCCCCGACGGGCGGACGATGGCCACTTGCGGCGATTCAGAGAATCAGGGCGTTTCCCTTTGGGGCGTTCGTTCAGGCAGGCTGATCCGGCAACTGCCTCTATGTCGAACCACAGCCGCAATCGCCTTTTCGCCTGATGGTTTGCGCTGCCTTGCTGCCGAGGCCGAGGGAGGACTCCATCTCTGGGACTGCCGCACCGGCAAAAAGAATCTCACGTTGGAAAGCGATGGGCATCGGATTGGGTGTGTCGCCTTTGCCGCCGACGGATCGTTGTTTGCCACTGGAGGAGGCGATGGTTTCGTCCGTGTCCGGCACGCGGAATCTGGCGATCAGCGGTTTGCATTCGATACGGGCGAACGGCAAGGAATCGATGCGAGCAACCCTTTTGGTGGCAGTGACGGTGGCCCGTGTTCGGTTGCCTTCTCTCCCGACGGACGATTTCTCGTTTCCGGAACCGAGGAAGCCAAAGTCCACGTTATTGATCTTGCGACGGGCAAAGGCTCATTACGCATCAAACAAGCCCACAAGGATGGCTTGACATCACTTGCCATCACGTCCGATGGGAAGCAGGTGATCACAGGTGGCTATCGACGGTTCGGCGTGATGCCCTATGTCGATGGGCAGGGACGAATGACGGTCGAGACGAATGTGCCCAACGTAGAGATCCGTTTCTGGGATGTTGCCACAGGTAAGAAGATACGTGAGTTCAGCTACGAAGGGAGTTTCCTGGGATGGGGGGATACCAGCTTGTCGGCCGATGCTCGAAGGCTGGCATCTTCCAGTCGAAACAGCATTTGCATCTGGGATGTCGATTCCGGAACGATACTACGTGAGATTCCAACGCGTGCATCACAGGACGTACATGGCGTGACGATTTCGCCAGACGGACGCATTGTGGCACGGGCAAGGCACCATTCAGTTGACCTCTGGGAAGTCGACACGGGCAAGCCATTGCTTCAAGGGCACGAGTCCCACGTGGCTTCCGTTGGCAGCGTGGCCTACTCGCCGGATGGTTCACTGATCGCGTCAGGAGGCGAGGATGGAGTCGTGCACCTCTGGGACGCCAAAACGGGAGAGCACACTGGCCAACACCATTTGATCGACCCGTCATCTTCGGTAGAACACGAGGGAATCGGGCCGATGCATGTCGTCTACTCACCCGACAGCAAGAAGTTGGCGGTCGGCGGCGAAGTTGGGCCGTTCCCTCATGGTCGTTTCATCAAGCTGTTCAACAAAACCAATGGAGAACTCATCGGCGAGCTTCCTGGACCGTCAACGGGCCATGCGCGAGTAGCCCGGCTCGCATTCGGCCCGGACGGCATGTTTGCATTGGCTGCGGGCGACGATATCGACGTTTGGTTCATCAAAGAAGAGGGAACAAAGGCCGGCGAGTTGCGCCCAGCTCATTGGCCGCGCGACATAGTGGCCCTAGCATTCCTTGACTTCCGAAAGCTCTGCGAAGTGCGCAGCAAGCCGCCGACGATTCGAGTTTGGGACTGGGCGGGTAGAACCACTCGGGAAATCGAGGTGCATGGCCATTGGTCTGACCTCGAAAGGAGACTGCAACAGATCTCGGACGCGGTATTCTCACCCGACCGTCGGCAGGTCATCACCTGCGGCGAGGATAAGCTGATCACGTGGGACCTGGAAACCGGAAAACCAGTCTCCTCCCTTACGCTGGGACGCCCGTCGGAAGAACGCCGAATCGGCCTATCGCCCGATGGACGGATGATGGCCGTCGTGGCCCCATCCTACCTGAGAGAGGATGGCGACGGCACCATTCGCCTGTGGGACCTGACCGCTGGCAAGCAAGTCCTCACACTGCAACCGGAGAACGCCAGGGCCATGTCCTTCGCCTTCTCCCCAGACGGGCGACGATTGGTCACCGGAATGGACACCGGCACGGCACTTGTATGGGACATCTCGGATGCGTATGGCGGATAGCGGCACCGGTGTGGCTTAGTCCGTATCATCGCCTCGCCGAAGACCGGGCAATGCGCGTTGCACTGGCGTCGCGGGTGGCTCGCGTCAATTCGATCAGATATCTTGTGATGCGACGCCAGCCAACCTCTCCTCGGAGACAGACAGATGAAAGAGATGCGCGACGTGGGTCTGTGTTCTCTGTGCGGAGCCGTTCTATTGCTCTGCTTCGTTGCCACCGCGGGTTCGCAGGAGAAGCCGACGCCAAACGTCGGTGACCGGCTGTATTTCGAGGCGGACGATTTCACCGTCCAACTTCCCTGGTTCTACCACGGGCTAGCGTTTGATCAGGTGCGCAAACACGACGTGTACAGCGTCGAGGTCAACAGCCTGGACCTGCGGCCAGGAAACTACAAGGTGACGCTGGTTCCCACGAACCGCAACGACGAACTAGCCGTTGGCTTCGACGGGCAAACGTTTTCTGATATGCCCGTCAGGGATGAGCGTGTTGAGTTGTCCAACGTTTCCATCCGCAACCGTATGCTTAGCCTGTACGTCCGGGCGAACGGCGTCCACGGCGCTGGACCGTTGGAATCGGTTTGGATTCACCCGTCGAACGTCAAGTTTGCCGAGGCCAAAGAAACTGCCGTGCCGTTTAACCGATATCGGCGAGACATCCGATACGCTGACCGCGAAATCCTTCGGAAAGAGAACTGGGACGAATTCTATGGCGTGCTGAACCGACAAGGATTCGGTAAAAGAGAGCTTCGTGCGATGTTCAACGACATAGTCGATTGGTGCAAACGGCGGCAGGTTCTCGACCCAAAGGACATTCACTACGGCGCTATCTACTCTGAAGAAGATAAGTACGATTTCCGTGACGCGGCTGCGGCTGCAGTTTGTTTCACCTATGCTTGGCGCGATACGGGCGACGACGACTACCGCCGTCGCGCGGTGTTGGCCAGAGACTACTGCTACAAAGGCCAGCACATGGCCGATCCGAACAACACGGCCCGGTTCGGTGGTTTCTGTCACATGGTACATGGCGCGTGGGGGCCCGGAATGCAACGGCTTGGCGGCGAATTGGGTGGCGCGGTCGGCGTCGAGACGGCTATTGTCGTCAATTTGCTCGTCAAGCTGATCGAACTGGGTCTCGAACCGTCGCCTAAGGACATCGAGCGTCTCCGTGCGGCAGCCTTGTGGAAAGTCAACAACGAATTTTCACCCGGCGTGTTCCGCCATCACGAAGGCGCGTCGCACGATTGCCAGAATTCCAATGCGTTAGGAGCCGAGGCGATTGTGCGGGCCTATTATGCTCTGGAGAAACTCGGCCATAAGCCGCCAGACAAGTGGCTCGAAGCAGCTCGACGCGGTATGGCTCATTTCGTCGAAGGGCAGGAAGCCATCGGTTGCTGGCCTTACGTGTTTGCGAAAATCGGCCGCGGTCAGGCTTACAGCCAGCAAAACATCCCGGACCAAGGCATGGGCTGCTATCACTTCCTGGTAGCCTACGACACGCCAGCCTTTCGTGAGTTTCCTGGGGCCAAGGACGCCATGCGCCGTGCCGCGCGATGGTGGCTCTGCGTAAGTCGGCTGGACCGCGACGGGCCCATCACAACGATCGACCTGGACGATCGGGAAGCGCGTGGCACTCTGAAGTTCTCGAAATTCACCTGGTGCCGGTTCATGGCCGCTGCTTCGCTGATGCGCATCGCCGAATTGACCGGCGAGCGAGAGCCTTGGCAACAACTCGCGATGCGCTACATGGAACACGTCGATACCAAGCTGCGCAATCGAACCGATCCCGACAAAGCCCCCTTCAAGCGCGCTACCACAGACGACATGACACTATGCTCCTGGATCCAAGCCGTCGAGTGGGCCGGAGTGCTCCTTCGCGAAATGGAGCAGCGGCTGCCATAATGGCATGCGTACCTCCGAAGCACGAACCATGCCTAGCGAAGTACTCTTCGTCTTATCCGTGTGCTTCTATCCGTGGGCGTCTCGCAATCCACAAATTGCTTTCGCCCACGGATAGAAGCACACGGATGTTGATCGTGCCCTTTCGCTCTGGCTGGCGACCGGCGACAAGCCAGGTTGGCTGTCGCAGGGTCATTCGATTCCGAGCCTCTTCTGAATCTGCTCCAGTGGCACACCTTTGGTTTCTGGCATGATTGCCAGCACCCACACCAGTTGCAGGACCATCATGGCGGCGTAGAAGGCAAAAGTGTAAGCGCCGGACCAGTCGGCGATCACGGGGAAGGTCCAGGATATCGACGCGGCCATGAACCAGTGCGTAAAGCTGCCCAGTGCCTGGCCGCGTGCTCGGACACGATTCGGGAAGATCTCGCTGATGAACACCCAGATCACCGCACCTTGGCCGAAGGCGTGCGACGCGATAAACACCAACAGGCTGACGAGCACGATCGTGCCGCCGGTGGCGACGGCTGTGCTGTTGACGGCTTTGGCGAGCTCGTCAGCCGCTTTTCGAGTGCTTGACGCGCCGATCCTGGCGGCGGGGACATCGCCTGCTTCCACAGATTCGATCGTCACCGCGACGGATGCCGCGGTCCATGTGGCCTCGGCTTCGGTCGCTGCCTTGACCGCCTCGTTGGCGGCCTTCTTAGAATCTGACAACTCGTCCGCGTCGCCTTTTTCCATAGCTTGAACCATAGCCGTTGCAGCGACCGCAGCTTTGTCCACAGCCCTGGCCTTGGCGGCAGCGGCAAAGTCTGTGTCGTAGGAGTAGAACGCCCAGGCCGTGGCGCCCAGGCTGAGGATGTAACCGATCGAGCCGACGATCATCAGTCGCTTCCGGCCGAAGTGGTCGATGATGGCCAGCGCCGCCATCGTGAACACCAGGTTCGTACAACCGACCGCCACGGACTGCAGCAATGCCGAGTCCTTCATGGCTCCGGCCATCTCGAAGATGAAAGGCGTGTAGTAGATCAACGCGTTGATGCCCGAGAGTTGATTGAAGGCGGCAATGGCTACGGCCAGCATGATCGGCCGCAGGTACGCCCTGCGGAAGAAAGGCTCCTTGAGGCTGTGATGCGCCAGGTCCAGCGAGGCTTGAATCTCTTTGATTTCCTCCTCGACGTGGTCGGTATCGGCACCGAGCCGTTCGAGCACTGCGCGGGCCTCGTCCACGCGATTCTGGGAACACAGCCATCGCGGCGTCCGTGGGGTGCGAAACAGCAGGAGGAAGAACGTGGCCGCCGGAAAAGCCTCCACGCCGAACATCCACCGCCACTCGTTATCGCCCAGCTCTTGCTGGGCAACCAGGTAGTTGGAAAGGTACGCCAGTAGGATGCCCAGCACGATATTGAACTGGGTGATTGCCACCAGCCGTCCTCGGAGTCGGGCCGGTGAAATCTCGGCGATGTACATTGGCGAGACCACTGACGCCCCGCCTACGGCAAGACCGCCAATAAAGCGGAAGAATAAGAACGACCCCCAATCCCACGCCAGCGAGCTGCCAACCGCAGACGCCGTATACAGTACGGCAATGCCAATCAGCGAGGTGCGTCGTCCATAGTTGTCGGCCGGACGACCTGCCAAGGCAGCACCGAATACCGTGCCTATCAGTGCGCTAGCTACCGTGAACCCGTACCAGAACGAACCGGGAAGGCCAAGCCAGTCATCCCCCTCGGCCAACTCGAAGACCTTCTCCAGACCGTCCTTCGTGCCCGAAATCACGGCAGTATCGAAGCCGAACAGCAGCCCGCCCAAAGCCGCGATGATGGTAGCGGTTATCAACGATAGCTTCACGAGTTTCTCCTCGTCATGTGTTAGCTGAGCCCGTGAGTCGTCCTCTGCGTCTTGTTCTATGCGTTCTTTCGTTTAACCCGTAGCCGGAGGCGCAGGTGCGTGGAACATCGGCAGCGCTTCCCGCCTCCGACTGCGGGCTAAACGAATTCGATTGTGGGGGCACCCTGCCAATTGTTATACCGTAATCAGTTTGTCTTTTCTGCTCTCTGCAGCAAGACCGAACCACATACACCAGCATTTTTGGTAGACTCTTGATCTGCTGCCCAATATAGATGGGTCGTTTTCACTAGATTGCATTTGGAGTTGCATGCCATGTTGAAATCGTTTGTTGTTTCGGTGTCGCTCTTCACCGCAACGACCGTTGCCGCGGTCGACTTCTATGTTGCTCCTTCGGGCGACGATGCGAATCCCGGGTCGAAAGACAAACCGTTTGCCACGCTCGTGCGAGCGCGAGATGCGGTACGGGCCTTGAAATCCAAAGGACCGCTTGCCGAACCTGTGCATGTGAATGTCGCTGACGGCAGTTACACGCTGACCGAACCGTTTGTTCTGCTGCCCGAGGACAGTGGCACGAAGGGGATTCCGGTGATCTATCAGGCTGAACCTGGCGCGCGACCAGTGTTCTCTGGCGGACGTGCGATTCGCGGTTGGCAGCCAGGGCCGAACGGCATATGGACCGTGCAGATCCCCAAAGTCGCCGCAGGCCAATGGTATTTCGAGCAACTGTTCGTCAATGGCCGTCGCGCGACTCGTGCTCGGTCGCCGAACAAGTTCTACTTCTACATCCAGGACGTGCGTCAGGAAACGCTCGAGGGAGGCTCGCCGCGCAGGCCCAGGCGAGCCCGTCAAACGGTGCGGATGCGGGCGGAGGATTTTCAGATCCTTGCCGACCTTCGCCCCGAAGATTTCAAAGACGTGAACTTCATGGTTTACCACAAATGGGACAACACGCGCCGATTCGTGGACCGACTGGACGCAGAGCAGCACTCGCTGATCACAACCGGCGCAGGGATGAAGTCGTGGAACCCGTGGCGGCGCAACTCCCGATACCACCTGGAAAATTTTCGTGGCGCATTAGACGCACCGGGCGAGTGGTTCCTGGCCCGCGACGGCACGCTGTACTACAAGCCGCTACCGGGCGAGGACATGAGCGAGGCGGAAGTCGTCGCCCCGGTGGTCGACCGCTTTCTTGCGATCCAGGGCGATCCGACCGCGGAGAAGTTTGTCGAGCACGTGACGATCAAAGGACTGACGTTCCAACACGGCCAATGGCTCACGCCGCCGGGCGGCTTCGAAGCGTCGCAAGCCGCCTCGCCGATCGAAGCGATGGTGATGGCCGACGGGGCGCGGCACGTGGTGTTGGAAGATTGCGAGATCGGCCACATGGGCACCTACGTCGTGTGGTTTCGCAAGGGGTGCCGTGACTGCACGCTGCGGCATTGCTACTTGCACGATTTTGGCGCAGGCGGCGTACGGATCGGCGAGGCAGGTATCGCGTCGCGCGAGATCGAACGGACCAGCCACATTACCCTGGACAACAACATCATTCGCCACGGCGGTCGCATCTTTCCCTGTGCCGTCGGCGTTTGGATCGGTCAAAGCGGCGACAACTCGGTCACACACAACGAAATCGCCGACCTGTACTACACCGGCATATCCGTGGGCTGGCGGTGGGGCTATGCCGAGAGCCTCGCCAAACGCAACACGATCGCTTTCAATCACGTACATCACATCGGCTGGGGCATGCTCAGTGACATGGGCGGCATCTACACGCTCGGCCCGTCCGAAGGCACCGTGGTACGCAACAATGTCTTCCATGACGTATACGCCTATTCGTACGGCGGTTGGGGTCTGTACACCGACGAAGGAAGCACGGGTATCCTGTTCGAGAACAACCTGGTCTATCGGGTCAAGACCGGCGGGTTCCACCAGCACTACGGGCGCGAAAACGTGGTCCGCAACAACATCCTGGCCTTCAGCAAGCTGTACCAAGTACAGGCCACTCGCGTGGAAGATCACCTGTCGTTCACATTGGAGAATAACATCGTGTACTGGGACACCGGCGTACTGCTTTCCGGGCGATGGGACCAGATCAAACACGTCAGCCGCAACAACTGCTACTGGAACGCCGCGGACCAGAAAGTGGACTTTGTGGGCAAGTCGTTGGAAGACTGGCAGGCTGCGGGTCACGAACAAGGTTCGATCATTGCCGACCCAGAGTTCAAGGACGCAGAGCAGTGCGATTTCCACATCGCGCCCGATTCACCGGCACTGGAGATCGGATTCAAGCCGTTTGACTACACACAAGCCGGCGTTTACGGCGATCCGGCTTGGATCGAGAAGGCGAACGAAGTCACCTACCCGCCGCTGGAAGTCGCTCCCGACCCGCCCACCGCTGGCGGTTCATGACGATTGGCAGTCCGCCTTACGTCCACCGTTACTCGAGCTTTGCCCCCGTTGTGCTTTCAAGGAGCATTCGCGCCGCGCGACTAAGGAAGTAGTCTTGAAAGTAGGCAACGAGGATATGCCACTGTAAGACTCCTGCGAGAGATACGCACTTAATGTCCGACCGCAGCTCTGACTCTTTTCCGACGATGACTTCCTGTTGGATGGTTTTGCCCATGCCGGAGGCCGCCACCATAGCCATGATAGCGCGCCCCGTATCTGCCTCTTCGATGTGCTTGGGTACTACCCCGCTTTCCTCGAAGTGCTCCTCCAGACCCTGGCGAAACACGGACCACTTTCCGGGGAGGATCAGCGGCGAATCGTCGTCGCAAATGATCTTTAGGGCCTGCCGGATCCCGCTCTTTTGGCCCCTTCGCGCCAGCTTCAACGCTTCTTTGAGAGCTTGATTTTTCAACAGACGGTGTCCCACCGGGACGTACAGGTTCACTGCGGTCGGGAAGTCGGGGCACCGCAGCAGCTTGGCAGGCACTGATCTGGTCGCCTCGGAATCCGGCGGGTCGGCGAACAGTTTGGGGTACGTTTCGCGGATGGTGCCCGGCTTCAGTTCGCCGACGTAGGCTAGGTGGCACTTGCGAGCGCGCAGAAGCTTGATGGCTCCCGTTCCTCCGCGCGCGTAGATTTTCACCGCGACAGCTTCGCGAGCCTCGGCGGTCTGTGGTACATCCCTTTTCAGCTTGTTCCGTACTTCCACTATTCTGTCGATCAGGTGGTGTTCGAGCAATCCTTGTGATGCGACGACCCGTAGGGACCAGTCGTTGCCTTGCTGTCCCCAGGCGTCCTTCAACACCCTTTGGGCGTCGTCGATGTAGGCTACAGGTTGTGTGTAGAGCTCGGCTAACTGCTTGCCGAAGTCCGTGGGGATGGCCACGCGGGCGGACGCGTCGTACTTGTACAGTACGGCGTCCTGGTCCCCTGTGATTGCGCACGCTTTGCCGGAGAGACTCCTTGCCAAGCGCGTCAGCGTGGAAGCGTCGTAGTCCAGGTGTCCAGCCGCCTTCGTGAAGGACACAGTGCCGTGCTGCTCGTCTGCAAGGGCCACGATTTGGCACCATGTTCGGAGTTCGCTCACGGTCGGTTGCGTGGACTGCTTGGGCCGCCCAGCTTTTCTTTTTGCGCTCTTCTTTGCCATTCTCAGAGGCTCCTTTCGTCAGCCAACATTCTATGGAGCAGACAAAACGTTGCCAGAGCCAACAAAGACTCGTCGCACTTGACAAGAGGATCAATGCTGCGTAATATACCGTGGCACTAACACAAGCTCTGCCTATTTTAAGTTACCACAAAAAGGAAAAGAGACATGGGAAAAGCGGCAAACCAACCGGAACCGACGAAAGTCGACATATCCAGCCTGGTCAATGAGCCGTCGCTCTTGTGCTGTGGCGGCAGCGTCGTGCTGATGTGGATACCAAACAGCAGGAACACACAGGCTATCCGGAGAATCCTAGCCATCCTGCGAGAACTCAACGCGGAACTGGGCGATCTGGTTGCCACATACCCCTATTTTTGCCTGCATGTCACTATCGGCAAAATCCTCGGAACCACATACACGAAGCCCGGCCAGCGGCTGGACACACTGGACGAGTACGGGCACAGCATCAACATCGCGGCAATCCTTGCGGCCGTACGCGACAGCAGGCCCTTCACAATCGAATTCTACCGGGTAGGCGTGAATCAAAGAGGAGAGATCCTCCTTTTCGGGAATGCGGCAGAGACCGACGGATCCGACGTCGTGCTCACTAAACTCCGGGGCGGCCTGATGGAGGAGGCCGATCTTCCAATTTCAACCTGGGACAGGGAGGGCAACACGCACTCATGCCTCGGCTTTCTTCGAGAAATGCCCCCAAACGGCCAACTCAAGAAGGCGATGAATGCGGTCGAGAAGCTGACCGCTGAGTGGCAAGCGGACGGTGGTCCCATCCTGAAGATTCACGCCGATTCGGTTCGTGCCATCCAATACTCGTGCAGAAGCTGTCGATCAGGCCCGTACGTCGAGTTGCCTCTCGGAGGGGAGTCGGGGCTTACCGGGGCGGATGTGCGATCGACGATACTGGACGATGTTGAACCAATCTTCCTGGACCTCGATCGGTGCGTGAGCAATTGGCTGACGAAGAAGATGGCGATCTGGACGCGACTGAACCCGGATGGCGATGCAGTTGCACGGAGGGAGGAGTTGGTGGCGATGGCCCGCGGAATCTTGGGTCAGGGGGACGATTTCCTGGCTGACGTATAGCGGGACGCGGTTCTTCGGGGGGACGGCGCGGCCAGACGCAAAGAACAACAGGAGAAGTGGAATGTACCTGCCGAAATCCCAATTCCGTTCGGCATTGGTCGACACGGCGGAGGCCGCCCCCACGGAGCGAATCCTGGTCCACTTTCCCAAAAGTGAAGTGGGCGAAGGAACGAGCGACTTTTGCATCGAAGTCGAACGGGATACTCCCCAGCCGCAGCGGGAAGCCGCAGCAGACTATATCGTCGCTCACATTCTCAATGCGATGCTGAACAACCGCGGCCCGGAAGCGGTGGTGGTGGCCGCGCCGCGAGGCTGGAAGTCCTCGATTCGGCATGCCCTCCAAACGAATAAGTTCTGGAGCAAGGTGAAGAAATGCGTCGAAGGCTACTATGGGAGAGGTGCTGCGAGAATCCGCTTTTCCAACGAGGGACGAATTAAGAAGCGCTGTCCAAGAGCGGCACGGGCCAACTCCGATCGCCACGTATCCGCGTTCTGCGAAGGCAATTCAGGTGGAGCCTATCTCGGAGTCGATGTCGGCGGCAGTTCGGTTAAGCTGGCGGCTGTGGTCGAGAGTGAAAAGATGCGATTGGGCGTGTTGCCCAAGGGAAACTACGCGCTCAAGACGGCCGAGTCCTACCTGGATCTGGTCAAGGAGTCCCTGATCGAGGCGAGGCAGCGCCTGTTTCGCCTGGGCGTTGTGCCGCGGGGCATCAGTATCTCTTTCAATACGGCCGTCGCCCCAGGCACGCTGGCCTTGCCTCAATGCGTGAAGACCAGACTTGGACGCGCCGGGACGAAGAAGGTCTCGCACCTGGTCTCCAGCATTGCGGAATGGGTCGACCGGGAGTTTGGTGATGTTCCGGTTCACCTCAAGAACGATGGATATGCAGGGGCCTTCTATGGGGCGGCGTCAACTGGCAAGCCCAACAGCGCGTATATTGGGCTCGGTTCCAGTGTCGCATTTGGCTTCGTGGGAAAAGCTGGCGAGCACGCGCGCGGGCTATGCGAGGCTCACTACATGAGGCTCGACCTCAGCTCTGACGGCCGCGGCGCACATCGGAGCACTCCGGGGGCCTTGGCGTATCACCTTGGGGCCCAGGGCTTCATCAGTATTGCCAAGGATCTCGGTCTGGTTGCCACAGGCAAGATCAAGGGTCGAACTCGCAAAGCGGCTGCGCTGATCGCCGCAGCCAACGATGGTGACGGCGCGGCGATGACAATAGCTCACTTCATGGGCAGCTACCTTGCCGAGGCGATTGCCGAGTTCACGAATTACTGGCCTGTCGAGAACGTGATTGTGGGTGGCGGCTTGGCGACTGGTGACTTTGGCCGAGTCATGGTCGACACGGCCCGTTTAGTGCTCAAGCAGCGGTTTCAGCAACTGTCGGGCGTCGCGCTGATTCATTGTGGCGAAGATTGCGTGTTTGCCAGTGCGTTGGGCGCGGCCTACTACGCACGCGCCGCCGATTCCCAGGCCATGCAGGATCGGGGGCTGGCGGCAGTCGTCAGGCGAGACTGGGGCAGCCATGTCCGGGCGCAGAACGTTGTATTCAAGCGGCGACTGTCGGGCGACATTCACGGGTGCTCGCACCGGTTCGCGCGAAAAGACGCCCAGCCACCCGCGCTGTCGGAGGAGCAATTCACGGCGTCGTTGAGAGAATCGGTAGCGGCCCAGCTCAAAACCATCAGTTCGCTGGGAGAAGACCAGCAGCAAGGCATCAAGATCGCCGAGGCCATCTCCTCGCTGCACACCGCAGCCTTGGGGTTGGCGTTTGAGTTCTTTCTGGATTCGCGGTCGCTCGCGCATGTGACTGAGAAGGTGGCGTTGTTCGTCTACGGCGGTCATGCGAAAGGATGGGCGGTGACAGGAAGCGATCTGGACTTCGTGCTTCACGCCGACGAGTCGGTTGGTGAGGATACCCAAGTGTCCATTCACCGATTCTTGCGCAATGTTGCGGCGAATCTCGGGTTCGAGAAATCGTCGCCGTGCATCCAGACATTCGTGGCGAAAGGGCTCCAGACGGGCCGTTTGGACAGCGTCATGGACCGGGCACGCTTCGGCGAACTGACATTCGTGGCCGGCGCGCCCGAAATCGGTCTAGAAGTCGAGCAGGCCAAACGAACCTTGCGGAGGGATGACGCGGAGGAGTTCTTCTTCCATGCTTTCTCCGGACCTACGGCTAAACGGAAAGCTGGGGCCCTCGATGTCAAACGAGATTCGGGCGGTTTGCGCGACGTAAGTAGGCTTCTATGGCTGGCTGAAATCGAAGACCGCCTACATGGTCGGCGCTCCGTGGATCGGTTGAGTGCGAATCTTCCACTCTCGATGCGGGACCGCATCGTGGGCAGCTTGGACTTCCTGTTGGCCGTGCGCGACCTGTTCCGTAGCCGCGGCATCCATAGCGATACCATCGACGACGCGGATATAGAAAGAATCGCTTGCACGGTTCCCTGGTTGCAGACCAAGGATTCGTTTTGCACCCGGTATCGCAAACACCTGCGCAGTGTTCGTGCCGCGAAGAGTCGGTTGATACGGCAGCTTCTTACGTCGCTTGAGGAAAAGGGGCAGATACCGCAAGTCGATCTGGTCTACGACGTCGATACCGGCCGGTTCAAGCGAGGAACGTCACCGCAGGAACTCCTGGATCTTGCCGGGCAGTGCTTTCCGCTGAAGTACCTGGTGGCGTTGAAAGCGGAGGCTCCGGACGTGCTGATGCAGCTTCGCAGACGGGCGCGATGGTCCATCCGACACGCTTTGGCCAAAAACGAAAGGGCTCCAGCGGAGATCCTTGTTGGCTTGGCACGCAACGGGTCGTACGAGGAGCGCGATGTCAGGCTCATGGTAGCCCGCAACAGAAACACGCCCTGCCGTCTTCTGACAAGCCTGCTGCACGACAACGCCGAAGTTGTCCGGAAGGCAGCAGCCAAGAGCTTGGAAGATCGCTTGCTTTCGGAACTGTCCAAAAAGGACAAATTGACAATGCTGTTGATGCCCAACACGGCGAAACCACTGCGCCTGCCGGAACACGGGCGAATCCGCCGGGAGTTCGGCGTGGATCTGTTTCAGGTCTGCGAGCGGGAGATGCAGGCGCCAGGGGCCATCGTCAGACACATCAACGCCATCCTGAGCCGTATCGACCTGCCGTTATTGTTCACTGTCAACCAAGAGGGCGGACGGCTATCCGAGTTGAACAAAGTCCACACCGTTACCCCCGGCAACATGGCCCTCGGGGCGATCCAGGATCTGCAAACGGCCGAAGAACTTACGTACCAAGCCGCCTCGGTGATTGCCGAAGAGTTGCGGGCAGCGGGGATGACGTGGAACTTTGCACCGGTGGTCGATCTGGCGGAATGCCGTACCAATCGGGACGTGGGCACGAGGCCCTTTGGCAGCGACCCGGCGAGGGTCGCGAGACTCGGGGCCGCGTTTGTACGGGGCCTTCAAGACAACGGGGTGTTGGCAACTGCAAAACACTTTCCGACGTACGGTCGGGCTGACCGCGATGCTCACGTCGCGCTGTCCAGAATCCGCTCGTCCGATGCGGATTTGGAGGCGTACAGGGCGGCAGCCAAAGCCGGTGTCGCAGCTATTATGCTCGGTCACGTCATCGTCGAGGACTGGGATCCGTCGAGACCGGCGTCGGTATCACCGGAAGCAATTCGAATCATCCGCGAAGTCTTGGGCTACGAGGGGATGATCGTGACCGACGGGCTGACCATGAAGGCGTTGGCCAATCACTACAAGGCCGAAGGCAAAGATCCCATCGATGCCGCCTTGGATTCGTTTCGAGCGGGTGCGGACGTGATGTTGCACGTCCAGGATTTGACGCACAAACGATCGAAGAAGCAGGAAAGCAAGTCCAACGACAAGAAGATCCGGACCTACACAAGACTTCGGAATCTGATCGCAAAGGCGTCGCACGAGTTTAGCGACCAGCGGGTTGACCGATCGTTTAGAAAGCTGGTTCGCGCAATGATCCGTTTCGGCGTAACCGCGCCTTTGCCGTCGAAGGGAAGTCTGGAGAGAATTGTCAAATCAAACGGGTCTCGGCGACTGATGGAGAAGATCGGCGATCACGCCATCACGCTGGTCAAGAACGATCGTCTGATCCTCCCACTCGACCCCAATTCCAAACGCGAGAGGATCCTTGTGCTGAGTATTCGGCCCTGGATGACGGCGCTGACGGACAAGGCATGGTTCAACCAATTCTCGATCTGCGATGGCATTCGAGAGATCTGCCCACGTGCTGACGTGCTTCGTGTGGACCTTCGATACAACAGGAAAACCAAGACGGGGCCGGACATTGACGAAACCGTGGAAACGGCCCTCGCCGCCAGCCGGAAGTACGACATCATTGTTGCGCAGACCTACAACGCCCATCTGCCCGACATTAGCGAGCATAAGAAAAACCAAGCTGAACTCGTCAACAGGCTCCTGGACGAATTCGGCCACGAAAAGAAAATCATCGTTGCTGCACTGGGAGATCCGCACGACATTCTGGAGTTTCCGCGGGTACCGGCATACGTGGCCACCTATGGCGCCTCGCCCGGCTCGGTATCCGCCGTGGGAAGGCTGCTCTTTGGCGAGATTCAGCCAACCGGGCGCCTACCTGTGGCCATTCCGGGCATGTATCCGTGCGGCCATGGCTTGAGTTTCTGGGACTACGAGGACCTTCGAACGCAGTACATCAGACGGTACTCCCTCCCGGCCGAGACGTTCGACGTTCCGCAAGATGCGGCCTCGCATGCAGAAGGTCCGGTCTTAGATGACCACCTGCACCTGATGCTCCGGAAGTTGCGGTCTTTGATTCTGGACAGTGCCCCGGATCTCCCCGACAGTTGCGCCGATTTCGCCAGGCATCACCAGGAACGGCTCAAGGACTTCGTCTTTCTTCACGATGTGGGCAAGCTGGCCACAACAAGGATAAAGGTTGACGGCCAAGTCGAGGACGTGGGGAAGTACCGGTCTGTGGATCACTCTGCCCGATGGGACTCGGGGCGAGTCAGGATCACGTATCCGGGTCACGAAGAGCACTCGTACACGATGCTGCAGGGGAAAGTTCCGGATGACCTGGCAAACATCATCAGAATACATGGGATCAACGACGTGTTTCGCCACGAAGTCGGTGATATCGAAGCGCTCCGGCGTGCCTACGAACGGCTGTGGCGGAATCTGAACCGTGATCGCGAGGCAGTCGAGTTTGCGTTCATTGCCATGTACATCGACGTCGCGGCGAGCCGCAAACAGCGGCACGGCGACAAGATGCCCCATACAGACGAAGATGACTTCCGTTTGGGCTTTTTCAAAGCAAAGGACGTGTGCAGTGGATTGGGAAGCAAATGAAAGGGTCTGCGGCTTGGCCCCGGACGGTTCGAGGCTTTCGTCGCCAAGCGACAGCGAGTTCAAAGACACCTTGGCCTGGATTGCGTGCGAGCTTCGGAAAAAGACGTACAGAATCCTGGAGGCATCCCAATCGGGACATTTGGGAGGGCCCTTGTCAAGCGTCGAGTTGCTCGTTGTGCTCTATTTCGGTGGCGTTCTGCGCTATGATCCAAGTGAACCGCATCAGGAAGACAGAGACCGAGTCGTTCTAAGAGGACACTTAGGCCCGATCCGCTATCCGATCTTGGCGATGGCCGGTTTCTTTCCCGAAAGCAGGCTTCTGACATACCGCAAGTTCAACTCGCAACTGCCAGGGCACGAGGATTTCCGCATGGTTCCGGGCGTCGACATCACGCCGAGCGGCTCGTTGGGTATGGTCCTTTCCTACGGTGTTGGCGCGGCGCGGGTGGGGAAGAAGGAGCGCAGGCCGTTCAACGTTTTCGTTTTCTTGGGCGACGGCGAGGAGCAAGAAGGGAACGTCTCGGAGGCGGCAAGAAACGCGGTCGGACTGGAGTTGGACAACCTCGTTTGTATCATCGACAAGAACGAGAAGCAGTTGACGGGGCGGACTCGGGACGTAGATAAAGTAGACAGCTTGGCGCGCATATGGAGAGGCTACGGTTGGTACGTCATTGAATTGGAGGATGGCCACGATATTGCCCAAATCCGAAAGGCGTACGATGGAGCGCTAGCTCGAGACGGCCCCACTGTTATCATCGCGCACACGACAAAAGGAAAGGGCGTTCCCGGCATCGAGAAACACCGCACAGGGATGCACAGCGGAAGAGAGAAGTCGAAAAGCTTGACGTGGGACGACCTTGTCCAAATCCAGGAGAACGAACAACGGGAGTATGGTAGATGTTGCCATCGGGATTTCATTAGACGCGCTCAGACGCTCGCGAAGCCGGAGGTTCGAAAATCGCGGCCCGCTACGTCTGCCGTCAATCATCCCGAACTGGACATTAGGCCCGGGCCGAAGAAGTACGGCAACATGGTCAAGTCACTGGAGGACTACTTCCGTCAATTGACAGACAGCCAACCACCCTTCAAAGTCTACTCGCTTGCCGCCGACTTTCTGCCTGCTTTCCGCGTCAAACGGCGGACGCTGAGGCGATTGGGGGACTACGTTGATGTGGGGCTGAAAGAGCAACACATGGTCGCCATGGCCCACGGAATTTCGATCACGGACCCAAACGCCAGATCGCTCGTTTTCATTGGCGACGAGTTTCTGTATCGGTCTGCGGATCAGATGAGTGCTTGCGCACAGGGACGGAGTAATGTGATTTTCCTTACGTGCGACGCGGGAATCTGCGGCGCATTTAACGGGCCGACCCACCAGTCCAGCGGACAACCCGGCATGATCGCCATGATGCCTCGAATTACGACGCTGGAACCGGCGGATATCGACGACCTCTACGACTGTCTCAATTGGGCGTTTGGTCAGCCGCGCGGACCTGTGTACATCCGAACGCACATCGTGCCCGTGCCCGAGTGGAAGCGGCCGTCAAGTGGCCACGATACGATTCGCGGCTACAACGTCGCCCATAATCCGCCGGCTGGGAAAAGGCCAGACTTGATCGTAGTCGCCAGCGGCTTCTTGGTCGGCACGGCAGTTGAAACGAGCAGGAGGGCGGCCGCGCGTGGTCTTCGACTCAAGGTGATCAGCGTCACAAATCTCAAATCTCTCGACGAGGGCTTTGTGCGTTTGCTGGAAAACGATATCCCGGTGCTGACTGTCTACAACGGGAATCCGGCCATACTGCAGTCGTTCGTGGCAAAGGCCGTGATGGAGCATTCAGATGTCGCGAAGACTCCGTCTGTCATAAAGGGGCACGGTTTCGAATACGGTATGACCGGCTCGCTACCAGATCTCTTGGACCACTTCGGGTTCACGCCCGATGGGCTCCAGCACGTCATCGAAGAGTTGGCGCAACCGCCCAGCGCGAAGATTCATCTTTCGGCCAACAGAAGGAATATTCCTGCCCGATCCCCGGGAGTTGTGAAGAGACCGACATAGCGTTTCCCGCATTTGCGTCAGGTTCTGTGCACAACCGAGACGCGTCGCCACCGCCGAGCAAATCTGCTACAGTAAATTCTCGTTCCGCGCAAACATGCCCTCGGTATCCATCGCGTCGCTTAACGGGTCGTCCGGAGAGAATTGCCATGCAAGCACAATGGTTGAAATCCCTCGTTCTACCGCTGGTGATGGCGGCGTCTCCGCTGCCTGCCCGTACGCCCCCACCCCGCGAGCGCCCCGTGGACAGAGAAGCTATGACGCCAGCGCCCATAGCAGTGGAGTCCCCACCCCGTACGTCGTTTCGACGGCCGTTGACGGAGAGGGAACCTCGGACACTGTTGCCTCGGATCGAGGAAAGCAGACCAATACGACGATACGTCAAACGGTCGCGGGAAACGGACAAGGACTATCGCCTGGTGGTGGACCTGAGCGGCCAGAGACTGTCGTTCGACGTGCCTGAGATCACGATCTACCGCGACAGTATCAACGCCGTGCGCCGAAATGACACGATGGAGGTGACCGCGCGCACGGCAAAGCTGATGTCCGGCACCAAGACGGTGGCACAGGTTTCGCGAGGGCGTCTGTTGCACGTGGACGATGTCAAGGACCCATGGATCAAGACCGCCGTTCTGGAAGACGGCCAGCAGAAGATTGGATGGATCCACAGGAGCAATATCAAACTGCACTCGGTCGAAGCGAAACTTCATCCGACACCTGCGCAAATCTCGCGTGCCGAGTTTGCATCCGCAGGGTTGCTGGTGCAAAAGGCCAAGTCGTTCGACGACGGATTGTACGCTGCCGTGGAACTCGCTGCGCAAGACGGCGCAGGAGAGTTTTCAGGCAAGCGATCCATGCTCAAGAACCTCGCTCGAAGCCTCGCCCGAACTCCCGCCGATGAATTCGGCCGCGCCGAAGCGATCGTGTTGGCGGGTGGCCGACTGGGTGGTGTCGACGTTGCGCTGGTGCCGGCGGCCGCCCAGCTTGTCGATACGCAACTGAGGACGTTCCTTGCCGATCGGCGACGCTCGAAGCCGCTGGCGTTCTACACCTGGTCTGACGAGCTTTCGGCCATCTTTCAACAAGACCGAATGCTGCAAACGGATCTCGCCGATCAGTCCCTGGAACGGCTAGTGAAATCCCTTCGCGAGGAAGCCAATTGCCGCGATACGTATGAGGCATATCTTCGGCTGGTCTATCGGCTCACGAATCCATCTTCCTGGCAGGACCTTCGTGAACCCTTGGCAGCCATCGAGAAGAACGAATCGACCCGTTCGTTGGGCAAGATCGCGTTCTTTCCCCCGTCACGGAGCCGCGAGACTGACTTGATGATACGACTGTTCGGCAACCGGCCGATCCCGCCGGGATTTAACCTGGCCGACGAATTGGTGAAGAGAATCCGCGACGGGCGTCTCAATCTTGAACCTACGGAAAATTCCGGTTGGTACGACCATCAGCTTTGGGCGTTGGAACCTCTGGTGGTGCCGGACCGAATGGCCGAAGCAAGGTACATGACCTTGAATGACCGATACCGGGAGAAACTGGCCGAGCTGTTCAAAGGCGCTTATGCGCTAACGCGCGAAACGCACATCAAACAACTGGATGTGCCGGACGCAGGGGCTGCCCCGTCTGGCCACCGACCGCCGCCCAAACCCAAGTTTTACGTCTCGCCGGAGTTGAGCAGCGAACCGTTGCCGACGTTCTGTCTCAGGCGAGCACAAGCGTATCGTTTCGTCCGAGGTGTACTGGAAGAGACGTTTGGGTCTACTGCGCTGAAGAAGATGTATCGGCAAACACCCGAGGGACCGGTCGAAAAGTGTCTGGACGATGAACTCACCGAGATCGAGAGCCTTTTCCACGGTGCGTACGTCACCATTGCCCGTCAGATGGGCATGAGGCCCGACGCGTCCCTTTCGCTGGGCACCGGCGACGCCGAACGGGATGCAGAAGCATTCCTGCATTGGACCGCCAATCATTCGCTCGATCCAGACTCGGGTCGGGACGTGCGGATGATGGTCCCCGTGTTCTACGATGTGGTGCGCAAGAAGACCAAAGTCTGGGCAATGCTGGGATGGCAGTGGCATCGTCTGAATCTCTCGTTCGCCAGCAGACCGCGTGTGCAGGTGTTTGATGAGAACGACAACCGGCTGGATCGTAGTCAATACGACCTGCGTTATGGTCGGAGCAGCGAAGAGGTGGTCGTTCCGGTAACCGCAGAATTCTACGTGGACCGCGTGCTTGATCGAGACGAATTCCGCCGGCTACTGGACACCTACAAAAGCCGATCTGCCGTCCTCCACCACGTTGCGTCGGGTCAGTAAAATCCCTCACATCACTCGGACGTTCGCCCTGTTTCAGTTTCCTCGATCAACATACCACTGATCGTAGGCGGCGCTCCGGTTCGAGGCAGGAGTTCGATGGTGAGTTGATCGGCAGCATCGATGGTTGTTTCCTTGATCAACGGCTTGTGCGGGCCGCCGGGTTCCTTCTTTGGGAACGTCACGGAGACAGCGGTCTCTGCCTGAAGTCTTGCTTCGAAGCTGGTGGCGTCCTCCATCCCATCCAGGTCGCAGAAGAACAACGTAACGTGGTATCGGCGAGACGGCGAGACTTCCGGGGCAAGGCGGATTTGCAGCTTGAGCGGGCCGGAGAGTGTGCTGGTGTAGAGCCAGGGCATATCCGTGCCCTCGATCGTCGTCCAATCCGGATTGCGCCAAGCGGCCGTCACATCGGCCCCAATGCCCAGTGCGTCGATTGGCAGATTGTCGAAAGGCACTCGCCCCATGCCGCCGGCTCCGCGAGGGCCGGTCGTGGACGGGCGGGGAAAAGCGAACCAGATGTTGCCGTCCTTGTCGGGTTTGTCGCCGGGCGCGCCGAAGTTCAGTCGCAGCCCAGTGATTGGCAGGTTCTTGGGTCGTGGTGAACCTGTATAGAGCCCCCAATGATTGTGGCGATTGTCGGGCATTAGCGCCAGTGAAGTCTTGTAGTTGTACGCGCACGGGCACGAACTGGACCCCTCCGGCGCAAGCACCAGCCCGCAGGCGGGAATCATGTTGATCCAGCATCCAGCGCGCATGTTCGGGAAATGATAGACACCGCTACGACCATCCAGGTCGAAGAAGCCCATGGAACCGGAACGTTTCATCGCCACGGCGGCGCAACCGGCCAGTCGCCCGCAACCGCCGGCAACCGACGCGGCGAACGGCGTCATCCGGCCGGTCAACGGATCTTCTCGTAGGATCGGATCGCCGGTACGCTGGTCGCAGGCGTTACGCAGATAGACGACGTCGCCTACGACGACCGGGAACGGGGCGTTTTCGTCTCGCGTCCACAGCAATTGCCCATCGTTGGCGGAGAAAGCTGAGACGCCGGGACCTTCCGTCGTCGCGCGCAGCCCGTGCCACACTGGAATCGTCGCAAGGATCACGCCGTTGGCCACATACAACGAGTTCTGTCGGGCGCCGATATTCGGCGTCGCCCACAGTTCTTCGCCTGATCGCAAGTCCAACGCCTTCAGGGCTCGATCGTGGGAAGCCCCACGCAGGCTGAAGACGGGCCTTTCCTTGGATTGGGGTATTCGTTTCGGAGCACTCTTTACGCCTCGCCTGAACCTGGGAAAGACATCCGCCGGCGCCAAGCCGTCGATCAGATACAGCCGGTCGCCCTGAATCACAATCGCATTTGAATCGATGGCACTTTCGGATTCATAGGTCCATCGGACCTTTCCCGTCGTCTTGTCCAAAACGAACAGAAGCCGATTGGCGGGATGGGCCATCGACCACCAGGACCGCCGGATGTTCGGTTGGCCGATCGCACCAACCACGGCGTCATCTGTCACGGCCAAATACTCCCAGATCCGCTCGTTGCCCGCTTCGGTGCCGACGTTCGTGTCTGAGCTGGGCACATCCGGTGGCTTGTAGGTGAACAGCGTCTTGCCTGTGTCGCGATCCAGACGCAGACACTTGGCGTCCTGCAGGGCATAGAGCGCGTCTTCATCCACCGCCATACATCCGCCGCGATAGGCCGAAGGCCAGCGACCCACGCCCGGCAGTTCCCGCTCCCAAATGATCCGACCGTTGTATGCATCGACAGCGTGCAGATAGTCGATTCCAGCCACATACAGGCGCCCGTCGATCGCCAGCGGGACGGGTGCGCGGTAATGACGGCTGACGATGTCGGCCGGCCCCACACTGCCAAACCAGAGTACCTTCAGAGGCAATCGCACCAATTGGTCCGCCGATGCGCCCGACTTGCCGGCGTCTGCGTATTGGTGCGTCCATACTCCGGCGCCGGGCAGGGGACCACGTTCGATTCGGATACCGACGTCGATAGATCTCTTTTCCGCCTCCGGGGCTCCGCCTTCCGTCAACCATTGATCCACGTCCGGACGCAACGACTCGCGGCATGCAATCACAGCCACGCCGCCACACGGACGCAGGACGCGATACACTTCCGATGCAGGTATCTGTTCCAGTTCCGCGGCGGATTCGACGTTGACCACGATCAGATTTGCCACGTAGTCAGCGTACGGCAGCGGGTTGACTGCGACGTTATGGATGGCAACGCGTGTCCCGTAGAGGCCTGCGTCGGCCAGTCTGTCGCGTGTCTTCCCCACATCGCGCGAACCAGCCGCCCAGTACCACATCAGATTCGTTTGGCGCGCCAGTTCGGCAAGGCAGGCCTCGTTCGTGTTGCCCAGAATCAAGCCATAGCCGTCGGTGACGCCGCTGGCCGACAAGATGGATTTCACACGATCCTTCGTGGCGGGCGGGACAGCGTCGAAAAAGGGGTCAGGTCCAATTTGTGCAAAGCACCCTTCGGGCCGTTCCGGCAAATTGGACCTGACCCCTTTTTCGACGCGCCGATAACAGTGAATCTCGCCTTCGGTGGTGCTGACCAGAAGCGACTGATCGGCGATCAGCAGTCCGTGCACATCGCCCATCAGTTCTGTCTCCCAGGTCTTGCTGCCGTCTTCCGCGCTGTAACATACCAGCGTTCCGCGCCCTCCGGCAATCAGTGTGGAGCCGGCCTGGATCAACTCGTAAATGCGATCGACTGGCGTTTCCCAGAGTTTGTGGTTCGCGGCGTCCACCATGTGCCCTTCGGAGCTGCCCATCTTTGCCACGTAGCTGTCAGGTGCCGCTTCAAGCACGTCTTTGAGGTCGATGCCCACAAGCTTGCCGGGGCCGATCAGGCTCATTCGCCCCTCGTCGTTGATGACACCCTTCAGGACGCCGTTCAGATGGAACACTTCCTGGCCGTCTCGGGCGCGTATCCCCACCATCGTGGCTTCGCTGCAGATGTCGGCTTCGGCTTTGGTTGGGCGCTCGGGATTCGGCTTCTTCAGGTATTCACAGGGCGCGAAGGCAAGATCCTCGTACGTCATCGTCCAAGCGCCGCCGGGGAACAGTCCTTCGCTTTCGTGGTAGAGAAGTCTTCCAGTGACACGATCGAAAAAAGCAGGCGTGGCCCGGCCACAGGGCACCACCAAGACGTCGCCGCACAAGGCCAGGTACCCCTGCGGCGACACACCGCCCATTGCCTCATAGTGCGGTTGAGTTGCGTACTTCGTGCCGCTGGAATCGTTCTGCCAAATAACCGCTCCCGTCTCCGCGTCCAGGCAAGTCACGACGATGCCTTCCGGCGACCACATGCCGAACGTTGTGTACGCTCGGCCATCTACAACGAGCACGCCGGACCGCGCCGGCCAGCGCGAGATCATCTGCTCGTTGCCGATCAGTCGTTCGTCAGGAATATCCGGTCGGTATTTCCAGATCAGACGGCCGGTGGACCCGTCCAAGCAATACACGGCGCCGTCGTCCGAAGAGGCATAGACCTTTCCGCCATAAACGGCCGGAGCAAGGCGAACTGGGCCTTCAGCAAAGAATCGCCATCGGGGTTCACCCGTGTCCAGATCGAGCGAATGAATCGCGTGGTCGCTGGACGATGCGAAGTACACGAGTCTCTCGGCGGCAGAGAGTGCGTAAGCATAGTCCATGTCGATTCGTTGCGTTTCCCAAGCAGGTTCCCGCCACGCGGGACGCGGTTTGTGCCTTGCCTTGTGCGTCCATACCAAGTGATACGGAGGCACGAGATCCTTGGGCGTGCAACCTGTGCGGCGGGCGTTGAGAAGATGGATTCCACTGGTGGACTGTGTCGGGGTCTTTCTCTCGCCGCTGATCGAGTCTGCAGCACCGGACTCTCCAGCCGACATCAGTAGGATTGCTGAGCAGAACCACAGATTGGTCAGTCTTGTCATTGTGGTTTCCCAACGTTGCTTCGGAGCCTCAAGCACGGATTAGTGGCACAGCGCCATCGTGGAAGGAAGCGTATGCTCAAGTCGTTTCCAGTCATTCGTTTAACGGCAAGCCGAAGGCGACTGCGTCCCGGCCCGCGCAATCGCCTTCGGCTTGCCGTTAAACGATGTGTTCACATGAGTTTGCAGAGGCTGTTGCGCCGCTATTGTCGCAACACTGGTGCGTCAGGGCCGGGGAAGTCGTCGGGGACTTTCTGGGTGACCTTGCCGGTGGCTGCCCATTCGGTTCCTCGTAGGAACGTGGCGATGAAGGCCACGCTGCGGCACTGTTCGCCGGCGTGTCCGATTGCGGTATGGAAGACGCGGCCTTCGCCGAAGCTGATCGTCATGAGCATCGGCTCGTGTTCACCGCTGCCGCGTTTCACTTTGTCGGAAAACGCAGTCGCCAAGATCTTGACGTTTTTGGCCGGGCCACGAAGCCAGCTATACAACTCGTCGTTGTAGTGCATGAACACCGGAGGCAGGCCCTTGGTGATGGGATGGTCTGCGTCGCGTACGACAATCTGGAAATCGTGGCGAGGCCCGTGCCCGCCGCCCCTGCCTGGCGAGTTGTCAAGCACCGCTTTGCCGTCGCGCCAGCGGAGGTACGGGCCGCTCGTTTCGTTGCGGCCGCCCCAACCGCCGATCGCGATCATCTCGTTGTATTCCTTCCATTTGGGAAAGGCGTTGTTGGCCGCGTGATAGATGACCAGACCACCGCCGCCGGAGACGTAGTCGACCAACGCCTGCTTCGTCTCCTCCGGCCACTCATCACCGGTATAGTTGCTGACCACAACGTCATACCCGGCGAATTTAGGCTTGAAGCCGCTCATGTCACTCTTCTTTGGCGGCGAGGTGGCCACGTCGACTGCGAACATCCCCGTTTCCTCCAGGAGTTGCTTCAGGATTGGCGTCGTCTCTTGCCAATTGTGATTATTCTGCCCATCAACGATCAGGACCTTCATTGGCTGGGCTGCCGAGGCGACGGCCCCCAGGAAAGCGCAAACGACGAGCACAGAGGATATTGCCAGCCAGCGTCTCGATGTCATGAAATGGTTCCTTTCGTTGTTGTTGCCGGATGTCTCGTTCTGAGGAAAACAATATCACGCACTCTGCCAGTCTAACATCGAGCTGAATTGATTGGAACACGCGGGATCGCGTCGGCGGGAGTAGCGCGGCATGGCAAGACAGATGTGGCGGTGCGGTGGTTCGCCCGGCCCGCTTCTGCTGCAGTTCAATCACCATCATGGAGACTTGTCGATCTAGCCTCGCATGAAGCCTTTCTTGCATCGTTTGCATCTCGTGCCTTTGGCGGAGCAGTGATTGCACTCTCTGAAGCCACACTGGTCGCAAACGGTCCAATATCGCCCACTGCGCTCTACGTCCATTTGGCAGTTACCGCACTTGGCCATCGTCTTCTCCTTTCGCTGGCGGGACTGTGGTAAACCAATTCGCGTCCATCGTGGCACGACCGCTCACCACAATGCTACCCCAACCGTGGTGCGCTTGTCTTCCCCCCGCGTGCCAATCGCGGAAAATCGGATTTCAAACGGTATCGCTACTCGGGGTTGCGGCTGCTGCGAGGGCGATTCACAATTCAAGTGGTACTCGGTCCAATACTCGCCGATATCCGACATGAAGGACGGTTGAGCGATGAACGGGACACTCCGCTCACTCTGGGCATCCCTCTCTCCGCACGCGACGGCGCGTATCAAAGAAGCCTGTGACCGGTTCCAGCGGGCATGGACCGAAGGAGACAAGCCATGTGTCGAGGAGTACCTCGCGGCGGAAAGCGAACCAGAACGGCTCGCGCTAATGCACGAACTGCTGGTCGTGGAACGGCGCCACCGTGAACGTACGGACAACCCGCTGACGCCCGAGGAAGCCCACCGTCGATTCCCAGACCATTCCGAACTTGTCGATTCCGTGTTCACCTCCGCGGGCGGCAGCATCACACAGGATGTGACAAGCACCCAGCCTCCACCGGACGAGACGTCGGCGCCAACAGAGGATTTCCTTGCTTCGACCATCGATTATTCGCGATCCGAAGCTGCCAGTGACACAGCAACCGATGCGGCCGCGTTGCGTGATCAAGATTCCGCAGAATCGCCGTCCACAATCCCATCGGATCCCAGATCAGAAGGCCTGGCGCCTATTCCAGAAGGAATTCCGCCAATCGCGGATTACGAAATGCTTGGGCTGTTGGGGCGCGGCGGCATGGGAATGGTTCTGAAGGCGCGGGATCGTAGGTTGGAGCGTATCGTTGCTATCAAGATGCCGTTGAGCCCGGATGACGAGTATCGTAAGCGGTTCTTGCGCGAGGCGCGAGCATCCGCTGGGCTGAGGCATGCGAACATCTGCCCCATCCACGAGGTGGGTGAGGCGGACGGCTGGCCGTACCTGGTGATGGACTACATTCAAGGGTGCATCCTTCGGGAGCTGGCAGCGGAAGATCTGCCTGCCGAACGATCCACGAAAATCGTCGCCAAATTGGCTCGGGCGGTGGACTATGCGCATCAACACGATGTCGTTCATCGCGATCTGAAGCCGAGCAACGTAATGATCGATGCCGAAACCGGCGAGCCGATTCTTATGGACTTCGGTTTGGCCAAGCCGATAACAGGCGACAGCAGCTTGATGACTCAATCCGGTCAAGTGATCGGCACGCCGGCCTATATGCCCCCGGAGCAAGCCACCGGTGAACACGAGCGAGTCGGGCCGCGATCGGATATCTATTCGCTTGGCGCCATCCTTTACTACCTGTTGTCCGGCCACTCGCCTTTTGCCGGTAGCGTAGCCGAGGTTCTTGGCAAAGTGTGCAACCAGGAGCCGGTCGCACTCCGGAAGCTGCAACCGAGGACCCATCGGGACCTGGAAACGATATGCAGCAAGGCCATGGCGAAGGAGTCGCGCGACCGATATGTTTCGGCCTCCGCCCTGGCGGACGATCTAGATCGTTTCCGTGCCGGCGAGGCCATCTTGGCGAAACGCGAAGGGCTCGCACGCAAGGCGTGGCGCAGGGTTCGCCGGCATCCAATCACTGCTGTTCTCGTACTACTTGTGATTGTGGCAATCGCAACGGCCGGCTTTGTAGCCGTGCGTGCTCAACGGATCACCGGGTTGCGGCGTTCGATCGACCAACGCCTGGCAAGTGAGCCGTACTCCAGACATGGAATCGAGGATTTGGAGACGCTTATCGGCCGTCTAGGCCGTTACGACGCGGAGGAGGCGGATACGTATCGGGATCGCCTCTACGAGAGCTTCGCCAAGTCGATCGAGGAGGCCATCGGCAAACCGCGACTCGACCCCGAGGCTACAAAGCGGATTCAAGATTCGCTTGATCTGCTGAACGAGCTTTCTCCGCAACGTGCCGCTGTGATCGCCGACAGGTTGGCCAAACTCCAGTCGGATTGGCAAGTCGAGTTTGAGTTGAAGCCGCCATTTGATGACGTGGAGGCCACGTTCGGCCCCGACACCGTTCGGGCCGAAGGCGGCCGTCTGCTTTCCACGGGCGGGTTGGTACGCACGACCTGTCCCTGTCCCAGCGAAGTGCGGCTGGAGGCACAGTTCGACGCATCTTGGACATCGGCGGAACGACTGGGGCTGGTACTCGGCGCTGGGGCTCCGGACACAAATGCGGCCGTTGGCTACTCGTTCTTTGTTCTGCCGCCGCGGGCAAATTCCCGGAAAAGTGCAAAGACGAAAGACGAACCAGACGCACCGAGCGGCGACGTTGTCCGTGTCCAGATCTTTCGCGGCCAGGTGGTACTTCGCGAAGAGGACATTCCACTGCCTGCTGGCCCTCTATCTCTGTCTGCCAGCCGCTCACTCGATCGTTTGACGTTTCAGGTCAACCACTTGCCCCCGTTGAAGTCGCGCGATGTCTTCCCGCTTCCGCAGAACGATGCCCGCGTGCTTGCCGTTCAATGGCCTGACCGTGTCCCGCTGATTCTCCTTCGCGCCAGCACACGCCGCCGCCCGGCCGAAGAGAGTCCTCTGGAACGAGGCGAACATCTTTATGGTCTCGGGAGATTTGCTGATGCAATGCACGAGTTCCAACAACAAGCGACTCTGTCCCGCGGGACAGAGTTCGGGAAGGAAGCAAGCGTCAAACAGGCATTGTGTCTGATTGCGCTGGAACGGATGGACGAGGCCACTGAGATCCTCGGGGTGGTGGCAAACGAGGAGGGTAACCGCTGGCCGCTGATCGCGGGTTGTCAACTCTGGTCCATCCGTCTTCAGCAGCGACGGCCCGACGAGGCGTACGCGGCGTTTCTCGCCTTGTCGTCACGCTACGCGTTCAATCAATTGCGCGAGCAGGTACCACGCGATCTCGTCGCGTCGATTGTCGAGCAATACCGAGAGAAATCGGGCGGACTTGGCTGGTATTCGTACAATCCCGACTTGATCCAGAATCTCGAGCGGTCCATCGCGGTACAGCAGTTCTTCGGTGTGGAGGGGCTATCGTTGGACGTGCCCCGGCTGTACCTGTGCCGCGCCTACCACTTGAAAGGCGACAACCGTACGGCGATCTTTCGTGCCGAACGCATTTTGCGCGAGCAGACTTCGTTCCATGGAGAGAATCAGCACCGGTTTCTGCAGCTTTGCGAACTGTATTCGTGGCTGCTTCGTTTGGAGGGCGAAGCTCCTCGCGCCCTAAGCATTCTTGACCAGCAGCTTCTGGATTCCGACGGGCAATATCGTGCGGACCGTCTTGCCCTCTTGGTGGAGCGCGCGCGGGTGCACACGGCTCTGGAACAATGGGAAGACGCCGAGAAGGATCTGACGACGCTATTGTCTCGATCGTCGGCGACTGAGCTGGGATATGCCCGCCATTCGGGATGTTGTCTGCTTCTAGGTTGCCTCCGCGATCGTCGAGGTGACAGGGAAGGAGCGTTGTCGGCCTGGCGGGATGGAGGGATGCGCAGGACTCCCGAACACAGCGCGTTGAAACTCCGCGACGTGGAAGGTTTCGCGCATGCCCTCGTGTTGGCGTCGCTCGGCGAGCAGTTCACCGCGGACGACATCAACTGGCTCATCCAGAAGGTTTCCAAGGGTATCGCCGCCTCGCACCGTATCCCGCCATCTGTTATCGAGGGCACGGTGCGCATCTTCCTGGTGGACCTTACGCCTGCACGCATCGCCGGGATTGTCCAAGAGACGTTCCGCGGTCCCCGCGGCCGCCAAGTGGCAGAGCACTGGGCCTTTCGCGACCAAGCGATGCACGAACTCACCGCCCAGTTCATCGACTGCCTATTCACCGAACTTGTGGATCAGTTGCTCATTCCTGACAAACTCTCGCCGGAACAGCAAGCTCTCGCCAGCCAGTTTGCGGCTGGGGCTTATGCGGCTTACTACGAGGGGCGTTTCGACAAGTCGCATTTGATGCAGATGGTGATGGTCTGGAACGGGCTGACCGGCTTGGGCGGTTGGCAAGCGCTGGCTCCCAAACTGGATGCGGACATGCGCGGTCCCGCAGCCTACTTTTTCGGGCATCGATATCTACAATTGGATCGTCAGAGCGTCGCTGTCGAATTCTGGAAGGCCGCGCTGGAGGACGCCCCAGCCGACTCTGATCTTGGACGACTTTGCCGCGCCGAATTGGACCGTATCGCGCCGGAAGAAGACGATGGCGGGTAAGGACTCGTAAGGGAACAACTTCCGGACTCCGGTCATTCTGAGCGCAGCGAAGAATCAGTTTTCCAGGGAGGTCCTTCGCTTCGCTCAGGATGACATATCGCACGAGCAGGGATCTGTTTCCCTGCGAGTCTCACGTCCAATCGCGCGCCGCGTCATTGCTTCAGTTGGCGGAACTCGACGGTGTTCGCTCGATGAAGTTCGAGATGGTCGGTTTCCCTCTGGCTGAGGAGCACCCAGACTTCGAGCCATTCGTCCTGCGCCAACGCCTCGTTACGGACGGCTCCCTTGCCAATATACGACGGATAGTACAACTGCGTCGAATGCAACGGTTTTCGCCAATCCTTCACGACGCGATAGAACCTTACGTCGCCGAGACGGTGAAGAACGATCATCGCATGCTTGTAGGAAAGTGGTTTGACGACTCTGAGGGTCCAGATCAGGGCGTCCTCCCTTAGCCCCTTCGTCCTTCCGAACCCTTCCTTGATGATCCTGAAATGGCCCGATTTCTCCAAATCCGCGAAGTTGCCGGTGATATCGCTCAGGGGTTCGGGCAAGCGCCTGTGCCTGCTGAAAACGACCGAGTCTGCCCCGCTCTCTTTGAGCGTCTCGATGAGTGTTGCGTTGAGGAGTATCCAAACCTGAAACCGTTCATTCAGGCCCAGGGGTACGCGATCGACGACGCCATCAAGGATCCGCTTGGAATAGTACAACTCGGTCGCATGCAATTCAGTCCGGTCCTCTTCGCCGGTTCGGTAGAACCTAATATCAGACCAGGCGCGGAGCACGCTCATCGCCTCCTCGCAGCTCAGCGGCTTGACCACCTTTACGGTCCAGATCAAAGCTTCCTTTTTGAAATCTCCCGTCGTTCCATACATGCCCTGGATGATCTCGAAATGACCACTGCTTTCCAGATCGGAGAGATTACCATAGATGTCGCTCAGCGGCTCGGGTAACCTTTCCCGTTTCACCGAGCCCGTGTTGTTCTCGGCCGCCCAGGCACAACACGAGACCGTAATGACGATCCAAACGATACAAAAGTGATGGGACAGTCTCTTAATCATCCGCGGAACCTCAGCAAACACAGCGGGTGGTAGTCGGTAGACATTA
The DNA here is from genome assembly GCA_964623055.1 of uncultured Pirellulaceae bacterium. Classification (GTDB taxonomy): domain Bacteria; phylum Planctomycetota; class Planctomycetia; order Pirellulales; family Pirellulaceae; genus JADHUC01. The sequence continues at coordinate 53,485 of CAZURK010000022.1, forward strand.
GCCTTCCTTCTAGCTTACCATGCGTTTTCCCTTTGTTCACGGCTCGACTTGGATAAAAATGCCCTGCGGACGGGCGAGAGGCGCCCAACGTCGTCGTGCGTGACAAGAAGGCAGGCAAGCCGGCCGGGCGGGACGATCCTCGGATGGGCGTCAGTACAGGAGACCGAATTCCGGCGCATCGGCTCGGAGTCTGTCGATGCGTTGCGGAGTGACCTGAGAGTTTTCTAGGTTAAGACCTCTAAGATTGGGCAGCTTCAACAAGTGCTCCAATCCCTCATCGGTCACTTTGGTTCCATTGAGGATCACGAATCGAAGGCTGGGCAGTTTCGCGAGATGCGCTACTCCTGCATCGGTTACTCGGGTATTCGTGAGTAGTAGCACATGCAGCTTGGGAAGCCCTTTGAGGAACTGCAGGTCAGCATCGGTCACTTGTGTGTGGCTAAGGTTGAGAATCGCCGTCTCAGAATGCGCTTTGAGTAGACGAAAGTCTTCGCTCGTGAAGTCACGATCTGGATCGGTGAATGCTACATAGTCGATTTCGCCGTTGTCGTTGAAGAAGACAAGCGCTCCGCGTCTCATCCACGTCGTCTCCAGTTTTCTTCTCCTTCGGGTCTCCCTTGTCGCCAGTTCGAATGCGGCGAGCCCTACGCACAGAACCGACACCACGAGCAGAAGGGTGCGCATACTGAACCGGTGCCAACGGTGATCGGGTTTTCGTTGTGCGGTGGACGTCTTTCCCGCCATTGGTCATTGGGACTTGAACATTGGTCATTCTCTCACAGCCGCTCTCTCTTCCGCTCCTGGTTCAACTCCGGCTGCACCTTTCGGCGCTTATACGTCACGCTGTACGTCACGCGTCGCTTTTCGCCCGGTTCGAGGTCGAGGAAGTACTTCACGTGGTTCTGGTCCACCCGTTCGACCCGGCCATCGACTTCGTGAAGGTCGACATAGGCACCTGCCTCGTTGCTGTTCCAGTCCGCCGGTTGGCCCTCGCTGCCCCACAGCACCACGTTGGCATCGAACTTGCGTTCGATCTCCGTCTTGGCCACGACCGGTTTGCCGGAAACGATCTCTTCCTCGTAATAGAACGTCTCGTCGAAGTCGACCAAGTCGTAGTACATCACGAATTCGTCGTCGATCCGACGTTTGTACTGCCGTGCAACAACATTGGCTACCTGCTGGTCCTTCAACCGTCGGGTCATGGTGATGTCCGGGTCATGGCCCACGTTCACCTCCACTCGGTCGCCGATTGGCACGTACTTGGTGGAAGTGCCTCCGACATAGGCCAAATCCTTGTTCTGGTATTCCGAGTACAGCCGGACCATGCCGTCGGGCAGGGGCGAAAGGCCAAGATTCTCCATGGCTGTAAGGTCCTTCTCGTTGCCGTCCTCGTCCGTCAGTTTTACATTCTTGAACCGGTAGTACTTAGTGAACTGTGCACCGCCATCGCGGTCGGTCAGCTTGTAGAAGCACTCAAGCGGCACATCCGCGACGTTCATGGACACCAGCCGCTTCGGCTGTTTGTCTTGGATGTCCTCGCGTCCCTCGATCGTAAAGAGGAAGTACTCGGACAGCCCCTGTTTGACGACTCGCTTGGGGCCCTTCATGCCGCCTCCCTCGTCAGCCGCATCGTCGTCGTACTCGGCGGCAAATCGGTCGAACTGCTCTTGCATTGCCGCACGTTCGTTTTGCGGAGCATAACGCCAGCCACCGCCTCGCTGTTTTTCACCATCTGCAGGTGCAGGTCGAGTTGCCAGATCAGCAATCTTCTCGACCAGGTTGATCGTGCCGACGACCAGCCGCACTTGAGAGTTGTCGTACAGTTCACCCGACTCGTTGAAAACGCGCACATAGCCGGTCAGAGCCAGCGAAGTTTCGTCCTGGTTCGCGATGCCGACATAGTTGGCCTTCCACGTAATGCCGCTGGTGAAATAGCGGATCTCGACCGGTATCTTGCCCGCCATTTTGCTCCGGATGTTCCACTGCAGGGCGTCATTGCGTCCGCTTGGAAACGTGGTGTCGATCAAATCCACCTTGTCCACCTGGTCCAGGATGCGGAAGTCGATGCTAGTCGGATCAATCAGCGTGTTTGCCCAAGTGAACTGGATGCGATTGACACCCGGTTTGACCGTCAGCAACCGATGCTCGCGGACCATCGTGATATCTTCCGAGTTGTAGATGGTCAGTTGAACGCCATCACGCGTCGGAATTGTCACCAAATCGACATCGGCCAGCGACGGTACCACCAACGTACCCACCATCACTGCCAGCGAAACCACGATTGTGACTTTCATTGTCCGCCTCTCTCCCCATTCGTCATTGGGATTTGGTCATTGGTCATTGCTGATCATTGGGATTTGGTCATTGGTGATTCTCGCTCACAGCCGTTCTCGCTTCCGCTCCTGATTCAACTCCGGTTGGACCTTTCGCCGTTTGTACGTCACCGAATAGGTCACGAACCGCTTCTCGCCCGGTTTCATATCCAGGAAGTATTTCACGTGGTTCTGATCGACTCGTTCCTTGCGGCCGGCGATGTCGTGCAAATCCACATATGCCCCAAGTTCGTCGGACTTCCAGTCCGCAGGCGGGGCATCCTCGGACCACAGAACCACATTGGCGTCGAGCCGCCGTTCGAGTTCGACTTTGACGTCCACCGGCTTGCCCGACACGATTTCTTCCTCGTAGTAAAACGTCTCGTCGTAGTCGACCAAGTCGTAGTACATGACGAATTCGTCGTCGATTCGGCGTTTGTACTGCCGCGTGACGACGTTTGTGATCTTTTGGTCTCTCAGGCGACGCACGATCGTGATGTCGCTGTCGGCGCCGACGTTCACTTCGACGCGGTCGCCGATGGGAACGTACTTGGTCGACGTGCCGCCGACGTAGGCGAGATCCTTGTTCACGTACTCGGAGTACAGCCGTACCATGCCGTCGGGCAATGGCGAGACGCCCAGGTTTTCCATGTCGGCCAGATCCTTCTCGTCGCCTTGTTCGTCCAACAGCTTGACGTTCTTGAAGCGGTAGAATTTCGTGAACTGCTGGCCTCCGTCGCGGTCGGTCAGCTTGTAGATGCACTCGAGCGGCACATCCGCGACCTTCATGGACACGAGTCGTTTCGGTTCTTCGTGCTGGACGTCTTCACGGCCCTCGATCGTGAACAAGAAATACTCGGACAGGCCTTCCTTCTTGACCTCCTTGCGCTGATCCAACACGAGGCCGCCGATCAGGCGGCCATCCGCTCTGAAACTCTCGTATTTCTGTGCGTAATCCCGCAACGCATTTCCTTTAACAGCCACGCCGGACGTTGGTTTGTTGCTCACCTCGGTTCCGGGAGCCAGCCGCATCGCCAGATCGGCGATTTTCTCGACAAGATTGATCGTGCCTACGACCAATCGCACTTGCGTTTTGTCATACAATTCGCCCGAGTTGTTGAACACGCGCACGTAGCCAGTGAGTCCAAGCTTCGTCTCGTCCTCGTTCGCAATGCCCACGTAGTCGGCTTTCCAAGTGATTCCGCTGGTGAAGTAGCGGATTTCGACCGGGATCTTGCCCGCCATTCGGCTCTGGATATTCCATTGCAGGGCGTCGTTGCGGCCGCTTGGAAAGGTGGTATCGATCAAATCCACCTTGTCCACGTTGTCCAGGATGCGGAAGTCGATACTGGTGGGATCAATCAGAGTGTTGGCCCAAGAGAACTGGATACGGTTGACGCCCGGTTTGACCGTCAGCAGCCGATGCTCACGGACCATCGTGATATCTTCAGAATTGTAAATGGTCAGTTGTGTGCTCTCGCGCCGAGGGATCGTAACCAGATCGACATCGGCCAGTACACACTGACTGATACCGATCATTGCCGCGAATGCGAAGTAGCTGCATTTCATAGGTTGACTCCGTCGCCGCTCGATAAAAACCGATTGATATGTCTGGTCACAGTGGGCGAAAAGGTGTTCTCTTCTAAAATAGTTAGTCTGATTTGGATGTTACAGAGCCCGGCGGCCCCACAATGAGGGAATTAGGGCGGACTGCGCAGCCCGCAACGGCCCCTCTCGGGTATCTGTAAGACGAGTCAGGGGCGCCAAGGGTTTTCTGTGATTGAGGCCAGAGCCTCGCTCTGTCGGATGCGCGTCGAGTGCGTATTGCAGGGCTTGGCAACACTTCTCGAATCGAAAGGTGTCAAATGCGTTCCGTACTCTTGACTGTATTCCTGTCCACGGCCTTTCTTGTCGGTCGTTCGTTTGGCCAAGACTCGGCAGAATCCCCGTCGTTGGCGCAGCGACTCGCTGCAGCAAAGAAGCAATTCGTTGGAACGTGGCATGCTGATCCCGACGCCACACGAGAATATGTCAAGCGTCGCTTTGGCGACGAGGGCAAGTCGGTCGAAGAAAACAAGCTGCTGAAAATGTTCGGCGAGGTCGCGATTCAAGTTTCCCGTGATGATGTGTTCCGCATTGTCTCACGGACAACTCCGGAAGAAGAGCATTACAGGGGACCGTTCGTCTTGGCCATCGACAGTGCCGGAACGGTCTACTTCATGGGCGTTGACCCCGACGGCGAAATCAGCAGCGCCTACCCGATCGTGTTCGACAAGGGCCGGCTTGTCATGTGTCGACACGGGAAGCCCACCGCATCCGAATGCGCGGTCTTCGAACCTGGCGAGTGACATAGCGTCGCCACCGACACATCTACCGCTGCAGGCAGCAACGCTCACGAAATGACTTCCCCATTTCGGGATCAACAGACTGGCCGAAGGCCCTTTTTCACCGTAGCCTGGGGTAGCACCCCAGGTAAGCGAGTACGCCTCGCGTCGTTTGGCCGAAGGCCATATTCAACGCCGTACGCAGGCCGCTGTGAATATAGCCTTCGGCCAAAGTGGGCCTGAATTCAACGTGTTCCTGGGGTGTTACCCCAGGCTACGATGAGTCTTGGCCGTTGGCCAAAGCAGAATCCGTAATGAGGGCCGCACAAGCAGCAATGCTCACGAAACAGCGACTTCGTTTGATGGCACAAAACGGGGAAGTTATCTCGTGGTCAATGCTGCATTCTCCGCCAGCTACGCGCGAATGCGAAGAACGGCCAGATGCAGCACGATCCCACCATTTGGCATCAACTCATCCAGGCCCAACGTCGCTAGGTCTTGCTGCGCGATTGGTGTAGTCTCCCGAGCGACGGTATACTACACAAAGGGGCAGGAAAGCCGACGACATGCACAGGTACGTCGTCCGCATCGAGGATGGCATCAATGGACGCGCAGTCTTCCGACAACGCGATCACCGCAAGACGCCAGCCACGACGTTGGCTTCGCTATTCGCTATCGACGTTGATGATCGTTGTACTTGTCCTCTGCGTGCCGTTGGGATGGCACGCGAAGCAACGACACCAGGAGCGAAAGGACTACTTGGCGCTGGTCGCGTCGGCGAGCGTCACTCCGCATGTAACCTATGGCAAGACCAGGGAGATCTATCTGGCTTTGCAGCAAGAAACGAGCTTCTCGTTCACTGAAACGCCACTCGACAAGGTTGCATCAACTCTAGCGACCCAGCACAGAATACCAATCTATCTTGACAGACGGGCCTTGGACGATGTCGGAATCGGCTGCGACTGCCCGATTACCAGAAGCGTGAAGAATTGCACACTTTCGGCTGCTTTGCGCGAAATGCTTAGAGAGATGGAATTGAGGCACGTCGTGTCTGGCGAAGTCCTGCTGATTACGACACCGGAGGAAGTGGAAAGCTTGACGCCATATGTGGAGGTCTATAACGTCGCTGACTTGGTGCGTGGCGGAGAAAACGCTGATGGACTGGCCGACGCATTGAGCAACGTACTGTCAGTGACCCCGGAGAGGAGTGACGGAACCCTCGCGTCTCTTGACTACACGGTTGATGCCTACCACCACCTCCTGATTGTTCGAACCACCGGTTGGGGACATGAACGGTTTACCGAAATCCTTGGGAAGATTCGGGGCGGCATGAATCCACAACGTTAGGTTCCCAGTAACGCAAGGCAGCATCACGGTTCGAAATCGGCGACGCGCGGGGCGATTTGGATGCCATATTCGCCCTTATGGCCGCCCAGTTCCACCGCTCGGTTCCAGGCTTTCTCGGCGTTGGGAAGGCCTGCTTCGACAGCTACCGATAGGCCCGTCATCGCCTCCAAGTGATAGTTGAAGTGCGGCCGGATCTTGCGGTCGTACGCCCAGTACATCATGCCGCCTCCGAAGCCTGTTTCCAACAGCGGCCATACGCCGTTTTCGTCCGGCAAACGCTCCAAGCCTCGTTCGTTGTACCAACCGTTGTCGACGTTTTGCTTTGTGTAGTACCAGATGGCTCCGTAGTTGTCCAAATACTTCGACTCCCAGTCGACCACTTCGAGGCCTTTGACTGTTTTCGTGCTCTTGTTGCCGGATTTGTCCGTCACGGTGACCTTCCTGTCGATGACTTTCGTCTCAAGCCGCGCGATGGCGGTCGAATAGGGCATGGCGTCGCGTGGGTCATAGCGATACACGTTGCCGTCCGGAGCTTTGAACTCGTCTTCGGACGTGTACAGACCGACGATGTACTCGGCTGCCCAGTCGCGCACCGGTGGCGCGTTATCGAAACCCTTATCCGCGGCATTGCCCAGGGCCCAGACCACCCACGAGTACATCCAGGTCGAGCAGCGCATGGCGTTGACCCAATTCTGTCGGCCCGAGCATTGGAACACACCGGCCGGCGGACAGTGGACTTGACGGCCTGATTTGACAAGCCCGTCGGTCATTTCGTCCAGGCACTTGTTGACGCCGTCGGTGAAGTAGCCGACCAGCGGATGATCGTCCGGCAGGATGAAGGCCGCGTCGACCACTTGGCGCAGGCTCCAGGCGAAGCTGCGGTCCATCGACTGCCACTTCAATCCCTTGTGCGGCCATTCGCCCATGTGGTAAGCGGCCCAGAAGCTGACCTCCTCGGCATAGTACTTGTCGCCCGTCAGCAGGTAACTGATGTAGCCGATCGACGGCGCATGGGCGTGATCGGGTTGGGCCGGCGGGCGCGTGCCATCGGGCAGTCTGTACAGCGGGATACGGTATCCTCTGTCCAACGGAGGCTGCTCGACCGTGGACACGTCGTAGCCGGGTGCGCCGTCTTGACGAACGTGGATGAAGAACACTCCGCCGCCATTGCCGTCGGCGTGCAGAATCGCTCGATAAGTCTTCGGACCGCCTCCGGCCAACAGGTACGCCACGACCCACGACGGGTACGGCCCCAAGTCCCAACGCCCGCCCGTGTTAGGCATGTGCCGGAGGATGATACCGTTTTCCAGGATGCCCTGGCGGCGTTGGGGGTGGACGCGCATCTCGTTACGCATGTCGTAGAAGCTATCGACCTCGTCGCGAGACTTGACGTTCACCCAACGGTATCGAGGAACGAATTTGCCTTTACACCAGTATTCGAAATCTGGTCGACGGTGAATGTCCTCCAGCCCGCCGTCGGTCCACGCGACGATGCGGTACCGACTCTGGTCGAGATGATCGTAGGGCCCCTGTTCGCACAGCACTTTGTCGCCGCACGTTAGCTTCATCCCAGAGAACTTGTACTGGATGGGCTCGGGTCCGGATTTCTTTCGGGCTTTGCACCGTTCGACCACGGCCGCAACACGTACGCTGCTTCGCCCCGTAAACACTCGCAGCCGCCAGAAGATCTCGATGTGCGGGTCGGCCGTTCCTGCGGCATCGACCGGCACGTCGTGGATTTCAAATTCCTTCATCACGGGTCCGTCGTACAGGACCGTCACTCGTTGCGACGACGACCAGGCACCAGCGATGGCTTTCCCGACGTCCGAAGTCAGTACTTCGCCTTCTTCTGTCACCAAAACCAGCCTTGCGTCGAACTTGGCTTTGTCGAATTCCCACTGGAACGGCGGCGGATCGCTCGGCCTTTCGTTCAGCCAGTCGACCTTGACGTTCCCGCCTGCGGCCAACTCGGGCAAAACGAACGAGACCAGTGCGTGCCGGATCGAACCGTCGTCGCTTCGTCGCAGCACGTCCACTTGTGCCGGTAACTTCCGGTCGCCGATCATCGGCGTGATTCCATCGAGGAAATCCCCCCGAGCCCCAACACGAGAAAGAGTGACCGGCACGTTCTTGAGCGTGCGGTCTGTCTGCAGATTGTCGTAGAGATTCGAAACGACAACGTTACCGCCTAGAGACGCAGGCCCGACAGCGCAAAGCAACGCGAATGCAGACGCGATTTGGTACATGGTGGTCGGTCCCTCTGCAGAACGATGATGGGCGGAACTAGCGACGCTGCCACCATGATGACAACGCTAGGCTGCCTTGTCCACAACGAACAGATCGTATCGCATCGCGCCGGTGTGATACGCTGCCAGAATTCGAAACACCGTCATGAAGAAGACCGAGTTCGAGCTTTCACGTTGGAGCAGGTATCGCCAAGCATCCCGATTGGTTAGGAGAAGGCCAAACGCACGTCATGCACAGATTCGCCATGTCTTGCGGACGCGTAGGCTGACATCCTGGGCCAGAAACGGGGTCGAGAGTCGTTTGCGGAAACGACTCCCGACCCCGTTTCTTCGCGCTGCCCCTTGAATCACCATTTGCCCTTGGTACGATCAACTCTGTGGCTGGGAAATCAAATTTCCTATTTTTTCCGCTGCCGCGATCTTCCGGGATGTTCGTGGATTTGGAGCAAGCGATACGCTACGCCGTAAGAGTACGACTCACGCTCGCGCTGCGGAGAATGGTGCGATGGCTCCAACACCCGTAAGAGGAACTCACGATTTCACCCCAAGTACGAGGCCATTTCCCCATCTTAAGAGTGCGCGTCGTCCGGGCACGCGTAAGAATCTTCCGAGGCGGATGATTGCGGCCATGGGAAGAGAGGTGCTACGGCTCATTCAGCCCAACTTCGCCAAATTGGTTGCTCGTGGAGACACGACTACTCTCGACAAATATCTCGCGAGCGACAACGAGGGAATTCGACTGGCTGCTGCGGCGTCGCTATCGGATTGTGGTGAACGGCGCGGTGCTCGGTACCTCGTTCAGACACTTGGCGAGCTAGGCGGCTATCGATTGGCTGAGTACTTGGAAATCCCGAACGACACAATCCGGCTTGCAGCCGCTGTCCTCTTGGCCAATCACGGCGATTCCCGTGGAGTGACGTATCTTCTTGATGCATGTGAAAACGAAGAAGACGACTCTCTCGTTGGTTGCTTCGATTGCGGACATGACAGCATTGCCGTGAGTGCGGCTGTAGTTCTTGCCAATCGCGGCGATCCGCGTGGCGTGAGTTTCCTGCGAGTGCCTCCTTACGTATTCGAGAAGAGACGTTTTCTCGTTTTGGGCAGATGCACGGCATTGGTGCCCTTGGCTCTAAGTACATTGCACTCCATGGCACGCGAGCAGCCGATTCCTTCCATTTTGAGGGGCGTGACGCTACGCGAAGGAGACATGCCTAAAGTGGGAGGGCCACCAAGGGATTTAGTGGACTATCTTGAGGGACTATTGACTCACTGTCCCGAGCGCATACAGCGTGAGCATCTTGAAGCAATCACGGAGTTGCCGACGGGAATCGAGTTCATCTTCACCGTTGAGCGACTGAAAATATGCCACGCGATGCATACCGGTAGAGTCTACACCGATCGCGCCACCGATGTCCTGCCCTTGACAGTGCTCAGAGCGAACGCCGAGTCCGAATTAAAGAAGAGAATTTGACCGGCCGGGCGGCACGCATAGCTCTCTGCCACGACATTCTGCACTTTTTCGCGCGAGTTTTCGACAGCATGGCCGGCCAGCCGGGGTGATCCGCTCTCGCACGATTGACCTTCTCAAGGCCGGACGCATGATGCGGTCATGGTTGCCACAGCCCGCACTCAGAAGCGTTATGACCACCGTCTTCGGGAGCTGGTTCGGACCACACAGGGCATGAGCCTCACTCTTCAGTATGGTGTCCCCCGCTCGACCGCGCGCCGCTGGCTGACCGCCTCGACCCGCGGCGTTCGCTGCAGCCTTACGCTATCCTGGAGAGCTGCTGTACCGGCCCCGCAATCCGCAGCCCTCGGATCTGTGGCGCTTGACGGACGAGCATTTCGAGACCTTCCAGCAGCTCTACGGCGAGCGGTTTGCGCCCAAGTATGGCTACTGCGGGAAAGAAAAGCTGCCATGTGGGAACCGACTTATTGTAACTCGGCGCGTACGGATAGCGCCACCGCGTTTGGCGGTTTTTGAAAGAGACTCGGGTCGACGCGGCTTGTCGCTCCCGCCCCCTTTTTCGTCATTTACCCGCCGGCTCTTGGACCATACGACCGTGGCCCCATGACACAGGCGCGCATGGAAAAGTACGCCGAACATGCCCCGCCCCTCGCCGTGGCCGCGTCGCAGACAGCCTTGAATGAAGCTGAGTTGGAGGCAGATCGAGTTACCCATCTTATCACTGTCTCCTGCACCGGCTTCGAATCGCCCGGGATCGACATGTCGCTGATCAAGCGTCTCGGGCTGTCGCCGTCGGTCGGGCGAATCCAGGTGGGCTTCATGGGGTGCCACGGAGCGTTGAACGGCTTGCGAGTGGCCCAGGCATTTGCCGAAGCTGATCCCCAAGCGTGCGTGTTGCTGTGCGCCGTCGAACTGTGCAGCCTGCACTACCAGTACGGCTCGGACCCACAACAGACAGTCGCCAATGCGCTTTTCGCCGACGGGGCCGCGGCACTGGTAGCCACCGGCAAGCCGATGGAACACGATGACTGTTGGCGAGTCGCTGCCTGTGGTTCATGCCTGATGCCAGACAGCGAGGACGCGATGACGTGGCGAATCGGAGACCACGGATTCCAGATGACCTTGTCGCCACAAGTACCCGAGCTGATCCGCCAACACTTGCGTTCTTGGCTATCAGCCTGGCTTGAATCGAGAGGCTACTCTGTTGACGACGTATCATCGTGGGCGATACATCCCGGAGGGCCCCGCGTCGTTCGAAGCGTCACCGACGCCCTTGGTGTGCCGCCGGAGGCGGCCAGCGCGTCCAACGAAATTTTGGCCACGTATGGCAACATGTCTTCCCCAACGGTGCTTTTCGTGGTCCGGCGTCTCCAGGAACTGGGCGCCGCCAAGCCGTGTGTAGCTTTGGGATTTGGGCCGGGGCTCGTTGTCGAGGCGACGTTGTTCGTCTAGCGTCGCATTTCTCACCAAGCTGGGAAACCGAGACAGTGTGTTGACACAAGCCCGACGCGCCAGCGAGGGTGGACCGCTCGCCATCCCTCGCTGGCGCGTCGGGCTTGTGTGACTGGTGAGAAGGCTAACGATCGGGGGCCGCGGCGTCGGCGCGTGTTGCCCGCTTAGTCAACGGCAAGTCGAAGAAGAACACTTCGTTCTTGTCGTGTTCGCCCTCGACCTGCTCGGGTGTTATCTCCAGGCGGTCTCCCGAGATGGTACGAAAACTGATGTCACCATCAGGATTTGTGATGAGGAATTCAGCCGGATGGACAAACGTGATCCAGATGTTGTTCTCTTTCGACCTCGCTTGCAGAAACGGATCGTTAGATTTCGGGCCGAACATGCCGCCGGACGGACAGATCAGGAAATCGGCACCGCCATCGCACAATCGCTTGACCAGATCCGGGTATCGCCGGTCGGCACAGATCATGAGCGCAATCTTGCCGTACGGCGTCTCGAACACCGGCGAACTGTGCCCGGGTGTGTTGCGCACCAACTCGTGCCCGAGTTGTTGCTTGCGATACTTGCCAACCAGTCGACCGTCAGGGGCGATCAGGACCGCTGTGTTGTAGCGGTGCTCGCCATCGGCCTCCAACATTCCGGCTATGATGAAGATGTCCAAGTCGTCCGCCAAAGCGGCCAAACGACGGCAGAACGACCCGTCGGGGATGCTCTCGCCGAGGGCTCGGTACTGCTCTAACGGAATCGTCTTGTCCTTGATGGCATAGCCGTCGAGGAAACACTCGGTCGTGCAAACGATTTTGGCATCGTCCTTGGCCGCTTGGCGAATCATTGCTTCCGCGCGACGAAAGTTGGCCTCTTTATCGGCACGCAGCCACTTGAGCACGATGCCAGCGACACGAACCGTATCACAGGACCAAGTCTCATCCGCTGGAAGCTCCTTGAGCGTTATGTCCTTGTACCATGCTTCATTGGGCGGACCGCTGTGGATTTGCAGGCCGATCACACCCTTCTGCGGAATGGTGCTATCGAATTCTGTATAGTCGACCGTGCAGCGGCCGTTCAGCCAAAGCCGAACCCTCCGCCCTTCGCATCGAATGACGTATTCGTTCCAGTCACCCTCGTTGTGCAGCTTTCCTTGCTCCTCGACGGGCGGTCCCGTCAGCAGCCTGTGGCGTCGTTCGTCATACAGACATCCCCAGTAGACTTGGCCAATGTCCGCCTGGTAGCCAATCATTTCGTTGCTGTTTGGGACCCGTTGGCTACGAATCTGAATGCCTGCATTAGGATTCTGCCCCAGTACTCTGAACTTCAATCGCAGCTCGAAGTCCGTGTATTCCTTCCTGGTGCATAGGTACTCGTTCCGCGGTACTCGTTCTTTCAAGCTTCCACCTACGATCGCGTTGTCCTCGATGCGGAAAGCGTCAAGGTTTCCTTCCCAGCCATCGAACGATTTTCCGTCGAACAACGGGTTGCCGGACGACTCCATGACATCATCCTTCCCATGCGCCGCACTCGACGCAAATGCCAGAACACACATCGATACAACGAGCTTCTTCATCAGTCTGCTCTCCCTATGCTAACGGACGACGTCAATTTCGCCCAAACCGGCCAGCGTCACAAACTCCTATTGAATCAAGTTGAGCCTCTAATATTCAGTTGCGTCATCGCCTTCAACAGGCGGTCGATCATTTTCTCTGTGTGAGCGTAACTAAGACTGATGCGCAACAACGATTCACCTGCGGGCACCGACGGCGGACGAATACCGGGGACCAACAGGCCAAATTCTCTCAGCGTAGACGCCTTGTCCATGGTCCGCGCGGAATCACCAATAATCACGGGAATGATTTGACTGGCCGAATCTGCGGTGGACCAGCCTTGTTGCTTCAGTTGCCCGCGCAGGCTGGCGGCTCGGTCCAACAGCGCCACGCGACGGTGCGGTTCACATTGTACCAGCCGCAGCGCCTCGATGGCGGCTGCGGCGGTTGCCTCGGGCGGCGCGGTCGAAAATACATACGAGCGTGCCCTATTCGCGAGCCAATCGATTAATCGCTGCTGGCCCACGACGAATCCGCCGATCGAGCCGAGTGCTTTGCTCAGCGTACCGACGCGCACATGCACGCCGTCCTCGGCGCCCAGATGCTCGCACACACCTCGGCCCTTTGCACCGAAGACACCCGTGGCGTGCGCTTCGTCGACCATCAGCATGGCGTTGTACTGTTCGGCCAGTTCGGCCAACTCGACGAGCGGCGCCAAATCGCCGTCCATGCTGAACAATCCGTCGGTGACGATCAGACGTCGGCGGAATGAGCGGGCATTTTGAATGAGCGTCTTGAGGCGGTCGATGTCTCGATGGGGATAGACCTCGATACGAGCCCCCGACAGGCGGCAACCGTCGATGATGCTGGCGTGGTTCTTGGCGTCGCTGAGAATCACGTCCTGCTTGCCCACAAGCGCCGGGATTGTCCCCGTGTTGGCTGCGAATCCGGACGGAAACAGCAGAGCCGCCTCCGTTTCTTCAAAATCGGCTAGAGTCTTCTCCAATTCTGCATGTGCGGTAGCACGCCCTGTTGCCAACGGGCTGGCTCCACTCCCCCAGCCGCCTTGACGGACGCCGTTTCCGACCGCTTCGACCAGGCTTTCGGCGGCAAAGCCCAAGTAATCGTTCGATCCGAAACTCACCAACGGTTTTCCATCCAGGCAGATGGTCGCCGGACGCTGTGGTCCGTCGCGCGTGGTCAAACGGCGGCGCAGATGTTTCTGTTCGAGCGCCAGAAGTTCGTCGTCAAGCCAGGCAAACGGATCGTGGGGCATCATGGATTCTCGGCGATCGGCGGTGCGTTTGGCGGCGGCGTGCCACCGCCTTCGCGAATGTACTCTGCGCGCCGTCGACTGTATTCTTCGGCACTGGGCAAATCAGCTTCAGTGGCTCCACCTTCGACCGCCTCTTGAAACAGGCACTGCAGGAAGGGACGACACCATCCGCAGCCGGTTCCGGCACCGAAGCATTCGCTCAGTTGCGCCGCCCGTTTTGGCTTTTCGATGCGCAGATAGTTGATCACCTTGCGTTTGGTGACCCGAAAGCACAGGCAGAGTTTGTCGTCCGGTTGCATCGTGTAGTCGTCACTCTTTCAAAGACGTTCTCGGGCAAGGTCGCCCTGGCGGAAGGGAGATGGGGCCAGCCAGTTCAGGGCCGCCGCGCTTGACGTTGCTGCGAGCCCACCTACACTTTACTCGATTTGTCATCACTCTCATAACAGCGTGCCTCCAAATTGGCAAGCTGGGAGGGCGAGGCTCCTGCCGAGTCGCCGCGACCACGAGAACCACGGCTCAGCGGGAGTTTCGCCCTCCCGGATCGCAGCGTTGGGACGACTTGGAGACCCGCTTGAAGAGGCTTGTCGCGTGTCTGATGGTTCCGAGAAAGCGCCGCCCGAACGACCGGCTGGCCAGCCCACCGAGGATTCTGCGCAGCCGACCGAGGCATCCGATTCCGGATGCTTATTGAAGCTGGCACTGATCCCCATGGTCATTATCGCGGTTTTTGCCGCCGTATGGTTGGTGTTTGGCCTGCTTGCCCACGTGGGCAGTGATCCCAGGGAATTGGTGCAGGATTTGAAGAAGGGGAAGGACGCCAGTTGGCAAAAAGCGCTGACACTTGCGAATCTACTCCGCGACTCCGAATACGAGGGACTGAAACGCGACCCCAAAATCGCCGCGGACGTGGCTTCGGTTCTTCAATCGCAGATCGAATCTGGTGCGATGGACGCCGAGTCGATTAAGCTGCGTGTGTGCCTCTGCCGCGCCTTGGGTGAATTCGAGGTGCCCGAGGTCGTGCCCGCGTTGGTCCAGGCGGTTCGAACGGAACGCAATGACGCAGAAGTGCACGTGCGCCGGTCGGCGTTGGAAGCGATCGCCGTGCTCGCCACGAACGTGGGACCGGAGAGCCTGCGCGAAAACGAGCGACTGATGAAAGTGGCCTTGGCAGCCTCGAAGGAACAGGGGGAAGGTCCCGTGGAAAAGAGGCCGCGGGATGACTTGAGAACGACAGCCGCATTCACGCTGGGCGTGATCGGGGGCAAGCGGGCAATCGAGCGGCTCGAGTTGCTGTTGGGCGATCCCTGCCCCAACGCGCGTTACAACGCGGCAACTGGGCTGGCCCGTCACGGCAACATCGACGCGATTCCGGTTCTCGTGGAAATGCTCGACCTAGACAACCGGTTTGCCGTGCAAATGGAAAGCTCGGACGAGGCCAAAACGTGGAAGCGCGAATTGGTTGTCACTAATGCCATTCGTGCAGCCCGGCAACTTGCCGAAAAGAATCCGTCGATCGATGTGAGCCAACTGGAAGCCGCGCTGGAAAACGTGGTCCGCTCGGACCTTGGACCCAGCGTTCGATCCGCGGCTCGCGAGACGTTGCATGCATTGAAATCAGTGCAAGCAGAGTAAGAGTCGCCTCTACCAGGCAACGCCTTGTCTCTCATTCCGCCAATGCGATCGTCAAGCGGCGCGACGCCAAGTCCGGTTATGCCGGTTAGGAAAAGTTGTGTCGTAAGCCGTTAGGTCCAATACGCTTGCGCCCAAATGGTCAGGATGGGCGTCGGCAGAGCGCCGGAAAAACTTGAATTCGATTCGAAAAATATAAGCCCTTATCACCTCGGTATTTGTTGCCGTTCGCCGGTTCCAATGCGAGAATTTTCTTAGGTAGGTGGTTGTATTCTCTTCTCATCTGGAACCTACTAGATTGTCTGGAGTCGACTCTTCAATGCGCTTAGCGTGGGGCGGATGATGAACGTAACACTGCGATCTTCTCTTGCGGTGGCGGCGATTGCCACACTGGTCGGTTCGGTTTCTGCGCAGGACTGCTACCAGCCTGCCTATCGCACGGTCTACAAGACTGTCTACGAATCCCAGCCGGTTACGGCGTACCGGTTGGAATACGAGACCGTGTTCGAGGAGAAGGAGATTACCGTTCAACGGCCCGTGTGGCAAACCGAAATGCGCGAGCGGCGATACACGGTTGCCAAGCCGATGCTGGAGACGAGCGAGCGCGAAGAACGTTACACCGTTCTGAAGCCCATGTGGGAGACCTCGTACCGCGACTGCAGCTATGAACGCGTGACCTACGCTACGGAAACCGAGATGCGCGAACAGCGGTACACAGTCTCTCGCCCCGTGTGGGCGACGGAGTACCGTCAGCAGCAGCGCGTCGTGCGCAAGCCGGTCACCGAGACCCAGATGCGAGAATACAGCCACACCGCTTACGATCCCGTTACGACCATGCGGACCGAATACGTGGATCAAGGCGGCTTCGTGGACAACTTGGTCTATACACCGGGGCGCGTCCGGAATCGGTTGCAGTGGCTGTCACGGGGCGATGCCGTCGATCCCGTGTCGGGCAGGACCTTCGTGCGGCGGGCCGGATTGTATTGGGTGCCCGAGCAGGCGCCCGGCGCCCACACGGTGCAGCGCCAGTACGTGCCTAACGTAGTGGCCGTTCAAAAGCCGCAGACGTCCTACGTGCCGCGAGTCGTCATGGAGAAACGGCCAGTCCAGGTCACCCGGTATCAAGATGAAGTCGTCACCGAGCAGATTCCCGTACGTGTATACCGCGTGGAACAGACCGAGGAAGTGCGGCAGATTCCGGTCACCGTGCGGAAACCCGTCCGCCAGCGCGTAGATTATCAGATCCCGGTGAAGACGCTTCGATGGGAGCGGCAAGAGATGGTCCGCAAGATACCGGTCACCACGCGGCGGGTCGAGTACGAAGAACGGGTCGAGCAAGTTCCGGTTCGCGTGTGCCACATGGCGACGGAAGTCCGCAAGGTCCAGCGGCCTCGTACCGTCGCGACCTGGAAGGCGTACCAGTCGACACAGTGTGTTCCCCGGACCGTGCTGATGCACGTACCGGCCGATCCTGGTTACTCCTACGACCTCTCAACCACCGATGCGTACTACCTTCCGGGCGAGGCGGTAATTGCGCCAGATTCTGGCAGGACAACGACGAACAAGATTACGACTGGCTCGGAAGAGGAGGCAGAAGGAACCAAGTCGGTGTTAGAGGACGAAGAAAAGGAGTCCGCTGAGCCTGAAGCGGAGAGCCCACCAGCAGAACCGGACGATGAGCCCGGCGACGCCGGGGCCTCGGACGATGATGACACGGGCGACCCGGCCTTGAATCCGGCCGAGCTGGAGAATCTTCCCGATTATCAGCCCTTAGAAACCGAGGACGCGAATCGGCCGGAGGGCGAAAAGGCTGCCTGAAGATCGGCATCTCAAGAGAAAAATGCAGGCTGCAGCTTGACAAAACTCGCTGCAGCCATTTTCATGCGCACGGAGGACATTGATGAAATACCTGTTACCTTGCGATGAATGCGGCGAAAAAATGCCGATTGACGTTAGTCAAGCCGGCCAACAGACAACCTGCCAATGCGGGCAAATGCTGGGAGTCCCTTCGCTTCGCGGAATACGCGAATTGGGGGTGCTTGACGATGTGGACACGACAGTTCCGCCGCCTATGTGGAGTGTGGGTCGGCGGGTCGTATTTGCGGTTGGGTTGGTGGTGTGCGTTCTCGGCTTGGCGGTCCTTGGTATTGCGTCTCTCAATTGGACACGAATAAGAGTTCCCGAGCGGACCGTCACCGACTTCGAACAAATCAGTGCCGAGATCGATGCCCAGACGCCGGCGCAAACTTTGGACACATGGACGAAGTTGCGTGCCGAGGGGCTCGGCCCCTACTATCCATCGGGCCATGTCGTCGCCAAGCATATGGTCGGGGTCTTGCAGACTGTTATGGCCGTTGCCGCAGGTGTGGCCATCGCGGGGATTCTCATGTCCGTTGGCGCGTGGTTCTTTCCAGGTGCAAGGCGCAGCAGTTAGCACGGATTAATCAAGCCCGACGCGCCAGCGAGGGAAGCCGCGGTGATTCCTTCGCTGCCGCTTCAGGCTTCGGTCAGCCAAGGTACTCCTTCCACTGTTCCTGGGGAATTTCCACCCAACGGCGGCCAAACCGCGAGCCCGTGGCCAAGTGCGTCGCATCTAGCGGGTCTTTCTCCAGGACCAGCAGCAGGCGTCGCAGAACCGACGTGGCGGCCAGAATGTACGATGTGTCTGTTTCGGCAATTCGCCACCGGGACCAGCGGTCCAGTTTGGGAAACTCGCCAAGCACGCGCGCCATTCGAGGGTCGTCGGCACGAATCACCCTCATGGCTCGGCAGGCTTGACAGCGGTCGCCAGCCAGACACGAGGGGCTGACGCTTTGTCGGCACACGGTACAAGTTGCCATTGCCGACGGCATGACCTGATCTCCGGAAACGGGACACGCGCGCAGAAATTCGGGTAAGACGCGTCGTCCACTTGCAGCGCACGTCACCAGATCCGACTCCAACACCTGCCTGCCGGACTCTTCACACTTGGTAATCGCTTCAGGAACTGTGATTCGCCCGTCGTCCATCGCCAGCAAGCAATACGAACTGCGCCCCGTATGAGCGCATTCGAACGGAGGTGGTTCTATGCCACCGTCGACCAACAATTGAGCCCAACCGTCAAACGACAGATCCGCGCGGGCTTCGTCAATTTCGAACAGCAGTTTGCAGTGAAAGTACTTGCACCACACGACGGTCGTGACCAGCAGCTCCGCTTGTTCGTCATGCGCGACAATCGGCGCACGCTGCTCGCCGGCGACGGCCCAGCGGCGGGCGTCCTCGTCGGTAACCCGTGGCGGGTTCCCTGCCGGTGGCGCCAAGTCGTCCATTCGCAACGCGGACAACAAGTTGTCGTCAACAGGACGCCCATCGATCGAAGTATGGATGTGAGCCAACCTATCGTCGGACTGGCTCTTGGTGGAACGGATACGATACGTGTGTCGCAGTAGCGGCTGGTCCTCCAACGTACAACCACCCAACCGCACGCTGCCGCCGTCGACTGTATAGGCGTCGAACAGCCGAGAAGTCAACTGGCGCACGCTGTCCGGTTGATCCACGGGCGCGGCATGAACCGCAGGCCCCAACTGTCGGAGCCGCGCGACAGTCCAATCGAATAGTGGTGAGGACAGGGACAGCCGTTCGAGCGCTGTCGCGTCTGCGGCCGCGGGTTCATCGAATGTGAACCGTACAGTCTCTAGGCCGCCAAGGTCTTCACGGGCGTCTTCCGGCACAGAGAGTTCGTAGACGCCGTCATCCCCGCGTCGAACCGATAGATGCAGCGTCGCCAGGGCCCACAGACAGAATTGCTGGGCGAGTACATCGGCGTCGGCCGTGGGCCTGTTTCGCGAGGTAGTCACGAGTTCTCAAGAGGGCAAATGGACAGTTTATGATTATACACGTCCAATTGGTTCGTTACACTAGCGGTTTGGGGATTCAATGGCGGCTGGAAGCCACCACCACGTATTTGAAGACTGGTTCTGACAACACTCCAAATATCAAGGGATATTACATGAACCGAGTAAGAATGATTGGCTGGCTGCTTGTCACCGTTTGGTCAATCGGCGCGGTTGTCATGGGCGACGATGCGGAAAAGCCGAACATCGTTCTCATCTTGATCGACAACATCGGCTACGGCGATTTGGGGTGCTATGGGAACCGGGAGATCAAGACTCCGCACGTCGACCAACTTGCCGAACAGGGCGTCCGCTGCGCCGATTTCTACATCGGCTCGCCGTCCTGCATGCCGTCTCGCGGCGCATTGATGACCGGCCGGCATCCCGTTCGCAATGGCCTGAACGAACAAGTGTATCTGATCGACGAGTTGGAGCAGCGAGTTCTATCGCTCGACGAGAAGCTGTTCCCCCAATATATGCGGGAGCTCGGTTACGCAACGGCGTGTTTTGGAAAATGGAATCTCGGATTCGCTCCCGGACACCGCCCGACGGAACGTGGTTTTGATGAGTACCTTGGCAACATATCCGGCAACTGCGATTACGTCACCCACGTGTACAACGGACGGCATGACCTCTACCGCGGCACTGAGCCCGTTCAACTGGAAGGTTACACGACGGATATCTACGCGGACGCAGCATGCGACTTCATGCGGCACAATCGCAGCAGGTCCTTTTTCGTTTACGTGCCCTTCAACGCCGCCCACTACCCCAATCCGAAGAACAAACCTCCCGGCGAGCCGGCCATTTGGCAGGCTCCCGATGAGTACTTCGATGTGTACGGTTACGATCCGCAAACGCGCGACGAGCGGCAACGATACCGTGCCGTCGTTACGGCATTGGACGCCGCGATCGGCAAAGTCGTCCGGCAAGTCGACGAACTCGGACTCCGAGACAACACAATCGTCGTTGTGCTGTCCGACAACGGAGCATTCATGATTCCCGGCAGGGGGCTTGAGTGTGCATCGAACCGCCCGCTCAAGGGCGGCGGAACACTGTTGTACGAAGGCGGAATCCGCGTTCCTTGTATCGTCCGGTGGCCCAAGCGGTTTCCCAGCGCGAGCGTCTGCAACGAGCCGCTTTGGTCAATGGACTTTCTCGCTTTGGCCATCGTAGCCGCCGGTGGGACCTTGCCTCACGATCGGGTGTTGGACGGACGCGATCCAACCGCCACACTCGCGGGCGAAGCCGCTTCGCCGCACAAGTCTTTGTGCTTCCATTACGGATCGTCAAGCGCGGTTCGACAGGGACGCTACAAACTGTACCGCCGCAATGGAAAATCGCCTTGGGAGTTGTACGACTTGAAGACAGACATCGGAGAGACGGCGACTCTAACGGCACGTGAACCGCACCTACTGAAGACGCTGATTGAGGAATTCGAACGTTTCTACGATGACGCCCGGCAATGAACTGGCTATCAGTCCGCAATCTCGCGTACATACTCATCCCGAAGCCTCGTTAGTCGCTCGACGATGTCGGGATGTTCATTGCCTCGGTTCTTCATCTCGGAGACATCTTCGGCAAGGTTGACCAGAAAGGGATTGTCCTGCTTGGTGATCTCGGCTTTCTTGCTGTTGTCTCTCGGATTGCCCAATAGCTTCCAATCATCCTCACGGACTACCCACTGCGAACCCAACTGCCAATAGAATGTCTTGTGCGCACTTGGTGCATCGGCCGACAGAATCACCGGCACGAGGCTCTTGCCGTCCAACTTGACCTTCGGCACCGGGGCCGCACAAAGCTCGGCGATCGTGGGCAGCCAATCACAGCCCGTGGCCATCTGGTCGCGCACTTCGTTTTCGGGAATGGTCCCTGGCAGCGATACGATCGAGGGCACTCGCAAACCGCCCTCGAACAGACACCCTTTGGCCCCGCGATACGGCCCGGCGTTACCACCGCCGCCGAACGTCCGCTCCTCGGTCGAGTGGCCGTGGTCCGACTGGAAGACGACCAACGTGTTCTCGCGCAGCTTCAACTCGTCCAGCTTCTTCCGGACCCTTCCGATATACTCATCGATCGTGGAAACGAACGCCGCGTACATCCGCCGCGGTGCAGACAGATCCTTGTAATGCTCTCGCCATTTGGCCGTCGCTTGCAGCGGATAGTGCGGCATGTTGATTGCCCAATAGACGAAAAACGGCCGCTGCCGGTTCTGCTCCAGGAACTCCTCGCACTCGTCGGCCATCAGGTCGAGGAAGAACTCGCCGTCGTGCCACACCTCTTGGCCATTTCGCCAGAGATCATGCCGGTTGGGCCCTCGCCAGTAGAAGAAGTGCGAGTAGTTGTCGATGCATCCGCCCATGTGGCCGAACGAGTAGTCGTATCCCTGACCATTGGGCATGGTCTCGGGCGTGTAGCCCAGATGCCACTTGCCGATGTGCGCCGTCGCGTATCCCGCCGACTTGAGCATCTCGGCAATCGTGACTTCCTCCGGCGGCATGCCGGCGTTTCCTTTCATCGACGAGACATTACCCGGCACACCGGCTCGCGGCGGAAAACGTCCAGTCATCAATCCGGCGCGCGAAGCCGAGCAAATTGCCGACGGCGCATACATCTGCGTGAAACGCACGCCCCGCCCCGCCAGCCCATCGAGATTCGGCGTAGCCAGATCCTTCGCACCATAGCAGTTCAAATCGATCGATCCCTGATCGTCGGTATAGATCAACAGCACATTCGGCCGCCGCGCCCGTTCGGCTACCGAAGAACTCCCACTGGCCGCAGCCTCCTCGCCATGCGCGTTTCCAAAGGCAGTCATAACCCACGCTGCACTGAAAGCAACCACCACCATTCTCATAGCTTGTCCTCCGAAATCCGCGTCTTCTGTCATTCTTCGAGGGTGCTGAACGCGTCTATGGTAACCGCGTCAGAATGTGATTGCGACTACGGAAACGTCGGCGAACGCACCTCCGGTTGAAGGTTCGCAGTCCTGCCCCAACCGCGAACTTTGCCCAACACCGACGTGTCCTTAAGAATCAAGGTTGTAACGTGCACGGGAACACGCAATACTCGTTCTTGTCCGTCCGTGGGACTTTGAAGTGACTTCCGCGTGAGCCTTTTAAGCTTAACAGCTTGTTGCTTTATGCATTCCCCGGACGGACTCCCTTTCTATTCCGAAAACTGCCGTGGTCGAACACTTGGAAAGCGAATCACTTGACGAACGTTACGCACGACTTCGCGAAAAGTGTGAACGCGAAGACTTGGTGATGTTCATCAACGCCTGTTTTGCGGCCACGCATCAAAACGAGTACTACACCGATAGGTACGAACGGTCGGTGTCGGTCTCTTTTCTGCACCGGTACGTGATGGCCAACTACCGCCGACTGTATGCGCGGGCGATTGCCGCTGGTATCAATCATTTCAATCTATCTCTGATCCTGGCCAATTTGCTCGAAGCGGGTGCGCCTGCCGATCCGGAGCATCGAGCCGAGGAGGGCGAATTGATTGCGGCTGCCCTTCGACAGTTGCCTGCGAACCGGGCCTACGGCCTGCTCAAGACGCTGCAAAAACGGCGAATCAACAATCGGCGAACACGAGCCGTGGTGAAACGTTTTCTTCAGTGGCGCCAAGATCCCGCGTTCGATGCAATCAAGTATCGCAACAAGTACCGATCCGCCGCTGCGCATGCCCATGTGAGACTTGACGACGAATTCGGGACGTTCTTGTTTCGTCTGAAGAAGCCGCGGCAGTACAAGACACCGCTGTTCGACAAGTACCGCCAGGCTCACTACAGCGCATCAGCGATCTATGACTTGCCGTTCACCGTTGCCGAATCCCTTGCCGTGCGTCACAGAGTTCCGCGCGACGTGTTTTTGAAGAAGATCGAACCCAAGATGACGGCCGCGGAGAAACTGCGCTATCAAACGACGGCAGCACGAACGAAGGGAGCGCGCCTTGATTTCGATTTGAGCCGTGCCCCGCTCACTCGATTGGCGCTCTACGTGCTATCGCTGCCGACGGCCGAGCGAATAGAACGGTCCAATGAGCTGCATGCGGCCCTCCAGCAAGCTGCCTCGCGGACCCGATCCAAGTCTCCGCTTTCGCTTGGTCGAGTCGCAGCCGTGCTGGACCGCAGTCGTTCGGCATCCGGAAGTCGCGAAAAACGAAATCGCCCGCTCGCCGTTGCGTTGGCAGTCAGTTACCTGCTGCGGGCGGCGGCCGCGGAATATCGCGCTTGCTGGACGCCTACGATCACAGATGGAGATCCTGAGTTCACAGTCAATCCCGCTGGCCAGACGGGGCTGGCCGAACCTATGATCGACGCTTTGGAGTGGCAGCCCGATCTGATTGTGATCGTATCTGACGGATACGAGAACGATCCACCGCAGGCGGTCAGCCAAATCGCGCAAGTATATTGCCACAAACTTGCCGGCGACAAAGGGCCGGAGATGATCCACGTGAATCCGGTTTTCGACTCCGATCACTACTCGCCTCGGCCGCTAGGCAGCCCAATCGCCACGGTCGGTTTGCGGGACGCCGAAGATTTGGCCACGATGCTTGGATTCGCACGATTTGCCAACGGTACGGCTCCGTTATCCGATCTGGAAGAGTATCTGGCCTTTCGAATGCGATTGTTGCTGGAATCCGATGAGCGCTAACGACTCGAGAGCACCACGAATGTTGGACAAGATTCCGCTGGCGGGCCTCGCGATGGCTCCACCTCAGGTGCTGGGCGGTATCCGACTTGTCCCGCTGCTGCGGCATGAGGTGCGCGAGGACCTGCGCTTGGCGAGGCAAAAGTACGGCGAAGACTTGGGAATCGTGCAGCTTGACAGAACGACGGCTTACTATTCCTACATACCGCACGCGCTGGTGGCGACATGGTCGAACGACGGTTCGCCAGCAGCTGCGTTCGGGACCAGGCTTCAGGCACACAAACAGACGAAAAAAGCAGACGGAAGAGTCCACGATTTGGGTTTCATGACGGCGCGCGTCATACCCCGAGTCCGCCGTCGTGTGGACAAGAACCGTTTGCGTTTTCTCCCATTGCATGTCTCGATGGAAGGGTTCCTCGCGTTGCACTTCGGTGGCCCCAAGATCGCGTGGGAAGAGTACTCGCGTTCAGCCTTGCGAGACGGACTGAGCCCGCGGGCGGAAACGTCTGTGCCGGCGCGTTGGATCGTTGGATTGGAGGATGCGCTGCGCGTATTCGAGATTCACTCAGCGCAAGTCGGCATGCTGGTGTTCGTTGCCGATTCGCTGGCTTCGGCGTTCGTCGTTCCACACCCGGACGACTACCGCGCGCTACACCATACGCTACTGACCGACTTCTACGGCGAGTTGCTCTTTCACTATGGCCTGTACGCCACCGAAAACGTCTACCATCCCGACCCGATCGACGCCGACAAAGTCAATTCGATATCGGATCTGCGAGCCGCGCTTTCTCGATTGCGAGCCGACTGGTCTGAGCTTCACGAGTTGATGACAACAGAGCTGTTTGATCGCCCAGTTCGCACCGAACCAGTCTACAGCATGGGCCCGTTTCGAATGCGGCGATTCATAACCGAACTGGACCCCAAAACGGAGAACCATATCGGCGAAGCGATTTTGCGCGACGACGGAACGCTGGAATACATGAAGACATATCGGCTATCCGCCGCACAGTGTCGCCGGGCGTATCTGCTGATGCAGTTGGCGGAAAGCATGTGGAATCTCGATGTGTGCGCCGAGAAACTCAACTGCACCAAGGACCAGCTAATCTTCCGAATGCAAAAAGCAGGATTTGGCTACCTGCTGCATCAACACGTGCTGGACGCGGCGATACTAGCAAAGCCATATCATGTGTGGTAGCTTGCGGGAGCGACTCATGGTTCACGCCTAGCCGTAAGTTGTGGCCAGCTACGACAACTTCCGGTGGGCTCTCAGCGGATAAGGGGCAATCACATGTTCACACAGACTCTCCGGTTTGCAGCCTCCAACATCGCTCCGCTTCTGATGCTTTCGTGCCTGGTCTGCTGGGCCTCCAATGCTCCAGCCCAAGAGGTGCCTGCCGGGCGCGTGCGGAGTGATGCCGAAGAGCTCACTCTCTATGTGTCGACCGTGGGCAACGATGCGTGGTCGGGTCGGCTTGGCGAACCCAACGCGGACGGGACGGACGGTCCGCTGGCCTCAGTCCGGAAGGCCCGTGACATCATTCGTGATACAAAGGCCGCAACCGGCGGGTTGACCAAGCCTGTGACCGTCATGATTCGAGGTGGCGTCTATCCACAGACCAAGCCGATTGCCTTCACCGCCGCGGACTCTGGGACCGGCGAGTGCCCAGTCACCTACCAGGCGTATCCGGGCGAGAAGCCTGTTGTCAGTGGCGGCGGCGTGATCCGGGATTGGCAACGAGATGACAGTGAACAGAGCCAGACGCGGTGCGATGGGAAACTGTGGCGGGCTTCCGTCCCGGCGGCAAAAACAGGCGGCAAGTGGCGATTCAATCAACTGTTTGTTAACGGCGGGCGCCGGATACGGGCCAGAGTTCCCAACAAGGGGTCGTTCCTGCGCACGGACGGCCCTCTGTCGAAGGGCAATGCGCGCGGGTTCTGTTTCCACGAAGGCGACGTGAAAGAATGGGACGATTTACGCGAAGTGATCCTCGTTGTCTATCATTCCTGGGAGACTTCCATCCATCACGTCCGCTCCGTGGACACCGAGGCCTGTGTGGTCGAGCTTCATGAGCCGGCACCCTGGGGCATGGGCTACTGGGAGCGGCAGCAGCGATACTATGTCGAGAACGTCTTCGAGGAGTTGGACGAGCCCGGCGAGTGGTATTTGAATCGAACCACAGGCACGCTGTACTACTACCCGTTGCCGGGCGAGACGATGGCGGACGTCGAAGTCGTTGCTCCGGCGCTTACGTCGACACTGGTCAGCTTCAACGGGGATGCGTCGAAAGGCGAAATCATCGAGCATGTGCACTTTCGCGGCATTTCGTTCTTTCACTCCAACGCGAACGTGAGACGACTGCGAAACCCGGGGCAGGGCGAGATCTATCAACCTGGGCTGATCATGGCCACCGGGTTGCGTAACGCGAGCTTCGAGGACTGCACGATTGCCCACACTGGTGCTCACGGGATTTGGCTCGCCGCCGGCTGCGAAGACAACCGTGTTCAACGTTGCCACATCCACGATCTCGGCGGAGGCGGCGTTTACATCGGCGGCGGCTGGGGGCTACACGAGGCAACTCCTACGCAACGTATCGTTGTAGACAACAATTTCATCCATGACGGTGCGCATCTGTTCCACGGCGCACATGGCGTCTGGATCGGCAGAAGCTCCTACAACAAGGTGACCCACAACGAGATATCCAACTTCGACTACTCGGGCATCTCCTGCGGATGGTCGTGGGGCTTCCAGCCCAGTTCCGCTCACCACAATAACCTGGACTACAACCATATCCACCACCTTGGCAATGGAGATGGGCTCAGTGATATGGGAGGCATCTACACGTTGGGCATCTCGCCAGGAACGACGGAGCGCTACAACCACATGCACCACATCTACAGCTACGCCCATGTGTCCCACGGTTCGGGAGTGTATCCGGACGAAGGCAGTTCGGAGATTCTGATCGAGAATAACGTCGTCTACCGAGTAAGGACATGTCCGCTGTTCCAGCACTACGGCAAGGACAACATCGTGCGAAACAACGTCCTGGCACTCGGCGGGAAAGGTCAGCTTCAAAGATGTCGAGAAGACAGGTCGTGTCACTACACTGCAGAAGGCAATATCGTCTACGGCGATATCGAGCAAATGCTCGGCGGCGTGTGGAAGAGCGGCGACTGGAAAGTAGGCCGGAATGTCTACTGGAGTACGGCCGGCGCGCCCAAGTTCACCGATATGGATTTCGAGGCGTGGCAGACGAAAGGCAAAGACGTTGGCTCGATCGTTGCCGATCCCCTGTTCGTCGATGCCGCGAACGACGATTTCCGACTGAAATCCGACTCACCCGCCCTGAAGCTCGGCTTCAAGCCTATCGACCTCGGCAAAACCGGCCTGTACGGGGAGAAGGAGTGGGTTGAGCTACCAAAGCAGTACAAGAACCGGCCGCTCAACGAGATCCCCGCACCGGTCGAGCCGCCGTTTGTTGTCAATTTCGACTTCGAGGTCGACGAACCGGGCGCAGAGCCCCTCGAAGTGAAGATCGTCAAAGGCGGCGATCAGGGCTTGCTGGTCATCTCGAAGGACACGGCCGCGTTCGGCAATCGGAGCCTCAAATTTCAGGACGCTCCGGGGTTGCAGCACGGATTTGCGCCGCACCTTTACTGCAATCCTTCCTACTCAGCAGGGAAACTGCAACTCTCCTGGGACATGTTGAACACGAAGGACGCGCCGGCCAGCTTCTATGTTGAGGTCCGGCAGTGGGACGTCAGCCCGTACCTGATTGGCCCCACGGTATCGGTGGCGCCCGACGGCAAAGTGACTGCCGGAAAGCAGGACATGGGCGTGATTCCGTTAGGCGAATGGGTGCACGTCGACATCAGCTTCGAATTGGGCGAAGGCAAGCCGAAGACCTACCAGTTCACTCTGAACGTCCCCAATCGCGAACCGATCGTCGCTGAGATTCCTTACGTGAGCGAAGCATTCGAAAAGATCACCTGGTTCGGCATATCGAGCACCAGCGACGCGGCGACCGTCTTCTACGTGGACAACATGAAGCTCGGCACGGCCGAGGAGCTTGAGAAGGCGCCAACGCGCAAACGCAAACGCAGGGCTCGGCCGGCCAGGGAAAGACCGCGTGAACTCGCCAACAATCAGCAACTCATGGGGCACTGGAAATTCGACGAAGCCGACGGTTACGTCGCCGAGGACAGCTCCGGTTACGAGAACTACGGCGATGTCTGGGCGACATGGGCCACGGGCAAGTTCGGCAGCGCCGTCTACTGCGATTCGACTTACAGTCACATCGCAATCTCGGACGACCCGACTCTTCAGTTCGGCACATCGGATTTCTCGATCGAACTCTGGATCTGTCCGACCATGCTGAAGATCGAGTCCACGGACGCTCGGCGCCGGTTCATGAGCAAGGACAACTATCCCAACACCTGGTGGAATCTGAACATCACGACCGGCGGCAAGCCGTTTCTGGAAATGGTCGACGCGAACAAGGCGAACTGCGCGAATCGGCCTAGTGGCACGATCCCCGAAAACGCCTGGACCCATCTTGTCGTCGTGGTCGACCGGACCAGCGCCAAGACCAAATACTATTTCAACGGCGCCCTGGACAGCGCCCAAGACATCCCGCCCGCGTTCACCGGCGCGCTCGACGTCAAAGGTGGCGAACTCTCCATCGGCTGCACGTGGCAGCCGTTTCTTGGTCTGTTGGACGAGGTAAGAATCTATAAACGAGTATTGACCGAAGGCGAAATCAGAGCCAGCTACGACAAAGAGAAAGGCAACCGCACGAACGCCACATACCAACTGGTCGAGTAGGACCATCCGGCGCACCGGCGTGCTGGTTGACGAGTTAGAATCATGAAAAAGCCACTATGCTCAGATCCGTTCGGTCACCGGCTGACGGCTTTTGTCGCCATTCTCATTTGTGCTGTTGGTGCGGCACGAGCGCGGGGACAGGAGGAAGGTACATCCGAAACGACTTCGGCGATTCGTCATGTCGTTATTGAGGCTGCGACTGACCAGACGCCCCGTAGTGATACGGCGTCGATTGCCGAGCTTTCGGATGGGCGATTGATGGTGGTCTATCACAAGTACGAACGCGGGGAACACAGCGGCCACGACCACGGAGTATGCAGGATCTGGACGAAGGTCAGTAATGACGGCGGTAGGAGCTGGCAGCAGCCCAGGATGCTCGTCGACGTGGCCGAGGGCGATATGAATGTCCAGGCGCCGGCCCTGTTGCGTCTGAAATCGGGTCCGCTCCTGTTGATATGCCTGCGAGCGCACCAAAGCGGCGGCAGCAGCACGATGTGTTTGTTCTCTTCTGACGATGAGGGGAGGAGTTTTTCCCCTTTGGATCCGGTCTGGAGGCGATCCAAGGGGCAACTGCTGCAGGGCGGGGCAAGCAGTCTCGTGGAGCTAAAGTCCGAACGTCTTCTTCTGCCATTCCACGGCGGCAGTGGGAATCAGTGGAGGCAAAAGAACTCCGCATGGTGTTTCACGAGTGACGATCGGGGGAAGACCTGGCAGCGTTCGACAACCATAGACTTGCCCAAACGCGGCGCCATGGAGGCCTCGGTGGCGGAACTCGCCGATGGTTCACTGCTGATGTCTTTGCGCACTCAACTTGGCGGGCCCTATCGGTCTCGATCAGCCGACGGTGGGAAGACGTGGAGTGAAGCGGTCTTCAGCGGTCTGGAGGGCGGCGAATCATGTACGTGCCTGCGAAGGATCCCCGGAACGAAAGATGTTGTTCTGTTTTGGAATAATGGCAAGTACAACAACAAGCATCACCATTTCGGCGAACGGACTCCGTTGACCGCAGCCCTGTCCTCCGACCACGGGAAATCGTGGCAGATCATCGGTGAGATTGCCGATGATCCGGAGGCTGAATACGCGAACCTCGATTGTTTCTTCACATCACAGGGCGACGCCATTCTGACGTATATGTATGCCAAACCGGCGTGGAACAGGAATCGCATCGATCTCAAAGCCGCCCTGATTCCAGGAAAGTGGTTCACAGAGGACACACGCTCCAGCAAGCCGGATGCAGGCGACGACAAATAGCCGCGACAAATCCGCACCGTCACCGCACCCACTTCTTTGGAAATGCGACGAGTATCGTGTACCATTATTGGCAGCGGGCAGGATCGTAGCTTGCGGCAAAACGGTCTTCGCCGCAAAAGACGATCCCGACTGCCAGAGATTCGTTGAATGAGACCGTATCAGGGATACCTGCTACTCAAAGGAAAGGTGGAAACATCATGACATCGATCAATCGCCGTAGTTTCCTAAGAACCAGCTTGGCCGCGTCGGCTGTTGGGGTCGCGCCGTTCAACATCCTCAAGGCCGGTCCGTCGCCAAACAGCAAGCTGAACATTGCCTGCATAGGTGTCGGCGGGATGGGATCGAGCGACGCGAGTTACTTCGCGAGAGATGACAACGTGATCGCCCTGTGTGACGTGGACGAGGCGAGACACAACAGATGCATCGCGGGCAAAAAGAACTTGCACGGGATAAAGCTCTGGAAAGACTATCGCGTGATGTTCGACAAGATCGGCAAGAAGATAGATGCCATCTATACCGGAACGCCGGACCATGTGCACTTCGCGGTATCCATGTTTGCCATCCGACGCGGCAAGCATGTCTATACCCAGAAGCCGCTCTGTCACACGGTCAATGAAGTTCGCGTTTTGACCGAGGAATCGAAGAAGCACAAGGTCGTGACGCAGATGGGACACCAGGGCCATTCGAGCAGTAGCTCGGCCATGATCAGGGATTGGGTTCGCGCAGGATCGGTTGGCGAGATCAAGGAGGTATGGGCTTACTCCAGGAAGAACTACTGGACCAAGGTACATCCCGTCCAGCCAAGTGAATGCCCAACGACCCTCCAGTGGGACCTCTTCCTGAACAGGGCGGAGGAAATACCCTTCAGCTCGAGTTACATGAACCGCGAATGGATAAGATTCAGTCATTTCAGCGGCGTAGTAGGGGATATGGGCGCACATATCCTGGACGCGGCCTACTACTCGCTGGACCTGAAGACGCCTGCCAGCGTCATGGCTGTAGTGCCGGATCCGCCAGGCCCGGGTCTCCTGCCCAAAGCCGGGGTCATCACCTGGGAATTCCCCGCCCGTGGCGAACGGCCCCCGGTAACAATGAAGTTTCATCTTGGCCCTGAAATCCCTTACCCGCGCCCGAAAGATCTTGAAGAAGGCCGCAAAGGATCGTTCTTGGACAGTGGATCAGTCCTGATCGGCACAGAAGGTTCGATAATCGTGGGCAGCCACAGCCAGGGCGGCAGGATCATCCCCGAGGCAAGGATGAAAGAGACACCCAGGCCGCCCGAGGAATCCTATCGCTGCAAGGCCGGCAACCATCTGCAGAATTGGGTCATGGCCTCGAAGGGCGAAGACAAGGCCATGTCCGAGTTCGACTATGCGGGGCCTCTATCGGAAATCATCGTGCTTGGTGATGTCGCAATGATGCATCCCGGAAAGAAACTGCTCTGGGACGCAGAGAACATGAAAATCACCAACAGCGACGAAGCCAACAACAGCCTCTTCATGAAACGAGTCGCATCGCGCGATGACATGAAGTGGTACTAACCACGGGCTCTTGCTTTCTCGCGGCACTTCAGCAAGTACTCCCGTGATGGCGTACGTCAGGCAATCATCACGGAAGAGGGCCGCCGGAAACTCCAGGCGGTCGCGAATCCAGTGCCGACGATGTTCGTAACATTCACCGGTAGCCGCATCATCGTCGCAGAGGCAGGGCAGGATTTTGACGAGAGTGGGCCTGTCGCGCAGGTTTGGCAGCCGGATGGGGATTGCAGCCGCTATCATTTCGTGGGGGAGGTTGAATTGAAGTCGGGATCTCGGGCTTCATGGCGGCGTTTCAAACGAGCGGGGACCGTCATTGGCGCGCTTTGTTGCTCGCGTTGGGTGTATCTGTACATCATGATAGAGGTCGTTGCAGCGTTGGGGGTCTCGGTATTGCTCCGTAGTTCGATCGCGTTGTTTGTGATCGATCCGTTGCTTTTCTACCCGGTTTTCGCGCTGCACATTCATCATTGGCGAATCCGGCGCCTGTTTGCGGTCGCCAGTCTTTGGGGGATCTGGAAGTCAGTCCTGTTTGTGGCGGCGGTGTGGGGATCGGGCGACTACATGGACGGCTTCGTCTCGGGCGCGCCCACATACCACCGAGACACGCTGAATTGGATCCGGACCGGCGAGGGCACGATCGCTCATCCGGAGGTCTTCACGCGGTCACATCTGGCAGGCTTGGCACGAGTGTCGACATCGGCCGCCGGGTCGTGCGGTCTGACCACACTGATCGGCGGCTCGCGGGAGTTGAACATCATGAATTTCCACGTCGCCAAGCTACTACAGCAGGCGAAGGACCCATGGACGATCCTCTTCTTCGGTTGGCCGATCTGGTCCCTGCTCCGAGGCTGGGCGTACCTGTTCGTGATCTCGGGCACCGCCCCGTTGTTTCTCGACATTGTCCAGCGTCGCTGGCCAACCTGGCGGCGGCTGGGCGTGTACTTCCTGATCGGCGTGGTGCTGGCGGGGGTGGATGTTGGCCTGAAGATTCTTCTGGCGCCGTGGTGGCGGTGTCTTTTGTTGGAGGCGTTGTGACGCTATACTCCGGTTGATGTCCACCGAGCGGCACGCGGCACCTGCGGCGATCGTCGGTCGTGGGGCGCTTGGCGACGGGTGCTCGAGTTAACGAGACAAGTCTGCCCGTCTGGTGTGACGCTGGGCGTTTCTTTCAGGAGGTATGGACATGTCGAATGAAGGTGGGGGTGGTCGCCTCGCAGGAATCGTCGGCACAATCATCATTCTCGGCATCCTCAACGTCCTGTCGCAGGTCTTCGGCTGGGGCTGGGCTTTCTATTGATCGGCACACCTCGCGTTGGCGCCTCGCGGAGCGAGTAAGGGGCGGTCATTATCCGTGCGATCGAACTTCTTCACCAAATCGCACCAACCGGATGCGCCCAAACCGATACGCTCCAGAATCGGCGACCGCCAATGTGAGGCGTTAGCCAGCGGTCAGTCGCATATCGGCAATCGCCAATCGCGGGCATTCACGGACCGTGCTTAGCGGGCTCCAGACGCACCAGCGCGGCCCCGGCGTCACGCGTTTCGCGCGCCGTTTTGGAACCGGCGGCCATTTCCGCCAGCAGTTGGCGTGCTTTGGGCGTGCCGAGCTGCTCCAACAACTGCACCAGACGGATTCGACGCAACGGTTCTCCGGTTGTCCGTTGCACGGGACTCTGCAAGACACCGATCACTGATTGAAGGCGGCCCATCCAGCGACATGGCCATAGCGGACACAGGGCAACACGTGTGACCAACGAATGCAAGGGGCCTTACGCTGGCAGTGAGGTGGTTTCCCAACGGTCCGGTGTCTTCGGTCGGCGTCCGATCGGACAGCATCGTTCGTCGCATCGCCAGCCGGCCGGTAGCCAATTCCACCAGGACGATGTCGGCACCTTGGATGTCAAGCAGGTACTTTCCGTCCTTGGTGAACCGCGCACTGCGAGTGACGTTGGTCATGCGATGCACCTGGCGGCCGGTTTCCACATCCCAGAACAGCATGCTGTTCGGAGTGTATTGGACCCAGGCGGCGACCAGACCACCGTCGGCCGACAGTTGCGGGTCATCCAGGAGCGAATAGACTCCATGGTCTTTCCGGATCGTGTCCACTTCGACCCATCGCTGAAGTTCACCTGCCTTCAGGTTGAAGATGTACAGGCCGTCCTGGCCATGCTTGTTGCGATCGCGATGGTTCACCACGAGGAACTGTCCGTCGGCGGAGACCGCGGCTTGACCGAGGTGCATTTTCTCTTTGGCGGTGTCGAATTCACGCACGGTTTCGCCGGTCTTGAGGTCGACGATTAGTGTTTTCATCCCCGCCACGCTCATCAGGTGTTTGCGGTCGGGCAGCAAGCGGGAGAAGCCGGCGTTGTAGGCCAATGAGTTGGGTGAACTGCGAATCTCATCGCCGGTAGGGATCTCCCAGACTTGATAAGTGGCTCCCGAGCCGACGGCGATCAGTTCCCAGTTGTCTGCCGAAAATTGCAGGTCTTGGCTGCAATCGCCTTCGAGCGTCAAGAGCCGGCGGCCGGATTTGACTTGGAAGATGTGGATCTGATTCCCCGAGATGCGGGCGGCCACCATGCGACCGTTGGGCGAGAACGCGATCCTTTGATAACGGCGTTGGCTGCGTTCCGATTCCATCAGTGGGCGGCCCGATTTCAGGTCCCAAACTCGCAGTTGACCATAACCGCCAGCCCAACTGCCCACGCGGCCGCCCGTCACCAGACGACTTCCATCAGGTGAAAAGGCCAGCCCGTTCACTTGGTCGATTCCTGTGTCAAACACTTGAACGTCTTCGCCCCGGGTTACGCTCCAGAATCGGACCTTCTTGTCGTCGCCGGCCGAAGCGAGGTACCGGCCGTCCGGCGTGAAGGCCAGCGTCGTGACGTCGGCGTCGTTCTCCTGTCTCGCCAGCTCCGCCACCACGTCCCCAGACTTGGTGTCGTATACGCGAACGCGGCTTAGATAGCCGCCGCCGACCGCCAGCCAGCGCTCGTCAGGTGAAAACGCCAGCAGCGAGGCGATCCCCTCTTCGCCCAGCGGCAGAGCGCGCAGGTGTTTTCCGTCGTCTCCCGAATACAGATGCAACTGCCCGTCGTACGTGCTGCCCGCCGCCAGCTTGCCTTTGGGCGAGAAGGCGAACTGCTCATACCCGTTCACCTTGGTCTTCACGATCACGGTTGCGATGGATTCTCCCAACTGATGGTCGAAGAAATGAACGATGCCGTATTTGTCGCCGGAAAAGACCCACCGCCGGCCATCGCGGCGAATCGTGCGGGCGCGGCGATTTTCGCGCAAGCGGACAACTTTTCCGGATTCAATGTCCCACCAGGTTCCGCCCGCCACCAGCGACTTGCCGTCGTCAAGAAACGTCAGGTCGCGCAGGTACGAGCCTCGGTACTCCCAGCGGTCTAGGCTGCGCCCGGTCCTCGCATCCCACATCACCACGCCAAAATTCCTGCTCGGGTCGCGTTGCTGCCAGGCGGCAGCGATAAAACGCCCGTCGGGCGAGTAGGCGACGTGCTCGACCGGAGCATCCACGGCAAATCGTGACACTCCCAACCGTGTGACAGCGCCAGCCGGCAGGGGATCACCCTCGCCGAAGGGTTCCTGGGCCCTTGTCAGGGAAGCTGCCGTAACGACCACCCATGCCAACATGCCGATTGATCTGAGCATGATCGTTCTCCTTGAGGGCGAGGTAGCCAACTACATCGATGTCTCGCCGCTACTCAGGGTCCCAACCTTCATCGTGTCACGTCCGCTCCCATCAGCATGGAATGGAGGCAGTCAGGTGCGTACTTATATGACGGGTCAACACCACCAATGGTTTCTCATGATGGCGTACGTCAGGCAATCAATACCGAAGACGGCCGTCAGAAACTCCAGGCGGTCGCGAATCCACTGCCGACGATGTTCGTAAGATTCACCGGTAACCGGATCATCGCCGCAGAGGTAAGCTCAACGGACACAACGAGTTCGCGCATGGCAAACCAGCCGGCCAGGGGCAACACGCGACGTTCTTGGCATCGCGACATGCTGCCGCAACTCCCGCTTCGAGTCCATTAATGCGTTTGTCTCCTTCGTTCTCTCCGTTGAAGAAATTCCAAATCGATCCAATATCTTGACCAGACGGCAATCTGCTCTGTTTTTCGCGGGCACGGCCGATCGCTCCAAGGTAACGTACCCCCGGAGCGGATACAATTCTTAGGCTACCTGTGTCTAGTGCCACCATCTCGTACAATACGTTCAGCCTATTCACAATGAAAGTTCTGAATTGGAGTTGAATGATACGTCAACCTTTCGGGCGCTTATTTCACTCATAAGGCCAAGGAGGACACGATGAAGAGAACGATCACCAAAAACACGCGAGAGCGTCAGATAACCCGACGCGAGCTGGTCGGCGGCGCCCTGGCTGCTGCCGGC
>CAZURK010000023.1:0-70284 GCA_964623055.1 uncultured Pirellulaceae bacterium
CGTTCTTGGCAAAGAACTGGCCAAAATGCCACCAGGAAAGGACACAGTCGACCGGCGTCCACGGTTCTCGCTGGAGCCCCGTTTCCTGGAACAGATAGTGTTCATGCTCCTCGTTCTTTGCGAAGTAGTCATTAACGCCCGCACTGTACGCTTTAAGCAAACCAAGCGTCTCGGGATCGAATTTGGCGATCACATCCTTGGCTGACGCCGCAAACCCAAAGGCCCGCATAAGACGGTCATGCTCGAGCGTATTGTTTTGGCCAACTCCGCCGGTCTTCTTCTTATCGACCACGCCAAACACTTCGCTCATCCGTCCCTGGACCATGCGCAAAAAGTAGTACATTTGAAATCCACGATCTTGAGCTGCTGCATAGCCAAGGCCGTACATGGCCCCTTCGTCGGTCTTGGCAAATACGTGGGGAACCCCCCAACCGTCGCGCAACAGCTCTACGTCACCGTACCGAGAGGATGAATCATCGCCATTCGCAGAGGCAGCGATCAGCGCCGATGCGACGAACAGGCCGAAAACGACGGTGGTGAGTGTAGGACGATGGATCAACATGGGCTTCTCCTGGAACGATTGCGAAAATGCGGGGGTGGAAATGCAGTCCATCCTTAAGACGACGATAGGAAGCCAACGGTAACGTTACCACCGGCCTTTGTTTGACGTCTAGAATGGAAACGACTCCAACACTAGTGACATCTACCGCTCCTGGTCGGAATTGCCTCGTTTGACCCTGAGCCGGCAACTGGACTACAGAGAAAGGACCGACCGTGAATCTGCCCACGCATGTAACGAAACGTGTTGCTTGTCCGCGTTCATACGTATGGCCGCTAGTTGCGTTATTAGCCCTGAACTGGGGGGTGCATGCTTCGGACGAAGCCGACTCCAGACGAGAGAATCCCTCGGCGAGCGAGCAGCCGGAAGTTTGGCTGTGCGCGGGGGACCGGATTGTCGATTTGCTTCAGCCGGGCGCGGAGTGGCCGTTCGTCAAGCAACACCTCACCGGCATCAAGTTATACATAGGCCAGTTGTCTGGATCGCGACGCCAACCGGCCGACGCTACCTCCGATCGACTGCGACAAATCGTGCGGTTGGCAAAGGCTCACGACCTCAAAGTCGCCGTGGAACTAGGCGGCTGCCTTGACTTCTCGCCGTTGGACGACACAGCAGGCGAATGGTCGGCGCGTCGCGAACTCGCGGCGATCGAGAACTTCTATTCTGCCGGTGGCAAGGTGGATTTCCTCGACATCGACGGACCGATCCGGCGCTTGATGCACCCGCACAAGCGTCGCGACGGTCGCAAGTTCGATTCTATCGAGAAGGCCGCGGATGAGCTTGTCGACGCGTTGCGCATTCATCGCGAAGCGCATCCGGAAACCCGGTACTGGTTGTTGACCAATTTTCCGAACTGGGGTTGGCGCGGCGACGTCTCCTACCATGCCCGGGGGCCAGAGCGGCAAGATTACGGCGATTACGATCAAGTTGTGCGCATCGTGCTGGACAAGTTGCAGACTGCGGGAATTGCGCTGGACGGCGTGACCGTGGACAACCCGTATGATTACCTGACGGGCGAGCATCGTTCGGTGAAGATACCGGATCCAAAGTCCGTGGATTGGCTCGGGCGAGTCAGAAGCTACGAAGACTTCTCACGAGAAAAAGGTCTCACGTTCAACCTGATCGCGAATTCGGAACGCGGCGGCCATGAGTCGGACGAACGGTTCTACCGGGAAACGCTCCAAATGGTGGACACTTACTTGCAGGCGGGCGGGAGACCGACGCGTTGGTTCGTGCAGAGCTGGTATACCTATCCCAAACAGATGGTGCCGGAGTCGTCACCTAATTCGATGACCGCCCTGGTCAAAGCCGTCACGCAGCGTGTCCGATCTGGCGTGCCGACTCAGATTCGACGCGAAACGGCTGAGGAAAGGCCAGCCGATCCCCAACGGACACGCACGATCGCCAATGTTTCTTATGGCAACGAAGCACCGGAAGCCCAGAAACTGAACGCGTATCTCGTCCAGTCGCCGCGGCGTGTTCCCGTGATCGTGCAGATAATTAGTGGCGGATGGAACTCGTCATCGCCACGTGGGACGAACGCTCAACCGTTCCAAGCCTATTTGGATGCGGGCATCTCGGTAGTCGTCGTGGCGCATAGGCCTGTCGGCGAATCCGTTCACTGGCCAGCCCCGGCGGACGATGTGGCTCGGGCCATCCAATTCATCCGTGCCTACGCGAGCAGGTTGGGCATTGATCCGCGGCGGATTGCTGTGAAAGGGCGCTCGTCTGGTGGCCATGTGTCGCTGATGGTCGGCTTCGGGCCCGATCGGAGGAAACCAGAAAGTGAAGACCCGGTCGAGCGGCAGTCATCTCGTCCTACTTGTATCATCGCGGGCTCGGCGCCAACCGATCTCTCGCTTCAGATGAGCGAACTGCTTAAGAGTGCACAGCGTCGTGACTATCTGTGGGGACGGATGCGAGTACTGTTGGGTGCGGGACAGAAGGAGTTGACCATCGACGAACTCGCGCAGAAGCTCAAACCGCTCTCGCCGATCGAATACGTCACCAAGGACTCGCCGCCGGTAATGCTGATGCACCCCGGACCGGCCGACGCCTTCTGGCCGGGCGATGCGAGGTTGAAGTGGGACGTCCACACGCCGATTACCGGCTTGATCCTTGCCAAAAAGCTGAAAGAACTGGGTGTGCCGCACGAACTGGTCATGCTGCCCGAAAGCCGGGAGCGTCGCAGCAGCGCGGCCATGGATCGCGAGTTGGCATTTCTACGCAAGTACTTGATCTCTCGCAAGTAGCTTATTGCCCGTGCATTTGCATGATCATCAGCCTGCCCGATTGCCAGGACTTGGGCTTGCCACGGGGACTCCAGCGTGGGCTACCGAGAACGAGTTCCTCCTTGCTGCCAGCCACGATTTGAGCAGCAACGGCTCCGCTGCACCAATGGCTGGAAGCGCCGGGTGGACGGCGAAAGAAGACAGGATCCTTGTCTCGATCGGCCCCATCCCATACGTAAGTTCCCACGGGCAAGCTCATGAAGGCGATGTCGGGAGTATCGTCGCCGATGAAGTCCACGGCTCGCGCACGGTAGCCGAGGATGCCGTTTTCGACCGGCCGGGGCGAGTAATTCCGCACCGACTCGCCCGGACGGAAGACGAATCCCATACCCGCGTCGATGATCGGCAGCACATCCTTGCGTGGGCTGCCCACCAGGATCGTTTGATCTCGAGCGTCGATCGACATTCCCCAACGAACGATCCGGTCGTCGACCGAAGCAAGATTATCCTCGAAGACTCGGCGTTCGGCCGCCGTGCCGTCCTGACCGATCGGACCGAGGTAGAGCATAAGTTGCCCTGCGCCCTCGATACCCCGTGAATTCGTATTCCAGATGGCGCCGACGCAAAGGTCATCCTTGCCGTCACTGTTCCAATCGCATACAGCCAGATCGTGACCGAAGTTGGCGAATCCTTCCTTCTGATGATTGCGAAGGACGACTTCGCGCCGATTATCCAGCCGGCCCTTCAAATTGAAAAACACGCTGGTCGTCCCAGTGCTCGGTCCTCCCGACACTCCAGGCGAACTGGCGGCCACATCCGGTTTTTCATCTGAGTTGAAATCGCCTACTGCCACGTCGTTCCCGAACATTCCCTTCTCTCGCGGCTCGCCTGAGATCAGCTTGAGAGGACACGCCTCGCCCCGGGAGCACACCCAAACAGCACCAGCGCCCTGCACATCTCCGCTCTTTGCCCGAGGAGCTGCGATGACCAATTCATCGCCCGCCAGTCCGTCGAGATTGGCAGCAGTAATCTTGTTGCCGAATCGGTCGTCTCGGCTGAGGCCATCGACGGTAACGACTTCGTGCTTTGCGAACTCGGGTCCCAGGAATACATAGATGCAATTCTCGCCCGGCGCTCCTCCTGCCACGTCCAGCACCCCGTCAGCATTCCAATCCAACACGGCCACCGAATGGCCCAATTGAGCACCCTTGGACGGCGTGACGCCTGGATGC
The DNA here is from genome assembly GCA_964623055.1 of uncultured Pirellulaceae bacterium. Classification (GTDB taxonomy): domain Bacteria; phylum Planctomycetota; class Planctomycetia; order Pirellulales; family Pirellulaceae; genus JADHUC01. The sequence goes on from CAZURK010000023.1 coordinate 4,023, forward strand.
GGAATCACTTGGTATGTCGGCTCCGCCGCGTGCGCCACGAGCGTGACTAACGAGGTGGTGACCACGGAGAGAAATATTGTCCGAAGAAAAGACGTCATTTGCCATCCTCAACTTTTTTGGATTGATCAGTTGGCGTCTGTCTGTTTCGCATGTTGTAGTCGACTCGCAACTTGACCGTCCTGAATCGCTCGGGCCCGACAATTCGGCGAAGTTCAAGCTGGAGACGATGGTAGTTCTTCAGCAAATCTCGCTGCAGGCTTGCGATTCGTTCCTGAAGCTCCGCAATACGTCGCTCGTCCAATTCGTAATCGGCGTACGCACCAATCAGTTCCTGCTGCGCGCTCACCAATTGCCTTCTAACGACACCATCCTGCTTTTTCACCGCGGCAACCAATCGCTGGATTCTCGCGGCCTGCTGCTCAGTCAAGGGCGGCGGTTCGGATGGGCGGCCTTCAGCCCCCAGTATCACGACGGCAGTAATCAACTGGATCATTCGGCTTCCTCCGCGAGGGCTTCCAGGCAGTTCAATGTCACAAACTGATGTTCGGAAATGACACCAAGTGAGATTACCGGCGGTGGATCCGCCAGGAACTCCGATTCTAGTTCCGCCAGCCCCAGATCCTCCAGATCCATATCGGGCCGTTTCAGGTCCTTGGTCTTGCTGGCGATTTGGTTGCTGACTGGCGAGTGGTCAACGAGCCAAAGAGATGCCAAACTGATCATTGTCAGTACGACAACGGCCGCACCGGCATACCCCGCTCGCATAAATCTCCGCCGCCGTCTCACCTTGCCGAAAACACGCGACTCGACTTCCGCTGGACGGTCCCTACACGGCAAATCTGTCGCGAGTCGACGAATCTGTTCATCGACCGCTCCGTCTTCCGTCCAAGGGGAGGGTTCCTGCGTCATTGTCAATCTCCTCCAGCACTCGCCGCAAACGCTGCCTGGCACGAGCCAGCCTCATTTTGAGAGCGTCGCGCGTGGCATCGAGTATTCCTGCAATCTCCGCCAGACTCCGCTGCTCGAAATAGTACAGGTGGACCAGTATTCGATCGTCTTCTTTCAGTGTGGCGATCGCCCGATCCAATTCAGCGACAATGTATTGCCGTTGTTCATCGGCAATCAGTTCCTCCGCGGGATTCGGGGCCAGGCCGCGCTCACTGCCGCTCGATGCCAATCGCTTTCGCTTCCACCAACGGCGCCGACCGCGCTGCAGATCGAGCGTTGTTCGCACGGCAATCCGATAGATCCAAGTTTCGGGACTGGTTTCTCCACGCCACTGGCCCGCCTTGCACCAAATTTTGTAGAAGGCTTCGACCGTCGCGTCTTCCGCCAGAGCTCCATCACCAGCCACGCGATGTGCCACACGAAAGACCCGTTGCTCGTAACGCCGGATAAGCTCCGCGAGCGCGCTGTCATCTCCCCGCCGACACCGGCGCAGCAGTTGTCCGTCGTCGACAGGCGATTCCATGTCTCTGGGCTCTCGCGTGCTGGCAATAAGAAAGACGCCGCCGTGCCCAAGGCGGTAACAAAACTACGAGACGTTGCGCCATTCTGCCAGCGGCCTGTGCTCGCGCCAAGCGTTGCCGAACCTCCTGGTGCGCCACGCCTTGCGTTACCACCATTGCCACAACGGCGTCTTCTCGGTAAACGAAAGACCACAGCAAAGGTGGATCACGCAGGACAAGACATCGAACCCCCAGAAGGACAACGAATGTCAGACATGAGATTTGCGGTCGGTGTAGCTTCTGTATTGGTGTATGCCGTGCCGGCCAGCGGGCAACTGGAAAAACTCCCAGCATTCGGTGATCACTGGTACGTGGCACCGTCTCCCGATCCGGAGCGTCTTGAAGTGGAAAACGGGCAGACGTTTCGTATTCACGGTTTGGTCGAAGTCCCTTACCCAGCGTCCTGCAGCGCCTTTGCTAAGAGTTCCTACTTGGTCGACGAGAGTTCAACGTTGCGCCTCGGTTTCAAACGAGGCAAAGTCGAAACGGATTCCTTTCACTTCCGTTATGGTTTTGCGGTGGTCTCACGCGGCACGCGAATCGTCCTCTATCATCATTTGGCGCCCAGTTGGCAGGGGGAACGCGGCTGGAATCTCCAGCGAACCACTCGGGATACGGACGGAAAAGTCGAAACGCGACATCAGACCGTCTTTCACCTGCGCGACGAATTGATTGCCAGCTATCCGTCAAAGTTCTCGATGCCGACGTTTTTCGACACCCCGGAGGTCGTCCAACTCGATGTGTCCAGCAAAGGTCTGAAGGTCACTCGTAACGGTGCAAGCAGGACCGTGGCTTTCGAGATCGGCGGGGAAGTCGAGGTCGCCTTTTTCGTGTCCGGCGATTTTCACCCGATCCATCTCGACTTTGAAATCACCGAGTTGACGGTCGTCGGAACTCCGGGCGACAAACAACTGCAACTCGGCCCCGGCAGCTATCTGGCTTCGGCCAACATCGTCAAGGGGCTCAAGGAACTGCCTCCTGTCGAGAGGTTCGATCCGTCCAAGGCGGTCAGAGAGACGACCAAGGACACCAATCTACTCGGCGTAACGCTACGCGGTTCATGGCCCACAAATCGGTGGTATGAGTTCATAAACGAATCTCGTGCAATCGGATACAACACGATCAGCCTGGATCTCCCTTGGGGACAGGTTGAACGTGAACCGGGCGTATTCGATTTCAAGCGTTTCGACGACGCGATTGCGTACGCTGCCAACCGCGGCTACTTCTTGCAGCTCAAACCTTGGTGGGTTCGTTGTTCCTATCCGATCTGGGTCAGTCCTGCTCTGGAACAGGAGTGTCATCCGGCCGAAGGCAAGACATGGGCTCCGCAACTGACTTTTGCCGACCCCGAACTGAGTGCTCGCATTGCCCGATATTCAGGCGAGATTGCGCGGCGCTACAAAGGGTACCCCAACGTCTTCTACACTCCGGTCTGCGGACCGTCTGCCGAGATGGAATACTCCCACGGGCAATACTGCGATTATGGCCCCGCGGCCACGGCCCGCTTTGCACGGTGGTTGAAGAAGAAGTACGTCAAGATCGCTACGCTCAATCAGGCGTGGGGAAGCGAGCACGCGGATTTCTCCGCGGCGAAGGCCCCGCATCTGGGCAACAAAGCCAAACGCGAGTTGCCGGACCTCGATCCTGCCTTCTTCGACTTCATGGCATTTCGCGAGGACATGCTCAAAGAGTTGATGACTCAGATCTACGCGGCCATGAAGGCGGCCGATCCTGATTGCCAATTGGGCATCCAGGTCGGGCGAACCCATGACGGTCCGATGCTGACCAAACGCGGTACTCCGGGCATTCACTATTGGGCGAAACCGTATGAGTGGATCATCGCCGATCCGCAGCCGCAAAGACGGACGGACAGCGCAGGCTACATCGTTGACTTCATCCGCGCCGGCAACAAGATTCCGAGCGTCGAGCAGACTACGTATCAGTCTTACGCCGACGACCCCGCGGTGTTCTGGGAGTTCACGTGGCAGGTCTGGCAACACGGGGGGCCCTTGATGCTGATCGCCAATTGCGCCCCGCATTCCGATGTGGAAGGTATACGCACCAGCCGCAGAAGCGCGGAGCAGATCGCTAACATCGCGAAGTTCGATCCTCCCAAGACCGCCATGTTCGTTTCCAAATGGGAACTCTATGCCTGGTACGCGGGTGATCGCTGGTTCGATTGCCGGCAGGCGTATAAACGCTTGACCGACGACAGCAAGTTGGTTATCGACGTCATCAATGGCGACATGATCAACAACATGCCGGGCTTGCTCGATCGCTACGACAAGATCGTGGTACCCTTCGCCGATGTCATTGACGAAGTGGAACAGGCGGCTCTAGCCGCTCACGCCGACAAACTGGTCATCGAATCGCCGAAGGTCTTCGCACGGACCGTCTTGCGACTCAGGTCAGTCGGCGGCTTGGCCCCGATCATCGGTCTTCCGGACGCCCGGCCACAGCCATCGCGCGATGGCGGTGGCTAGCAGCGGCAAAGCGATCGAAGCGGCGATGGCGATCGGAAGCTGGACACGGTCTCCCAAAGCGGCATAAGCGGCCGCAATCCCGAGGTTGCTAAGTCCTACGGCGACCAGGAAATGCCACCAACTCAGCCGTGTCGTCCCCATCAGCAGCACGCTCGCTTCGGCCAGCACGGGGATGGGCCGTGCCAGGACCAACACGAGAATCCCCCACCGCGTGGCCAAGGCATCGGTCCGCGCCAACTCTTGATCGCTGCTGAGCCAGCGTGCCAGCGGCCGGCCGAAGACGCGGACCAGCCAGAACGCAATCACCGCGCCGGCCGTCATACCGCACCACGACGCGCCGGCGCCGCCCCAGAACCCCAGTACCCGTCCGGCAACCGTACTGACCACGCTGGACGGAACCGGCAGCAAGATGTCGCTGGCCAGCACTCCAATCACCGCGATCGCCACCGTGCCGGGAGACAACTCGGCGCCCAGCCAGCCGGTGATGCGTGCTTCCAGCTTCTCCCCAAAGATCAGAAATGGAACGATCGGGATCGCCAGCACCGCGGCGATCAACAGCAGTTGTCGAACAAGGTGACCACTCACACTATCTGTTCCCGTCCGCCGTCCCAACGGACCTCGCGTTTCTGTTGATACGCCTTCAGCGACATCAAGAACGTGACTGACTCGATGAAAGCTTCGTCTTCGTTGCACTTCGGCTTCTGCCGGCTCCGAACGCAATTGAAAAAGTCCTGCATGTGGTTCGGTTGCTCGGGCACGGCCGTGCCATAGTTCCCAGGAAACCTCTACGCGTCATGGATCGCTATTCTTGCACATGATCGCTCCTCGCGGACGCCGAAATGGGATGCGCCAGTAAGTATCCTCCGGCAGAGCCGGAGGCCTTCCTCGATAACAAAAATGGCCACCTACATCAAGCTGCTCGTGGCCGTACCTCGGAGCTGAACCGCATTCAATTCGTGTTCGCCGCGAATTCGTGGGGCAACAGTGAGCTAGTCCTTTGTGGCGGTCAGCCAGCGATCGAGCTGATTTGCGAACGCCTGCCGGTCCTTGGCAGTGAAGTTCGACGGTCCCCCGGTGATCTGACCTCCGCCTCGCAGTTCATCAAGCAGATTCCGAACGGCAAGCCGCTCGCCGACGTTGGCATCCGTGTACAACTCGCCGCGAGGATCGAGGGCTTGCCCGCCGTTGGCAACCACTTCAGCGGCCAGCGGGATGTCCGCCGTAATCACGAGATCGCCCGGCTTGACCAGTTCCACGATGCGTCGATCGGCGACGTTCATCCCCGCCGGGACGAGCACGCTGTTGATGAACTCGGAACGTGGCGTGCGCATGGGCTGATTGGCGACCAGCGTTACCTTGGTCTGCGTACGGTTCGCGGCGCGATACAGCAACTCCTTGATTTCGTTCGGGCAAGCGTCAGCATCGACCCATATTTGCATGGCGCAGGTCCTCATTCACGACGGAGAAGGGCAGGCATCTGCGGGGTGGAGTCGCCATCTGACATCGAAGCACCTCTGGGCAGTCTGGCTTGGTATTCGAGCCGATTGCACCAACGCCAACCACTTGCCCGTGTAGTAATGTAACGGCTATCTTGTCGACGTTGGAGGGTTTGCCTGTTCGATTTGCTTCGTTCGGTGAGGAACCGCCTTTAGAATTGCGGCACAAGAGGGACCAAAAGCCGATCGGACCACTTGAGAAGACGCGGATCGAAGAAGGGGATAGATCCAATTGATGCGAAGCACCCTCCGGGCCCGAGTGCCGTTCAGGCAAAATCATCTGTGGGCAGAATGATGGGAATGAGTGAGTAGCCCTGTTCGTTTGACGGCTGGACGAAGGCATTGGCGAATGCGCTGCCCAGTCGCCATGGGCTTGCCGTTAAACGAATACCGCCACAATAATTCTGAGACGGTGCTTGCCTGAAATGGACTCGAACATGCGAATCTACCTCATCACGCTTCTCTTGTTCAACTTGCTCGCAGTTGAGGCGAAAATGGGCGCGACCGCTGAACAGGCGATTCGCGAGATCGAATCGGCCGTCGATCACAATCACTGCACGACTCGGCAGTTTCAACATATGAGCTTTCACCACGAGGGAGTATGGTTTGTTTTCTACAGCGACGGTAAAGACTTTCGGTATCAAACCTCGGCGGACGGCGGAAGGAGTTGGCAACGCGCTAAGCAACCCATTGACCAGGCGCCAAACGGATCCACCAGCTTTGATGTGCTCAAGATCGACGGCCACGTCTACGTCAGTCATGCCTTCTATCCGCTCGGTCGCTATGACGTGAACGCTCCGTACGCCAAAGACCCGACGAGGCGCGGCGAGTACCTTCATGAGGGTCGCATCAAGAAGGGACGCATCGAAGGTCGCACGATCCGCTGGCTCGAAGACGTCAATCCCAGTTTCACACCCGACTACTCGAACCTGGCGCAAGATACGGCGGGCTTCTACTGGGTATTCTCGCGTGAATCCGGAGAAGGCATTGCATATCGTAGCCGGAAGCCAAACGATATTACCAAGTGGCTGCCGAAGACGGTCTCGATGCCCGTCCAGGGAAGACATGCCATGGACGCCGCCGCGCTGGACAGAGAGCAACTCTACGTCGTGTCGTTGATCACTACCGATGGCAAACTCTACGGGAACCTGTTCGATGGCGAGCGGTGGAGCGGCAAGCCGATGCTCATCGCCGACGACGTAACCACCGTGGCTGGCGACGACCGGCGGTTGGCGATCGAGTTCGATCCGACGAGCCGGCGGCTGCATCTGATCTATGTCGACGCGGTAAACACCCTTCGCTATCGCTGTCTCCGCTCGCCCTATCGGCCGCAAGATTGGCAGCCCGGCCTCTTCCAAGCCGGACAGAAGCTTGCGGCGGGGGTATTCACCTGTGCCCTGAGCGTCGATTCGTCGCAGTCGCCCTATGGACTGGTGATAACCTACGGGCTGGAGAAACACGCAGGACGTGACAAGCGGGAGCGCACAGGCGAGTTGTACGCGCGACGCTTCGACGGAACTGGGTGGCAAGGCGAGCCGATACTCGTCAGCCAGCCGGGCACGATTCACAACTGGTACCCCAACGTCAACCGCGATGCCCGCCACGGATTGTGCGTCATGTACTCACGCTCCGTCGACAAGACCCGTTTGGGCAAACCGCTGGCGATCATGGTGAGCGTACGGGGGGAGGAGGGTAAGCCATGAATGGTTATCGAATTGCACGAAGTAGTAGACCGGCGGGCGGATGTTGTTCGGCACGGTGGTTTGCCTGAGATTCAGCCTCGAGGAGCCATGTGATGCAAAGTCAGATGATACGACGACGTAGTTTCCTGCAAGCGACGGTGGCGGGCGCGGCGGGGATTGTCTTGGGCGGTCCCGCAACGGCTACCGCGTCCTCTCTGGGTGCCGTCAAGATCGAACAACCATTTCACGGCGCCGTGCTCAACCATCGTCACGGTCGCCAGACATCGGACGGGCTGACGATCCGTGTGACCGGCAATGCCTCGCTGGGCGATCGGGTGCTTGTGAATGGACAGCCGACCGAACGGGCCGGAACGACATTCTCTGCCGACGTGCTGCTTTCCGAAAAGGAGACCGACATTGCCGCCGTCTCCGAAGGCAACTACGGGCGAGGGGAGCATCGCGTGCGGGTCGTCTGGGACCGGCACTCCGAGCCGCGGTACCGCTTCGCCATCGACGACAATATCTTCTTCCTCCGCGATATCGCTCGAAACGACTACCAATCGCTATTCGACTGCTTCTATCTGGAGATACTACGCAAGCTCCAGCGCCAGTACGGGGCCCGGTTCGTCCTGAACATCTACTTCACGGACGGCGAAGAATTCGATCTGACACAGTTCCCCGGCCGTTATAAGAAGGAGTGGCAGGACAATGCCGATTGGTTGAAACTTGCCTTCCACGCTCATGCGAACGATCCCGCGCGGCCCTACCAGTACGCCTCGCCGCAGACACTTGTCGCCGACTTCGACAAGGTGGCCGAACAGATCCATCGTTTCGCGGGCGAGCAGGCCTATTCGCCGACGACGCTCATCCACTGGGCGATGGTGCAGCCAACGGCCTTCAAGCCGCTCGCCCAGCGCGGCGTGAAGGTGCTCAGCGGCTATTTTCGCCAGCGCAACGGCGTTTGGGACATCAACTACAACCTGGATGACGCCCGCTCCGAATACCTTTCCAGACACGACGCCTTGAAGGACTTCGACAGCGGGATTGTGTTCACCAAGGTAGAGCTGGCCTGCAACCACCTGCGTTCCATCGACGATGTGATTCCCACCCTGAAACCTTTGCGTGACGACCCCAACCATGCGGAGATCATGGACCTGACCACCCACGAGCAGCCGTTCTGGCCGTTCTGGCGAGGTCACCTGCCGGATCATGCAAAACGTGTCGAGACTGCCATTCGCTGGGTCACCGAACACGGCTACAAGCCGGTCTTCTTCCACGAAGGATTCCTGGGCGGACAGGCGTAATGCAGACGCGATCCTGTTGCCTCGAAAGATCACGCCCAAGAGAAACCTGGAGATCGCCAAGCGCGTGATGCGGCAAATGATCAAGAACATGGCGACGAGCGGCTACTGAGTTGGCTGCTGGAGACTTGACGAGGGAACGACCATGGAAAGCCTGACTGCGACGGAGTGCTTGACTGCGATGGAACAAGACAGCCCGGTTTACCGGGCTGCCAGAACAATGTCCGAACATGCCGTCACTAAACACGATCCCGTGCTCGATGACGCGTTGATGGAAAACAGCATGAAACCAATTGATCTTCGTGCGGGAGAATATCATGAACACCACCCAGGGTTGTCTGTGTTCCTGTCTTACTTTGGCGGGCCTGCTGGCCGGTGGCCTCGTGGTTGCCGCTGAATACGACCCGTCTGCCGAGAAGCCGTATCGCGTATTGGTCGTCATCGGCGATCAGTGGGACGACCCCGACAGCTATTACATTGGCGGCCCGCGTGTTCCAGGAAGGGATTTCCGCGATGTCGCCACGATGCTCACGATCTGGGGTGTTCCGTTTGATATCCTTCGGCTGGACCAGCAGCGTCTCCAGATCAACCGCTTCCTCAACGGAATCGCGGAGCCCAACTACGGCTGTGTGATATGGATGGCCGACCCGGATACACTGGAGGGGTATTCGGCCAACTACAGCACGATGCGGAGCGTCGTTGAAGACTACGGCATGAGCCTGATCGCGCTTTTTGATTACATCAAGACACCGGAGATCGCCGGTTTGCTGGGTGTGGATTATCAAGGCACTGCCACGACGCGTGTCAAGGATGACGAGGGCGGCTTCGCGATTACTGAAGAACACTTCGTTACGGCCGGCGCGGTTGGAACGGTTCTGCCTCCGACCGGCCAATCGACTCAGGTCACGGCGATCAGGTGCAAAGCCAAGCCCGCGGCCAAAGTGCTTGGAAGGCTCGGCAAGTATCCCCAACTGGTGGTCAGCGACGTGAGCCGGAATACCAAGACGGTGTGGATCGGCGGCGGGCGCGATTGGCTCAACGAGTATGCGGTGATGAGGGAGGTCTTCAGAAAATCGCTTGTCCATTGTATGGGCTATGGCGTCTTCAACGACAATTTTGAGAATACTCTTGTTTTTGTCATGGATGATATGGGCGCGTCCGACCACGCCTATGGTCTGCCGGAATGGCATTACCCGACACCGGGCAAGGAAGCAATCATCAAGTACCTCGTCGAGCCGCTGGAGGAATACGGCTTTGTGATGGTCCAAAACGTGACGCCCGGCTACGTTAACCCCGTGACTCGTAGGGTCGAAAACCCGTGGACGGTTGAGAAGTTTGTCGATCCTTATGGAAACGTTCAGGACTATAGTTCCACGAAAGCCGGACTGGACGAGGGACTTCGCCGCGGCGTGTTCGAGATTCACACCCATCGGGTTTGGACTCACATGAACTGGGACTTGGACTCACCGCCGGGACCCTGGTGGGATGCGCCGTTGGATGGAGAACGAGCCAGAGGCGCCTGGTATAATGAGGCTTTCGATTTTGTTCGTGATGTGCCGGTTCCATCCAATGACGCGCTGTTCCTCTACAAGACCGGATACGATGCCATAAAAAGGCAATTTGGCGTAGCACCGTTGGCGGTGTCGCTCCAACCGATTGGAACGGACGAGCGTCTGCGTCACGGCAATGGGCGGATGGCTGCCATCGCGGGCTATGGCATTAGCTGGACAACAAAGTACATAGGCTACGATCGCCTTGTGCATTTCAGCATACCCCAGATGATCCCGGAACGGCTTCAATGTCACGACTTGGACATCATCGAAAAGAGCGATTCAGAAATAACAGGCCGCCTGAGTGAGCTGAGAAAGATGCCTGCCGCAACTTTGATTGCTGCAAAGGTCACCGGCTCGCGCGCTCTGGATCTGACCGGCAGCAGGGACTGGATCGAATCCAGAAAAGACAAACGCTGGATCGGCTTCAACGAGATCTGCGCCTATCTGCACAGCGATATCGACGTTTCATCGGCCGACGGGCTGGTGATCCGGATCCAGTACGACGACCACTACTGCCACCACTTCGCCAAACGCCCCTCGCACTGGACGCTTGAGCTTGCCGACCGCTATCGAGAGCAACTTGGCCGGCAGATCGGCATCGAGATAGACGGAAAGGTCGAGAAACTCGCACCGGCGGCTCGTCAGACCGTGACGCTTCCGGCAGGCGTTGGGGTACACACGGTACAGATCCGCTCGGAGTAGCAACGCAGTGTTGCTGGATTGTCCACTGAGAAACGCAGACAGAAACAGGATCATCCAAGACCAAGTACATCCTTGTTACGCTCGTGGGATCTCACATCCCCACGAGATTCATCCGTTCCAACTTTCACTCAAACTGAAGGGAGCAATTCGATGAGACATCTGACCATGACCCTGGCAAGCCTAACCGTATGGGTACTGCTGACAAATGCTGGGATCGCGCAGCCGACTGGTGAGCCACAATCCGGCCAGAAGCCGAATCGGTCGGGCAGGGCGCGGGCGGCGTCACCGCAGAAGCCGCCTGTGGCCAAAGACGAGGCGGAACAGAAGATCCTCAGCGTGCTGGACGAGATGTACAAACAGCGGGGCATGCAGGTCCCTGTCGAAGACGGCAGGCTGTTGCGCATGGTGACCGAAACGATCGGCGCCAAGCGGGTCGTCGAGATTGGAACGTACCGCGGCTACTCGGCCATCTGGCTCTGCTTAGCCCTTCGGACCACCGGCGGCAAGCTGACCACGTTTGAGTACAATGCTAAGGTAGCCGCGGTGGCCCAGGAGAACTTCAAGCAAGCTGGTGTCGACCAACTCGTCACCGTCGTCGTGGGCGACGCACACGAGGAAGTCACCAAGCTCGAAGGGCCGATCGACGTGGTGTTCATCGACGCGGACAAGGCCGGTTACGTCGACTACCTCAACAAACTGCTGCCATTGGTGCGCCCTGGCGGATTGATCCTGGCACATAACGTCCCCGGTACCGCGCCGGACTATGTCGAGGCCGTCACGACCAACCCGGATTTGGATACGGTCTTCTACAGGCAAGGCAATGGCATGGCCATGACGCTGAAGAAGCGCTGACGACCCGAAGACGCGGATCTCTTGACGAAACGCAAGAAGGAGAAGGAAGAATGACCGACATGCCTGATTGTGGCAGCGAACAGCAGGAATCGCGACGCGATTTCCTGAAATGATCTTCTTATCGGCGCCACAGTTTTGGACGGGGAGGCCCGCGTCATGCAATCACCAGATTGGACCGATCGGCTCTACCAGCGTTGGGAGCCGGCGTATTCCGGGAATTCCATTCGATGAGACGATGCATGAACGACACACTCGCTGTCAGCAGCTTGATCGTGCTCTTTTGCGCCCATGCGGCCTTTGCGCAGATCGAACCGTACGCGGAAAACCCAAACTATTGGCAATACAATAAGCGTCCGATCCTGCTGTTTGGTGGCTCGGACCGTGACAACATCTTTCAATGGGCCGGCGATGGCACCAAGCTGACCGACCATCTGGATCTGCTGAAGGACTGCGGCGGCAATCACATCCGCTGTACCATGAGTTCGCGGGCGTATACCCGGGAGGGATATCGCTGGGACCTGCTGACCTATCCGTTTGCAGAGGTCGACGGCAAGTATGATCTGCGTCGGTGGAACGAGGAGTATTGGAGCCGACTCCGCACGTTCCTGCGCGAGACGAAAAAGCGGGGTATTATCGTTCAACTGGAACTCTGGGATCGCTGGAACGAGAGCGGCGATTCTCGGCATGCGCGCTTCGGCTGGTACCACTCGCCTTGGAATCCGAACAACAACCGTACCTACGATTGGGCAGACTCGCCTCTGTTGAAGCCCGGCAAGACCGATTTCTACAACGCCTTCCATTACGCCGCGGTCAAGAACGACCCGGTGCTGTTGCCTCTGCAGCAGCGTTTCGTCGAAAAGGTGATCGACGAGGTCATCGACAACTGCAACGACCACGTCCTATTTCAGGTGGACAACGAAAGCGGCATCGGCGACGAGACATTAGAGCCCGATCCGTATTGGGCCCGTTTCGCGCGGCACTATGCCAAGTCCAAAGGCGCTGATGATATCTTCGTGTGCTCTTCCCGACGTTTCCACTGGCCGACTCCCTGCAAAGCGACGACGTTCCAGGATTGGGGCAACCCAGAGGTGCGCGTGCCGCTGGAGAACGCGGCATTCAACTTCAGCGATATTTCCCAGAACAACGGCGTCAGTGGCCAGACGCAGTATGACAATATCCTCTGGTATCGGTCCCGCGTGCTCGCGCACGGAGCGCGCCCCATCAACAACGTGAAGTGTTACCATTTCAATTGGCCGATTGGAGGCAGTTTCGGAAGGGACCGCACGTCGCCGACCGACGCCGAGGCGGGAGCGAAGTTCTGGCGTGCCGTGTTCGCCGGTGCGGCCAGCATCCGCTTCCACCGGCACACGCCGACCCGACCCGCCGGCCTGCGTGAAGGGTTTGGGCTGGCGCCCGAGGGACAAAGACACGTGCGCAGCATGCGGGAATTTGTCGATGCCGTCCATGTCTTCCGTATGAACCCGCGTAACGACCTGCTGTCGCAGCGCGTGGCCAACGAGGCTTACTGCCTGGCCGAGCCGGGGCAGCAGTACGCCGTCTTCTTCACGGGTGACGGTGACGGCCGCGTACAAATCGAGTTGGCCCCTTCGGAGCGCTCGTTCGAGTTGCGATGGCTGGACATCGCGACAAGCCGCTGGGGCCAGAAAACCACGATTTCGAGCCGCGGAGACTACATGCTAAAGGCGCCTGCCAGCGGGCATTGGGTCGCCCTGCTGACCGCGACAGACCCGTGAGGTGAATACGCACAATCACAGTGGAAAGACAACGTTTGGTGCGCATGGCTATAAGAATCTCAGGAGGTCGTTCTAGTAGCCCGGTTTACCGGGCTCTTCCGCGAAGCGGTACTAGGCCCGGCATTCAGAGAGAGCCCAGCTTTTTGTGGAAGGAGGTGGCATAGCGAGTTTGATTAGCCTCCTGGCAATCGGGGGATTTGTGCAGAATACGTTGTTACAAAACGAATCTGCTGCCCCAACGCAAGGAGGCGCTCACGATGGTAGGTCGCAGGATGCGGCTGTGCAAGGCTTGGAGTGTTCGTTTCGCGGAACCGCCATGCGATGAGGAGCATCCTCGATGGCGCGAACTGGATGAGGAGTTGCCGGAGGATCACTTGGCACGTCAAGTGGTAGCGGCGATGAAACAGCTTGACCTGTCACCTTTGTATGACTTGTATTCGGGCCGTGGCTCCCCGCCAACGCGGCCAGATTTGATGCTCAGGATCGTGTTGATTGAAATAACGAGCTGAAGAACGGCTGGGCGAGTTGCACGCGGGCTACGTGACAGCCAGCAATCTCGCACTTTACAGTCAGGCCCGCGTCACCCTCTATGGCCCCTGGCAAGAGAATGACTACAGCCGAAAGAAGAAGTCGAAGAAGGCCTCGACGAAGATCGGCAAGAAGCAGTTCGTTTGGCTGCTCGCTTCTACTTGGCTTCCTTGCTCCAATCTCGCCGTTGGCGTGAGCTGGGGATTCCCATCTTCTGGCGATACTTGGTGATGGTGCGCCGAGCCACCTTGAGCCCTCGCTTCCGTAGCTCCTTGACCAGTTCGTCGTCGCTGAATGGGGCCGTCTTGTCTTCGTTGTCGACGACCTCTTGCAGCTTCAGCCGAATCTTGTCCCACGCCACGTCTTCGCCGCCTTCGTTGCGCGTTCCGCCGACGAAGAACCTTCGCAACGGGAGGATGCCGCGCGGTGTCTGGACCCATTTGTCGTCCACCGCCCGGCTGACCGTCGTCACGTGCACGCCGACCTGATCGGCGATCTGCTGCATCTTCAACGGCTCGATGAACTCGGGACCGTCGTCCAGAAAACGCCGTTGGTAATCGACGATAGCCTGAGCCACTTTGGTCAACGTGCTGCGTCGTTGCTGGATCGAGTCAATTAGCCACTGGGCCGCATTCAGCTTTCGTTTGATGAACTCCTTTTCCTCGACAGTCGCCGTGCCGTTGGCGAGGCGTCTTCGGTAGTACGGGCTGATGCGCAAGCTCGGTGTTCGACTGTCATCCACCTGCACGTAATACCGACCGTCCTCACCTTTCTCGACGACCACATCGGGCGTGACCGCAGCGACGTGCGATTCGGCAAACCGCGACGCCGGCTTGGGATTCAGTTTACGCAGTTCCTCCCACGTGTCCTGGATCAAGTCGATCGAGTAGCCGGTTTTTCTCTTGATGGCCGGCAGTCGGTTGTCGCGAAGGTCTTCCAGGTGTCCCGAAATCAGCGTCTTCAGTTCGTCGTAGTAGGGCATGTCGGGCGTAAGCTGAAGAAGCAGGCATTCGCGCAAGTCACGCGCGGCGATACCCGATGGGTCCAGCGACTGGACAAGCTCCAGCGCCCGTTGTGCCAGCATCAACTGCTCGCGGTCGGCGTGGGGTGGCAGCAAATCTTCCAGGCTCGTGCGAAGATAACCACCGTCCTTGGCATCCAAGCTGGAGACGATCCGTTCGGCCATTCGCCGCAGGCCCGGATCCAAGTCCATCTCGCCCAACTGATGTAGCAGATGATCGTGAAGCGATTCGGGACGATCGGCAATGTTGGCCATCGCGTCGTGTTTGCGATCGGCCTCTTCCGCCATCCGGTTCGCCGATGGCCGAGGCGTCTCGTCGAAGTAGTCCGGCACCTCGCGGTCCATCTCGATCAGACGTTCAAAATCGTCGGCGTTGTCCTGCTGTTCGTCGACGACCAGTTCTTTCTCGTTTTCGGTCGGAGCGTCCGGGTGCTCGACTTCCAGCGGCTGCTCGTCCGGCGAATCGGGCTCCTGCTCCTGGATCTCCAGCAGCGGATTCTCGTTCATCTCTTGCTCGATCTTCTCCTGCAGGGCCATCACCGGCAACTGCAAAATCTCCATGGACTGGATCATTCGCGGCGCCAGTTTCTGGACCTGGACCTGTCGAGCTTCGAGACCGAGTGAAAGTCGCATCTTCCGACCTCTTGGGAATACCCTGCTACGTCTCCCCTAATGTAGCTCTTCTTTTGGGGTTCGTCGAACCATCTAGAACTTCTGGCGGCCGGTCATTGCATCGGCAAGGACCTCTTTGTTCGTGAATTCCAAAATACTGCCAGCCGTCACGCCGCGCGCCAACCGAGTAACCTGGATGGGATACTCGGCCAGCAAATTGGATACGTGCAGTGCGGTGCCGTCGCCCTCGACCGTGGGATTCGTGGCCATGATCACTTCGTCAAATCCGCCTTTGCGCACACGTTCGACCAGCGCTTCGATCGTCAACTGATCCGGCCCGATGCCCTCCAGCGGCGCGATTCGTCCCAACAGCACGTGGTACAGCCCCTGGTAAACGGCCGACTGCTCGAGGGACATCAGGTCCCGTGGCTGTTCGACCACGCACAGTAGGGTTTGGTCGCGTTTTGGATCGTTGCATATCGGGCAGACGCTCTCCTCGGAGAGGTTGAAGCATTTGTCGCAATAGCGCACGTTTTCGCGAACGTTCCGAATTGCATCGGCCAGGGCCATCGCCTCGGACTTGTGTACGCGCAAAACGTGGTACGCCAAACGCTCCGCTGATTTCTTGCCAATCCCCGGGAGCTTGGCGAATTCCTCGATCACCTTCGCAACTGACTCCGCCAATTGCGCCATCGTGCTATCCTTCGTCGCTGTCGCCGCCGCCGGTGATTTGCGATATGGCCTCGTCCAACCCCGGCAAGTTCAAGCCTTCGGTCATCGACCGCATAGCTTCCGCGTGAAGCTGCTTCGCTTTGGCCACCGCTTGGTTTACCGCGCCCGGTAGCAAGTCTTCAATCATCTCGCGGTCACCTCGTTCGACGAGCGACGGATCGATTTTGACGCGTAGGACTTCGCCTAATCCGTTAACCTCCACCTCGACCATCCCGGCACCGGTGCTGGCCGTGGCGCGTTCGTTCTTCAGTCTCTCGTTCAGTTCCTGTAACTTGCCGCCCATCTGTTGCGCCTGCCGCATCAGTGAAGCGATATTGCCAAGTCCTTTGAACATATGATCCGTTCCATTTCCTGGTCCGTGGTTCGTAGTACCAGCTTCAGCCGATTCTTGTCGGAGCCTTCCGCCTAAAGGCGGGACTACAAACCCTACTCGTTTCGTTTCTCGTCCACTCCGGTCACCTCGGCGCCGAACAGCTTGACGACATCCTTGACCAGAGGGTGTTGTTCCACTTCTCGCATCTTCTGCCAACGGGCCTGAGCGACCTGACGCCGGTCTGTCCGCTGGGGCGCATCCTCGCGAGGCGCCGTGAAACTGACCCGGATTACCTGCCCCGCCAAGCGAGAGAGGGCCTCGTCGATCTTTCGTTTCACGTCCTGTCGCTCACACCACTCTTTGTTATACGCACCTGTGAGGTTGACGACCAGCGAATTTGGCGCAGAAATTGCTATAGACTCGAACTTCCCCCCCATGTCAGCTGTGACACCGCCAATCTCGGCAAGAGCCTGTTGCCAGATTCGCTCGGCTGATTGGGCAGTGAGTTCCAGCGGCGTAGCCGCCGTCGAAGCAGGCGGCGTGGCGGTCTGTGGGGGGGGCTGCTGACTAGGAGCCTTACCTGCTAGTTCCGTTTTTTTTTGCGCAGGCCTTCCCGAACCGCCAGGAATCTGAGCACCCCTAGTCGACGTCCCCATCGTAGAGTGATCCGCACCTCCGCCCTGCCTGAGTTGCGCAATGATCTGCGGAAGATCGTCCAAGTCATCAAGACTGCAGATGCGGACCAGCGCAATCTCCACCAGCGTGCGCACATGGGGGCTCTGACGCATGCGAGCCACTGCCTGATCGAGGATTTGGATGACGGCTAGAATCGTCTCGAGGCCCAGCTTCGTCCCCGCCTCTTTCAACCCGTCTTGGTCCGCCGAGGCCGTATGCAGCATCAGATCCGCGGGGCAGCCCACAACCGCCGCCATCATGTCTCGAAAGTAGCCAACGAGTTGCTCGGCCAGTTGGCCAACGTCCACCCCATCGCTCACGGCCGCATCCAACTCGGCAAGGGCGTTTGACGCATCACGGGCGACTAGCCGTTCGGTGATCGACGCCATTCTGCCGCCTTGGGCCGTACCGAGCATGGCGTGGACGTCGTCCTCGCTGATCTTCTCTCCGCAGAAAGACAGCAACTGCTCCAGCAGCGATTGGCTGTCGCGCATCGAGCCCGCGGCCCGCCGCGCCAACAGCCCCAGCGCCGCATCCTCGGCGTCGATCCCTTCCGAATCGACGATGAATCGCAGACGATCGACGATTGCATCCGTGCCCACGGGGGCAAAGTCGAACCGCTGGCAGCGGGACAACACGGTGACGGGGATCCTCTCGGGATCGGTAGTGCAGAAGATGAATTTGACGTGCTCGGGCGGTTCTTCCAACGTCTTCAACAGTGCGTTGAACGCAGGAACGGTCAGCATATGCACTTCGTCGATAATGTAGACCTTGGAACGCGACCGGCTGGGCCGGACGTTTACGTTCGAGCGCAGTTGCCGGATCTCGTCAATCCCGCGGTTGCTGGCTCCGTCGATCTCCAAGACGTCGACATCGTCGCCCGAAGCGATGCTCTCGCATTGATCGCACTGTCCGCAGGGAGTGGAAGTTGGCCCATCCACGCAGTTCAGACACTTGGCCAGTATGCGAGCCGTAGACGTCTTGCCCACGCCGCGAGCGCCGGAGAATAGATAGGCGTGCCCCACTCGCTTTGTGGCGATCGCGTTGCGCAGAGCCTGTGAGACCTGCCGTTGGCCAACAAGTTCCTCGAACGTCTGCGGCCGATACCGCCGGGCAACGACAATGTACGCGGCGCCTCGATCAGCGTCGCTTGAACTGCCATCGTTGCTGGACGGATCTGCGGTCATTGGGACACGGAAAGCCGAGAGGCGGCTGGAAAAAGAGACTGCCCCGACCCACGCCAATAAGGATCGGGGCCTGGAGGCAAGTCAGCCGCATCCCCTTTTCGCAGCGATGACGTAACAAACGTCCCCCGAAGAGCGCCCCCCGCACAAGAGTACCCCGCTTATGGCTGCTCCTGTTACGGCCTGACCAAGTTCACGGATCCCCCTCGCAAGGGGCGCACTTCGACAGACGCGAGTTACGTCCATTCAGCGTAATTTTTACGCGACGCGACGCTGCGCGTCAAAGGGGTGAACCGAAGTCGCGGCGAGCTAGAGCTACCTGGGAGCGATCGTACAGATCATCCGGCGAGCGTGCTGTCTCGGCGGAGACTCGACCTTGCCGACCTCCAGCAACTCCTCCACCACTTCGTCCATTACGCGACGGCCTTCCTCGATGTGAGCCATTTCCCGCCCGCGGAAAATGACAGTGACCTGCACTTTGTCCTTGTGTTGCAGGAATTTCTTGGCTCGCTTGACCTTGAAGTCGATGTCATGCTCGCCGGTCTTCGGGCGAAGACGAATCTCTTTCGTCTTCACGTGGTGAGCGCTCTGCCCAGTCCGCTTCTTCTTCTCGTACTTGTACTTGCCGAAGTCCATGATTCGGCAAACAGGAGGTTTCTCGTTTGGGGCGACTTCCACCAGATCGAGCCCAGCCTCTCGCGACCGGCTCAAGGCGTCGTCGGTGGGCATGATTCCGAGCTGTTCACCGCTTTCAGAGATGACCCGCACTGGAGAGACGCGGATCTGCTCGTTGACCCTGTTTTGGATGCGGTCGATCGTTTTTGCCCTTTCAACTGAAGGAGTGACGCGTCACCACATCGGCACCCAGCCGACGAAGGCTCGAAAGCGTCAGAATTGGGAAAAATCGCATTCTTCAACTCAAGAGTATCGGACAGTCTGTAGGCAATAGTCAACCAGTATTTGCCACTTTTTGAGGAAGTCGTAGGGATGTTTTCGACTTCGGTCCTTTACCGGAATCGCCGTCCCGTGTAGTCTGATAGCTTCTGGAACTGATGGCCTTGCGCCAGGCAAACGCCAGCCACCGGCTGGCGAGCAGGGCTTCAGTGCGGACGCGGAGCAGGATGGTTGGAATGCCATCAGGCGGCTGCTTCCCTGCGCGAAATGTGATTTCGTCATAGGGCGGGTAGTGTTTGATGTGCAAGTACAACCATTCGATGTGCGTCTTTCTTGCCTCACTTCTATTACTTTTCTCTACCACGGGCGTTCAAGCTCAGGATTCCCAATCCGACAGCAGCGGCAATTCGGATCTCGGCGCCGCCATCGAGTTGCTGGAAACGAAGGCCAACGAGGCGGATGCCAAAGCCGACGAGGCCGCTTTGGCCGGCCACAACGCCTGGATGCTCACCTGCTGTGCACTTGTGCTTTTCATGACGGCCCCTGGGCTGGCCATGTTCTACAGCGGCTTGGTGCGCAAGAAGAACGTGTTGGGCGTCATGATGCAGTGCGTCTTCCTGATGGGCCTGATGTCCGTTATCTGGGCCCTCTGGGGCTATTCGCTTTCGTTCGGCGGCGATGGCAAGGACAACGCTTGGATCGGGAATGGCGAGTACCTGTTCATGAACAACGTGGCGCGCACTTGGGACGCACAAGCCGGCGAACCGAACACGCCGATGTTCAACGAGGACGAGAACTTCCGAATCCCAATGTTGACCCACATGCTTTTTCAGGGCATGTTCTTCATCATCACCCCCGCGCTGATTTGCGGTGCTTTTGCCGAACGCATGAAGTTCAGCACCATGGTCGTCTTCATGGTCGTGTGGGGCACGCTCGTCTATTGCCCGCTGTGCCATTGGGTCTGGGATGGAGGCATTCTGGGCTTCGTAGCAACGGGTGCCGATGGGCCGGGGATCGCGGGTGGCGCCCTCGACTTCGCCGGCGGCACGGTTGTGCACATCAGTTCGGGGATTTCCGCGCTGATCGTCGCTTTGTTGATCGGCAAGCGACTGGGCTACGGCCGGGACCCCATGCCGCCGCACAATCTAACCTACACGGCGATGGGCGCCGCGATGTTATGGGTCGGGTGGTTCGGTTTCAACGCCGGTAGCGAACTGGCATCCGACGATCTAACGTCCAGCGCCTTCGCTGTGACGCACTTGTCGGCGGCGGCCGGCGCTGTGGCGTGGGCGGCAATGGAGTGGATCACGCGCGGCAAACCGAGTATTTTGGGCACTTGTTCGGGCGCTGTCGCCGGTCTGGTATGCATCACACCGGCGGCTGGATTTGTGAACCCCATGCCGGCTCTGCTGTTTGGAGTTGCCGCAGGCATCGTGTGCTTCTTGGCCTGCACAACGATTAAGGCTAAATTCGGTTATGATGATTCATTAGACGCATTTGGTGTTCACGGTGTCGGAGGTACGCTGGGCGCCGTCCTTACGGGAGTTTTCGCCACGCGGGCTTGCTGGGACATCGACAACGGCAACCCGCTGGGGCTGATCGAAGGTAGCACGAGGGTCCTGCTTGGCCAGATCGTGGCGGTCTTGGTCACATACGTCTTTGCCGCCTCGGTGACCTTCGTCTTGTTGAAGATTCTGGACGCGACGATGGGTTTACGTGTGTCGCAGGAAGAGGAGACTCAAGGGTTGGATCTGAGCCAACACGGCGAAGAGGGATATATCCACGTCTGATGCCAAAAAGGACGGCAAATCGAGTAATGCATGCCGCTCCGTGTCGAAAGTGACTCGTTCAACAGCAAGCCGGAGGCGTGCGGTTAAACGACCGGGTGTGCCATTCGTCACTGGTAGCGGCGTTACCAGAGGAGAAAACGATGAAGAAGGTTGAAGCCATCATCCGCCATTTCAAGCTGGAAGATGTGAAGAAGGCGCTGACCGATAACGAGATCCACGGAATGACCGTTACGGAAGTCCGCGGGTTTGGAAGGCAAAAGGGCCAGACGGAACGATACCGCGGGACTGAGTACGCCGTGGACTTCGTGCCCAAAGTCAAGATCGAGGTGACCTGCTCGGACGACAATTACCAAAAGGTCATCGACACAATCTTGAGCGCCGCCCAGACGGGGCAGATCGGGGACGGCAAGATCTTCGTTGCCGACCTGCAGAATGTCATTCGTATTCGCACCGGTGAAACGGGGCAGGATGCATTGTGAGCCATGTCCGGCCCTAACCTCCGTCCCGTTGTCCTCGCCGCCAGGGAGCGTCTGGGCACGGGGCGGGAAAGACTGAAACGGCTGCACCAGAGCGGTGCTCCCGGAATTCAGGTCAGTCTCTCTCTCACTGACCTGATCGACGAAGTAGTACTGGACGTTTTCCAGACTGCGTTAGCCGAAGTCGGCGACGACGACCTCGGCACGCTGGTCGCCCTTGTGGCGCACGGCGGGTATGGCCGCAGAGACGTTGCTCCCTTCTCCGACGTCGATCTCATGCTGCTCTACGCCTCCGCTCCAGGCACGGAACGCCGCGTACAACCGCTTGCCCAGCGTCTTGTGCAAGACATTTGCGACTCGGGACTCCGACTCGGCTTCAGCCTGCGTGATTCACGAGAGGCTTGCTCGCAGGCGTTGTCGGACCCAACCATCTTCACTTCGCTTGCCGAGTCGCGATGCATGGCTGGCAACACGGATCTGTTCGCCACGTTCATGAAACGATTACGCCAAGTGGCAACGCGTCACTCCCGCAAGCTGATTTCGGCGATCGAGCGCTCGCGGCTTGAAGAACGCATGAAATATGGCGAAACGGTCTTTCTCCTGACGCCGAACATCAAGCGGTCGCGCGGCGGTTTGCGGGACATTCAATTGGTCCGGTGGATCGGGTTCGCACGCTACGGGGAAACGGACTTCGAATCTCTTGACCATCTGGACGCGATCGGCGCCGACGACCGGCGACACCTGCAGGAAGCACAAGACTTTCTGTTGCGACTGCGAAACGAGCTGCATTTCCAATCGGGCAAGAGTCACGATGTGCTGGACGGGGACGAACAGCTTCGCATGGCCGACTTGTACGGTTATCCGGGCGACGAAGGACAGATACCCGTCGAGCAATTCATGCGCGAGTACTACCGCCACACGAGCAACGTGCGGTACTCGTCAGCCCACTTCGTAGCCACAGCCAAGATGCGAAAAGGGCTGCCCGTCCTTTTTAACGTGGTGGCAAGCCACAACGTGGAAGGCGACTTTCGCTCTGGGCCGGCGGGCATTGGCGCGACGCGACGTGGCTTGAAGAAAGTGGCCGGCGACGTCGGTGAGGTCCTTCGCCTGATGGACTTGGCGAATCTGTACGACAAGCGAATCGATCATCGCACCTGGCAGACGATCCGTGATGCGATGGCGCAACTTCCCGGTGTCGAGATCACGGCAGAGGTGAGCAAGCGATTTCTGTCCCTGATGTCCCAGCCCGGCCGATTGGGCAATCTGCTGCGGCGTCTGCACGAGCTGGGCGTGCTGGAGAAGATCGTGGCGGGCATGAGCCACGCTCGCTTTCTGATGCAGTTCAATGCGTATCACAAGTACACCGTCGACGAGCATTCGATCCGCGCGGTGGAAAAGACCACCAGATTCCTGGACGATAATGGGCCGCTCGGCGAAGCGTACCGAGGTGTGAAGAACAAACGTGTGCTCCACTTGGCCGCGCTCGTTCACGACCTCGGAAAGGGCCATGCGGAGGATCACTGTGATTTGGGCGCTCGCTTGGCGGGAGAAACCGCCCAACGACTCGGATTGCCGAAGCGAGAAAAGGAATCGCTGTGCTTTCTCGTTCAAGAGCATCTCACACTCTCGCGACTGGCGCGTTTCCGCGACGTCGACGATCCTGACGTCATCGTGGACCTCGCTGTACAGGTCGGTTCGCCTGAGCTGCTGCAGATGCTATACGTATTGACATGCGCTGACTTGGCTGCGGTTGGACCGGGCGTGCTGACGCAATGGAGGCAGGAACTGCTGACGCAACTCTACTTCAACGTTCGTGGCCAACTGACTGGCGAAGCGTCATTCGGCACGCGGCAGGACTGCGAAACCAGGCGTGACGAGTTGCGCGCGATATTGGTGCGCAACAGAGAAGATGCATGGTGGGACAAACAAGTCGACGCGCTCCCCCCGGCTTATCTTTGCCGGGTGCCATCGGATCGTCTATTGGAAGAATTGACGCGGATGAGAAATTTGCCGCGCGACGATGCGATTGCTTGGGGGCGGTATCTATCGGACATCGAGACCGTCGAGTATACCGTCGGGACCTTCGAAGACATTACGCCCGGGATCTTTCACCGACTGACGGGTGCGTTGACCAGCCAGCGATTGGAGATCCTCTCTGCGGAGATCCACACGTTGGCCGATGCCTTGGTCCTGGATCGTTTCTACGTGCAAGACCGCGACTTCGAGGGCAAGCCGCCCGAGAGCCGCTTGATGGAAGTTTGCGACAGTCTGACGTCTGCGTTGAAACATCCGACGGACGACCCGCCCAGGTTTCCGCGTATCTGGGGCAGCCAATCGACCGACGTCAAACGAAATGTGCCGAAACCGCCGGTACGGGTACGCGTGGACAATAGCACTTCGGAACGATTCACCATCCTGGACATCTTCGCCCTTGATCGCATGGGGCTGTTGTACACAATCACGCGCATGCTCTTTGAACTTGGCCTCTCCGTCCATAGAGCAAAAGTAGGAGGCTATGTGGATCAGGTGGTCGATGTGTTCTACGTTACCGATGTCGAGGGAAACAAAATCCTCGACGACGGACGGCTGGAAGAGATCCACACGCGACTGCTGGACAAGATCACCAAATTCGAAGAATCGGGCAACGGTTGATTCGAGCATCTTACCACAGTATGCTCGCATCGTGCGTGCTCCCCTGTAGGATGGACCTCCAAGTCCGTCCATGAGTATCCTTCCCGCCCTCTGTTGCGGCGTGGCCGCGTTAGGATTCGATCATGCGTCTCTTTCCACTCGCTTCAGCATTTGCCGTGTTGATTCTTCCAGCCGGACTGAGGGCCGCCGTGCCACAGGCACGAGAGTACTTCAGGATTACCGTCGTGGACGAAGCCACAGGCCGTGGCGTGCCGCTTATGCAACTGCGAACCGTGAACAACATTCGCTACTTCACGGATAGCAACGGTGTGATCGCGTTCTACGAACCCGGTTTGATGGGCGAGAGCATTTTCTTCCATGTCGAAGGGCATGGATACGAATTCCCCGCAGACGGATTCGGATACCGCGGCAAGCGGCTGAAAGTGGTGCCTGGCGGCGAGGCCACACTGAAAGCTAAGAGGATCAATATCGCCCAGCGTCTGTATCGAATGACGGGGGCCGGCATATATCGTGACACCGTGTTGATCGGCGGTAGCCCGCCCACCAAACGTCCACTGCTGAACGGTTTGGTTTTCGGATCGGACAGCGTCGTCAACACCGTCTTTCAGGGAGAGGTTTATTGGTTTTGGGGTGATACGAATCGGCCGTCGTACCCGCTTGGCAACTTCCACGTTCCGGGAGCGACGTCACTGCTGCCGGACGAAGGAGGGCTCGATCCCGATGTTGGCGTGAATCTGGACTATTTCGTGGGCAGAGACGGATTCGCAAAACCGACGTGCCAGATGCCCGGCCAAGGTCCCACCTGGATCAACGGGCTGGTCACGTTGAAGGACGACGGTCGAGAACGACTGTTCGCCTACTATGTGAAGGTCGCCAAACCGATGCGAGTCTATGAACGCGGGTTAGTCGAATTCAACGACGAGAAGAACCAGTTCGAACATCGTATCAAGATCGACATGGACGCGCCGGCATATCCCGGCGGTCATCCATTTGTGCACACCGCGGACGGAGTGAAATACGTCTATTTCGTCAAGCCATATCCGCTGGTCCGAGTTCGGGCGACGCCAGAGGATCTCTTGGATCTGAAGCAATACGAGTCGTTCACTTGCTTCAAGAAGGGCAGCCGCCCCGACCAATTTGAACTCGACCGGGATCACGACGGCCGGTTGCGCTACGGCTGGAACCAAGACACGATCCCGCTGTCGCGAGACCTTCAGAACAAGCTGATAAAAGACGGTCGACTGAAGGAGGGCGAAGGCTTTTTTCTTTTCCAGGACGCGGACACCGGCAAATCGGTATCCGTTCATGGCGGGTCGGTGTACTGGAATGCTTATCGCAACCGTTGGGTAATGATCGCGTTGGAGGTATTCGGCACGTCGCTGTTGGGTGAGATTTGGTTTGCCGAGGCGGATACGCCGTTGGGGCCGTGGACATACGCCAGGAAGATCGTCACGCACGAAAAATACAGTTTCTACAATCCAAAACAGCACCCTATGTTCGACAAGGAAGGCGGCAGGATCATCTTCTTCGAGGGAACGTACACCAGCATGTTCTCCGGCAATCCAGAGCAAACGCCACGCTATAACTACAATCAGATCATGTACAAACTCGATTTGGCTGATCCGCGTCTGAACTTGCCCGTACCCGTGTACCGATGTGAGACTGCGAACGGTGACGTCCGCTATGGAACGCGCGGTACAGATGGTTCATGGGATGACAGGGGAACCATCGCCTTCTATGCCCTCGAACGTCCGTCGGCGCAGACGATCCCTGTCGTGGCGGCCGATGCATCAGACGCAGGACTCCAGTTGACCATCAAAGCGACCGGGGCAGACGGCGTACAGAGTCCCCAACCAGTGTTCTACGCACTAGAGGCCAATGTCGACGAGCCGCCTTCGACCAGTGTGCCGCTGTACGAGTGCGTTCGACAAAGCGACGGTCGACGAACCTACCTGATCGAGGACGAACCAGTGCCGCCCGGATTCAAACGATCGAATGGGCCGCTCTGCCGAGTCTGGGAAAACCCCGCCACATACGTGATGGTGCAGTAGCGACACGGTGTCTGACCGCCCTCGAAGAGTGTACCATAGGCGATGTCAGTTTCGCCGCACCTTGTTGGAGTACGACCATGAGATGGACACTTTTCTGCTCGATCGCGATGTGCTTCCTACTTTCGTCAACGGCTTCCCGTGACGCCGTTGCGGCCGAGAAGCCCAACTTCATCTACATTCTCGCCGACGACCTCGGGTACGGGGACCTGAGTTGCTACGGGCAGAAGACGCTCAAAACACCTAACTTGGATCGAATGGCAACCGAGGGGATGCGGTTCACTCGCCACTACGCGGGGTCAACCGTGTGCGCCCCGTCTCGTTGCGTATTGCTGACGGGGCTGCACTCCGGCCACGCTCGGATTCGAGGCAACAGCCCGGGGCTTCTCACGGACGAGGATCTAACGGTTGCCCAGGTACTCCGGCGAGCCGGTTACCGTACCGGCTGTGTCGGCAAGTGGGGTGTAGGCAACCCGCCGCCGCTGGATGATCCGGAGCGTCGAGGCTTCGATTTCTTCTACGGCTATATCAGCATGTGGCACGCGCACAACTTCTATCCCGAGTTCATGATCCGCAACGGCGAACGTGCGCCGCTGCGAAACGTCGTGCCCGAGAAATGGAAGAACAGCGACGGCCGAGGCGTGGCGACCAAGAAGAGAGACTATGCTCCCGACTTGATCACCGACGAGGCATTGGGCTTCATCGAACGGAATCGGGAACGACCTTTTTTCCTCTACTACGCCATGAACGTGCCGCACGCCAACAATGAAGGCGGCCGGGCGGGCATGGAGGTTCCGGATCACGGCCCGTTCGCCGATCAGGACTGGCCTGAGCCGGAAAAAGGCTTTGCAGCCATGATCCGCAACATCGACAGGGACGTCGGCCGAGTGTTGTCCAAAATTGAGGAGCTCGGCTTGGCCGAAAAGACTCTTGTGATTTTCACCAGCGATAATGGCCCACATCAGGAAGGTGGTCACATGATGCCCTTCTTTGATTCGAACGGCCCGTTGCGAGGCAAGAAGCGAGATCTGTACGAAGGCGGTATTCGTGTGCCGATGATCGCTCGTTGGCCTGGCAGGATCAAACCCGGCGATGCGACAGACCTCATTTCGGGTTTTCAGGACATCTTTCCCACATTGACCGACCTTGCCGGCGTGGACACGCCAGAGACCGACGGAATCTCGATGGCGCCGACGCTTCTGGGCCTACCGGACCAGCAAAAGAAGCATCCACACCTTTACTGGGAGTTCTACGAACAGGGTGGTAAACTGGCTGTTGTGAAAGAAGACTGGAAGGGCGTACGGCTGAACGTCGTGAAGAAACCTGACGGGCCGATCGAGTTGTATGACCTATCGAAGGATATCGGCGAAGAGAACAATGTGGCCAATCAGCACCCCGACATCGTTGCCGACATGGCCGCCATCATGGAAAAGGAACACGTCGACCTGAAACCATGACGTACGGCCTGCCCGCAAGCGAACATCAAAGAGCTATCCAACATGGTGAACACACCTATGTAAGGAGAAATCCATGACAAAGAAACACCGAGTCACCCGACGCGAATTCCTGGCCACCGGTGCCGCGGCAGCAGGCGCATTGACCGTTCCGGCCGTCCTGACCGGCTGCGCTTGGGGCAAGCCCGATCTTAGTCGGGTTCCGGAAGTTGAAGTCGAGAAGATCGAAGGTGCATTACCGAAGTCTGCGACCGTCAAGCCGAAGAAGCCCCGCAAACTGCTGGTCTTCTACCGCTGCGAAGGGTTCGTCCACGGAGGTGCGATTGATCGTGGTAATGTGGCGTTGGATATGCTGGGCGCAAAGACCGGAGCCTTTGAGAGCGAGATCAGCAAAGACTATGCAATGTTCGATGCCGCAGCATTGAAGGAATTCGACGCCGTCTTGTTCAACAACACGACACGGCTGAAATTCGACGACGAGGCACGGCGGGCGGCTTTGATGGATTTTGTTAAAAGTGGAAAAGGCGCGTGCGGCATTCACGCGGCTACCGACAACTTCTACGATTGGCCCGAGGCGGCGGCGATGATGGGCGGTCTGTTCGATGGCCATCCCTGGGGCGGCGGCGGTACGTGGGCGATGCAGGTCGAAGAGCCGGATCATCCGATCAACAAAGGGTTCGGGGGCAAAGGGTTTTGGGCCAAGGACGAGATCTACAAGATGAAGGCCCCGTACTCGCGCGACAACCTTCGCATCCTGGTCGGTCTGGACATGACCAAGAAGGAAAATAAGCCCGGCCGATCGGACAACGACAATGCCATATCCTGGATCCGCAATTTTGGTGAAGGTCGCGTTTTCTATTGCTCGCTGGGCCACAATAATCAGATCTTCTGGACTCCGTCGATTCTGCAGCACTACCTGGACGGCGTTCAGTTCGCCATGGGCGACCTCAAAGCGGATGCGACGCCCAGTGCCAAACTGAGCCAGCGACCCAAGATCTGCCCGGCGCCGGAGGAGCCTGCGGCGTGAAGAAGGATACGTCCAAGTCCGCCGCGTCTTCGCGTTATCGGGAATCCTGATGTTGGATAGCGACCGCTTATCGGCTGCCTTCGAGAAGGCGCGGTCTCAGTTGCAGGCCGAACGGACGGCCGCCGGCCATTGGGTCGGCGAGTTGTCTGCATCCGCTTTGTCTACAGCGACAGCCGTAAGCGCTTTGTCCGTGGTGCGTCAAAACGGCCGGCCCGACGCGAGATTCGACGACGCAATCGAAGGCGGCGTGCGTTGGCTGACGGCTCATCAGAACGACGACGGCGGTTTTGGCGATACGGATAAGAGCTACTCGAACATCGCGACGACAATGTTAGTGTCGGCGGCGTTTCACTTGGCGGCCAAAGCCAACCAGAATGTAGCGTTGTTGAATCGAGCCGACGCCTACATCCAGTCCAAGGGCGGCGTTTCCGGACTACGCCAGCGGTACGGCAAAGACAAGACCTTCGCCGTGCCCATCTTGACCAACTGCGCTTTGGCTGGGCTGGCATCGTGGAAGGATGTATCGGCGCTTCCGTTCGAACTTGCCTGTGTGCCCCAGCGGTTCTACCGCTTTGTCCGCATGCCGGTCGTCAGCTATGCGGTTCCCGCGTTGGTCGCAATTGGACAGGCTCGCTACTTCCATCGAAAGCCACTGATGCCATGGATGCGATTCATCCGCTGGCTGGCGATCAAACCCAGTCTGCGTGTGCTGCGAAAGATGCAACCGGAAAGCGGCGGCTATCTGGAAGCAACGCCGCTCACTAGTTTTGTCGTCATGAGCTTGGCGTCCGCAGGACGTGTGGATCATCCGGTCACACAGGAAGGTGTCAAGTTTCTGCTCGATTCAGTTCGCTCCGATGGCAGTTGGCCAATCGATACGGATTTGGCAACGTGGACCACCACGCTTGCCGTCAACGCACTAGCCGGCACCGGCGAAAATGTGGCCGAGCTTGGTTGCCTGGACTGGTTGCTGTCCTGCCAACATCGTTGCAGGCATCCCTTCACGGGAGCTGATCCGGGGGGCTGGGGATGGACGAATCTGAGTGGAGCCGTCCCGGACGCAGACGATACGCCAGGGGCTCTGCTGGCCTTGGCCGCCTGGCGCGACTCGCCGTCATCGAACGAGCGCGATCGAGCGCGGGTCAATGAAGCTGCGACGGCAGGTGTCGAATGGCTGCTGAGTCTGCAGAACTCGAACGGCGGTTGGCCCACGTTCTGCCGCGGTTGGGGTAAACTCCCGTTTGACCGCAGCGGCGCGGACCTGACCGCACACGTGCTCAGGGCTTTCAAGACATGGTGGGACTTGCCGTTTGGAAGGAGGCTGCAGCGCGCTGTCGACAGGGGGTTTCGGTTTCTCGCACAGTGTCAACGCGAAGACGGAAGCTGGATTCCTCTGTGGTTCGGCAATCAGGATCACCCGGAGGAGGAGAACCCCGTTTACGGGACAGCCAAAGTGCTGCTGGCCTATCGAGACTGGGAGCGGGGCGACACGGAACAAGCTCAGGCAGGCTTGGCTTGGCTGTGCACAGCGCAAAACGACGATGGCGGATGGGGCGGCGGAGCGGCGGTGGCGAATACCTCCCAGGACGGACAGCAAAGCAGCGTCGAAGAGACAGCGCTGGCAATCGAAACGCTCGCAACCGTGAATCTGGCGGAAGGCCAACAGACGCATCTGGAGCGAGGGGTCGCGTGGCTGGTGGGTGCAGTTGAATCAGATACGCATCTTGACGCTACGCCCATCGGATTCTACTTCGCCAAACTGTGGTACTACGAGAAGCTTTATCCGCTGCTCTTCACTGTGGCGGCGCTCGGACGAGTCGCGAGGACAGTCTAGTTCGCGACTTCATTGAGACAGACGGTGAAACGCCGTCCAGCAGACGTTGGGGAACGGTGCTTCTGCTGGACGGCGCCTGCCCGATATCAGCATCAGAACGCTCTGCCGCCCCAGGTCATGCCGCGAGCCGCCAAGACGGTTTGGATAGGCCTCGGCAGAGGGTTCGGCTCGATTGCCGCCTGTCCCACCTTCGCTTCCGGTCGTGGATGTGGCGAGGGCAAGGGAGCGATGCCCACCGGATTATCGTCGCCGTGGGCGGCTTCCGAGCATGGGGACGGTACAGGATTCGGTTCGAGCTTTGTTCGGGCAACTTCCGTTTCAGGTCTTGGACGTCCTGATGGAATTGGGATGAGCCCTACCCGCTCGATCGCGTCTTCCGGCCGCGGCTGAGCGGTTGGCTCGGGGATCCAGCCTGCGAGTTCCAACTCGGTTTCAGCGCGTGGTCGACCCGATGGAACTGGAATGAGACCGACATACTCGACGGCCGCTTCAGGGCGAGGATGCGGGGTAGGCAGCGGATCGATGCCCATGGGATCGTCTGATTCGTCGGCTGACCATCCCATGCCCATGACATAGTCGTTTGCGTTTGCAGCATGCCGTTGCAGGCTTGTTGCCGCCAGCGTCTCAAGGTCGACAGCTCGTTCAACGGACGCCGACTCCGAAGCGATCTCGGCCCTAAACACTGCATCCGCCATGCGCGGATGTGGCGCGGGCTGAGGATCGATCGCAACCTGGTTATCTTGTGCGGCGCGCAATGCTCGCTGGTCTACCCACGCGCTCTCAGATCGCGATTCGCAAACCTCATCCCGGGCGTCGTCGGACGCATGGGCTACAACGTCGATATCTCCCAAAAGGCCAGCCATCATCGTGCGACTTTCCAGGGATTCGAGGCTGATCTGCACGCGGCTCGTTCGCTTGTTCTGCCGACTTGTTAGCTTGCCGAATCGTTTCGCTAGGGATCTCATGTCTGCCTCCTTTTCGTGGAAATGTTTGAAGTCGTCTGTTCGCATCACTTGGCAAAACGATATCTGCGGCTAGACCGGACACGACTTTTCGATTTTCTTTCGGGGAGCCAGTTCTTCGCGCGTTTCCGCAAGTCGCCCGAGGAGCCCGTCCACGGCCCCAGACGTAAGGTATTCTTGGTAAACGGCCGTCGTGTCTCGGAATTCAAGCTCTTTGTAGGATGGACTTCCAAATCCGTTTCACGTCTTGGGAGGGAGAGCGAATCCGTCCTTCTACGGGGCTGTTTCCGCCGGCCAACACATTGAGTTGTTCAGATGTCAAAGGCGAATCCTATGTCGGAGCCGGAATCATTCGCGCAACTGGTCGCCCGCGTGCGGCGCGGGGACGACCAAGCGGCGGAAGAGCTGATTCGGCGGTATGAACCGGATTTGCGGGTCATTGCGCGTGTGCGGTTGACGGATCCGGCGTTGCGGCGAGTGATCGATTCGATGGACATTTGCCAATCGATCTTTGCCAACTTCTTTGTGCGCGCCGCTGCGGGCCAGTTCGAGTTGGAGACGCCTGAGCAGCTTCTAAGACTCCTGGCGGCCATGGTCCGGAACAAGGTCAACGACCACGCCCGATATGCACATCGCCAACGTCGAGACGCACGCCAAGTAGTCGCAACCGCCGCAGACGAGTTGCCGCTGGCAGACGCGGGAGCCACCCCCAGCAAGATCGTCGCGAACCGGGAGTTGCTGAGAGAACTGCACAAGCGGCTGACCGAGGACGAGCGTTTGATCGTTGAACAGCGCGCAACGGGACGGGAGTGGACCGAAATCGCGGACCAGATCGGCGGGACTCCAGAAGCTGTGCGGAAACGATACTCCAGAGCACTCAATCGCGCGGTCGAGGATCTGGGGCTGGACAATTCCTGCTATGTATGAGCCGTCGAACCAATCGCCCGTCGACTTGGCAGCATCGTTGCGTGCCCAGCAGCGCGAAAGCTGGCAGCGGGGCCAGCGTGTTCTGGTAGAGACCCTGATCGAGAACCACCCCGACGCTCAGTCAAGCGACGAGACCGTCCTGGAATTGCTCTACGCAGAATTCTGCCTGCGAGAAGAACTTGGCGAAGTACCCGAGGCCGAGGAGTACTATCGCCGGTTTCCACACTTACGGCACCGACTGGGCAACTTGTTCGAGATGCACAGCGCGTTAGCCGACAGCAGAAATGACTCGGCAAAACCGGCGGTCCCGGAAGACACACTCGACATGTCGATCGAATCGAGCGTCAGATCGCTCGACAATACTCCAGCAAGCCACGGCCAGGGCGACACGGTACCGGCGGGCGCGCCAGCCAGATTTGGCGATTATGAACTGCTCGAAGAGATCGCCCGCGGCGGCATGGGAGTCGTGTACAAGGCGCGCCAGATCAAGGCAAATCGTACGGTCGCGCTGAAAATGATCTTGGCCGGTCAATTCGCTTCTCCGGCCGATGTCCAGCGATTCTATTCCGAGGCAGAAGCGGCGGCCAATCTGAATCACCCGAACATCGTGCCCATTTACGACGTGGGCCGGCAAGATGGTCAACACTACTTCTCGATGGGATACGTTGAAGGCCGGAGTCTGGCGCAAGCAGTCGCCGATGGGCCGCTTGCTAGTCGCGAGGCCGCCAGGTTACTGGCTCAAGTGGCCGACGCCGTACACTACGCAAACGAACGCGGCGTCATTCATCGCGATTTGAAACCCGCGAACGTGTTGCTCGCAGGCGATGGACAGCCTCGCATCACAGATTTCGGGCTCTCCAAACGGTTGGAGTCCGGCGATGGACCGACAGCCAGCGGCGACGTGCTCGGCACGCCCAGTTACATGCCGCCCGAGCAGGCAATGGGCAGGAAAGACGAAATTGGCCCGGCCGTGGACGTCTACTCGTTGGGCGCAATCCTCTATTGCCTCGTCACGGGCCGCCCGCCGTTTCAAGCTGCAACGGTTCTGGATACGCTGGCTCAAGTCATTGACGAAGAACCCGTTTCACCGCGCCAATTGAACCCTGCGCTGGACAAAGATGTCGAGACAATCACGCTAAGGTGCCTGGAGAAGGAGCCCGCACGTCGCTACGCTTCGGCCGCCGAATTGGCGGATGAATTGCGTCGTTACCTGTCGGGCGAGTCGATCCGGGCCCGGCCGGTGGGGACCGCCGAGCGTACGTGGCGATGGTGTAAGCGAAAACCGATTATTGCCGGTTTGAGTGCGACCGCGGTAGGCCTCTCGCTTCTCGTCGTCCTGCTGTTGGCCGTCGGCTACCGGCGCGAGTCCGTCTTGCGGCAAGAGGCCGAGGCAGCTCGCGGCATGGCGGACGATAACGCCCGTCAAGCCGATGCACAGGCGCTCGTCGCACTGCGCACGCTCGAATCGGTCGTCTTCGATATCCAGCAGGAACTGGCGAACGTCCCAGCAGCTCATTCGGTCCGGCAAAGCCTGCTGGATACGGCAATCGACCGGCTACAGGAGGTCGCGCGCAGCCTGGAGACCTCGCGCAAAACGGACCTGAATCTCGCCGTGGCTCATCTGGAGTTGGGCGACGTCTTCCTGACCGTGGGCGGTAGCGGCGGACGCGATGGAACGATCCAGGCTCACCGGCAGTACCAACGCGGCAACGATATTCTGCGCGAACTGTCGTCCAACAAGCCCGACGAATGGCTCGTTCAGCAGAATCTGTCCGTGTCCTACGAGAGGCTGGGCGACACTCTTCGGCGGCTGGGAAAGCCGGCCGAAGCCCGCAAAGCGTATGAGAAGAGCCTCGAGGTCATTAGTGCTCAGAGAGACCGCAATCCTGCAAATGTGGTCGCTCGAGCAGGTGTGACCTCCGGACACAGCAAGCTGGGAGAGGTGGCTTGGGAGCTTGGCGACGTAATCGGGGCAATCGACGCTCACACCAAGAGCCTGAAGACCTCTCAAGCGCTGGCTGAATTGGATCCGACGAACGCCCAGTACCAACGAGACATGTCCGTGTGTTACGCTCGACTTGGCGATGTCAGGCTCTGGCAGGGCGACGCGGATTCGGCGCGCGACGAATACGAGAAATGCCTCGCCGTTCGGAAACGGTTGGCTCAAGTTGAATCCATGACCACAGACGATTATCAAGCTCAATGCGATCTGTCGGCGGCGCATAGACAGCTTGGCGACGCGCACATCGACTCGGATGTCCAGCAGGCGCGGGGCCACTACCAGAAGGCTCTCGAAATCGCCCAGCAAGCTGCGGGATCTGACCCAGGCAATCTCAAAGTCCGGCACTCTCTTGCAGTTGCTTGCGGAGGCGTCGGGGAAATCTGTTTGCGAACCGGGAATGTACCCACGGCACGTGAAAACTTTCAAAAAGAGCAGGAAATCCTGACTTCATTAGCCGGGCAAAACCCATCCGATTTGTCATTCCAGTTCGAGCTTGCCCTAGCGCATATCCACTCTGGCAAGGCGAATCAACAATGTGGCGAACTGCCCGAAGCGATTGCCGCATTTCAAGAGAGCCTGGGTATCTATGAGGACTTGGCCGAAGACAGCCCTGAGAATATGTCAATCCAACAGAATCTTTCCATAGTGCACCAACGGCTTGGCCAAACCCATCAACTCGCGGGCGAGTTCGAGGCGGCCCTCCGCCATTTCGAGGCCGATGTAGCCATCTGCAAGCGGCTTGCGGAATTGGACGATCGACAGACGGATTTCCAGTTGGGGCTGTCGATTGCACATCGCCGAGTGGGCGATGCGCAACTGCAGTTGCATCACACAACGGCGGACTCCCATGGCTATGAGAAGGCAGGCAGTCATCATCAACAGAGTGTGTACGTCGTGCGACGGTTGGCCGAGACCCATCCGTCGGATGCTCGGATAAAGTACAGCTTCTCTGTGGCTTTGGAGAAACTCGGCGACGTTCGAATGGCGCACGAACGACCGCTGGCCCGCGAGCATTATGAGGAATGCCTAGAGATCAGGAAAAGGCGGCTCGAAGCCGATCCCGCCGACGACCGTTTTCAGCGACCCTTGTTTGTCGTTTACGACCGTCTTGGAACCGTGGCTTTCCTATCCGAAGACTTTGCTGCCGCGTTCGGTTTCTTCAATCACGGTCTCGATCAAGCCAAGAAGATGGTCCGGGAGAATCCGCACGACGGTCAGGCCCAAGCGGACCTGATCGGCGCCACATTCAAAGCTGGCAACGCGTTACAGAAGCAATACGAATTCACGAAGGCCGGGCAGTTATTCCAAGAAGGCTTGGAGGCATTTCAACGCTTCGAGGAGAAAACGGGACTCGATGGATGGCCCCACCTCAAGGGATATGATCAAACGTTCAAGCAGCACATCGGCGTCTGCCAGTTGTGCCAGAAAGTGGTGGACGATATCGACTTCGTCTTGTCTCAGCCGAAGGAGAAAGCGGCTCAGTATCTTTCCCAACGAGTGCCGGTGCTGATTGGCCGCGGCCGGATTGCCGAGGCAGCGGAATCGGCCCAGAAACTCACGGAATTGGACCCGCAAAGCGGCGGCAGTCTGTACAACGCTGCTTGCGGGTTTGCACTGTGTTCTGAGGCGGTCTTTGCCGAATGCGACGAGCCCTCGAAGAAGGAACGGGCGCAAGCCGATCGTTATGCGGCGCGAGCCATTCAATTGCTTGGGCAGTGTCGAGATACGGGCTATTTTGAGAATCCCGAGAATGTCGATTGGGCCGAGAAGGACTCGGACCTCAATTCGTTACGCAAACGGCCCGAGTTCCAATCTCTGATGCAGTCGTTCGGCGCGGAAACTCCGTAGCCGTTGCGTTCCGGGCCAGGGCCAGAAGTCTCACGACCTCAGCCACCGTGAAGAATCAGGGGCTTTCCCCTGGGGCAGGATCATGGAAAACCGCCGAGATCTTGCGTAGAATCGAACTTGTTGGACATCTTGTTCTCTTTCGCGACGAATCGCCATGAAAAAGCTCTTCAAACGTCTCCTGAAGTTCGGTCTGGTGCTGTTGGTGCTGGGCGGCATATGCGCGGCTTCGTACAAGCCCGCGATGAACTACTGGAAGGAGCGAAACCGGCCCAAATGGCGGCAGGCGGAGGTCACACGCGGCGACATCATCTCTGTCCGGAACGCGACGGGCCAGGTCAAGCCAATTCGGTCGGTCGAAGTCGGCTGCGTTGTGTCCGGCCCGATTGTCGGCGAAATCGCCAACTTCAACGATAAAGTCGAAGAAGGCGACTTGTTGGCCAAGATTGACCCACGTCGCTATGATGCCGCCGAGAATCGCGAAAGGGCCCGACTGAAGATCGCTGAAGCCGAAATCAAACGCGTTGAAGCAATGCTGCAGCAAGCCACGAACGACGAAGACCGCGCGTTGAAGCTTCAGGCCAAGAACAAGGATTTCATCTCGGATGCCGAACTGGACCAACTGAAGTACAATCGCATTTCTCTGGAAGCGCAGTTGGATGTGGCGTATGCTTCGGTCGAGCAGGCCAAGGCAAGCCTGGAGGACGCCGAGACGAACCGCGCCTACTGCGAAATCACCGCGCCGGAGGCCGGAAGGATCATCGATCGGAAAATTGAACCAGGCCAGTCGCTAGCCGCCTCGTTTCAGACACCGCAACTGTTCATAGTGGCGCCCGACATGGAGAAGGAGATGCATATCCATGCGGCAATCGACGAGACCGATATCGGCCTGGTCCGCGCCGCCAAG
Source organism: uncultured Pirellulaceae bacterium (assembly GCA_964623055.1). Classification (GTDB taxonomy): domain Bacteria; phylum Planctomycetota; class Planctomycetia; order Pirellulales; family Pirellulaceae; genus JADHUC01. Next base: position 41,237 of record CAZURK010000023.1, read on the forward strand.
GATCGCGACTTGCCGGTTCAGTTCACGGTGGACGGCTATCCGGACGATCTGTTCGAGGGGACGATCAAGGAGATTCGCTTCAGCTCGACATCCATGCAAAACGTCGTGACTTACCCCGTGATCGTAAGTGCCGCGAATCCGGATCTGAAACTGCTGCCGGGAATGACCGCAAGCATCTCATTCCGGGTCGACGAACGCACCGACGTGATCAAGATCCCCAACGCCGCCCTTCGATTCTATCCCGAGGCACAGTACGTCCGCCAGCAGGATCGCAAGCTGTTGGAAGGGGCAAACAAGAGCGAGGACGACGAAGACGGTTCGGACGATGTGATGCTCTCGGCCGAAGAGAAGGCGGAAGCTCGCCGCAAGCGGAAACAACGCCACGTCTGGGTCGTGGATGGCGAGTTTCTCAGGGCGATTCCGGTGGAAGTGGGACTGATCAACAACTATTTCACCGAACTGGTGTCGGGCAAACTGAAAGAAGGTCAGAAGCTGGTCACCCGCATGGAAAACAAGTAAGGACGTGGGTTACGTATGGGCTTATTGCTCACGATGCGCATCGCTTTGCGAGCGCTGGCAAAAAATAAGATGCGCGCCGGTTTGACGATTCTTGGCGTCGTCATTGGAATCGCCGCCGTCACCACGATGGTGTCGATCGGGCAGAGCGCCAGTCAATTGGTGCAAAGCCAATTCGAATTGCTGGGGACGAACGTTATCGTCGTGATACCCGGCAGCCACCGGTCCCGTGGTGTCCGGCAAGGTACGCGGCCGACGCTCACGGCCAAAGACTCCGAGGCGATCGGTCGGGAGTGCCGCGCGACTGTCTTGGCATCGACGCCGCTGGTCGGCACTGGCGGGCAGGTGATCTACGGCAATGCCAACTGGAATCCCAGCGAGATGCACGGTGTGGGTCTCGACTATCTGACCGTGCGGAACTGGCCGCTACGGCATGGCGGTTTTTTTACGGAGGCCGATATCACTTCGGCGGCCAAAGTGTGCGTGATCGGCCAGACGCTCGTGGCGAAGCTGTTTCAGACAACAAACCCGCTGGGCGCGAGCATTCGCGTCAGAAACGTCCCATTTCGCGTGATCGGCATCCTGGAGCCAAAGGGCGCCAATATGGTGGGCCAGGATCAGGACAACATCATCCTGATGCCATACACGACCGTGCGCAAACGCCTGCATGGTTCGGGGTTCGACAACGTACACGCGATCCTGGTGTCTGCCAGGTCGATCACGGGCATGGGCGATGCGGAAAACGATATTCGGCAGTTGCTGCTTGAACGGCACCGCATCAGCCCAGGCGAACCAGCGGACTTCGAGGTGCAAAACATGGATGAGATCGCCAAGGTACTGGGGATGATTACCGGTACGCTGACGGCGTTGCTATCGTCGATCGCAGGCATCTCGTTGCTGGTGGGCGGCGTGGGCATCATGAACATCATGCTGGTGTCCGTCACCGAGCGGACCCGCGAGATTGGAATCCGCATGGCCGTTGGCGCACGGCCGCGCGACATCCTCCGCCAGTTTCTAGTCGAGGCGGTTCTGCTTTCCTGCATCGGCGGCGTGATCGGTTTCGGCTTGGGTGTCGGCGCATCCACAGGCGCGACCGCGATTATCAACTCGCTGACCAGCGGAACGCAATGGCCGATCGTCATCTCCATTCCCGCCGCCGTGATCGCCTTCGTATTCGCCTCCGGCGTGGGCATCTTTTTCGGCTACTACCCCGCCCGCCGTGCAAGCCGAATGGACCCGATCGATGCCCTGCGATACGAGTGAGCAGCCATTCATCGAAACGGGATATAGCAATCTCGATCAAGTGGCCCGAAATGCCATCATTCGGGCCAACGGTCACGTGACAAGTCAGCCGGTCGCACTCGCGATACCGGTACGGGCATGGACGATTTCCGCAATCGCGGAAGAGAGTTGGTGGCGGGGACGGCTCGTCAGGCCGTGGGGTGATGTCTGCTGAGGTGATTGGGATCGTCGCCGGCCCTCTGCGCCAATGTTGCGCTGACGGCGGCTCATGCATCAGAATTCGCGATCACCTCAAGCATGAATTGCTCGTCCGTGAGGTAGACCTCAACGACGGATGTGCCGGCGGATTCGTATTCCACCCCCATGCTGTGATGGTACTGGATGATCTCTGAGCTGTTTGCGAGATTGATAGCCCAGTACTGATCCGATGTGGATGATCCGAAGAACAGGAATTGACGAAAGTCTAGCAAGTCCCACTCGGCCCAAAAGAAGCGATTGATCGATAGGAGCGAACAACCGCCACCATGCGTATCCTCAAGCGGAAACAAATACTGAGCGTTGCCTAGCGGCTCACGAAAGCCGTCGTAGCGAAGATACATTTGGCACAGCACACCAGGAATGCGCACGCCAAGCCGAGATTCAATGCCCGCGATTTGCTCGGGCGTCGCTGGCGGACGAAAGAAGGCGGAGCTGAAGTGCTGTTGGATCTCGTCCATGTGCAAAGCGTCCCGCCGACTAACCGAAGGATAATGGTCGCCGCTCCCCAAAACGAACGGATAAGCGTCCGATCACGCGTGATTGTAGCAGACAGGCCAGGGCTTGACCGGCGATCCCGCAGCGACTCTGCGGGACGACTACGTTGGTTGGCTCGCCTCGCTCCGAGCACTAGGCAAGGCTTCTGTTAGCCACCATCCCCAAAAGGCCGGGCGTTTCGAGGAGTCGGATTCGTCCTCCCAGACCGCACCGGCCTCGGCTTCGACCACCCAACCCGCCACATCACGACTCCAAGGATCGACATCCTGATCAGTGTCTCTGTCCGATATCTCGATAGTCAAGAACGGATGAGGTATTTCGGTCTCGGTAAACGCAAATGATGCGGCAAGACGCGCTCGCCAAGCCGAATCAGGTGCAGATTCTTCTTCCCACCGCTCAGCAATTGTCTCGACGCTGAATCGCGACTGGCTCTGGCTCCAGCGATCATCGGCCTTGTCCAATTCGATGTTCCCGCGCAAGAAGTCAACGGTCTGTTGGACCAGTTGACGTGGCTCCAAGTCATCTGGCTGAGCGGATTCCCACAGCGGAAGCACACGGCGAGCAGTTATTACCGCAAGCCACCCGTTCACCTTGTGTCCAGGCGGTTCCGTCCATTGGCCAACATCCGTGTAGATCTGTTGTCGGAGAATTGGAATTAACGCATGCTGCGGGTGGCTCCGCACTCGATCCACCATTTGGCGAATGCGGGACGTTAGCTGGCTTGGTAAGCTGTCGGAAGCGGACATGTGTGAATAACCAGCGGAAAGAACATCCGTCGCCGCCGTGAACGAAGCGGACGACATTGAACGAGAGACGATTCTAACAATGGGACGCGCGTCGCGTCCAGAACGAAGGCGACCGCGGCATGGACGCCGCCGCTATGCGGCAAATCTGTGTTACGCGTCAGCCTCGCCATGAGCCTCGATTGCCCCCTTCCACTGCAATCTCGCAGCACGACGGTGATACAAAACGTCGGCGTTGCAGGAAGTACAATGAACCGAAGAGAATCCAAGATCGTCCACGAAAATCAACTCCGTGAGGGGGCGTTTTGGCGGTCGCGGCGGATGAAAAGCCTGATGGGCGGCCTCGCTGCCGAATGGGCTCCCGCAAGCTGGGCATTCGAGAGTGGCCAAATGGCGTTCCGATTCCTTGAGCCTGCGGCCGTCGCGCAAACCTTTAACCAACACAAATGTCATCAGGGCACAAAACGGCAAGACAACGCAATGCCCAAGCAGAGTCGACTTTGAGTAGAGCGACCACGCTATAAGGGCAAGCCATCCGATGCAAAGCGATGTCAATACGAAACGCAACATCCGATTGCTGGCGAGCAACGGAATGATTTGCCGTCGCCGCCGTTACCGAAGCGGCCGACGTTGAACTACCAAACAATTCTATTACGCGGGCCCGCGTCGTGAAAGAAGAAAGGCGATCGCGCAGCGACTCTGCGGCAAATCAGTGTTGGGTGACGGGACCTTTCCGTCCCGGTTCCAATCACGTATCCTCTCGGCATGGCAAAGAAGAGATCAACCAACGAAATCGTGACGGCTGAGCGCATCGAAAAGGCAATCCACGTGGTTCGCGGGCAGCGTGTGATGCTGGATTCGGATTTGGCGGACTTGTACGGCGTCACGACGAGTCGTTTGAACGAGCAAGTGTCCCGAAACCGAGAGAGATTCCCAGAGGATTTTGCGTTTCAGCTTACACAACAAGAGTTTACGTCTTTGATGTCGCAAATTGCGATATCAAAAGGCGGCCGCGGCGGGCGCCGAAAACGGCCGTGGGTTTTCACGGAGCAAGGCGTTGCCATGCTGTCCAGCGTGTTGCGGTCTCCAACTGCAGTACGCGTCAACATCGAAATCATGCGGACGTTCGTCCGTCTTCGCCGGTTGATGGCAACGCCCGGCGAATTGGCTGAACAATTGATGAAGCTCGCTGAAACCGTGCAGTTGCACGACGACCAGATCAAGGTGATTTCTCAGGTGTTGCAGCAGATGGTCGAGAAGCCGGAACCGCCGAAACGTAAGATCGGTTTCCACGCGTCTCAGGAACACGATGCCTAGCTTCGAGCACCCAACGGGAAGCACATCCGACGCCGCCCCTGACCGAAGCTGAAAGCGCCGAACGATGAGTCGATTGTATTACGGGAACGGAGCTAGAACTACACCGAAGGCGTCCCGCGTAGCGGGCTTAGCGGATGTGCTGTGTTAGCGGACGCTGAACCGCGAGTTCAGTCTCCATCGAAGAAGTCCCCAAAGTCGTCGTCAGGGTCATCAATGTCGTAGTAGTTCCGAAAAAATTGGCGAAGTGTTTTGCTTTCGCGGATGCAACCAGATTGTTGGACGTCAATGCGGTCAGTTCGATTGGCGGCGTCGGATGGCAGGTCTGAGTAATCGAGATCAGCAACGCGAATCAGACATTTGAATGCGTATGCGGCAAGTATCGGATTAGGGTCGGCGAGTTTGGCAAGCAGGAAATCAGTTGAGTCCGGATGTTTGCAGGCAAACCGTTCGCAGAGTTTGTGTTCTTTGGAAACGCCGAAGTTCGGGCCAGCCATTCCGCCAAGAACACAGCCCGAACTCAGCCATTGGGGAATGCATGAGTCCCAGGTTTCGGCAGGAGAAGATTTGGACAAACCAAACATCTAGCGTCCGCTAACGGGTTTTCGGTCGTCATGATGTCGACAAGTCTGGTCACCGATCGGGACGCAGGCCCGCGACTCCATTTTCATCTTTTCAGTATCCGCCAAATAGGGTGTCTGGTCAAGCGGACTCCTTCCTTGGCTGGCGAACCGAATCGGGCACAGGCGACGCTGGCTGGAGCACAAGCGCAACGCTCCCGCCCTGCCCCAATCCTCAAAGGCACTTTCTTGCTGGCGGGCATCTTCAGCCCAGCGCCAACTACAGTAGCCGCTTGGGGATCTCGCGTTGCAGCAGTTCGTCGAAAGACGGTTCCTCAATCTACTCCCGCTGCCGGCGCGATAGCCAACGCCATCGTTCCTCCCACTGCTCCAGCGGCGGAATCTTCACGCTCACCCATCCGCGGCGGACCTCGCTGGCCACGTTGTCATTGCCTCGACTCGACCCGGCAGGTAGGCCGTCAGGCTAGTCCCGTGCGTCGAAGATCACGTGCGTCGCCTGGCGAACCGGTGGTGGGAGCGTCTCCGATTCGCGTTCCGATGGCTTGTCGAGCCGTTTGACTGGATTCTCCAGATTGAACGAATTCTCTGCCGGCTCGATGCCGGTGGGATAGCGATCTTCGTTCGGCGCAGGCCGCATCGCCATCGGGTAGCAGCTCATGTTTGCCAGTCGGCCGAGCGGCCCCACGGACGCGAAGCGTTCCTCGTAGAAGCGGATTCCATGCGTCTCCAGGATCGTGCCGGTTTCGCGTTCTAAATTGGCAAGCTCCATATTGTACTGCGTAAGAAACTGAGCTTCCGAACTGATCGAGTTTCCCCAGTCGTTTATCGCCAGCAACACGTTGATGAACGCCGTCTTCCCTGTGCGATAACTCTCCATTTGCAGAGTCAGATTCGTCCTTGCCGCGGCACGTCGGTCTTTGGCGACTTCGTACTGTCGATACAGGTGAGCAAGATTGCGGTAACTTCGGGCGAGGATGTGAATCGCCGTCTGCACGCCTTGCTCGAGATTTGCCCAGTCGCGCGCAATGATCAACTCTTGTCGACGCAGTTGCGCTCGCTCGCGCCTTAACCCAAGCGGAACAGAGAAGTCGATGCCGAACGTCCAGTCGGCGAACTGGCCGGGGCGCGAATGCAGATCGACGCCAGACGGCATCTCGCCGTGGAGTCCGTTCCACCGATACAAGGCAACCGCATCCACACGGGGATAAGACTGATTCTGGGCCAGTAGCATTCGCTGCTCGTCCGCTTCTATGATGAGCTTCAATTCAATCAAGTCCGGTCGATGCTCCTCGGCCAATTCCACCATGGATCGCCAATCCAGCTCGTGACGGCTCGTGTCCGGCGGGGTGACAGGGGCCACGAGTTGCCCGTCGTAGGGGGCAAGTCCGAGTATGCTGCGCAGTGCGGATTCGCGTTCCAGGGCGTCTTGTTGGGAAGCCAGCAGGGCCGAACGAAAGTTCTCCAGCGAGACGCGAGTCTGGGCCAGATCGCCGGCGTGGACGAAAAACTCCAACTCGAATTTCGCCGTTGTCAGGTCGTAGGCAAATCGGGCCTGTTCCAGTTGACGCTCTGTTGCCCAGACGTCGGTTCGAGCAGATACCAGCGCCCAGTACGCCGCAATCACGTTGCTGACCAGCCCCTGAACGCCGTCTTTAAGCTGGAAATAGGATCGCTCGGTGTTGTTGCGAGCCAGGACAATTGGCGCTCGGTTCACCCCAACGCCACCACCCTGCAGCAAAGGCTGGGTGTAACTCAGATCAAGCGAGGTGCGCGACCGCGGGTTCAGTGGAAACACTCCCGGCCGGAATCTCTGCGGATTGGCGTTCACGCCGAAATTGACCGAGCCACCGGTAACGGTCGTCTTCGATAGACCTAGATTGAGGTCGTAGTCGTCCGTGCGCGAGCCGACTATGCGGGCACGACTCGGATCCAAGGGATCGAACTCGGCTCCCGCCGACTCGAACCGGTTCCAGCGGTTGGTCACCTGGGCAGACGGATCGAATCTGGCCTGCTCCTCGTCCACAGCCGTACCGGCAATCGCCGTGTCGTAGATCGTGCGTCCGCTCGACACAGCGGCCACACCGCCTAGAACGCGAATCACCTCTGAGTTAGCCAGCGCCACGCGGATTGCCTCGTCCAGCGATAGCTGCCACGTTGGCGGGTCGACTCGCGGTTCCGTCACTGTTGGCGGTGGGGGAACGTCGGGGATCTCAGCTCTGGGAAGTTCCGAAGGCGATCGTATGGAGCTGAATCGCTCCTCCGGCAAGATCAGCGGAGGAAACACCTGTGCATAGCCAAGCTGCGCAGACAGCGCAAGAAGCGCGGACAGAGACAACGCTAGCGCAGGATAACACAGAGCATACCTCATGGTATTGAGTATTCGGACGGACCGGGCACTCTAGTTGAAGAATAACGATTATGCCGAAGAATTCAGTTATTTCGGTTGGAATGATCTTGCGGAATGCAACGCCCTCAACGCCTGCCCGATATCCGTCGTGTCTTCCACAATTCCGCCATCTCGAAGAACAATGATCCGTTTCGCGTGTCCCGCGATGTCTTGGTCGTGGGTCACCAGAATCAATGTGATGCCGCTCTGTTCGTTCAACTGATGGAACAGCTCGATCACCTCTCGGCTGGTTCGCGTATCGAGATTGCCCGTGGGTTCATCGGCCATGAGAATCGACGGCTCGTTGACTAGCGCCCGAGCGATCGCCACACGTTGCTGCTGGCCGCCGGAAAGCTGGCCGGGGTGATGATCCATGCGGTCGCCCAACCCGACTAGTTCCAACACCTCGACCGCTCGACGCCGGCGCTGTCGTGCCGAGAGTTCGCTAGCATAGAGGAGCGGCAATTCCACATTCTCGATGGCCGACGTGCGCGGCAGCAGATTGAAGTTCTGAAACACAAAGCCGATTCTCTCGTTGCGGATCCGGGCGCGAGCGTCGCGGTTCAGATCTGCCACTTCGTCGTCGGCGAAGCGGTAACGGCCGTCGGTTGGTGTGTCCAAGCATCCCACTATGTTCATCAGCGTCGATTTGCCGGAACCCGACGGCCCGACCAAGGCGACATACTCGCCCTCCTTGATGGTTAGGGACAGGTTCTTGAGCGCCTCGACCTTGACCTCGCCGAGGTCGTACACCTTGCTCACGTCGATCAGTTCGATCAGCGCCATTATTCTCCTTCACACTGCAAACGATCCGAATCCCCGGACTGTGCGCCAACTCGTTTAACGGCAAGCCGAAGGCGACTGTGTCCTGGCCCGCGCAGTCGCCTTCGGCTTGCCGTTAAACGACTTTGGTTACGGCTCTTCCGCCACAGGCGTGACGAAGCCCGCGGGCAGCAACTCACGTACTCCCTCGACAACCACGTCTTCGGCCTCTGGAGCCAGCCGCGTAGGACGGGCGTAGTAGAGCATCGAAGAGTCTGCTTCGTAACCGCCCTCCTCCAATACCCGTCTTGACGCGATGTAACACGGTATCTCGTTGGCATAGGCCGTAACCCACAGTCGATCGGCATCCAGTTCCGAGTACAGGCGAATCGCGAAGTCGACGACGACTTCGCCGCCCAGAAACACCATCGCCAGATCGTCGCCAAACGTCCAGGCTGCAATCGGATAGCTCACGGAGGACGACACCGCTTTGCCCCGGTTGATTCGGTCCAAGAAATGCTTCGCATGAACGCCGCGGTGACCGCCCGCGCTGGCCGTCTGTTCCCAATACTCTTTCGACGGCAGTTTGTCCATAGGTAAACCGACGTGCACGAGTCGGCAGGCGACAGAAGGATCGAGCGGCTTCAACTTGCCCGCGAGCAGCCGTTTCACTTCATCGGCAAAGGTCCGGCCATTCTGCTGGCAATGTTCCAACTTGCCGCGTGGGCTGGGATTTGCATCTGCCCCACAGCCGATGGAGATCAGCGCCGTCGCGCCGGGACACTCGGCCTCGATGTACTCCTGGGCATAACCGGCCCAGTCGCCGCAAATCTGATTGAAATTTCCGCCCAACGTCGTGCAGTGGCAAGCGTAGTTGGCCCAAATGGCAAGCGGCTTGCCCTCCGGACACTTCGCTACCAGCATCGGCAAACGGTGGTCGACCGGCCCGTCCGCCTGTTCGCCAAATCCCGCCCATTTCTTGTCCTTCAACACTCGACGATTGGCTGCAATACCTACTTCGCCCTGCGTCCAGAAGAGTTGCGCGGGCCCCCGGTTCTTCAACGCCTGGCGGGCCACTTCGGCGAGTTTGTCGGTCAGCTCACGCCGGTAGCGGTCGAGATGCTGCCGCTCCGTTTCCGGAAGGGCCTCGTGAAACAGAAACGGGGCGTATTCCATCAGCCACGGGGCGGAATGTGTATGAGTAACGGTAAGTACCAGCCGTTCCCGCTTCAGACCGCTTGGCTTGAGCCGCTCACACACGGCATTCGCGACGCTCGGCGGAACCCCACAGCTCTCGACCGACAGCAGCATCGCCGGTCCTTCTCCGGCATCGCTGCCAATCGCCAGTGCTCTAGCCCAAATGTGCTGTGCCACGCCCTCGGATTCCGTTCCGCGCGACGCGTACCCGCAAAGCCGAGTCGGATATTCGGGCGTAATATCCACTTTGGCCACGCCGACCGGCACCTGCAGCGTTTCGCCTGCGATGGCGTTGTTGACCATCACTAGGAGACCAAGAGCCAACGACGGAAAGACTCGCATACACATGGTCATGCTCCCTTTTTTATTTCAGCTCGTTCTCGAACCAGACCGGCCCACCCCACTTGCCGGTAACAACAATGTCCAGATCGCCATCGCCGTCCAGATCAACAACCGGGATGCTCATCCCTGCCCCAATTCCCTGGCCAAGGGAAACGACGTGCTTGGTCCAGCCGGCATTCTTTCCACGTTGCACTTCGTACCAGAACACACCGGGCGGATCGTCGCCACCTGGGTCGTGGCCGTTGTGAGCCCTGAAACGCTTGCCGGTCACCAGGTCCAAATCGCCGTCTTCGTCCAAATCGGCCAGCGTAAGGCTGTGGGCCTGGCTCCAGCTTTGGTCGATCACGTGCCGCTTCCATGTCCTTTCAGATCCGCTGGTGACCTGCTCGTACCAGAAGATCCCGTACTTGTGGGCCGAGCTTGTGATAATGTCGTTCAGGCCATCGGCGTTCACGTCGTACACGAGGATCTGTGGCGTGTGATCCGGCTTCTCTTCCTCCAGGCTGCCAACCGCCAGCGGGTGTTCCTTCCATAGCCCGCTTCGCGGATCGGCCGGCGCTTCGTACCACGCCCCCGGCCGCAACACGTCCGCTCGTCCGTCGCCATTGACATCGCCGGCGCCGACACCCCAGATGTTCTGCTTGTCCGACACCGTGTGCTTCACGACGCCGCGTTGGCCGCCGGGCAGTGTGCCGGCCTCGTACCAGACGGTGTTCCTGACACCCGGCAGAATCTCATCGTGTTCGCCATCGTTATCTATGTCCCACAGGTCGCCGTGTTCGAAGTTGCCGTTCACTTCGATCACGGTCTCAGGCCACAGAGTGCCGTCGAGGCCAATGTTGCGAAACCAGACAGATCGCTTTTCGTGCCACGAGCACGACACGACGTCCAATCGCCCGTCGCCGTCGACATCCAACGGAGCGTTCATGAAGTCGTACATGTATCCGTCTCCCCGCTCGTCGACGCTTCCTTTCAGTTCGCGGATCTTGATCGCTTTCCACTCCGGTGCTAGATAGATATACGGTCCCGCGACGATATCCAGCCGTCCGTCGTTGTCGAAATCGCCAACGCCGCATGCTTCGCTTCGGTAGTTACCGACTCGGTGCATTACGAATCCGGGCGGGTCAGCCGACGCCGCAACGCTCGCGTACGTCAGTACGGCTGTCAAGCACAAAGGTAGGGCTGCACGCATGAGTTGACTCCTCGTAATCATGAGAACTCGAAACAGATGCCGATAGCTTCGCCGACACAAAGTATAGTCGGCCGCCGCAGAAGCAGAAACGATTGCCGCCCCGATTTCTTGCTTTCACAGCGCTCCCATATTGGCCGGCAACTTCCCATGGCGACTTCTGATCCTATAATGGCACCTGCTACTCAAATCGATAAAGCCCACCACGGAAAGGAGGCACGAAGTGCCTGAGAAAGTCGTCATCATCGGCAGTGGACCGGCTGGTTGGTCCGCTGCCATCTACGCCGCACGAGCAAACCTGAGTCCGTTGTTATTCGAGGGCACGCCACAGCCGGAGATGATCCCCCTGGGCCAATTGGCTTTCACAACCGAGGTGGAGAACTTTGCCGGGTTTCCCGCAGGAGATGTTCGCTCGTTTGTCGAAAGCGCTGTCGACACGTCCCGTCACTGGAATCTTCCGCCTGTGCCACAAGGGCACGAAAGGGACGGTCGTCCGCACTATGCGGTGCAGGGCGTCGAGTTGATGGAACTGATGAAACAGCAGGCGTTGAATTTCAGCACGCGCGTTGTGGGCGATGACATCGTCGATGTGGATTTTCAATCTCGGCCGCTGAGCGTGAAACCAGCCTCGGGTGATCTCGTAGAGACTCATACCGTGATCATCGCCACCGGCGCTCGTGCCAACTACTTGGGCCTGCCTTCCGAGGAGGCGTTCAAGAACCGCGGGGTCAGCGCCTGCGCGGTGTGCGACGGCGCGCTGCCACGCTTTCGGACCGGACCGGTGGCAGTGGTTGGTGGTGGCGACGCGGCTGTGGAGGAGGCCACTTATCTGACGGCCTTTGCCCCGAAGGTCTATCTTGTGCATCGACGCGATGAATTACGTGCATCGAAGGTCATGCAGCAACGAGCCTTCGATAATGAAAAAGTCGAGATTCTCTGGAGCTACGTCGTTGACGAAGTGTTGGGCAACAATGAAGACGGCGTCACCGGCGTCCGGTTACGGAGCACAAAGGATGATTCAACAAAAGAGTGGGACGTCACTGGGATGTTCGTGTCTGTCGGCCACACACCGAATACGGCTTTTGTGAAAGACAAACTGGACCTCAGCGACAAAGGCTATATCAAGTGGACGACGCCCTTCCGCACGTACACCAGCGTGGAAGGCGTGTTCGCCGCGGGCGACGTGGCCGACGACTACTATCGCCAGGCAATCACGTCTGCAGGGACCGGCTGCATGTCTGCGTTGGATGCCGAACGCTATTTGGCGGAAAAGGGCCTGTAATCTGGCATACACACTCCTTGAAACGACACCAATAGGAAAAGGAGCCTCTCATGTCCAGTCAGTCGCGTCGCATGTTTCTGAAGGGCGCTGCCGGTCTTGGCGCGGCAGCCGCCGTTGCTGGTTCCGAAGCCGCCCGCAACGTGTTCGGTGCGGAAAAGCCAGTGCGTATGAGATACTGCAAATGTAACGAGACGTTTAAGGATTGGCCTCAGGAGAAGATCTTCAAGTTCATTGCCGAGTGCGGCTACGGCGGCGTCGAGATTGCTCCGTTTACCATATCGAATTACGTGACCGACATCTCACGCAAGGAGCGAACGGATCTTCGCAAACATGCAGACGCAGCGAAGATCCGGATTGTGGGATTGCATTGGCTGCTGGCCAGGACCGAAGGGCTTCACCTGACCCACCCCGATGCCGCTGTGCGCCGTAAGACGACCGAGTACCTCTGCGAATTGGCCGAGTTCTGCAACGATCTGGGTGGGGACGTGATGGTGTTCGGCTCGCCCAAACAGCGAAATCTCCGGCCGGGTGTCAGCCGCGACGAGGGAATGAAGTACGCAGCCGAGGTATTTCGCGCGGCAATGCCGACGCTGGAGAAGCTGGAGATCATGCTGGCTCTTGAACCGTTGGGCCACGGGACGACCAATTTCATGGTGACAGCCGCGGATACCGTCGAGTTGGCCGAGATGGTGGATTCGCCGAACTGCAAGCTGCTGTTGGACTGCAGGGCCATGGGCACCGAGTCGACTCCGATACCCGAGTTGATTCGCAAGTACGGATCGTGGCTGATCCACTTCCACGCCAACGACGCAAATCGTCGAGGGCCAGGCATGGGCGATGTGGACTTTGTGCCCATCTTCGAGGCGCTTCGCGACATCAAATACCGCGGCTGGGTGTCGGTCGAGGTCTTCGACTACAAGCCTGGGCCGGAGGCTCTGGCTCGCGAGAGCATCGAGTACATGAAGAAGGTCGAGGCGAAGGTTTTCGGGGCTTGATCGTGACTTCGCGACTGTGGGGCACGTTTCTAACGTGCCAATGTCTCTAAGTTGGCGATGCACGGCACGTTAGAAACGTGCCCCACGTGTTGCCACCACAGGCATTTCCCGAGGTTATGATCAACGCCCGTTTTCTGATAAGAGACGACACGCCGGCCAGGCTACAATGGGGCCTTCCATCCCGGAATCACCCTCCAGAAACGCCGGCCTTCAAACGTTCCTCGGTGATTTCGATGGCTTTCAGCAGGCCGCGTGCTTTGTTCAAAGTTTCCTGGTACTCGAAGTCCGGTTTGCTGTCGGCCACGATGCCGGCGCCTGCTTGTACGTAGGCTTTGTTCCCTTGCACGACGATTGTTCGCAACGCGATACACGTGTCCATGTTGCCGTGGTAGTCCAAATGCCCCACGGCGCCGGCGTACGGGCCGCGTCGATGCGGCTCCAATTCGTCGATAATCTCCATCGCGCGGACCTTGGGTGCGCCGGAGACAGTGCCGGCCGGTAGGCACGCCTTCAGAGCATCGAAGGCGTCTTTGCCATCTTCCAGCGTTCCGGCCACGTTCGACGTAATGTGCATGACGTGGCTGTAACGCTCGATCACCATTACGTCGGACAACTCGACCGTGCCATATTTCGCGACTCGGCCAACGTCGTTGCGGCCCAAGTCGACCAGCATCACGTGTTCGGCGCGTTCTTTCGGGTCCGCTAACAGCTCCTCGGCCAGTCGCCGATCCTCATCTTCCGTTTCCCCTCGCTTCCGCGTGCCAGCCAGAGGTCGCACGGTCACCACGTCGTCGACCACGCGGCACATGACCTCCGGCGAACTACCGACCAGCGTCACCTCGGGTGTCCGCAGGAAAAACATGAACGGACTCGGATTGACCACTCGCAACGTCCGGTAGATCTCGAAGGGGTCCGTTTGCAGTTCCAGTTCCAGCCGTTGGCTGATGACAACTTGGAAGATGTCGCCCGCTTCGATGTATTCGACGCACTTGCGAACCGCCGCCTCGAAGTCCTCCTGGCGGAAGTTTGACTGAAACGCGACGGACGGTTCGCCACCTGTAGCAATGTCGGCATAGACAAGATCCGCCCCCGGTTGCGACAACTGCCCGACGGTGGCGTCAACGCGGCCACAGGCGTCCTGGTACGCCTGCTCCACATCGCTTTCGTCATCCAGCCGTGCGGTCGCCACGACATACATCGTCTTACTGATGTTGTCGAACACGATCATCCGATCGTAGAAAGCGAATGAAAGATCCGGGAGCCCGCGATCGTCCTCCGGGGCGTTGGGAAGGTTTTCCACGTACCGAACCACATCGTAGCCAGCGTACCCCACCGCGCCGCCGCCAAACGGCGGCAATTCCGGCAACAAGGCCGCTGCCGGTTCGTTCAGAAGTCGTCGCAGCTCTTCCAGAGGATCCGCGGACGTGTACTGGCGCGTTTCCCCATCATCGGAAACGGTGACGGTGGAGCCGCTGGCCGACAGGACCAAAAACGGCTCTGCCGCCAGGAAGCTGTAGCGGCCGACTTTCTCGCCGCCGATGACGCTCTCGAACAGGCACGCGCTGCCCCCCGAGTCGATCTTGTGAAAGGCGCTGACCGGCGTCAGCGTGTCGCTGACCAGCCGCCGGTACACGGGGATCAATTGGTGGTCCTGGGCCAGGTGGCGGAATGCCGCGAGGTCGGGGAAATGGCTCATGCTACTTGGACATGTCCTTGATCGAGATGTTTCTCCAGCGGACTTCGTACGGGCCGGTGCCCTTTTTGATGCCGTGAACCTGGAGTCCGATGAATCCGCACCCCATGTTGCTTTTCTCGTCGACCAAATCAGCCACCGGCACGTCGTTCACCCAGGTCTTGATCGACTTGCCCACGGCCAGGACGCGATACTTATTCCATTCGCCTTTCTTGAAAGCCGCAGCCGCCTTCGGGTCCGACCGATCTTCGCTCAGCCAGCCGGTCTTCAACGCTTCGCCGTAGACGTACCCGGCCGTGCCGTTGACCGCGATCTCCACCTGCGGGCCGTGCACGCGGCGGTTCTTGAACTCCGGTTTGCTTTGGGATCGAATCTGAACGCCCGAGTTGAGCCGATCATCAACCTTCACCTCGAACAGCAGCTCGAAATCGCTGTAGTCCTTCTCGGTACACAAGAACGAGTTCGGGCTGCCTTCGGTCGTCTTGCCGAGGACCGTACCGTCTTCCACCTGATAGGTGGCGGTTCCGTTGCGCTGTATCCAGCCTTCGAGCGTCTTGCCATCGAAAAGGCAAACGAAGCCGTCTTCGTCGGTGGCGATCGCAGGAATTGCCACTGTGAGCAACGCAATCCCTATAATGCCCAGCGTCAGTCTTTGCCAGTCTCTCATGATCGGGTTCTCCTCTTGGTGTGGTCGTCTGATGCCGCTTTCACTCGTGAATACTTGTTCTACGTGAGTAGTGTCCGCAATGCAACGTCAGGAAACCAGCGCAAATGCCTTTTTCATGGCAGCCGCCGTCGCGGCCATGGCTGGTTCGTTTTCCATGTCCCTCAGCTTCTTGTTGAACGGCTCGGCACGTACGGGACCGTCGTAGCCGATCTGAACCAGAGCCCCAAGGAACGACTTCAGGTCAATCACGCCGGTAGCCGCGGGTAACTCGCGCGAACCGTCCATCTGTTCGTCCACGGGGATTCCGGCGGGTGCATCGTTCAAATCGCAGGCTACGACGGCGGCGGCGGTCAACGACAACAGATCCTCTTGGGTCTCGTGAGCCGTGTACCAGTGCCAACTATCCAGTACGAAACCGACGTTGTCCTGGCCGATCTCGGCGATTAACTCCTTGGTTTCGGCCATCGTGTGGATGAACGTGTGGCGCGATGCGGTCCACGAGGTTTTGGGCCCGACATACTCCAGGCCGAGTCGAAGGTCATGGTCGGCCAGTACCTTGGCAATCTCGGCCAATCGTCGGGCGTGCTGCTTGAAGTTCGACACGTACGTCAGCGTGTCATGGCTGGGACGCAGCCACGTATTGACGCGCGACCCTCCCGCGCGTCGGATCGCCTTGGCCAATTCGGGCAGACCGTCCAGCCCCGCACGAAATCGTTCCTCGTCACGGCGAAAATCCACCGGCAGCCCGGCGGAGCCCCAGACCAACTTCTTCTGTTTCATCGTACCGAGCAATTTCTCCATTTCACTATCGGAAAGGCGAGATAGAAACTGCGCAGAAGGAGCCACTGACTCGAATCCGTGCTTGTGGGCCAAGTCGATTGCCTGTGTTTGATCAGCCCGAACGCCGATCGCGCCGCAAACGAGATCCATGGTGAACTTTCGCTTCTGCTCGCCTGCGAGGACTTCACCTCCGGAAAGGCAAACACCTGCGGCCGATAGACTCGCGAGTGCCGTCTTATGTAGGAAACCTCGTCGATCAATTTCAGTCATGGCTGTCATCTCCACCAAGGGGCTTCGGATCTGCTAGAGATACAGATTCTAGGCGATCCTGCCGCGTTCTCCAATCACGCACTCCGTCCTGCACCGTCCTTGCATCGCATCGGCAGGTGAGGCTACAGTAGAGGGTATGGATCGTCCCGGCGAGGCGTCCTCACGCCGTTTAGGATCGGCCAATGAATTACTGTCGCATTTGAGTGTAGCCGGAGTCGTGAGGTTTCGGTTCTTGCCGCTTCCGTCCGAAGTCTCACGACTTCGGCTACGACACCTATTGTTTGGCCAGTGCTTAACCGCGAACCGGAGGCGTGCGCTGGGGAAATGACGCGCACGCCTCCGGTTTGCGGTTAAACGATTCCCACCAACAGACAGGGACACCGTGAGTAAGGATCAAGATTCATCATCGCTGGATGTCGCGTTTTCTGTGCCGTTCGTCCATCGGCTGAGATTCACAGATGACGTATTCGGAAGCGAGCAGCATGTTCTCTCGGACGTGCTGGAGCCGTCCGATTCGCAGCCCGCACGCGTGCAGTTCTGGGTGGATTCGAACGTGGCGGCCGCACATCCGGACCTGGAAGCCAAGATCGCGGAGTTCTCCGATGCATTGAGCGATCAAGTCATTCCCGTGGGCCCCGTGCAAACGGCCCCTGGTGGCGAGGACATCAAGAATGACGTCCAGGCATTGGCGCAAATGCTGAAAGTCTTCAACAAGGCGGACCTGGACCGGCGCAGCTATGCAGTTGTGATCGGCGGCGGAGCCGTCTTGGATGCTGTAGGCTTTGCTGCGTCGATCGCGCATCGGGGTCTGCGAATGGTGCGTCTGCCTACGACAACCCTCAGCCAAGGCGACTCCGGCATCGGCGTGAAGAACGGAGTCAATCTGTTTCAGAAGAAGAACTGGCTGGGCTGCTATTCCGTGCCTTGGGCTGTGATCAATGACGCGAAGTTGTTGACCACATTGGACGACCGAGACTTTCTGTGCGGCTTCTCCGAAGCGGTCAAAGTGGCGCTGCTGAAAGACGCCTCGATGTTCGACCAGTTGTGCAGTTCGGCGCAGTCGATCCGCCAGCGCGACATGTCCGCAGCTTTACCGATGATCGCGCAATGCGCACAATTGCACATGGACCACATCACGCGCGGTGGCGATCCGTTCGAGATGCTGGAGGCCCGGCCATTGGACTTCGGCCATTGGTCCGCGCACAAGCTGGAAGCCATGAGCGATTTCGAGCTTCGTCACGGCGAAGCTGTAGCCATCGGTGTGGCCATCGACACGGTATATTCGTCGTTGGCCTTGGGTCTGCCGCGCACCGATGCAGAGCGGGTACTGCATTGTCTGGCGGATCTGGGCTTGCCGCTGGACGACCCCTACCTGCACGACACTAGCACACTGTTCGACGGCCTGGAGGAATTTCGCCAGCATCTGGGCGGCAGGCTGACTCTAACCATGCTGCGCGGCATCGGCGACCCGCTGGACGTACACGAAATCCACCGCGATCTGATGCTTCGGGCGATTGACGAAGTGGCCGAGTATGCACGATCGTTGAGGGTATATCGGGACGACTGTGCAAAGGGCTCGCGCCGGGCGTCTGGCTGAATCGTACTGCCAGCTACTCGAAAGGCCCGATGATCAGACCGCTGGCGTCGGCGAAATCGGCGTTCGGGTCAGGGCTGGTTCTTGGGTTTGGCTGCGGTCGGGGGTCTCCAGCCTATCACACAATCCGGCAGAGCCTTCTGGAACTCCTTGACACCTTCATTAGTGACGTGCGTCTCGATGAGGTTCAGATTCCTGAGGCTTGTCAGGCCCTTGAGATTCCCCAGCCCAGCGTTCGTGACCCGCGTGTGGTTGAGACGCAGGGATTCGAGGTTACTTAGTCCGCTGAGGTGTTCGAGTTCAGCATCCGTGACCTGCGTGTAGCCAAGGTACAGCTCTTTGAGGTTGGGCAACCCCTTGAGATGTACCAGCCCAGTGCCGGTGATATGCGTTTCGTTGAGCACCAACGATTCGAGTTGTGTCAGCCCCTTGAGAATCTCCAGCCCAGCATCCGTGACTTGCGTGCCGGAAAGGTACAACCTCTTGAGGTTAGTCAACTCCTTGAGATGCTTTAGCCCGGCGTCTGTGACTTGCGTTCCAGAAAGATCCAGTCTTCTGATGTTGGTCAGCCGCTTGAGATGCTTTAGACCACCGTCCGAGACTTTCGTGTCCCAGAGTTGCAGGTACAAGAGGTCTTCAAGCCCGCTGAGATGCTCCAGCCCAGCGTCCGTGACTTGCGTGCCACCGAGCTCCAGCCTCTTGAGGGCAGTCAGACCTTTCAGATGCTCCATGACTATCTCGGGGCGGTCTTCGTCAGAGTCAGCCAACACGCCAACGACGTCCGAAAACAGATCTTCACCCATCAATCCCATCAGCCATTCCGGGGCAGGCGGTTCCGATTCAGGGGCGAATCCAGTTTCATCAAATACCTTCCACGCCTTCCACTGGTAATCCCGCTTAACCCACAGCCCCGCCTTCCTGATCGCCACAACCGTCTTTCGCTGTCGTTCAGCCTGTCGCATCTTCGCCGCAAACCAACAACACGAGACAGCGACGGCGACGACCAGCACCACGAGTGACCGGACACTGAATTGAAACCGCCACCGGAGAATCAGACTAACGCTGAGCCAGAGCAACATCACGACAATGGCCAGGCAAGCGGCGGCCACAGCGATCAGGACGGTCCAGCCCTTCTTCTCGTTGAAGGCAAACCACCGGAACTGCTCGGATACGAACAGAAATCCCTCGACGGCGAGCAATCCAATGATCAACCGATCTGGCGAGAGGCGGAACCATCGACGTTTGGGGGCGGAGTCAGGCATGATAACAGCGAACCTTTTCCAAAGCGCACAGTATCAGTTTACCGTCATGGCGCGCTCCGTTGGAAGAGAATTCGGCGCGAAACCACCCGTCGCAGGCCCAAGACTTCCGCGAACCAACAGGAAAAGGGCCTTCACGAAATGGAGAGGGAAACATAGGGCTGCCGGATGGAGCGGCGCGGGTGCTGTTTCGCGGGCACCCACGCTGAAGCATGGGGCTAATACCGCTTGCGCGGCAGAACGGGCGTGAACGCCCCTACGTCTTCGTGTTCCCGCTACGTCGAATGGTATCCAGGCTCCGAGCGTTGTTTGGTAAGCCACCACCAACGGGACAGAAGCTTACAAGAGGCTAACGACGCCTGATCCAGCGGAAATACGGAGATACCCGATTCGTGGTCGCCCTGAATTCGCGGGGCGGGCGAATATTTCCCCGGGAATTCAGGGCGACCACGAATTGCATCTACGCACCGCCTTTCCCTACCTGCCACGCACGCCGGTCGGTTTCTATTCAGATGGAATGGATTCGTTGCGCACCAAATCTTCGAATGTCTGGCGAGCGCGGACTAGGTGCGGCTGCTCGTTGCGGATGAGCACTTCGGCACAC
Source organism: uncultured Pirellulaceae bacterium (assembly GCA_964623055.1). Classification (GTDB taxonomy): domain Bacteria; phylum Planctomycetota; class Planctomycetia; order Pirellulales; family Pirellulaceae; genus JADHUC01. Next base: position 61,406 of record CAZURK010000023.1, read on the forward strand.
ATTGATTTTGAGTTGTAGTTCGACCCCATCACGGAACCGTATGCACCGGCGCACTGAATTACCAGATAGTCCCCAACGCTGGCCACCGGCAGGGAACGCTTCGAGACGTAGCCGCCTTCCTCCTGCGTGAAGATATCGCCGGATTCGCATAGCGGGCCGCCAACCGCCACCTCCTCCATCGGTCGCGTCGTGTCGCCGTCGGCCGGTGCTATGGCTATGGGATGGTAGGCGCCGTAGAGGATGGGCCGTGCTAGGTTGTTGAATCCGGCGTCTACCAGATAGAAGAGATTGTCGCCTTGGCGCTTGACCGCCCGGATTTCGGCGATCAAATAACCGCTCTCCGCGGATACATACCGCCCGGGTTCAATTTCCAGCGTCACCTCGTGACCGAATTCGCTTTCCAGACGCTTCCGCGCTTCATCCCACAGACGGAAATACTCGTCCAGGTCGATGTAGGATTCGTCTTCGTTGTACGGTACCGGAAGACCGCCGCCGGCGCTGATCGTGGTGATCGTTCGACCCGCGGTCAACGCCGCCTTTTCCATGGCCACGCAGACATCTTTCAAATGGCCCAGGTCCGTCCCTGACCCGATGTGCATGTGTAGTCCGGTGACTCCCAGGCCCCACTGGTCCGCCCGGCGCAAGCAGTCGTCCAGTTGTTCGTGCCAAATGCCGTGCTTCGAGCGGTCGCCCCCTGTATTCGTCTTTTCGCTGTGCCCGTGTCCAAAGCCAGGATTGATCCGCATGGTGATATTGCGGCCCGGTGCGACCTCGCCATACTGGTCGATCATGTCGGACGAACCGACGTTCACGTGTATGTGGTGCTCGATGACCACCTCGAGCGATTCGCGATCGAAGATATCGGCGGTGTAGATGATCGGCGGCGGATTGCCCTGCGGCTCGAACCCCGCGGCAAGAGCACGACGGATTTCGTTGGTGCTGACCGTGTCGACCGCCGCGCCGCACCGGCGCACCAGATCCAGAATCGCCAGATTCGAGCATGCCTTCTGTGCATACCGAATGACATCGAACGCCTTCAGATCATCGATCCGCTCAACGATCTTCGCGGCGTCATAGACGTACACAGGCGTGCCAAAACGCTCGGCTAGATCGATGACCGGCACACCGGCGATTTCAGTGAGAATCGTGGGAAAGGGCGCTACTTCGGGCATTGGTCGTTCCTTCTTGGAGTACTTACTTAGAGCAAGCTAAAGGGTTGCCACCCGTGGCCGGAGGATGCAAACAAGTAGGTCCCGCTTGCCGAGCGGGACCTGTATTGCGCATGGACGGTCGTGTCGAGCGTGCAGGTCCCTTCCGGCAGAAGGGACCTACTGATCGCGCGCAGCCTACGGCATTGCCTGACGCGCACCATGCAGGACGGCCCTAGCTGTAGTCGAACCGCCCCGCTAGCATTCCGCAGCCAGTTTCTCGCGACTACATGCCTTCTGTCGTATACGACACAAGGGCCTTGGTGTAGTTCGCGCGTTCCAGGACGCTGGGATCCGGACAATGGACCCGACTCATGCTACCCTTCAGTTGCTCGACGGATTCGTATTCATTCTCCTCCAGCCAACTGACCAGTTCTTCGAGCAATTGGCCCGGATGGCCAAGCCCGCGCTGCAGCAAGACCGATGCCATCATGGTGATGTCGGCGCCGGCCAGAAGAGCCTTGATGACGTCCTCTGTAAAGTGAACGCCGCTGGTCGCGGCCAGCGATGCGGATACCTGATCTCGAAGAATGGCAATCCATCGCATCGGCAAACGCAGTTCGTCACGCGTGCTCAATAGCAGGGTCGGCTTGAACTGCAAGGCTTCCAGATCCATATCCGGATCGAGGTACCGGTTGAACAGTACCAAGCCGTCCGCACCTGCCTCGACCAATCGGCCGGCAAGCTTCGGAAAACCGCTGAAGAAGGGGCCGATCTTGACCGCCAATGGAATCGACAGCGTTTCCTTGACTGCGGCCGTCAGGTCCACGTACCGCTGTTCGATGTCAGCGCTGGACATGTCAGCATCGGTGGCCACGAAGTAGATGTTCAGCTCCAGCGCGTCAGCGCCGGCCTCCTGCATCAACTTGGCGTAGCGAGTCCAACCGCCCATTTCGGTACCGTTCAGACTCGCGATCAAGGGTACCGTGACGTCCTTCTTCGCCTGCTCGATGGTATCGAGGTAAGCCTGCGGACCCGAACGGTACTCCTGCGGCTCGGGGAAGAAAGACAATGCTTCGGCATAGCTTTCGGTGCCAAAGTCCTGCAGGTCGCTCATCGCCGTGTCTTCGTGAACAATTTGCTCTTCGAACAGCGATGGCATCACGACGGCAGCAAGTCCGGCATCCTCCAATCGTTTGATACCATCGGCTTTCTGCGACAGCGGGCTGGCGGCAGCTACCAAGGGGTTCTTCAGTTTCATGCCCAAATATGTGGTGCTAAGATCTACACTCATGCTTTCACCTCCTTCTCAGCTTTCGCGTCGTTTGCGTCGTCGGACGACGCTTTGCCCGTCAGTTCCTCGGCCACCGCGCGATCGACGCCGGCCAATGCTTCGTACATATGCCATCGCTTGAGGATGTCGCGCTGGCCCAATTCAAGCAACCGTTCCGATTCCTCAGGTTTCGACCGGGCAAGCATGGCAAAACGGCCCTCCTGGAGTGCGAACTCCTTGAAACTGCCCACCGGCTTCTTGCTGGCCAGCTTGAACGGTCGCTCCTCTTCATTCGGATCGAACGTGTACGTCGGCCAGTACCCACAGCGAACGGCATCTTTCTGATGTGTCATTGCGGTGGTCATGTTGATGCCCTGCCCGATGCAGTTGCTGTAGGCAATGATCAACGAAGTGCCCCGGTACGCTTCGGCCGCTCGGATCGTGCGAAGGGCGTGAAGCGGATTGGCGCCAATGGCGATCTGCCCCACGTACACAATTCCGTAGGACATGGCGATCATCCCCAAGTCCTTCTTGCCGCCGGGCTTGCCGCCCGCAGCAAACTTGGCCACGGCCCCGCGAGGCGTGGCCTTGGACGCTTGGCCGCCGGTGTTCGAGTAGACCTCGGTGTCCATCACCAGGATGTTCAAGTCTCGCCCAGAGGCAAAGACGTGATCCAAGCCGCCGAACCCAATGTCGTAAGCAAAACCATCGCCGCCGAAGGTCCAGATGCTCCGTCGGATCAAGTAATCGGCCGAAGCCAGTAGGTTCTTTGCATCGACGTTGTCGACCTCGGTCAGCCGCATCTTCAAGTCGGCCACCTGAACTCTTTGCTGGGCAATCTGCTCGTCGGTCTCTTGCGGGTTGTTGATCAAGGCGGTGACTAACTCATCGCCCAGTTGGCCCGCCAAACGCTTCAGCAGTACCTCCGTGTATTGGATCTGCTGATCCACAGCCAACCGCATACCGAATCCAAATTCGCCTGCGTCCTCGAACAACGAGTTGGACCAGGTCGGTCCGCAACCATCTTCGTTTGTGGTGTAGGGCGTACAGGGAAGGTTGCCGCCGTAGATCGACGAACAGCCCGTTGCATTGGCGATCATCATGCGATCGCCGACAAACTGGGTGATTAGCTTGACGTACGGCGTTTCGCCGCACCCGGCACAGGCTCCGGGGAACTCGAACAACGGCTGCAGCAACTGCGAGCCTTTGATCGAATCGATTTTCACCTTGTTACGGTCCACTTCGGGAATCTTCAGGAAGTGCTCCCAATTGGCCTGCTCGCGATCAAGGTGGTCGAGTTTCCATTCCATGTTGATCGCCTTCCGCCCGGCTGCCTCCTTATTCTTGGCGGGGCAGACGTCCACGCATACACCGCAGCCCGTGCAGTCATCCGGCGCGATTTGCAGGCGGAATTGCATATCCGGGAAATCCTTGCCGCGGGCGTCGACCGCTTCAAAGCCTTCCGGGGCGTCCCCGCCGGCAGCATCGAACACCTTCATGCGAATGCAGCCGTGAGGGCAGACCAGCGAACACTGGCCGCACTGGCTGCACCATTTCGAGTCCCAAATCGGGATATCCTGGGCAATGCTGCGTTTCTCGTACTGCGTCGTGCCCGTCGGAAACGTGCCGTCAGCCGGAAATGCGCTTACCGGCAAGTCGTCCCCACGGTTCGCGATAATCTCGCCCAACACGTCCTTGACGAAGTCCGGTGCGTGCTCCGGAACCGCTGCGATGCGATGCTTGGTCGAGGTGACCTGATCTGGGACCGTGACTTCTTTCAGAGCGTCAACGGCACCGTCAACAGCCGCATAGTTGCGCTGCAAAACGGTCTCGCCCCGTTTGCCATATGTTTTCTGGATCGCGTCCTTGATCTGAGCGATGGCCTCGTCCTCGGGCAGCATGCCGGCCAGTTTGAAGAAGCAGGTTTGCATGACCGTGTTGATACGCACACCCATCTTGGCCTCACGGGCAACGTGGTACGCGTCTACAACGTAGAACTTCAGCTTCTTGTCGATGATCTGCTGTTGCGTCTCTGCGGGCAGCGTGTCCCACACTTCGTCAGGGCCGTGGGTACTGTTCAGCAGGAACGTCGCACCCGGCTCGGCCATCGCCAAGATGTCGAATCGCTCCGGATAGTGCGGCTGATGGCACGCCACAAAGTTGGCGCTGTGCACCAGGTACGATCCCTTGATTTGCCTTGGGCTGATTCGCAAGTGTGAAACGGTCAACGAGCCTGCTTTTCGTGAGTCGTACACAAAGTAGGCTTGGGCGTGCATCGGCGTATTCTCGCCGACGATCTTGCATGTATTGCGAACCGCGCCGACCGTACCGTCGCTGCCCAGTCCGAAGAAGACGGCTCGCGTCGTGTCATCGGCCTCGGTCGAATACGACGGATCGTAGTCGAGGTTGGTTTGGGTCACGTCGTCGTTGATACCGACAGTGAAGTGATTCTTCGGCGTGTCGCTCTTCAACTCGTCGAAGACCGGTTTGACCATCGCCGGCGTGAACTCCTTGGACGATAAACCGTAACGGCCACCGACGATACGCGGCAGGCCACCGTTATCCCGAGACGCATGCTCGGTCACGGCGGTTATGACATCCTGATACAGCGGTTCGCCAGCAGCGCCCGGCTCTTTGGTGCGATCCAGAACCGCAATCGCTTTGACGGTGGCGGGCAAGGCCGCGACCATGGCGACGCTGTCGAATGGCCGGAACAATCGAACTTTGACCAACCCAACCTTTTCGTCTTCGGCCACCAGCCTGTCGACGGTTTCCTCGACGACACCGCAACCCGAGGTCATGATTACAATTACCCGCTCGGCATCGGGCGCACCCACGTAGTCGAACAAGTGGTACTGACGCCCGGCCAGTTCGGCGAACTTGTCCATCGCCTGCTGAACGATCTCCGGCGTCTTCAGATAGTAGGGATTGCAGGCTTCGCGGGCCTGGAAGAAATGATCCGGATTCTGGGCGGTGCCGCGGAGCACGGGATTCACAGGACTCATCGCTCGTTGGCGATGAGCGTGAACCGCTTCCATGTCGATCATGGCCCGGCAGTCGTCCTCCGTCAGTTGCTGGATCTTGTTCACTTCGTGCGAAATGCGGAAGCCGTCATAGAAATGAATGAACGGCACCCTGGCGTGCAAGGTCGCAGCGTGGGCAATCAACGCCATGTCTTGCGCTTCCTGGATAGAACCGGAAGCCAGCATCGCCCAGCCAGTCGAGCGGCACGCCATCACGTCGCTATGGTCGCCAAAAATCGACAGTGCGTGGGTGGCAATCGTACGAGCCGTGACATGAAAGACCGTTGGGGTAAGCTCGCCCGCGATCTTAAACATGTTCGGAATCATCAGCAGGAGACCCTGCGACGCAGTGAAGGTGGTCGTCAGAGCCCCTCCCTGCAACGAGCCGTGCACCGCACCGGCGGCCCCAGCTTCGCTTTGCATCTCCACAATGTTTGGGATGGCGCCGAAGATGTTCTTCTTTCCGGCACTAGCCCACGCGTCCGGCATCTCACCCAGGCCGGATGAGGGCGTGATCGGGTAGATCGCTGCCACCTCATTGACCAGATGGGCGATGTTGGCCGTCGCCTCGTTCCCTTCTAACGTGACCCAATTCCCATTACTCACGTGACTCTCCTCAATCGAGCTATACGGATATATGCTGTCTGCGGCAGATCGACTGCTGTAGACTGGAGAACGAGCCTCAACCAACGAAGCTCGCCCGAAGATTCCCAAGGGATGCTCGTTCCCGCCGCCACGTCAACGACTGTAGGGTGCTTTCTATCTGGGGAAACCTTCAGCAACGGCACCTCGGCCGTGATCGTCGGCAAGTCGTTGACCAGAAACTCACGGTTTCCCACACCAACACAGGGATCGCGAATCTCCTCAACCCCTCAATGATACCGACGATCCTCTCAGGCTCAACCACACTGCCCGTATTCACATGGGATGAACGTTGCTCGGATGGCCGGCGCAGAAAACGCCGAGACATGACATGAAGGCATAACTCAAAGACGGGGCATTGGCATGGTCTCACCGGTGGGTCTCAGTGAAACCCCTATCAAGCCCAAATGCTGCCAGCATCTGCTCGATGCTGTCTTCTTTCCCGGTGAAGGTGTGTTTCGCAGCTTCCACACGCTCGAGCAGTTCCTTGTCGGGCCGAAAGCCGCGGCCCTTGATGGGCGACCAGGCGGCGTAGTCGCCGTTGCCCCACATAAGGTAGATGGCGTTGACTGCGAGATGGTCGTTGCGCACGATGTCGCGCAGCATGAAGTAGTTCAGCGCAAGCAACTGGCTTGCGCGATTGGAATCCAACGCGGGGTCTCTTACCTTGGCCTGCTCGACCATTCGGTTAATGGCCATCTGCAGTTCCGTGAAATTCAGCCCGATGCGAAGGAAGGCAATGCGCGACCGGACAGTCTCGTCGTCGCCTGCGGCCTGCTCAGCTTCGTTCAGTAACCAGCGCAGTTGTCGGATTACTTTGGGCGTGTACGTCTTCTCGTCATCGGCGGCAATCTCCTGGATCTTCAGGAAGTAATGCTTGACTGCCTCTGCGCCGTTGGCAAAGCCGGCTCGACAGTAGTCATCCAGGATCTCGCGGGCGGTGAGATACGGATTCCAGTTCAGTCGGGCGGCGGCGTAATAATTCACACCATGAACGGCCCAGTTGTGGATGATCGAGTCGAAATCGGTCGCCAACGTGCCGTTGTCGGCCATGAACGTCATTGTGTCGGCCAGACGCTGGATCATCACGTGCGGCAGCCCGTTCCGGCGATTGGCAAGCAAGATATTCGGCCGCCAAAAGATGCGTTTGGCGCCCGCCTTTTGCCAGCCCTCCCAGCCATCCGCCGTGCTCGGCACGTAACGCACAACCAGATTGGGATGGAGCTTCTGACGCACAGGTGGGCGGCTGTAACAACTGTACGCATCGACAACGAACAGCACGTCCGGATGCACTTTCGTCACTCGCTCCGCAACGCCATTCCAGTACGACACCATACGGTCGGTCAGCGAAACGTACTCGATCTCCTTGCGCTTCGATTCGCCCACTTTGTCGAACAGAAGCATGCGGATCTTCGACGCCTCGGGCGGATCAAGCTCCTTGCAGCCTTCGCACATACAGAAGCTGGAATAGCCGCCGTCGTTGGGGCTGAGGGACACGCTCACGACATTCGGGTTCTCCTTCACCTGCTCGATGATGCTTTCTGCCACGTACGCGATCAGCCCCCGGTTCGACATGCACAGTCGGAATCGCCCGCCCGCCTTGCTTTGGTCGCGCGTGCCGTCCGGCTGGAGCGCGAACCACTCGGGGTGTTCCTTCCCGTGCTTCTCCCAGCCGCCTTTTAGCCCCGCGCCCGAATGTCCACCATGAATGCCCAGCCGACCTCCCAACCGGTGCCAGTTTCCCCAACTGATCTCCGATTCGGTCGCCATCGCCTTCTTTCTCGCTTCGGTCCACTGCTCCTTCGTGAGCTGGAGACGATCCAAGCCCACTTCAGCCCGGCTGCTCAGACTTTGGAAACGGATATGACGCTGGCCGATCTTCGGTGTGTAACGGACATCCAGCGCCCCGACGGCAACGGTCGCTTGCTTGGGTACCACCTTCCCCAGTTCGCCGGGCCACAGATAACGGCAGCCCAAATGTTCGAGAAAGCTGATCACGGCATGCCTCGTGCCGAACGGATCGGACGGGGAGCGAGGCCCCATCAGCGCCAGCACGTTGCCATCGGTCTTCATCAGCATGCCGCCGGGCCCGATCCCCTGGCTCGTCACCGCCAGTCGTTTCGCAACGTCCCCTTCACCCACCAGCACGAACGCTTCTACACTCTCGCCCACCTTCCCCGACTCCGGCACGAGGTGGCCTCCCTCGACCTTCATCTCGCCCAACTCGTCTTCCCTCGCGATGGGAAGCCTCGCGCCCGACATCTGAAACAGATGGTCCGCAAGAATCCTCGCTGCAGCCGGCTCGATGCTTGACGCGACATCCTTCGAAGGGAGGACGATCAGAGCCTTCGGCTGTCCGTCCGCAACCAGCGTGAGTTCCGCCGCCGCTACGGGCAGATGGTTAGCTGTGCTAAAGAACACGAGTGCGACGATGATCACGCACATCGCTATCTCTTGTACTAGACACGTCTTCGTCATGACCGTTGCTCCGGCACATAGTCTGGGAAACTGATGTTCTCCCAACTCTCACACATCATTTGGTGGTCGCGTCACCACATTTTGCGGCTTCTCGTCCACGAACGCAATTATGGCAACGAGTACGCGCTCGATGTGTTCTTCATCGATCTGGCGGCGAACACCATCTCACTACACTAGTCTCGCAGAGAAAACCCCAACTTCTTCGCTACTTCCACACAAATACCGAGTTGATAGGTGCGCGATCGTTCAGCTTCGATTTCCTTCGCAGCGGCGGCGGCATCAACCAGACACTTCAGTGCCAGGTCGCCCTGTTCG
>CAZURK010000023.1:70384-87708 GCA_964623055.1 uncultured Pirellulaceae bacterium
CTTCGCAGCGGCGGCGGCATCAACCAGACACTTCAGTGCCAGGTCGCCCTGTTCGAGTTTCTGGGCCGCCCTTGCACAGGCTCGCAGGACGGAGTTGCGGTCGTCTGCCTCCTCAATTCCCTTCGCGACGGCGATGATTGCCTGGAGCGCGGCCGTTCCCTCTTGGCCGCCAAGTTCTCCGGCCACAACGGCAATGTCTCGCAGGTCCCACGTGCGATGCCATTCATCTTCGGCATCTTTGGCGGCACCAACGGCGTCGACCAGACACTTCAAGGCCAAGCCCCGCTGCTTGAGTTCTTGTGCCGCCTTTGCGCATGCTTGCAGGCCGTCGCTGCGGGAGGTTGCCCCGTCGATTTCCTTCGCGAGGGCGATGACGACAATCAAGGCGGCCAATCCCTCCTGGCCGCCGAGCTCTCCCGCGCCTGAGGCAACCGCTTGTAGGCATTCACTGCGACACGCTTCATACGGGATTTCCTTCACAGCGGCAATAACGGCCTGCAACGCCGCCAGTCCTTCCTGCCCTCCCAGTTCTCCTGCGGCACGGGCAACAGCTCCCAGGACATCGATGTCGTACCGTTGCCCCCAAATTCCCCGTGCGGCGCCGATCACGGTCTGCAACGCAGTCAATCCCTCCGGGCCGCCAAGTTCTCGCGCAGCATAAGCAACAGCTTTCAGGTTTATTCTAACGTCGCGTACCCACCTATCCTCCTTAGCGGCTGCAACAGCGCGAACCAGACAGTCCAAGGCCAAGTCCCGCTGTTTGAGTTCTTGGGCCGCCTCTCCACAGGCTATCAGGATACCGACGCGCAGACGACACCAGACTCTGTCCGAGGCGGCGATGACGGCCTTCAGCGCGGTCAATCCCTCTTGGCCTCCCAGTTCCACCGCGGCCGAAGCAACGCGGTCCAAAACGCAGGTGGGCCTGTAACCGTCCTTCAGTTCCAGCGTAGCAGGGATGACAGCCTTCAATGCGGCCAATCCCTCCTGGCCGCCAAGTTCTCCCGCGGAAGAGACAACGGTTTGCAGGACAAGCGTGCGCTGCAGTCCGTCCTCGGATTCCCTCGCGACGGCCAAATCCGCTAGAAGAGCCTCCAGCCGGCAATCGCGCGATATTCCCTGCTGGCCCAGCTCCAACGCCGAGTGGGCGCAGGCTAGCAGAACGTTGCTTCGAGTACCGCTGTCCTCGATGACTCTCGCAGCGGCGATGACGGTCTGCAACGCAACCAGTCCCTCTCGGCCGCCAAGTTCCGCTGCGGCAGACGGGATCTCTCTCACGGCAAGGGTAAGGGATTGCAGGGCATCGCGACGGTCGCGTTTGTCCTCGATTTGCCTCGCAGCAACGACGGCACTGGCCAGAAACTCAAAAGCCAAGTCCCGCTGCCCAAGCTCCTGGGCGGTCTTCGCACACGCTTGCAGGGCGCTGCTGCGCGCCCGTACACTCTCGATTTCCTCTGCCGCGGCGACAGCATCTGCCAAACACGTTCGGGCCAAGTCCCCCTGCTTGAGTTCGTGCGCAGCCTCCGCGCAGGCTTGCAGACCGTAGCTGTGCGTATGTGCATTTTGGTTCTCCTTCACAGCCGCGATAACGGCCTGCAACACGGCCAATCCTTCCCGGCCGCCAACTTCTCCCGCCGCAGAGGCGACGGCCTGGAGAACGTCGTCGCGAGCGTAACTCGACCCCATTTCCTTCGCGGCGGCGATGACAGCCTGCAACGCAATTGATCCCTCCTGACTGTCGAGCCTGAGTGCTCCAGAAGCAACGGCTTCCAGGATACCGGCGCGCCTGTAACCACTCTCGATATCCTTCGCGGCGGCGATAACGGCAAGCAGCGCGGTCCCGCGAAATTCTCCTCGACTATTGCCCACCAACTCTGCAATGGACTCAAGGGCAGCGTAGTCCTTCGCATCCCTGCTCTGCCGGATGGCTTCCTCGACGATAATCCAGTCACTTGCGTGACGGAAGGTTGTGGCCGTCGCCAAAGCGTTGGCGGGCGACGAATTCTTGTTGTAGACGATGTCTGCGCCGGGCAGGCTCCAGGCGTTCACGACCCCGTGTACCGTCCACGAAACGAAGATGGCGACGAGGAGGACGGGCGGCCAGTAGGCGAAAACGTTCCGTGTCTTCCGTAGGTAGATCAAGGCGTTCCAGGCCATCGTCGCGACGAGGAAGCCAATTGCCCCGGTCCACGGCAGGAAGGTAGTTCGCAATGCGTGGATGGTGATCGGTGGCAGAAGGAAACCGAAGTGAGTTTCAAATGGAATGAGCCACGCCGACGAAGCCCACAATACCAACAATATCAGTATCGAACATCCAATGCCTTGAATCTCTCCGGCATCGTCCGTCTCGACGACGCCGTAGAAGATCAGGAACGAGATAGGAGGTGCGAGGATGAGAAAGACCAACGTTATGCCCACGCCCGCGGCAATCATCCACCCGCCAAGGAAGACGGGGCGGTCCTCGTGGAACAGTCCTCCCGGAAAGGGGCAATGGTCACTGAGCAGCAGAATCGCCCCGAGGATTCCGCCGACGATGAGGATACGTTGCAGCAATCGGCTCATCCGCGCATCCGGAGCCCTGCAATGCCTGGTGACGAAGGCTAGCAGCGGGACGACCAGAGCGGCCCCGGCGACACAGAAGCCGATGGTCAGAGCGTAGGTTTCGCAGAAGATCCTGAGTTGTGCCATCGCGCTGCTCGTACGCTATGCGGGGTCAGTCCGCGGTGATCTCTCCGTGGACCATGCGGACTTGAATCTTTTGATCGCGGTCGATCGATTCGATTTTCAGAATGCGTCTGGCCAATGGGGTCAGCAGTTCGTCTTCCAGGGCGTTCACGACGGCTCGGCCGCCGAAGTGGTGGACGCCCTCCTCGTGCTTGTCTACCAGGTGATCCAGGACGGGTTTGTGGATCTCCAGAACCAGGTTTTGCTGCGTGTACGTCTGGGCGAATCGTTCGCGGATTTTCCCCAGGTAACTGTGGAACATCTCGCGGACTATGTCGGCTCCGCTGACGGCTTGGAAGGCGGAGATGTTGCTTCCGAAGCGGTTTCGCAGTTCCGGGCGGGAGATTTCTCGCTCGTAGAAATCGTTCACTGACCGCAGAAAATGATCCCGCACCTCGGGCCACGGTGCCCGACGCTGCATCAGAGCGGTGTACTCGGCCAACTCGTCACAGAGCGTCGCGGGATTGTTCATCGCCCCGGACGGACCGAACCCGGTGCGCTGACTTCGCATCCCGATATTGGACGTAAAGACGATGATCGCCTCGGACAGGTAGGCGGTTTGACCGTGGCTGTCAGTCAGACGACCGTCGCTGAGAATCTGCAGAAACACGTCCAGCACGCGCGGATGCGCCTTTTCCACCTCGTCGAACAGGATCACGGAGAACGGCCTTTTTCGGACGGCGTTGGTCAACTGCCCACCACGGTCGCTGCCGACATACCCGGGAGGAGCACCGATCAGTCGACTGACGGCGAAGTCCTGCATGTATTCACTCATATCGAACCGCGTGAATGCCTCCTCGCTGTCGAACAGGAATCGTGCGATGCGTTTGGCCAGCATGGTCTTGCCCGTCCCGCTGGGACCGCAGTAGAACATGATCCCGCGCGGCGGAAGGCTGCCAGGGTCACGAAGGAACCGGGCCACGTTAGCCTTGGCTCGCCAGAGCATGTTCACCGTGGCCTCCACGGCGTCGGGTTGGCCCATGACCCCGGGAATTCGCTCGACCCCCTTTCCCGCGTCGTCGCGCACGATCCCTTCGGTGAAGAACTCGTCCGCGTATTGCAGGCGGGTCATGGAAAGTTGCTCGTAGTAGTCGGGACGCTCGCCAAACTTGTAACGCTGGATGGCCCTCTCGACTTGCCCGGGGTGTTCGACCTGTGCCAGCGACGCAACTGTCAGAAAACGCGGCGTCTGTTGCAGGACTCGGTCGGTCTCTCTCGTAGAAAGCCCCTCGGTCAGATTGGCGTACGCGGGGACCAGCGTTTCGGGAAGCCCGCGCAGTCTCGCCACCGTTCGCCGTTCCTCCGGGTCGGGTAGAGGAATGTTGATCAAGGCCACGTTCGGCGCGTTCAGATAGAGCGACTTGGGAATATCCTCCTCGGTCAGGTAGGTAAGGACGATCTTGCGGCCCTCGCCTAGGCGTTCGAGCAGCCGGCGGAGCAGAAGCAACCGGAGTTCGGTGGCGTCGTCGCTGCTGCCGCGAACTCCCAGCCAGGAAGTTGGGCACGGCGCGACCAGGCAGCGCACCTGTGGGCCAGCGTCTGGCTCTGTACCTTCGTCGGGCAAATCCTGGGACATGTGAGTGTAGAGGGCTGTCAGGTCCTTTTCGGGATTGAAGTTCAACGAGATTCGCCCCGGATCACACGGTTCGAGAAGTGGGATGAAGTTCGCCGCCTGCTCGACGGGAGAAAAGGAAACGCTTCCCGCCTGAACATGAACCCGGCGTAGCCGATCCAGGGGATCGAAGACATGCATATCCCCGAACTCTTCGGCGCAGAGATAGCCCAGCAGCGTCACAAAGTCGCACAGCTTCGGTTGTACGTCGCCATTGTACACGTACCGATCCCGGACGTTCCCATAGCACATCAACACATCTTTCCCATGCAGCAGGTCCACCAGATTCCGCTGCCACGGAAAAAACCCTCGCCTCGTGTTTGCTGCGTTCATACTGCTCGTTTCCTTTTCGATGGATTCCTTTGTACCTGTTGTGAATCGCACCTCACTTCAAATCCGACGAGCCAGAGAGAGTCTTCCGGATCGGATGAGTCCAGTGCGGTGGCAGTCTCACGTCCTCTGGGCTGATGTCCAAGTCGTTCGCCACCTCCCGACAGGCGTGCAGGGCATCGAAACGCTCGCCCAAATCCTCGATTTTCCTCGCGGCAGCCACGGCATCAACGAGACACTTCAGAACGAAGTCTCGCTGTTTGATTTCTCCCACGGTAGAGGCGCAGTCTCTCAGAAAGGAACTGCGGTCCGCTGCATTCCTGATTTCCTTCGCGGCCGCAGCAACATCAGTCAAACACATCAGGGCCAAGTCCAATCGCTTGAGTTGCGCAGCCGACACCGCACATGTTCTTAGCACGCTGCTGCGGTCGTCTAAATCCTCGATCTGCTTCCCGACGGCGATGACGGCTTGCAGCGTGGCCAATCCCTCCTGTGTGCCCAATGTTGAAGCACGCGACGCGACGACTGACAGGGCGTCTACAACGGCGTTTTGGTCGAACGAATCCGAACGAGGCGCGAATTCTCTCGCGCCGTCGATGACTGCCTGTAATGCAGGTAATCCCCCTTTTCCTTTCCTGACATACTCCGTGAGCCCGTTCAGCAAACGAATGCGGTCATTGGCATCTTCACTCTGCCGGAAGGCCTCATCAAGAATGATCCTATCACTTGCATGCCAGAATGTTGGTGCCCTGGCCAATGCCTCAGCGGGAGAAAGATGCTTGCTGTGGTGGATTGCCGCCTCAGGGAAGCTTCGTGAGTTCGCAATCCAGTGTCCCGTCCATGATAAGAGGAGGACGCCGACCAAAACGGGAGACGAGTAGAGGACGACGTTCCGGTGGAGGATGTACCGGTCTCGCGTGAGAATGATCGGCATGCTTCTGAAGTAGGCCAAGTAGATCGGAACGCTCCAGAGCGCCGTCATGGCGAGAAAGCAAATCTCCCCGTTCCACGGCAAGAAGGTGTCTCGCAAAGCGTGGATGCTGATAGGAAACAAAAGGAGACCACAGCGAGTCTCAAATGGAACGAGCTGAGTCAACAGGCCTGCTAGGTATAATACCAACAATAGGAAGGTGGCAATCCGCTCTCCGAAAGGGACGTCTTCGGGGTCGTATCGACGGGCACCCCCGTAACTTCGGTACGACTCGTGGGCCGATTTCTTCTTGGTGGACAGCAATACGAGGAAGATGGGGACAAAACAGGCCAACGATACGACCGCGCCGAGAGCGATCATCCATCCGCCCAGGAAAACGGGGCGACCTTCATGGAAGAGTCCTCCGGGGAAGGGGCAATGGTCGCTGAGCAACACAATCGTCCCGAATGTTCCGCCGACGCGGAGAGTTACCACAAGGAATCCAATGCCGATGCGCGTACATTGCACAGATCGAGGGGCTTGCCCGAACGTGATTAAACGCCAGCCACGGAACGTGCAATTCCTGGTGCCGAAAGCAAGCGCCGGTGCGAGCAGCGCGGCCCCGCCGGCATAAAGGGCGAGCATGACGGCGTGTGTTTCACTGAATTCCGAGAACTGTGCCATCACTGTACCCGCTCGGCATGCGCCCGTCGGCCTATGTTTATCTCTCCGTTCATCCCAAAGAGTGACGAATCGGAAACCATTTCCGGTTTGGCTGTATTCAATCTTCCACCAGCCCCACGTCTTGCGGCCAAACGCCCAACCCGTTCGCTGCCGCGTCCCGCGTTTGCCAACCCCGCTGTTCCAACAGGCTCCAAATGCGAGACAAAGCGGGGTTCTCTGTCCCGATAGTCTTGATGTTCCCATCGGTGGTCAGTTTCATCTCGGTTACGGGCGGATGATCGAGGATCCTTCGTGGGTAACGAGGCGAGAGGAAATGAATCCTCTGATTTCGACTGCCGCGAAACAGCAGAACTGCCGCTTGCTCTTGGATGAACGGCCCGTCGATCAGCAGATCCAACATGCCCAGCAACCGCTGCGACCCCGCCGGATCGCCGGCCTCCAATTCCTCCCGCGTGTAGCCGCTGTAGCTGACGACCCCAAATCCAGCACGCCTAGCACGCTCGCCAAGGGGTGCCAGTGCGTCGGCCTGCAAAAAGGGTTCGCCGCCGCTGAAACAGATGCCCTCATGCGTTCCCGGCACCAGCATGTCCAATAGATCCCCCGCAGTGACGCGACGTCGTTCCACCATCGGCTGGTACGCGGTATTGATACAACCTGTGCAACGCTTCCGGCAACCTTGGAGCCAAACGGTCAGGAAACACCCCGGTCCTGTCGTCCAACGTGTTTCTTCCACCGCGGCAATGTTGAGCGTACGTGCCATAGTTGTGCGGTTCTCCTCTCAACGTCGGCGCTATGCCCAATGCTGTTCAATTGGCAATGGCCATTCAAGCCTGAAGCGCAAGCGAAGGAACGGTTGACGTATTCCCTCGCTCGCGCGTCGGGCTTCAATGACTCAACGACGTGCGTCGATTCATTGAACGGTACTGGGGCTACCCCCCGCACGACCTTCGGCCGACTGCATCCGGCCCTGTGTCTGCTGTATAGGAAGCCCCTTTGCTGTGCGCGACTGGTCCACCGGTTTCTGGCTGTCTTCGTATCGAAACGCCAACTCCATCCCGTAGTTTTCCTTCATCTTTTCTGTTAGTTCGTTCGCCCAGTGTTTGCACGGAGCTTGCTCCTGGTCCGATCCCGATCCATCGAAGACCGACTGCTGCTCATCGAGCCAGACATCGGATCGGCTGCGCAGCAGCCCGTCCAACTCCAGCGTGAAGAGAATTTCGCCGTACAGTTGAGTGTCCACGACCAATTCAACTGTTTGGTTTGGATCAGGTTGCTGGCGGCGCGAGACGCTGTATCCCAATGTCTGGCAGCAACCCTTGACTGCGTCGATCACCATTTCTCGCCGGCGGTTCTGATGCTCGCGTTGCTCGACATCGCCGACCAGCGTCTCCCACTGCCCGACCGTCCGGTCAAGCCGCTGGCCGAACCCCTCGACTCCCGCGCCCCGGCCGAGGGCGTTGCGCAGGTCGCCCTGAAGGGATCTCACATCCCGGAGCACCGCATCATAGCGATCGGGCGCCCACAGCCGAAACCGATCCCGCTCGTTCTCGACGCGAGCCCGGAACGCTTCGCATCGAGTCTCGATGCCCAATCCCGACAGGCACGTTCTGGCCTGCCGATCGAGCGCATCCAGCCGGGCCGTGCAGTCGGCAATCCTGCTTTGTTGACCTCTGACCACTTCCATGCCGATGAATCTCTTCTGCAGCGTCCGTCGGGCGGAATCGCATTGTTCTTTTGCCTCGCCCGCCGCCTGATGCAACTCTACCAACAACTCGCGGAACAGTTCCGGCACGTTCGATTCCGCCCGGACCGCTGCCTCGAACTCCGCAATACGTTCCTCGCACCGCCCGACCGCCTCCATGGCCCGATCGCCATTCTCCAGAGCCACCGCCCTGGCGGCGTCCAACTGCACCTGCGAGTACTTTCGCCCGCTCATGGTTCATGCTCCTATTCATTCGTAGTTATCATCTTTGTTTCTGTGTGACTATCTCAGCCCGATGTCACGCAGAAAGATCCCTAGTTTCTTCGCTGTCTTCCGACAAGCTCGCAGGGCGTCGCTGCGGAAGGCCGCATCCTCGATCTCATTCGCAGTGGCAACGGCATCAGCAAGACACCCTAAGGCCAAATCCTGCTGCTCGAGTCTACGGGCCGACAACGCACAATCACGCAGGCTCGAACTGCGGCGATATTCATGGTCGGTTTGTTTCGCAGTCGTCACTGCATCAGCTAGACACTCAAGAGCCAAAGCCCGATGGTCGAGTCTTTGGGCCGCATCCGCACAGTAGAGCAGCCTCCAGCCGCGCGAGTATTTGTCTTCGGTTCCCTTTGCGCAAACAACTGCATCAGCCAGACATTTCAGGGTCAACGCTGGCTGATCGAGCTCTTGGGCGGCTTCCGCACAGGTGTGCAGGACGCCGATGCGGTCGTCTTGATTCCGGAGCACCTCCGCGCGAGCGATGACTGCCTGCAGCGCGTCCAAGCCCTCTTGGCCGCCAAGTTTACCCGCAGCAGCGGCAACGGCTTGCAGGGAAACGCGGCCCTTCGTGGTGGCAACCTGCGACAAAAGCGCTACCCGTTGGCATTCTCGCGATACATCTTCCTGCCCGAGCCGCAACGCCGCTTTCGAACACGCCTGCAGCGTGTCGCTGCGGTGACCTGCATTCTCGATCTCCTTCGCGGAGGCGATGACAGACTGCAACACGGCTAGTCCCTCCTGGCCGCCAAGTTCTTGCCCGATAGAGACAATGGTTCGCAGGACATCGCCACGATCGCCTTCCTCCTCAATCTCCCTCGAAATCCCAATAACGGCCAGCAACGCTGGCAATCCAGCGTTGTCTCGCTGATTCCCCGCCCACTCCGCAAGAGTGTGCAGGAGGCCTTTGAGGTCATTCGTGTTCTTGCTCTGACGGACGGCTTCCTCAAGGATGATCCGATCACTTGCATGACGGAATGTTGGTGCTATGGCTAGAGCCTGGGCGGGGGGAAGATTCTTGTTGTACCGGATTCGCGCGTCGGGGAAACTCCGAGAGTTCGCAATCCCGTGAACTGTCCATGGAATGATCAGGAAGACGTACATATAGGCAACAAGCACATCATCCCGTTTCCTTACGAGGTAAATCAGGGCGATGTAGACTGTCGTTACGACGAGAAAGCAAATCGCCCCGGGCCACGGCAGCAAGGTGGTGCGCAAAACGTGGATGGCAATGGGAAACAGAAGGAGACCAAAACGAGTCTCAAATGGAATCAACCAAACCAATGGGATTGCTGCCAGAACCAGTAGGATGCCAAAGTTGCGGCCGGCGTTTGGCGATAGTAAGCGATCCGTTTTGCCTTGACCGCCCATGACACGCGGTACCATGCGGTTAGAGGTGAATGTGAGCATAAACACGGAGGGGAGTATGAAGTACGAAATGGCCACGCCAGCGGCGACCATCCATCCGCCGAGGAAGATTGGGCGGCCTTCGTGGAACAGCCCTCCCGGAAAGGGGCAATGGTCACTGGTCAGCAGAATCGCCCCGAGGATTCCGCCGACGATGAGGATACGTTGCAGCAATCGGGGAATAAACCGGTGCGACGCGTCGACCTCACAGTGCCTAGCGACGAATGCCAGGATCGGGACGACCAGAGCGGCTCCGCCGGCACAGAGAACGACGGTCAAGGAATAGGGTTCACAGAATGTCCAAAACTGTGCCATCACAATACTCGCATGCGATGCGGGCGTTAGTCGGCGGCGAGTTCTCCACTCTCTTCAGAACAAGCTGGCCGGAAACAATTCCCGCATTGGTTTTATTCAGTTTTGCTCCAGCCCCACATCCTTTGGGTCGACCTCCAATTCTATCGCAGCTTTCCGACATGCCCGTAGCACCTCGTTGCGGCGCTCTTCATCCCAGATTTGCTTTGCGGCGGCGATGACGGTCTGCAGTGCGGTCGATCCCTCATGTCTGCCTAGTTCTCCCGCGTCAGAGGCAACAGCTTGCAGCACATAGCTCCGGTGGGCTTCATCCCGGATCCCCTTCGCGGCGGTCACAGCCGTAGAAAGGGCTTCCAACCTGCACTCCCGCGGCAGTTCTTCCTGCCCGAGCCTTAACGCGGCGTCTGCCGAGACTCGCAGGACGTAACTGCGATGTCTTTCATCCACGATCTGTTTCCCGGCGGCGATGACGGCCTGCACCGCGGTCAATCCACTCTTTCCCTCCCGATTCTCCGCCGACTGCGTAAGGGCTCGCAGGCCGGCTTCGCGGAAACCGGCGTCTTTGCTCTGCCGGAAAGCTTCCTCGATGATGGTCCAATCGCTTGTATGACGGAATGTTGGGGCAACGGCCAATGCCTGGGCGGGCGGAAGCTTGCTGTAGCGGATCGTTGCGTCGGGGAAGCTCAATGAGTTCGCGATCCCATGCACCGTCCACGAAAAGGAGAAGACGGCGAGGAGGAGGAGTGGCAAGACATCCCAGAGGTCGTCGCATTTTGTGAGGATGAGATAAATCACGACACTCCAACTCGTCGTCAGAATGGAGAAGCCAATTGGCCCGCACAACGGCAGCAAAGTCGTGCGCAAGGCGTGCGTGGCGATCGGAAACAGAAGGAGACCGAAGCGAGTCTGAAATGGAACCAACCAGGCGAGCAGGACTAACACCCCGCACATGCACATGAGACCAGCTTGCTTGTCCTGCTCATCCTCCTCCGATGTGGCTGTGGCAATGCAGACGAAAAACACCAACAAGATGCACACGCCCGCAGCGATCATCCATCCGCCAAGGAAGAGGGGTCGGCCTTCGTGGAACAGTCCTCCGGGGAAGGGGCAATAGTCGCTGATCAGGAGAATCAGCGCGAGGGTCCCACCGACGATGAGACTACATTGCAGGAATCCCGTGATCTGCTCACGGGTGCCTTCGACATACCTGGTAGCGAAGGCAAGGGTCGGGGCGAGCATAGCGGCTCCGCCGACACAGAAGGCGATGGGCCAAATTTGGCTTTGCAGGAACGTCGGCAGTGTCACCGTTAGCCAGTCCATGAGTCCAGTTTTTTCGTGAAGTCGCGTTTCACCCTTTTCCCAAGAGCCAGTTGAGGAATCCTCCCAAGCGGCCGCCACGGGAAACGAGGGATTCGAGTCGTTGACGCTGTTCGGATGTCAGTATCGAGCCGTTTGCGTCGTGGTCCAGGGCGAGCCATTCGTTGGCTGTCTCGCGGGCGTGGGGGGCTTGTTCCAGGCGTTCGATCAGGGCGGACCTTGCGGCCTCGTCCAGGAAGCGGACGCTCTCGGCGGCGCGGATAGCCAAACGCGAGGCCGGGGAGTCCAGCAGACGTTCCAGGAACCGCAGTCCGGCAGTTTGATAGTGCTGACAAAGGGTATCTGCGATCAGGGTCTGTATGACGTGAGGATCGCGCAGGTCGTGGGCAACGAGTTGGGCCACCGCGTGAAGGGTGTGTTGGTAGTCTGCCTCGCCCATTCTCTCCGGATTGGGAAGCGTCGCACCGGGCCGGTCTTCTCGAACGGCGAGCAGCCCCCGGATCAATTGCCCAGTAGTTCCGCAGCGGTCCTCGTTTGCCTCCAGCCAGTCAAACCATGACGCCCAGACGCCCATATCCGGCGATGTCAGCAGTCGCGAGGCGATTCGGAGATGGAGTCGCGCGTCGTATTCCGCGTGCGTCGCAAGACGGTCAGCGAGCGAAGCGGCATGATCGAGCGGCCACCCCATCCCAAGAGCCGACACCTCGTCCAACAGGCCGTTTCGCCCGAGCCAATCGAGCACGTTTTCGAGGGCCTCGTCGCCGCGTGTTTCCTCGGACGTTACCTCGGCGAGCCGCTTCGCTAGTTCCTCAACAATCGCTGTTCGGATATCCCGGCGAGACGGAAACGGCTCAAACGCTTTCGCCCATGTCACGGGACTCCGGGCGAGCAACGGACGCAATGCCTCCGGCGACCATGTCGGACAGCGAGTGTAGTAGGCCGCGTAGACGGCGGGATGGGCATCAAGATAGTCTCGGTTCCATGCGGGCCAATCGTGTTCGAGCCATTCCGGGAAGGGATGCGGCGTCGCCTCGCATGCGGCGACGCTCGCCGAAGGACCTTTCCGGTTCCAACTGTAAACCGCCCTCGCATACTCCTGAAATGTGTGGACGTCGACCACGCGGCCATGGATTGCCTTGATGAGCGGGGACCGAAGCTCTACTTCCACGGCGGGATCAATCACGCGGAACAGAGCTTGCGGCGTTGCCAGCAGTTCCTCGGCGGGGCTGGTGATAAAGGAGAATCGGACGAGCGCGTCACGCGATCTGGTGTGGTTGATGCAAAAGGCCGTTGCCAGAGCGATGGGAGGAGGCAAAAGGGGGAGAGTCTCCGCGGCGATGCGGGCTACCGCTTCGTCACTCCGATCGCCCGTCAACAAGGCCGGAACGGCCGTGTTTTTGTCACGACGGATCAGCGAGTCGGCCAGTCTGAGGGCTTCATTGGACGGCGGACCGCTGCTGTCCGTTTCTTCTATTGTCAGTTCAAGCTCCGGGAGCGTTCGATCCTCCGGCAGTTCAGCTTCGCGCGTGAAGTAGGGCTCCGTCCACAATACCTCCACGGGGACGTGGCCCAGGGCGACTACGTCGTCGACACGTGCAAGCCGATGATGCGTGAAGTACCCAATCTTCCCTGACATGTCACGTGCAAACGCACAGCGCCAGAACGTCACCCAGCCCAAACCTGTGTCGGCGTATCCCCACCGAACATGCGTTGCGTCGGGAGACTGGGAGTATTGGCTCAGTTCCACCAGCCGATCAGCCAATTTGCGGTTTTGCGCTACGGAGTTGGACGCCGCGGCCACCTGATACCCCGGCGAGCCGCTCTCGCCGGTCGCCACTCGGCCATACACCCACTGCGCCAACTGGATCGTTTTCATGGTCAACACTTTCTGTCTTAGTGGCCGTTGACCGCGGCGTTCCAGAATCTCTTGTCCTCGTACAGCACCCAGAACAGCGGGTCGTGGACGCGGATCAGTAACGGCTCGCAGACGCACTGGGATTCGACGCTCAGATCGTCACCTTGGGGAATGGCAGGGGTCATTCCGAGTGAGGAGATCCCGACGTAATGGATAGTCTTGAAGACTTCCCTGAGCCTGCCCGGCGCTGCGGGCAAGACATCGCGCATATGGCCACAGATTGCAGTCTCGACCGTTTTCATCCCTTCAAGGTATTCGTTGAGATCAACAGGGTTTCCGTCCAGGCGGTTCGGCCTCTGGAGGACCGCGCCAACCACCGGGTCGTCGGAGCCGACCACGCGCTCGTCCAAGCAAGAGTACATCACGACACAGTGGCGCGGATGCGATTCCGGCCTGTCGCCCTGCTGGTCCAGCAAGTTCAGAAAACCCTCGCCAAGATCCCAACTCTCGGACAGCGCGTGATCAGAACGAGCGTCCAAGACGAAGAAGTACCAATCCGCAGTGCGCAAGTGTCGCTTGTCTGGATCGTCCAGGATCTCTCCAAGATCCTGGACTCGGGCCAACTCGCCTCCTACATCCTTGACCACAACTGCTCGGACGCCTTTCTCATCCGTGTCGTTCAGTGGAGCCAGCCGGAGAACAAGCGACATTCCTCGTTCCTTGGGGTCGGTTCGAAGGGGCAGTTCCCCAAGCCCAAGCTTCTGCACACTGACCATGTCGGCGTTGTTCCTGGCGGCCAGCGTGCTTAGGCAACGCATGTCCAAAGTCTTGCAGGCCACATTCCGCGCGGCGCCAGGATAGATTGTCGAGAAGCCCAGAGATTGCAGCCAAACGCTCTTGCCTGCTGTCGACGGTCCAATCAGCGCGACACGGCAGGAACGACCTTCCCGGGCTGCGGATACATAGTCGCTATGGAGTTCCTCGCCTTCGTTTCGCCTGTCGTCATTAGGACTGAGGTGTCGATACTTCACTTCAGTTTCATTGTTTTCCCCGAGGGCCTCATTGCGAACACATCGGATTCGTTTGCTCTGCACTGGCACGTCATTGAAACAGAAAGGGCAGCAAATAACGTTTGACCGTCTTCCGACAAGCAATGCACTTAGTACCATTCGCAAGAGAGCGATCAATCTTCCAAACAGAGCCATGATCGAGCTTCCTTTACTCCGAGGATTTCAGGGGCACCTCGCGAATCGTATCGTCTCGAAGCGAGGTCTCTGGAAGCACAGGACGCATCCCAATACACGGATGGTGGGGAATCAGAATTCTGCGGACGCCCCTATGCTGCTGGTAGAACCGGGACAGGTAGGGCGATGAGCCAATTGCCTGCGGGCGAGGATGCCTGCCCGGGTTGGCACCGGCCCAGACGCTCATCGCGGTCGATTGCCCCGTCAGTTCCCACAGCCCGCCGTCGAGAAACGGTAGCCCAAGCTGTTTCGACGCAATCCGCTCGTCTTCCAGAAGTTGCCTCAGAATGTACTTTGTCCGTCGTTTCAATTCATCTTTGTATGCATTCAGTACGGTCCGGAGATAGTCTCCGGCGAAGTGCCTGTATGCTATCCGGATCCTGTTGTACTCCGCTTCGGTCGGTAGCGAAGGGGCAGTTGTCCCTCCGCTGCGAGCACCAAGCCAGGCCAGTAGCGATTCACCCGGAGTCCCCGAGGACGGAAACACGTTTGTCGCGCCCCGGAAGTTTGGATGCGCAAAGGGGATGTTCCCGGCCAAGACGGCTTCGGGAACGGGCTCCTCGGACAACGCGATTCGCCGAAGCAGATCGGTCAGCAGCACGGATTCTTCGCCGTTCAAACGGTACGTGTCCGTGTAGCTGTAGTCGTTCCCCACCAGCTCGCCGACATGCCCGTAAAGCTCTGCCATCGTCCACCCGCTTTGCGGAACGTCCGCCTCGCAGATGAACTGTTCGACCTGCATCTTCGTGACCGGAAGCAATGCAACGAAATAGTCGGGCGCCCCAGGCAATCCGATACACGGGAAGCCGGTTTTTTCGTCCAGTCCGATTTGTATCTGGGACATCATTTGACTTTGAACAGGATCCATTTTGTGGCGCCGCAAATAGTCTCAAACGCATCATTCACCTCGCCCGGCGACGAGACGTCGCCATCAGCGCCGACAACCAGCAGATTCCCATCGCAAAGCACAACGGACACGTCGTCCAGCGAAACCGACGCCGGTCCCCACCTCCATGTCCCCTGCTCAGCGCAAACGGCAAAGACGCCTTTGTGGACTTGTATGTTCTCGCGCACGAATTCATCGATCGTGGCGACGGCTATCCGATGCCCACGGTGTCTGCAAGAAATATGACCCGCGTGTCGTCCCGCAGCTTGACAGTGGGAACACCAGTGGCGCGTTTCAAGCCGCGACTGCTCTTCGGGGGTCAGTTTCCCCTCGCAACCTGGCCGCCCGGATTCCGGTATCTTCCCCGAGGTGAATCCCCATTGGTCCATATGGGCTGTTTGCCTTTGGGCCTTGTCGTCGTCGGCCGACTCGATCTCCACGCGGAGCCCTACTGTTGGGGTGGCATCGTAAGTCGAGAACAAGACGCTGGTCGAGGTAACCCGGGTCTGCCCTGCGTCGAAATGGGCCCGCAGGACAAATTGAGCGCGGCCGCCGGCATCTTGCTGGTGTAGCGTCCAGGAATGATCGCACGGGCTGTGCCACCACCTGGGACAACGGCGTCCGAGCACAAGATCGGCCTGCACCAATCGTTGGGGGAGGCTGCCAAAGATCCCTCGCAGTCGTCCCGACTCGCTGCTGCTCAGCGATCCGATGTTCTCATCAAAGTCGAGCGCGATGGCCGTATCCTCGTCTCGGGATCGCAGCCAGGTTCGGATCGCGTCACGGCCAACGATAACTCGCTGAACGCTGTTGATGCCGGGGATTAGACCGTCTTCCGCCTCGTCGGTCAGGTCCGGGATCTCGGCATTCGAGATGACATAGGCATCCAAACAGTCGTGTTGTCCACCTTGCCTGCGCCAGTAGTCGAGCACTGGGGTGAAGAAACAGCCTCGCGCATCCACCTGTCTTGCCTGCCGGCGGGCTTGCAGAGGTTGGGCAATGTCCTCCACTGTGAGAGACTCCCTGGTCGAGAACGCAGGTTCCGCGTCGCTCAAGAAGTGGACGTAGGTGGTTGTGCCCGGGTTGTTCCCGTCGGCGTAGATCGCCGCCAGGATTTCGTACACCATCTCGGGCGCCAGCGGGTATTTGCTGTTCTGGCGTTGTGCCCAAAGAACCTGGTCAGCGTTATCCCTGAATTCCGGGCAGCCGGACAGTATCAGCAGAATCGCTCGCGAAAGCGAAAGATCTGTCGTGTCAAAGGCTCCTTGGTTGAATGCCAGTTGCACTGAGGCGGTGTCTCTCGCGCGAACGGACCGGACCAGGAGAGGCGAATTGCCGACTCGCAGTGGACGATTCGTCAAGTCCCCAACTGCTCCAAGGCGCTTTCGCCAGTCCAAGACCTGCGTCATGAGATCAGCGGGGAGTCGGGTTTTCCAAATCTGGTCGAATTCGACTCCGTCGACCTGCGTCCAAAACGCTCGCCGCGCGTCGTCCAAGGGGCCGAGAATGGCCGTGACCAGATCGTCGGCGTTCGATACATATTGAATGCTCTCTCCGAATGGGACGGAGGCGAGACCACACTTTTTCTTCCATTGATCCACCTGGCCTTTGTTCGGTTCCCCAAGGACTGCATGAATTCCCGGCCCCCACTGGTCTAGCAGCGCATCTAGTTTCAAAGCAATTCCCGTGACCGGCTGGATGCGCCCGCCCGGCGAGACCTCACAGGAGACCACGTGGTCGGAAGAGAACCGTACCAAGCGTGGGCCTTCTGACCCGAGCCGGGCACGGAGGTAACTCAACACGAACAGTAGCAGCGTTGCTCCGGTATGGGAAAGTCCTTCTCCGATGGGTGCGTCATAGAGAATACGATACTCGAATTCTCCGCGAAGCCTCTCCAGTTCATGGTGAGGGATCTGATGTGCGGGCACGCCGCTCACCAGGGAGACCGCCAACCGTCCGAGGCCGTCCAGTTGGTCCAAGTTGTGCTCGCGGCGAGCGAATCCGGAGAAGTCCCAGTATGGAGCGTGTCGAGAGGGGATTGCCCTCATGTACCCGACTCCACCGTGCTCTGCTC
>CAZURK010000024.1:0-86085 GCA_964623055.1 uncultured Pirellulaceae bacterium
GCTCGACCGGCGTCAGATCCAGCACCTTAGCCGGACCGCAGCACGCGTCCAATGATAGTTGATCGAGTGGTGCGCCGTCGTCGATGAAATGACGCGGCGCATCCATGTGCGTGCCGCAGTGCGAATAGAGCGTCAGCGTTGTGGCATTCCACCCATGTTCCGCCCGTGTCTTCTTTGTCGCAACTTCCGCACCGCGCAGATCGTTGTTGATCGGAAGACTGAGGTCGATGACACGGCGCGCCGTTTCGCCGGCGGACGCGGTCGACACATCCGCGAGCCGCACGGGCCGTCCTTGTTCGGCCGACTGATACACGGCTTCTTGGATAGCCAGCGTCTTCAGGTAGGCCGTCAGGTTCGTCTCGAATTCTCCGCCGGCCCGAAGCTGCTCGACGAAGTGTCGCTGGGTGCGGTAGACGCAATCGCCACCGAAGCCATGTCGCTTGTGCTCGTATTCGTGTTCCTGTTCCTCCTGTCCCAACGGCTGAACAGTGATACGGCCGTCGAGATACAACCGGATACTGCCTCCGTCGCCTTCCACCAGGAACTCGCCGAACGTGTAGCGAGGATCCGGGTCGTTGCACTCGTTGTACCGGTTCGCGTCCCACATTCCGACGGCACCATCAGCAAAACGAAAGGTCAGTAGCCCTGCGTCTTCGCCGCGGATCACGGGATTCAGCCGTCGGAGCACGGCATACACTTCTTCGATCTCACCGGCGAGGAAGCGAAACGTGTCGATGAAATGTACGCCCGTCTCGTGGACCAGCAAGCGAGGCATCTCACGAAAATAGGGTTGCCGATCCAGATATGCGTCCGCACTCCACCCGTCTCCGGGCCGCGAGCGGAAGTGCAAGTTGTGGAGCTTCCCGCCAATCACGCCGTCGTCCAACAGCCGTTTGATCTCGCGGTGCCAAGGCTGAAAGCGAAAGTTCTCGTGCACCATAAACGGCCCGCCCGCCCGTTGAACGACATCACGGATGGCCGCGGCAGTCGCAGAATCCGGCGCCAGTGGCTTCTGGCAGATGATCGGCAGGCCCCGGTTGGCCGCCTGTTCGACGAGCGCCAGGTGCGTGTCCGGGGGCGTGATGATGTCGACGAAATCGAGTGTCAATTCATCCAATGTACTCGACGCATCGGTGAACGTCTGGGCGATATCGAACTGGTCGGATGCCTGCTTCGCCTTTTGCGGGTCCAGGTCGCAGATGCCCACAATTTCCACATCGGGCATCCGCTGCCACGCGTCCAAGTGGAATTGGGCAAAGTACCCGGCGCCAATGCAAAGTCCCCGTAGTTTCGTCATGTTACGCCCTCCAGACCTCGCCGTGGATCGGCGGCCAGCCACACCAGAATCGCCATCGCGTTCAACCCGGCAGCGACGAAGAAAAACGGCATGGGCGAATCTGTCCAAGCCGTTAGGTAGGGAAACGCCAAGGCCGTCAGGAAGGAACCCAGATTACCGGCCATGTTCATCGTGCCGGACACGGCGCCGGCGTGCTGTTTGCCGATGTCGATACAAAACGACCACGATGGCGACAAGGTCATGTCTGCACCGAAGATGGCGATGCTGAACCAAATGATGGACGACAGCGGAGAATCGGCAAAAGCGCTGCCAAGGACGCCCGTGGCCGCCAGTGCGAAGCCCGCGATTGCCGGCCCGCGACGAGAGAACACCCAATTGCCACCGCGATAGATGCGATCAACAAGCCAACCAGAGAACCAGTTTCCCAACGCACCACAGAGAAGGGGAACCGACGAGTACAATCCGGCCTGGACGGCCTCCAAATCGTATTTCTCCTTTAGGTGCGGAAAGAACCACGTCAGACAGAAGAAAAACGTGAAGTTCGAGCAGAAGTACTGGATCGAAATGAGCCACATGCTCCTGGAGCCGGCCATATTGGACAGAGGCAACGATTCATCTGCCTTGGCGGTAGGCTTCGCCTGTTGCCGGTTCGCAAGAATGTACTTCAACTCATCCTCGTCGATCGTCGAACGTTCGGTAGGATCGTCTCGAAACCAGAGATACCAAAACGCCGCCCACACAAACCCGACCAGCATCAGAACCAGAAAACTCGTCCGCCAACCCATGGAAACGATCATCCCAGGCAAGCACCACAAGGCGATTGCACCACCAACTCGCGAGCCCGAGAAGTTGATCCCTTGGACGATTCCTCGCTCCTGCATGGGGATCCACGAGTAAGTCGCGCGCGCGATGCCCGGGAATGCGCCGGCTTCTCCGGCGCCAAACAACAGGCGAGTCACCAAGAGGGCCACGAAGTTGAACGCGGCCGCCGTCAATCCGGTGAATGCCGACCAGAACACGACAACCGCCGAGAGAATCCGCCGCGGTCCGAAACGATCGGCCAGAAAGCCGGCTGGCGTCTGACACAGCGCATAACCGAGGGCAAATGCGCCCAGCACCCACCCCATTTGCTTCTCTGACAACGAAAGATCGCTCGCAATCGTCTCTTTCGCGACCGAGATGCACACACGATCCACGTACAACAACACCGACAAGCAGAACGTTCCGACAACGAGCAGATATCTGGATGGCACGATCGACCTCGTCCTGATTCTCATTTGGTTACTTGCTGTCTGTCCGGCTGCGGTAGTGTCGGGCCATGGCTTCCAGGTCGAGCGGTCTGTTCGTGCGGCGGTTCCACCATTGGTGAGCTTGATCGGGATCGTACTTCGGGTTCGAAGTGGGCATTCGTGCGCTAACCGATTCGCGCCATTTGGCGAGCGTTTGCTGAAGGTGCTTGGCCTTGTCCGGCATCTTCTCGGCCAGATTGGTTGTTTCGCTGATATCGTCCTTCAGGTTGTACAGTTCAAGCGGTGCGTCGTCGAAGAATTCGATCAGTTTCCAATCGCCGGCTCGAATGGCTCCGGCCGGTCGAGAATGATGATAGTGCGGGTAGTGGAAGTAGATGGCTTCGCGATCTAATGCGGCGTCCGATTCTACAAAAAGCGGCACCATGCTCATTCCGTCGATGGGCTGGTCTGGCAGGCCGGCACCTGCGGCTTGGCAGAAGGTGGGCAGCAGGTCGGCCGTGGTCGTCGGATCGGCGCAAACGGTGCCCGGTTCGATGACGCCCGGCCATCGCACGATCATGGGCACTCGGATGCCGCCTTCGTAGACGGTGCCTTTCTCGTCACGCAGCGGCGCGTTGGTCGAGACGACCTCGCCAACGCCGGTGTAGATCTTCCGCAGCCCTCCGTTGTCCGAGGCGAACATGACCAGCGTGCGTTCGGCGAGTTCCAACTCGTCGAGCTTACTCATGATTCGCCCGATGCTCTGATCGAGGTTCTCGATCATGGCCGCGTAGACGGGATGGTTCACACCATTGGCCGGCTTGGGCTTGTTCCGGTATTTATCGAGAGCCTCCGGCGTCGCTTCCAGCCGGATGTGGACCGCGTGGTGCGACAGGGTGACAAAGAACGGTCGGTCCTTGTTCTGTTCGATGAACCAGATCGTCTGGTCCGTCAGCAGGTCAATGCGTTTGGGGCCGGGGACTTTTGTCTTTCGTGAGGCATGGAAACCCTTGCCGAGGGTCCGTGCAGTTACATCATACCCGCGTACATGGGGCCCATGGGTCGCATCCGGCCCGAGGTGCCATTTGCCAAAGTAGCCAGTCACGTAGCCGGCCCGCTTCAAAGCGTCGCCAGGTGTCTTGATCGAATCGGGCAGAGCGTCTTCGATCGGGGGGACCACCAACTTTTCGAACGGTCGCCAATGCCCCGGTATGAAATCCGTGATACCGACTCGGGCCGCATACTGCCCGGATTGGATCGTCGCACGCGTAGACGAACAAACCGGCGTGGCGGCGTAGAAGTCCGTGAACTTCATGCCTTGGGAACACAGGCGATCGATATTAGGCGTCTCGTGGAACGGATGGCCATAGCAGGCGACGTCCGGCCAGCCCATGTCGTCGATCAACAGGAATACGACGTTCGGCTTCTCCGGGAGCTTCGTGTCGGGGGATTCTTTGGCTGGCAGAATGTCGACTGCTGCGAATACGAAGATTTGCGCAGTCGCATAGGCTGCCAACGCTCGCAGCCGGCTTCGCATGGGACGGTGGTTCATGCGGAACATCGTTTGTCCTTTCAGCTTGGGCGGAGTCACTGGTTCGGTCTGTGCCGTGTGCGGAGTGACCTAGTCCGCCGTCGGTTTGAAATATCCGCATAATTCGTTTAACGGCAAGCCGCAGGCGTCGGCGAGTCTGGGACACACCCGCCTTCGGCTTGCCGTTAAACGAGGACACAATGAGCCAGCGGCACCACAAACGTACTGGCAATTGCACGGTGCTGAGTAGGAGTGTACCGCCTGCCGTTGACATTGTCATCCATGGCGAGTTTCGCGGGAAATCTGGCACTCGACCGAGCGATTGAGTATACTTATTGGATAGGGCTCTAGACCAGCCGCGCCTTGACGCAAAGGCCACACACGATCTCTCAGTACTGCCCCACCCAAAGTCCCGCTGGCAAACGCCGAATTGTCGAGCACAAGACATGGCACGCGTCCTGATAACATCCATTTTGCTTTCCTGCACAATCGCGGCAGCTACCTTCGCCGCTGATCCGCGAGCGAACAGGGCGATGGCGCGCCGTCCACTTGGCCCTTCGGTCAAAGTGCTAAGGTACGCGCAACGCGTGGTGGACCAGCACGACGCGAATACCGACGGACAGTTGGACGAAGGCGAGTTGACCGGCATGGAAGGAAATCCACGCCTTGCTGACGCCAATCGTGATGGCGCGGTCACGGCCGCCGAGTTCGCCGAGTACGTGGCCAGGTACGGTTATCGCCGGAGGATTCGGCTAATGCCCGCTGTTCCCGATGAGAGTGACCGGTCGAAGCCGCTTTTGAGTCCCACGGCAACTCCAAGTCTTCGGGAGAGGGCCGGCTTGGCACGTAGCGGCGTCGGGGCAGGCGGACCCAACGGCCGAACTCCAACTGCGTCGGAGGCGCCATCGGTGAAGAAGCAGCGGACTCCGCGCAAGTACACCGTTTCCCGCGACAGTCTACCGCAAGGTCTGCCAAGCTGGTTTCTCCTGCGGGACGCGGACGGCGACGCGCAATTGACATTGGCCGAGTACGCTCGAGATGGCACGGAAACAAGCATCAAGGAATTCACCCGCTATGATGTCAACGACGACGGTGTGGTGACCCCCGAGGAATGTCTGCGTGCGCCAAGGGCGTCTGGACTGGCTGGTTCGCGGTCCGGTGATGCCAGGCGGCCGATCGCGGAAGCGTCGGACGCGGCCACTGGGGAGGACGCCAATGATCAAACAAGGGGAGCGGCGCCAGAGCGGCCGACCAAAGAGGAAATCAGGCAGCGCTATCTCAACAAAGCACTGCTTCGTAAGAACCAGTCGAACAGGACCAATCGCACCAGCCGGGATCGAAGCGCTGCACGCGAGTAGCGCGCAAGAGAAAACCCGGTTTCCATCGTAGAACCGGGTTCGCAAGGATGTGCGCACAACCGAGCGGTGACGCGGGGAACGATGCAGGCCCGGAAACCGAACGGCTTCCGTAACTCGCGGCCTTCCTCCACCGCGACACTCTTAACTCGCGGCACTTCCGTTCAGGTCAGCACCGACAATCAAGGATTTCTACTCGTCGATGAGGATCGCCTCACAGGGGCAGGACTCCGCCGACTCTTGAACGTCGTCCTCGAACTCCTCCGATACGGTATCCACCTTCACAATCGCAACATCTTCCTCGCCCATCTCGAAAACGTCCGGGCAGGTATCCACACACACTTCGCACGCTGTGCAAAGCGTGTCATCTACGCGTACTTTCATTCGTTTGTCCTTTCAACTGGACCAAAGCGGGAATGTGACCGAATCTTCGTCGATCTGGATTGAAACTAATCGCTCAAAGATACACAAGCCAGCGGACCAGTAAAAGGCCCCATTCAGAGGCGAAAGCCGCTTGTCTGCTCAGGCGGTGCAGGTGCTGGTTGACACAGGTCGCCGCGGACGTTATGTGTGTGGCGTGCGCGGCGGCAAGTTTGACGCCATTTCTTCTTTCTCGCGTCGCACAGGGGCAGCATTCCGCAGAGCCGGGCTCGGGACCCAGGCCAACGTCATCCGTCGTTCTCCACGTCTATTGATTCAGCCACTTTGCAGCAGGAGTATGGAGCGATGAGAAGCATAGTTGTAGCGATGTTCGCGATGATGATCTTGGTAGTCGGGCTCTCGTCACAGTCGGCCGCAGAAGAAGTGCCCGACGGCATGCTTGCCCAAATGGGCCTGTCCGGCATGCAGCAGATCTCGGACCAGGAGGGCAAACAGGTTCGCGGCGAAGGCTTTGCCACCACTTTCGGTCTTGGTGTTGCGGCTACGATTTTCCCCCAGTTCAAGATCAAGCCGAACTTCTTCTTTGACGCCGCCGGCTCGACCAACGCACTGGCCCACGGGGACTCCAGCAGCAGCGTTAAGGCCAGTCTCAACCTTCTCTTCATCAGGATATCGACCAGCGCCTCGGGCAGCAGCCACGGGCAGGCATACGGACGGTGAGTAGAGGCCCGTGAAGGGAGTCGTTGTCGCATGACCATTGTGGGGCACGATGGAATTGTGCCCCACATCCTTCCCACACGTCCCTCGTACCTCGGGGTCGAACCCGGCGGATGAACAGCGTTCGATTGTAACGCGCAAGGAAGCTGCGGCAGTACGTACAGACGATCTAGACTGCCCCAGAAGGAACTGTGTCGGCACCCTGTTCCTTGGTGAGCCATTGCGGATGGGTGTCGGCAGCAAACCGACGGTGTCAGGCGGCATGGCTGCGGACCGAACGCGTCTCTTGACAACCCCGCAAGTCTCATTCATGTTTAGGGATACGACCTGCGCGCCATGTTGACGCGGTCTTGGAAGCGGGGGGCCGGGTTCCATTTGTGCCCTGCACCATTCGGGCACTTACAGCAAGTGAAATCCGTCCCCTTTTTCCGCGCGCTGTAATTGCAGTCAATATTCCGTTGCAAATTAAGTGTAAATGTTCACTAAGCTATCACGCAGGGGGAGGCAGCCGCACCCGTTTCGTCTCCCATCTCACGGTCCGTTGGCAGCGCTGACGCACGGATACCGTTTCGTAGCAGGTGACGGACGTAGGCCGTTCCGCGCGTGGAGACGACTACTCGTCGCGCGGTATCTCTTGTTCGTCCCATTGGTGACGCTCGCGTCTTCTCTTTCTGGATTCGGAGCGGACGCTGAGGAGCTTGCGCCGGGCGGAGTGCGCCTTGACCGTCCTTTCGTCCTCGCGCAGCTACCGGCGGGATCGCACGCACGGAATCAGAGCGGAACCGCTGACGGTATGCTTCGCTCGCCATACGGCGATGGGGGGCG
The DNA here is from genome assembly GCA_964623055.1 of uncultured Pirellulaceae bacterium. GTDB lineage: Bacteria > Planctomycetota > Planctomycetia > Pirellulales > Pirellulaceae > JADHUC01. The sequence continues at coordinate 7,336 of CAZURK010000024.1, forward strand.
CATCGTCGTGGTGTATCCGGACGGGGCTGTTCGCGTGTTGACTGTTGGGTTTCAAAACGCTTGCGATCCGGAGGTCTCGTTCGACGGGAACAAGTTGCTGTTTGCGGGCAAACGGACAGCGTCGGACAACTGGGATATCTTCGAGATGGCCGTGGACGGTTCCGGCGTCCGCCAGATCACCAGCGGCATGGGCAACTGTCGCAGTCCCGGCTATCAGGCGACGCTGTACACGATCGTTTCGCGGGAGCCGTGGCATCAGTTGACGTTCGTCAGTGACGCTGCCGGTACGAAAAACGAAGACGGATCGGGACCGGCCACGCATCTTTACTCGTCCAAGCTGGACGGTACGGCCGTTCGGCGGTTGACCTATAATCTGTCGAGCGATATGGACCCGTTTCTGATGGAGGATGGACGTCTACTGTTTGCCAGTTGGCAGCGCGGTCGTCTGGTGCGAGGCACCCTCGGGCACGTCAGCCTGTTCGGTGTGAACATCGACGGTGCGGACTTTGCGTTGTTCGCAAGCCCAGCCGGCCGGCGAGTCAAGCATATGCCATGCGTCACGGCGGACGATCTGGTGGTCTTTGTCGAGTCGGATCGAATGCCCTGGGACGGCGCCGGGTATCTCTCCTGCGTCACCATGCGACGGCCGTTACGTTCGTATCGTCCGATCACGCGCGACGGGGATGGACTGTTCCATTCGCCCTCGCCGTTGGCTGACGGCACGATTCTCGTTTCTCGCAGACCGTGCAACTCGGGCAATACGCATGCGGTGTGCCGACTTGATCCGCGAACCGGACGGTGGGCACGCGTCTTCGATGATCCACGGTTCCACGACATCCAAGCTAAGGCCATTGAAAAGCGTTCCGAGGCAGACGGGCGATCAAGCGTTGTTATGGAACAGGATCCACAGGGCAGAAAGTACCCGAACGGCAGACTGTACTGCTTGAACGTACATCTTTCGGACCTCGAGAAACGAGAGTGGATGCCGCCTGGGTCGGTCAAGCGACTGCGTGTCTTGGAGGGCATCCCTCTGACCGCGCGGAATTCGCGAACGGGCATCCCGCCGCTCGCACAACGGCGTTTGCTCGGCGAAATCGACATATCCGACGACGGCTCGTTCAACATCGCCGTGCCCGCCAATACGCCTATCGAACTGCAAACACTGGACGTTGACGGATTGGCGCTGCGAAGTTGCGGATGGATCTGGGCCAAGAACCGCGAACCTCGCGGCTGCATCGGATGCCACGAGGATCCGGAACTGACGCCAGAGAACCTTTTCGTGGAAGCACTCGAACGAACGTCGATCGCACTGACGCTACCACCGGCGCGCAGACGAACCGTGGACTTTCGTCGGGACGTGATGCCGATCATCCAGCAGAAATGCGTCGCGTGTCACGCCGCAGACGGTGCGCTGCCTCGACTGGACAGCGGCCTCGAACCGGTAGATCACCGTGATCGCAAAGCGTATTTCAATCGAGCGTATGAAAGCCTGCTGGCAGCGGACGATTCGTCCGGCAACATCGGTTTCTCCGGCAAATACGTCCATCCCGGCAAAGCCCGCACCAGCCCGCTGGTGTGGCATGTTTTTGGCCGAAACACATCTCGTGCATGGGATGGCAATGCTGCAAAGAGGCCGATCAAGACAATCCCGCCTGGCGACCTAGAACCGCTGAGCGACGACGAGCGGCGGACGTTTGTCGAGTGGATTGACATGGGGGCCATGTGGGACGGCATCCCAGATGGAGGATAGTCTCGATGCGGTCTAAGGGGTGAACAAGGCGAACTAGAAGGTAATCTGATACGTAATTTGGGTTAACGTCTTGTTCAACAAATGCTCATTCAGGAACAGTTAACCGTGAAAGCTAGATCGACCGTTCAGCTCATGCATTATCGATGCATGGATCGTCTTTTCGCTCACGTTCTGCTACTGGCCATCCCGTGCTTGACCACCGTATTGCTCGCGGCCGATCCGGCATCACGTGTTTTCACAGACGTCACCCACGATGCAGGCATCGCCGCCAAGCACGGATTTGGCGACGACCGGCTTACGAATATCGTCGAAGGAACTGGGGCCGGCGCGATGTTCTTTGACTATGACGGCGACGGTTGGCTCGACATCTATCTGTTGAGCGGATGTTACCTGCCGGAGGTAAACGACAATCGCGGTCGCAAGTATCGTGGCAAGCTGACCAATCACTTGTACCGCAACAATCGCGATGGCACTTTCACGGACATGACCGACCGGGCTGGCGTGGGCGACAAAGGTTACGGCGTGGGGTGCTCGGCCTCCGATTTCGACAACGACGGCGACTTGGACCTGTACGTGTTGAACTACGGCAAGAACGTTCTCTATCGCAACGAAGGCAACGGCACTTTTACCGACGTCTCCGAACAGTCTGGCCTGGACGACCCGAAGTGGAGTCTTTCGGCACCCTGGTTTGACTACGACGGCGATGGCGATTTGGACGTCTACGTGGTGAACTATCTGGAGTTTGATCCGGATTTCCGAGAGTTCTACGCGCCCGATGGCTATCCCGGACCGCGCAGCTACGGCGGGCAGCAAGACGCCTTGTACCGCAACAACGGCAATGGGACCTTCACCGACGTGACCGAGGCGGCGGGTCTGATCAACCCCGACGGACGCGGGATGAGCGGCACCGTGGCAGATCTGAATAACGACGGGCTGTTGGACCTGTACGTCACCAACGATGCCATGGAGAACTACTTTTACCGAAATTCGGGCGACGGCACTTTTGTGGAAGACGGCCTTGTTATGGGCTTGGCCTTCGGTGAAGGAGGTCAAAACGTCTCTTCGATGGGCCCCGCCGTCGGCGATGTGGATCGTGACGGATGGTTGGATATCTATATCCCCGATATGGGATACGGCTGCCTGCTGTTGAACCGGGAGGACTATTTCGAGGATCGAACGGCTCCTTCGAAGCTTGCTGTCGTCTGCGGCCAATACGTCGGCTGGGGCGGGGTTCTCTTCGATTTCGACAACGACGGCGACCTGGACCTGTTTGTCGCCAACGGTGACGCGCATCGCGAGTACGCGCAGGAAGATGTCTTGATGCGCAACGATGGAAAGGGCAATTTCCAGGACATCGCAACCGATTCGGGCGACTATTTCCGGCAGAAGTATGTGGGCCGCGGAACCACGTCAGGCGACTATGATAACGACGGAGACATCGACCTGTTGGTCGTCAATCTGAACGACACGCCCAGGTTGCTGAGAAACGACGGAGGCAACAAGAACAACTGGCTGAAAATCGCGGTTAAGCTGCCCGGCGGAAAGTCCGATGCCGTCGGCGCTAGGATCAGTGTAAGAACTGACACATTGACGCAGATCCACGATGTGATTCCAGTCACAGGTTACTTGTCGCAAGCTGATCCTCGGGCACATTTCGGTCTGGGACGTGCGGAGAGAGCCCAAGTGGACATCCGCTGGCCCGACGGCCGGACGACAACGCTGAAAGACGTGTCAGCAAACCAGATACTGATGGTGGAGCAAGATGCGAACTGACTCGATTCGTTTAACCGCGACCCAACGGGGAGCGCGTCCGCGAAGGGGCGCGGCGACGTTCTCTGCTGGCATCATGTCATCTGGCACATCTGAATCCACGCCGCGCGCTCCCCGTTGGGTCGCGGTTAAACGAAGGTTGCCTCTTGGTTGTCCCCTGTTGGTCATGGTCTTCCTGATTTACGTTGGATCAGCGCTGGCCGACGAGACTTACGAGAATCCCGTCTACGTCGGCGCGGAAAAATGTGCCAAGTGCCATCAGGGCGCGGACATGGGGTACCAGCATTGCCGGTGGCTCGTATCGGAACACTCGAAAGCCTACGCCTCGCTGGCGAAGCCGGAGGCCAAGGAGATTGCCCGACTGAGCGGCATTCCGCAGGAACCTCAGGAAGCGGCCATGTGCCTTGGCTGCCACACCACGGGGTCCGAGGCCGAGGAGTGGGAGAAGGACGAGACGTTCCACATCGAAGACGGCGTCCAATGCGAAAAGTGCCACGGACCCGGCAGCGATTACATGGAAGAATCCGTGATGATCAAGCCCAAGGCAGCTCGCGCCGCCGGCTTGAAGATGCCCACCATCGAGGACTGCATGAAATGCCACGCAGTGAAAGGCTCGCACGTGGCGGTCCTCAAGAGCCCCAAGATAGACATCAAGAAAGCGTGGGAGAAGATCAAGCATTCGACGCCTGACGATTGGGCTTATTCGGATCCGCACGAGTTGCCGGAGCCTGTCGATGCGTCCCTGCCCAAGTACACCGGCTCGCTGGCCTGCGGCCAGTGTCACAAAGGGCCGGATATGGGCTACCAGTACAGCCGATGGCGAGATAGCGGGCATGCCAATGCCTATGCTGTGCTGGGAACGGCGGCTGCGGAGAAGATCGCCAAAGAGATGGGCGTAAACGAGAACCCGACTACCAGCGCCGCCTGTTTGAAGTGCCACTCGACCGCTTACCACGAGACGGCGGGCGGCGCGATGGGATCGTACTCGATATTCGAGGGCGTAGGCTGCGAAGCGTGCCACGGCGCCGGCAGCGACTATTCGCCCGAAGCCGTGATGCGCGATAAACGCGCCGCAGTGTTGGCGGGCTTGAAGGACGTGAAGCAACAGACGTGTTTGCGCTGCCACGAAAACGCCCATGGAAAACCGTTTGATTACGAACAGGCCCTGGAGAGAATTGCTCATCCGACAGAACTGCCAGAGCAGTCGGCGGCGGTCCGATACAAGACGCCTCTGAACATGGCACTCAGCCCAGGCGGGCGGGACCTGTACGTCGCTTGCGAAGCATCGGACACGGTGATCGTGGTCGATGTGGCGACTATGGAGAAGGTGGCGGAAATCCCAGCCGGAGGGCAACCGACCGATGTGACCTTTCATCCCGGCGGCAAACGGGCGTACGTGAGCAATCGTCTGGACGACACCGTCTCGGTGATCAGCGTGGCAGCGCGCAAGGCAATCCACACCATATCTGTGGGCGACGAGCCGCACGGTGTGCTGACGGACCGTACGGGCAAAGTGCTTTACGTGTTAAACACCTCGACGGATAGCATCTCGGTCATCGACACTGTCTCGCTGGCCGAGGTCAAACGGCTGGAGGCAAGTCGCAATCCCTGGTCGCTGGCACTTTCGCCCGAAGGTTCGCAAATCCTTGTGACGAACTCGCTATCGCGGTACGTGCAGTTCCGCACGCCCTCGGTGTCCGAAGTAACGGTGATTGATACCGAACGGGCAGTCGTGGAAGATCGCATCGTGGTCCCCGGCGCGAACCTGGTGATGGGGGTGGAATGGCATCCCAGCGGCGACTTTGGCTTGGCCACACTGAACCGCACAAAGAATCTGGTCCCGATGACACGGCTGTTGCAGGGTTGGACTATCACCAACGGTCTAGCGGTCATCTGGCGAGACGGCCGCGTGGATCAAGTGCTGTTGGACGAACCCAACATGTGCTTCCCGGACCCGAGCGACATAGCCATCACGCCCGACGGCCGCTTGGCCCTGGTCACCAGTTCCGGTTCGAACCGCGTCGCCGTAATCGACGTGCCCAAACTGATATCCATACTGGAGGCTGCCTCGGAACACGATCGTCAGCACGTGTTTCCCAATCATTTGGGTAAACCAACGGAGTTCGTTATCAAGCACATCCCCACGCAACACAGCCCTCGTGGGGTGCTAATCACGCCGGACGGGAGGTCGGCGTTCGTGGCCAACTGTCTGGACGATTCCCTGACACTCATTGACCTGGAAAGGCTGGAAGCGGTCAAACGAATCGACCTGGGCGGTCCCAAAGGGATCACGACGACTCGACGGGGCGAGCGACTGTTTCACAGTGCGAACATCACGTTTCACCGACAGTTTTCGTGCCACTCGTGTCATCCCGATGGGCATGTCGACGGGCTGACCTACGACATCGAACCGGACGGAATCGGCGTCAGTCCCGTGGACAACCGTACGTTGCGGGGAATCTTGGACACAGCGCCGTTCAAGTGGGAAGGCACAAATCCAAGCCTGCAACGCCAGTGCGGTCCGCGGCTGGCGGTGTTTTTCACACGAATTCAGCCGTTTGAGCCGGACGAGCTTTTCGCCTTGGAAACCTACATTTGCACCATCCCACGACCGCCGAACCGATACCGGGATTTGGGCGCCGAATTGACCGAAGCCCAGCGTCGCGGCAAGGCCATGTTCGAGCGGACCCGAACCAACGATGGCCGAATCATTCCCGAGGGACAACGTTGCGTAACGTGCCACTTTCCGCCGCTTTATACTGACCGCTCGCGGCAGAATGTAGGTACGAAGATGTGGCTGGACGGCGAGTCGCATTTCGACGTGCCGCACTTGAACAACATCTACGATTCGGCGCCATACCTGCACAACGGCATTGCCGAGACATTGGAAGAGATTTGGACCAGGTACAACCCCGACGACCAGCACGGGGTCACGAACGACATGACCAAGGATGAACTAAACGATTTGATCGAATACCTGAATACGCTGTAAGATTCGAGCGGAGACAGCCATCGCGTCTGGCAAGAATGTGTGGCGCATCAAAGGACTCGCTATGAGAAGCCTCTTTACCGCAACGCTGTGGGGTATGCTGACGATCATCCTCACGTTGAATTCGGCTACCGGCCAAGAATCGGCACCGAAAGATCCGGCGGCCAAGCCCAGCACCAAACTACAACTGCCCTATGTCTACACAGACTGGAAGCATTTCACCGTCAAAGATGGCTTGCCGAACGATCACATCTTTGCCGTGAAGGCCGACGGCCCCAGGATTTGGATCGGGACGGAAGATGGTCTGGCGTGCTACGACAAGCGGACCGGCAAGATCCGTTCGTGGAAGGAAAAGGATGGGCTGCCCTGGCGCGTCGTGTCGGCGTTGGACGTCAACAAGAAGACGGGCGATATATGGATTGGACTGTTCGGCGGCGGGCTGGCGCGGTTCAGCGGCGGTCGCTTCGATCACTTCCATCAACTGAACAGCGGCTTGGTCAACGACGTGGTCTACGGTGTGGCCGTCGAAAACGACAACGTGTGGGCGGCCACCACAGCCGGCGCCAGCCGCTACAACACGGTCAGCAAGAAATGGACGATCTACACCGAACAGAACGCACCGATGGAGGAGATCTGGAATTACGGCGTCTGTCACGACAAAGGCAAGGTCTTTGTGAGCGTTTGGGGAAGCGGGGTGCTAGAGTTCGACGTGGCGGCTGATAAGTGGGTCAAGGCGCACATGGACCCGGACCGCGAGATGGAGATCGACCTGTACCGCGATGATGGCATCGTGCACGTGATCACCACCGGCGTCAGCTATGTGGACGAAATCCTGTGGGTGTCGACCTATTTTGGGATGAGCCGTTACGACGGACGAAATTGGCGAGGGATCTACGCCCACGAGACGGGCCTGCCGAGTGATTTTGGCAACGCCGTCAAGGGCCGTAGTGCCAACGAAGCATGGTATTCGACGGATAAGGGCCTGGGCGTGTTCGCCGATTTCCCATCGGACACCTGGGTGACCTACACGATGGACCCGACAACACACGGCGGCAAGGCCGTCGTACGCCGGGAGAAAGAAGTGCTGAAGACCGTGAAGCTCCAACGGAGCATTCCACACAACTATGTTCTTTGGGTCGAGTTCGACGGCAACGACGTCTGGGTCGGCACGTCAAAAGGACTGGGCTGGGCCAAGGGGCCTGGATACTACGCCGGATTGAAAGAGGTAAAGGCTGACCCGTAAAGTGAGCCGGCGTAGGAAATGTGTAGGCCGGAACAAGTCCGCGCAGTTCCGGCACGAATACAGTAGGACGTCGGAACTGCGCGGACTTGTTCCGGCCTACCCGTCATTTTCGACTTAACATGGTACCAAAGACGGTCCTTTCACAAGAAGCCAAACCATGAAATACCAACTGACTCTGTCTGCCGTTCTCGTACTGCTCGCGGCACCGTGCCATGCGGAGTCGAAGAAGCAGAAAGCGGAAAACTCGCGTCCACCTGTGGATGTGGATGACGAAACGCGTGAAGTCCTGGAGAAGATCAATGCGGTAAGCGCGTACGAGGTTCCGGACTTGAAGCTGAAGAAGGACCAGAACTATGCGCGGACCTCGCGGCAATTCCAGCCGTATGGCCAATACGACATCAAGCCCTTCAAACGTCACTTTCTGCAACAACTGGAGTACACCGGCCCCGGCCGAGCGATTCCTGAACCCGAACATGTGGATGCCGTCAAGATCGGTTTCCTCGGGCCGATTCACCCTACCGTCTCGGTGGCCACCGGCGGCAAGAGCCACGAAGAACACATGGGCATCATGATGCTGCGAGGCGCCCAATTGGCGATCGACGAAGCCAACGCGCGCGGAGGCTACCACCGACGGAAGGTCCCGTTCAAGTTGGTTGTCCACAACGACAACGCCTTGTGGGGCGCTTCGGGCAACGAGACCACCGACTTGGTCTACAAGGACAACGTCTGGGCCATCCTGGGCACCATCGACGGCGCCAACAGCCACATCGCCATTCGCGTGGCCTTGAAGGCCGAGATCTTCATGATGAACTCGGGCGATACCGATCCCACGTTCATCGAAACCAACATTCCGTGGGTGGCACGCTGCATTGGCGACGATCGGCAAATGGGATATCTGCTGGTTGAATACATGTACGGCAGGCTTGGATTGAAGCGGGTAGGAATCATTCGGTCCAAGAACCGCTTCGGCCGGTTCGGCATACGCGAAGTCCGTGATGGGAGCCGGCGTCTCGGCAACCCCATCATCCTGGAAAGACCTTACAGGTTGGGACTCGACGACTTCTCTCAGCAACTGGTTCTGCTGGAGCAAGCCAACGTTGAAGCCATTGTCCACTGGGGCAACGACATAGAAGGCGCGAAAATCCTTAACCAGATGCGCGACATGGGCATGCCGCAACCGTTCTTCTGTTGCGACCGCTGCATCTCCGATCGCTTCCTCGAAATTGCGGGCGAGAACGCCGAAGGCGTCGTCTGCATGTCTCCATGGGATCCCACCCGCAAGGATCCAACGTACCAGGCATTCTGCGACAAGTTTCGCAAACTCTATGGCGAGGAGCCGGAAACTAATGCAGCGCACGCATACGACGGGATGAACATGCTGATCTGGGCCGTGCAAGTTGCCGGGCTGAACCGGGCCAAGATCCGCGACGTGTTGGCTTACCGCACAAAGCCATGGAAGGGCGTCACCGGCGACATTCCGTTGAGCGCGGCTCTTGACGACATGGGCGAAGTGTTTCTGGCCAAATACGAGAACGGCAAGTGGAACTACTATTCACGCCAGGAACTCGACATCCCGCCCGTCAATATCCCTACTCTCAAAGAAAAGCCGATCGGACGCCCATAGCCGGGGCGTCACGATAGGGCAAAGCTACACCGCTGTCGGCGAGACATGGTCCATTTGCTTGTCTTTCGGCAAGCCGAAGGCGGCGGCGTTCACCGAACCGACAACGCCTTGATTTCCTTGGCGGACAGCGCTCGATCGAACACGGCGATCTCGTCGAGTCGGCCTTCCCAATTCGACTGATTGTCGCAGCGGCCGCCGAGGAACAACTGGTCAAACCCAGCAGGAAAGTCCACTGGTGATGTGGTTTCGATCTCCGGCTGCGAAGCTCCGTTCAAGTAGATTCGCACTCGCTCGCCGTCGCGAACGAACACCACGTGGTACCAGGTCCAACGCTCGATCTCCGTGCGGCCTGCGACCGGCTTTGCACCTTCGCTGTCGTTGCCGTGAAGGAAGATCAATTTGCCTGGATCACCGGCCGTACCGCCGATGCCGAGGTGGTCCCCGTCGGGGCCCAAGCCATGGTCACGACCGCGCGACAGCATCCAACCCGTGATTTCGCGGCCATCAACGGGCATGCCGTTCCACAACCATAACGATACGGAATACTCGTTTCCCAGATAGGCGATTCGTGATCGCAATCGTCCCCCGGCGAAATGCGCGGCTCGGTTTGTCTCGTCTCCCGTGCAAAAAGAATCGGATCGGGGCCCTTCTAGGAAGTACGCCACGGCAGGCTCGTAGAAAGCATCACGATTCTGCCCCGTCGAATCAACGGCCACAGGACCGGCCATTTCGTCCATTCGCCAGTAGGCCACGGGTTTGGCCTTTCGAATGGCTTCGCAGGCTGGACCGCAGCCCTGTCTGAGATCGCGCCGAGGTCGCGCGGATACCTTTTCCAGCAGCTCAAGCGCCGTTTGCGTGATCTTCGGTTCGGCTTGGACCTCTAATCCGGCCGAACGAGCGGGCCACGTGTTATAGCCACCTAGCAACATTTGCTCGGGCGGCGGGATGTAGCCGTCGCCGCCGTTGGCCAGTTCGATCACCATGGTCTTTGGCAGCGGGCTTTGCAGCTTCATTTTCAGACCCGTCAGTGCATAGGTTTCATTGGGCGTGGTGGCAATGCCGATGTCACCAATGCGCACAGCCTGGACAACGATATCCGTCGACTGACGTTCGTGCAGGATGATCTGTTCCAGAGCGTAGACCTCTGCCGTATTCTTCGGTGGCCGATCGCCCATCTCGTCGACGATGCGCTGAGCCCACTCCAAACGCTGTTTGTCCGGAACGCGATATTTCGGATGTAACCGAGCCTCGGCCATGGCCAAGTCCACTTCCCCGCTGTATTCGATCGTGTCGCAGGCCGCAATCGCGATATCCAACAGACCGTTTGCATATGTCTCGACCGTAAAATCCTGCTCCCTGGAAGGAACGGGCTTCGTGTAATCGCGCCGCCATATGTCCCCACTGCAGCCGTGAGACATGATCCCGACAAACGGCGGATGCTCATCGTCCCGTTCGGCCGCAAGACGCGACTTCAGTCCTTCGGAGAACAGCCCGAAGTAGTCCGCGCCCAAAGCCTGCTGGCCACCGAAGTAGTGCATCGAGAAGTTGGCCAGCACGGCGATCGGACGACCGTCTTTCGCTTGAAATGAAATGAGCGACAGGTCGGGATCTTCCGGCCCGGATTCGCCCGTTACGTCGTCCCAATTGCGCCCGGCGTGCATGTTCGCGCGCCCGGTCGAGTTGCCGAACGGATCGTCGGCGATTCGATCCGGCCGGCGAATCCAGCGTCTGAGCGCAGTGAATTCCGCAGCGTTTTCGACTGCCCAGCCCACACGGGCTGGCTCCAGATTCGCCTCGGCGGCAGCCAGGGCCTCGGCCAGCTTCTCGCGGAGAAACGGCACGTAGTTCTGATCGGCGTCTGTGCCCAGACATCCCATGGACGCAGGTGCCGTGTGCGAGTGCGACGCCGAAATCAGCATTCGATCCGGGCGTATCTTGGTTCGTTTGGCCGCCAGGCTTTTCGCCTCGTCCAGCAGCGGACGCGGCATCATGCAACTGTCCACCACCACGACGCCCAGGCGTTCCTTGCCGTCGTCCAGCACGATCGCTCGAGCGTTTATGGGTGTTGTGACCTTGTCTGCACTGCGGCTGGTCATGCCACCGTTCACCAGGACCGGAAACTGCGTTGGCGTCACGTCGACAACCGCCGCACCTGCCTTGAATTCTGCCAGCGCGTCCGTTGCTGGGATGAGGAGCACTGCAAGGACCAAGAGAGTTGAAGCCGTGGATTTCATTCGAAGCTCCTTTCCGAGCACGAGTGGAGGATAACGAACGGCGGGGAGGGGTCGGGTGCTGTCCGACTGGTATAGTCTGTTATACTCCTAGCTGCGTGGCGACGAAACGATGGGCACCATTGCCGGCGGTGTTTTTTCGACGGGCCAGTATTTCGGAGCAGCCATCATGAGAAGAACACTCATAGAATCGCAAGTCCTGAGTCTTGTTGGGAGACGTTTCCGACAATGCGCGTGTCTTGTGGCGGCCGTGACTGCGTCGATGGTCGTCGGGGCGGAGCCTGAGATCGTCTCGGTCAAGAAGATCTGGGATCGCGGCGAGCATAACGCTTTTACGGACCTGATCCGTTTCGATGATCGTTGGTGGTGTACGTTTCGCGAAGCCAGAGGTCACGGCGGCAGCGTCGGCAAGGTACGTGTGATTGTCTCGGACGATGGCGAAGACTGGCAATCTGCCGCCTTGGTCGAGCAACAAGGCGTCGACTTGCGCGATCCAAAGATCTCGGTCACGCCCGACGGCCGCCTGATGTTGATTATGGGCGGCAGCGTCTACGAAGGTACCACATACAAGACTCGCGCGCCGCGCGTCGCTTTCTCCGACGATGGTCACCAGTGGACGGCTCCGAAGAAGCTGTTGGCCGAGGATCACTGGTTGTGGCGGGTAACCTGGCACAAAGGCTGGGCGTGGAGCGTCAGCAAAATGGGCGAAGGAAGCAACCCGCGGCGCGGGATGCTGTACCGCAGTCGCGACGGTCTGGAGTGGGAATGGATCACCGAATTCCGACTGCCCAACAACATATGGAACGCCAGCGAGACAACGCTGCGGTTTGTGCCTGACGAAGAACTCATTGCGTTGACCCGGCCTCACTGGATCGGCACGAGTAAACCGCCGTACACCGAGTGGAAATGGACAAAAATGGAGTCGAGAATCGGAGGTCCGAATTTCATCCGTCTCCCCAACGGCAACCTATGGGCCGCCGCCCGGCGGTATGGTGAACGAGCGACGACCGTCCTGGCACGTATGACACGCGACAGCTACGAACCGGTGCTGACCCTGCCCAGCGGCGGCGACTGCAGCTACCCAGGGCTTGTCTGGCACGACGGGCTGCTGTGGATGAGCTACTACTCGTCGCACGAAGGCAAGACGAGCATCTACTTGGCAAAGATCAGATTCGTAGGACATTAGCAGGAGACAACGACAATGAAGATCGTCTTGTGCCTACCGGTGTTGTTTTGGAGCATGTCCGAATGCATGACGGTGGACGCGGCTCAGTCCGCGACTGACAAGAAGACTCGGCGCGTGATCGTGAATGATGACGGCGAGGTACGGCTGCCGCTGGACGGAAAGGACTGGGACCGCTATCTGGGCGAGCGAATTCGTCACGCCCTCGGGACGCAGGTAGATAGCTACTTCCTGAACATTGGGGCTACCGATCGCGGGCCTGGGATTGTGCATTCGCTGCAGAGCACGATGGCGTATTGGGCGGCCAAGGAACAGGCGCCAGCCGTGTATGACGAAGCGACGCGCCGCTACATTCAGACGGCACGGGAAGCGGGCATGGAGATATTCGCATCGATTCGGATGAACGACACGCACGATGCACGCATGCCAAACTTGGACGGACTGAATTATCCGCTGAAGAAAGGCCGGCCGGACCTGCTGTTGGGCAACGAGGATTCTATGAAACGCGGGCGACAGGCCTACCCCAGCGATGCGATCATGCTTTGGTTTTGGCCGGGATTGGATTGGGGCAAGGCCGAGGTGAGAGAGCATTTCCTGGGCTTCATCCGTTGGTACTGCCCTCGGTACGACTTCGATGGACTGGAATTGGACTACTACCGGCATCCGCTGTTCTTCAAGTTGGGCGAGGAGGAACAGCACACCGCCGCGATGACGGGCTTCGTGCGGCAGGTGCGGGGAACGCTGAATGAAATCGGCGAGAAACGCGGCCGCCCGTACCTTCTGGCCATTCGCGTGCCGGACACAGCAGCGATGTCCCGACGCAGCGGCCTGGACGCGGAGACTTGGCTGCGCGAAGGTTTGATGGACCTGTTGATCGTGGGCGGCGGCTACATGCCGTACAGCGGTCGTCTGAAGGAGTTCGTCGATTTGGCTCATCAGCATCAAGTGCCAGCTTTCCCCTGCGTGAACCATTTCCGTGGCCCCGTGCAAATGCGCAGCCTTGCCAGCAATTTCTGGGCATTGGGCGGCGACGGCTTCTACCTGTTCAATTTCTTCGGCGTGACGGGCAAAGAGGTGAATCCGGGCTGGGGAGCGTCGGACGCGATCAGCCTGCGCGAAGTCGGTTCAGTCGAAACACTGCGTGGCAAGGACAAGTTCTACCTGGCCGACACAGGGGAAACACGACACTACATCGGCTACAGCAACCCGGAAAACCAGTTCCCGGTGCGTATCGTCGGCGGACGACCGGTGGAGTTAGTCGTGGGTGATGACGTTGGCGCAGCTTACAGGGACGGCTCGCTGAAAGAACTACGCCTACAGTTCACCGTGGCCAACGTAGGCAAGGACGAGTCCGTTTCCCTGCAAATGAACGGCATCATGGTACCACCGGACAGAATCACGCGCATCGACGACTCGACATTCGAAGCCACACCGATCGCATCGTCTCTGCTCCGGGGTGTCAACCAGGTCATCTTCGCCCCTGGGAAGAACTCGCCGGGACGCCTGACGTCGGGGGTCACGGGACTGAACCTTTCTGTCCGGTACGAGTGATGCTGTCACTCTCTTGACGCAACAGAAGGCCGTGCAGATACTCCTCGATGTTCGTGTATCCATCACCATCCAGATCACCGTTGCCGTCGGATGCGTCGTTTGGGTCGAGTCCGTTTTCTGTTTCCCAGTCGTCGGGCATTCCGTCGTGGTCTGTGTCGATGGGCGGATCGCCTCGGGCCAGTTTGGGATAGCCGCCGACTTGGTCTGGCGAGTCGATAATCGTACCGGATTTGTTTCGCACTTCGGAAACCACTCGTTGGTCGACGGCGTCTCGTTTGGGTAGCGTTGCTCCTGCCTCGGCTAACACCTGGCTCAGTGCCTCGTCGGCCGAGGTGGCAGTGATCGCGTGAGTCTTGTACTTCGTCTTGCTGCGGTACGACTGCGGTGCGACGCCTTCCTGGCCGTAGCCGATGCCTACTAGCGCCCATTCGTCGGCCTCGGTGTCAGGCCGGTGTGGCCCGAGATTGCCTTCGACGTAGATTCTGGGATTTCCGGCCTCGAATAGGATTTCGTACGGTCCGGTCTGCGTCGATGGACCCGGAATGAAGTAGTTGCCGATGAAGTTCAGGAATGTATTCGCATCATTGTCAGTGATTTCGGCCGGTAGTACACCCCAGTCGTAGATCACATTGTTCACCACGTCGTGCGTTCCGCCGTCGGAGATCAGCGGGTTGCGGAAGTCGTTGTGGGCCAGGAGATTGTGGTGTACCGAGACATGGTAGGAACTATCGCCTATCAGCAAGCCCGCGCTGTGTGTCTTCTTGCGGTGCCGGCTTCGGTCGAGCGCCTCGCTGATAATCGACCACGAAATCGTGATGTCGTGGGCCCCGTACCATGTGCTGACGCATTCGTCTTCCGACCAGCTTGCCGACACATGATCCAGCACGACGTTGTACGCGCCGTCGATCTCGCCGTGCTTTCCCATGATCGAGATGGCGTCGTTTACGTCAGCATCCACCGGACCCTCGTTTCCCGGACGCACGCGGATGTGTTGGATCAGCACGTCGTGACTCATGACCGCGATTCCGGCGCCCTTGACGCAGATTCCGTCACCGGGCGCCGTCTGGCCGGCGATGGTCACGAACGGATGCGAGATGTACAACTCGGATTTCAGTTCGATCGTGCCGGCCGTGCGAAAGACAATTATGCGAGGGGACGGTTCACTCACGGCCGCGCGCAGCGATCCGGGGCCGTCGTCGGCCAGCGACGTGACTTCGATCACCTTACCGCCGCGGCCGGCCGGCGTGCGCGTGCCGAAACCTTGAGCGCCGGGGAACACAGGCAAGCCGACTTGCGGTTCGACCGGCCTGGGAGTGCTGGGGTTCTTTGGCGTCCGCGGCGTAAACGCAGCCCTCAGCATCGGAATGCCGATGAAGACTACGAAAGCAACGAACAGCAATCCGCCTGCCGTCGTTGCAAGTCGTCCCATGACCGGGGCGCAACGCCTGCGGACCATTCGTACACCCAACACTACCGCAGCCAGTGGACAGATCAACATTGCCCCAAAGACCATCCAGGGGCCAGGAAACTTCATCAGGTAGGCATCGAAGATATTCACGATGCGGAAACGAAACAGCAACGCTGTTACCCAAAGGACGATAGGAATGCCGAGAAACAGATAGACGAGTTTGCTATGCCGCGATTCGCGTGGGAGATTAGATGGATCCATGCCGCACCTCGCGAGTAGGTCCCGCTTGCCGAGCGGGACCTTGGATGCTGAGGGCTGTTAGCGCTTCGAGGTCCCGCTCGGCAAGCGGGACCTACCTGCTCGGCAGCCCTCCGGCATTCGGTTGAACATCGTCGTCGCAGGCCGCCAAGAAACGCTCATTATTGTCTATCGGGATTCGCCGATGGCAATTGGGCTCCAACAGCCTCGCGCCATTCAACCAATCGTTGACGCAATTCGGCGGCCTTTTCGGGCTTCTCGGTTGACAAATCCTTGGCTTCCCCGACGTCCTCGGCCAGGTTGTACAGTTCCACGTGCCCGTCTTCGAAATACTCCAGCAACTTCCAGTCGCCAGCACGCACGGCACTGACCGGAGATGTCGTCGGATAGTAGTGCGGATAGTGGAAGTACAGGGCATCGCGCTCAAGCGACGCGTTTGGATCCTTCAGCAGCGGCACGAGGCTGACCCCTTCAATCTCTGCGTTGTGCTCGTCGTCGCCCGCCGCGCCCACGATGTCGCGGATCGTAGGATAGAAGTCCGTCGTAACCACGGGCTCGTCACATACGCGGCCAGGCTGTGTCACTCCGGGCCAATGGAAAATCAGCGGCACGCGCACACCGCCTTCGTACAACGAGCCTTTGCCGGAACGCAATGGCGTGTTGCGAGTGACTTGCTGACTATTGTAGTTGTTGACAAAACCGCCGTTGTCGGACGTGAAAATGACCAGCGTGTTGTCCGCAATGCCTCGTTCGTCGAGCTTCGTCAAGATTCGACCAACGTTCTCGTCCAGACTGTGGTGCATGGCCGCGTAGTGTGCGTTGTCGTGATCCATGCCTTCTTTGATCTTCTTCTGGTAGTACTCCACCAACTCGGGCTTGCCTTCGATCGGTGTGTGCACCGTGTAGTAGCACATGTTCAAGAAGAACGGCTGGTCGCCGGCGCGGTCGATGATCGCCAGCGCCTCGTCGGTCAGTCGATCCGTCAGGTACTCACCCTCGTTGCCAAACGGTAAACCGGGCACATACCGTAATTCGCGTGCGCCGCCGAACAAGCCTCGATACGGATAGAAGAAGGTCGGCGGACAACCCCAGAAGCTGCCGCCGACGTGGACGTCGAAACCGTGGTTCTCCGGATAGTGGGCCGCATCGCCCAGGTGCCATTTGCCGACGTGCGCGGTCAGGTATCCTTCAGCGTCAAGCACTTCCGCCAATGTCGTCTCAGTCAGCCGTAAGTTGCCTTCAGTAACTGGCGGAACCAGCTTTCGGCGCATCCACTTGGGCGGTTCACCCGACGACTCGTGCCAAACCGTGATATGCAGCCGCGCCGGTGACTTGCCGGTCATGATCGAAGCCCGTGTTGGTGTACAGACCGGAGCCGCAGCGTAGGCATCCGTGAAGCGTACGGCCCCTTGGGCCAATCGGTCAATGTTCGGCGTCTCGTGCAAGTCGCTGCCATAGCAGCTCAATCCGGTCCATCCCAAATCGTCCACCAGGATCAGAACCACATTAGGCTTGTCCGCAGCGTTTGCATGCTGCAATCCGATAGAACACAGCAGGCCGAAGGCCAAAACGATCAATCCAGTCTGCTTGGATAACCCAAGTCCGCTCGGTGGCCACGCTGCAACCCACTTTCTTGATTCAGTCATTGTTCCAGCTCCATATCAACACGACGGATAGGACTTGCTTGCCACAGACTAGCATACCCCTTCGCTGTCCGCTATCATCAGTTCCCTTGAACCAGCGGATATCGTACCGTCTGCGACGTCGAGACTTCGACTGGAGACCGCCCGGCGGGTACAGATTTGTCTTGAGTGACAGCTATGGAAAAGACCACTGATTGCGTTTTGTGTGGATCGTGTGTCGTCGACATCCTTGTGCGTCCGGTATCGTTGGACGTGGCTATCGGCGGCGGTCGGCTTGTCCAAGTCGATCCGATTGAAGTGACGACGGGCGGGATCGTCTCGAACGCAGGCGTCGCCATGGCACGCTTGGGGATGAACGTGGCTGCGTTCAGTTATGTTGGCAACGACGAATGGGCGTCCGTCATAAGACGCAAGTACGAAGCCGAAGGTATCGACGCCACCTACCTGTTGGCTCATCCGACCGAGGCCACCAGCACAACGGCCGTTCTAATTGACCCGTCAGGCGAACGGAGTTTCGCGCATTGCGTTGGCGCGCCGCGGACGATGGATGGAAAGATGTATCGCGACAATCTGGATGTCTTCCGCCGCAGCCGTATGACGGTGATCGGCTACTACTCGTTGATGCCTAATCTGGAGAAGGATCTTGCAGACGTGCTAGCGGAGATTCGCGGTTTGGGTTGCCTGACCGCGCTGGATGCTGCGGGTGAGGGTGGGACGATGGATCCGCTGTCCCAGATTCTCCCACACTTGGACATCTATATTCCCAGCCACGCCGAGGCAACGCATCAGACCGGCGAAAGCGATCCCAGGAAGATCATCGACACCTACCGCAAGTGCGGCGCTCCGGGGCTGCTGGGCGTGAAGCTTGGTTCGGAAGGCGCGTTGTTGAGCCCGAAGGCCGGCGAATACGTACCGATCGAGTGCGCACCTCTGCCCGGGCCGATCGTCGATACCAATGGAGCTGGAGACAGCTTCTACGCCGGCGTCTTGACAGGATTGCTAAAGGGAATGGATGCTGCCGAGGCGGGCCGACTGGGCGCGGCAGCCGGAGCGTGTTGTGTCACGGGTATGGGCGCGAGCGCCGGCTTGCGGAACTTCGAAGAAACCGCGAAACTCGCGAATCTGGACGCGTGAGGCCTCGAGAATCAAAGTGAAAGAAGACCAATTTCCGAATACTGACTACTCGTTTGCGTAGGGAGACAAATCATGGCCGCTGATTATCGTTTTTCGTTTGGACCGTGGAACATTCACGAAGGCGCCGACCCGTTTGGACCGACTGTGCGTCCAACCATTCAGTTCGCCGAAAAGCTGCCCTTATACAAAAAACTGGGGTTCGACGCCGTTCAGTTTCACGACGACGATGCCGTGCCGAACATTGACGACAAGTCGGCGGCTGAGGTCGCGCAGGAGGCGGCCGAGGTACGAAAGATGCTCGACGGCGAAGGGCTGGTTGCGGAATTCGTGGCGCCTCGATTGTGGGAAAGTCCCGCTGGCATCGACGGCGGCTTCACGGCGAACGACGCGGAATCGCGAGCGTGGGCCATTGGTCGTCTGAAACAGACCGCCGACATCTGCGACATCCTGGGCACCCGGCTGATCGTGTTGTGGCTGGCTCGCGAAGGCACTTATGTTCGTGAATCGAAAAACGCCATCGAAGCACATCACCAGCTAGTTGATGCGATCAATCAAGTGCTGGAGCACAACACGAGCATCGAAATCGCCATCGAGCCCAAACCGAACGAGCCGGCCGATCAGGCATACATACCGACTATTGGTCATGCCCTCGCACTGGCACACCGGACGGTCGACCCGTCGCGAGTCGGCGGGCTGATCGAAACGGCGCATGCCCTATTGGCAGGATTGGATCCGTCGGACGAGATGGCGTTTGCCCTGGCAGCAGATAAACTCTGGAGCGTCCATCTGAACGATCAGAACGGACTGAAGTTCGATCAGGACAAATCGTTCGGCTCGGCCAACCTGCGCGGCGCCTACAATCAGGTCCGCGTGCTGGAACTGGCCGGCTACGCCGAAACGGGCCGATTCGTGGGCTTGGATGTGAAGGCCATGCGCACGCAAAAAGCGGATGCCGCAAACAAGCACTTGACGAACAGCCGCGAGGTGTTCTTGAAACTAGTCGAGAAGGTCCGCGCATTCCCGAGGGAAGTGGAACAGCAATGCGTCGCCGACCGCGACTACGAAGGGCTTGAACTGGCCGTCCTGTCTCACCTGATGGGCGGATAGTCAGCCAAAGTCGGGCCTATACCGCTCCCGGTCAAGCTTGCCACATCGCACACGAGCCCGAAGCGCAAGCGAGGCAGTAAGTTACGTCCCTCGCTTGCGCTTCGGGCTTGTGTGATTTCGGGCCGGTAGCGGTACGGACATAGAGGCGCTGTTAGCGGTGCTGCCGTCGCGAAGGAGGCCCTGATCGGCTTCTTGGATCGCGCCCTTACTCCGAGGTTGAATACCGAAGTTCACAGACATTTGCTGGGCCACCTTGTTGTCCCTTCAAGCCACTACCATTCGCCAGAGCCACGCGAGAAGGATCAATGTGCCGAACAAGCCGACCGCAAGATGGCTTCGACGGTAACCACGGGTGAGGCGGTCGAGTCGATAGGCGGCCCAGATGGCTGCGGCCAGCACCAGAGATGCCAAGAGTGTTGCCAAGGCCAGCTTTGCTCGATCCTTCCATAGGTTCCAGGCGAGTGCTGACTTCCATTCGACCAGCAATGGTTGGGGAACCCCGATCAACAGATGACGACGGTATTGCGTCCCGTAGGGCCGCACTTTCTCCTCGACGTGTTCGTCGCTACGAACTCGCGTATCCGCCAACAGGCACGGGATCGGCGGCACCGAAGGCTTGCAGTCGGCGTGGCCGTCAGGGGCGATTTCTCGCTGAAGCTCGCGCGTCAACTGCTGTTGGGCCGCGACGGATGCCTGGTCGGCATCAAAACTCCAGTCGCTGCACACTCGAAACCATGCGTAGGCGGGGTCGCGGCCGTCGATGTGGCCGTCGATCCAGTCTTTGCCGAGATGAAATGCGGTGTACCTTTTCTCGCTGCAGAAGATCTCGATTTGGTGACGAGTTCCCAGCGTTCTCGTGGCGACCTGGATGACCACCCACGTACCGGGGCTCTGATCCGACGCGTCTCCCAACGTGGCTTGGCGACCCGTGTCCTCCAGCGCCAACGCCAACGATTCTGCCGCTGTTCGCGTTTCGCGATCTTCTGCCGCGAGCACCTTGATGCAAATCCCCGTTTCTCGGGCAATGTCGGCGGTCAGTTCCCGGACGAGTTGCCTTGCTGCACCTGACTGGCTCTTGTGCACGGAATCCCGCGTGGAGCCTAACCAAATCTCCGCCGCCCGCACCGGACGGGCGGCCAAGGAAAACACGCACGCGGCGATTGCGACGCGGAGAAGAGCGGAGCGTTGGGTCATCTTGCTCTCTCCCGGCGGTTAGCGTTTCGCGAAGTAGTCGTCGAACTTCTCCGTTGCGGACCGGCCGTCTGCGTCGACGGGGATTTCGCCTACCACCGTTTGCTCGCTCTCGACCAGCTTGTGCAGGATACGGATCCGTTTTTCGAGGTCGGTTGCCAAGTCTTTTGTCTCTTTGAGCTTCGAGTGATCGAAGTGGAAATCGCCCGCCTGTTGGGCCAGTTCGACTGTCTTCAATTCTGCCTGGAGGGCCTCGGCCTTTTCCTCCAGCAGGTCGCGTTGCTGCCGGTAGTGACGGATCTTGGCCGTGGCCGCCTGGAGCGTCTGGCCCCGCGTTTCCAGGATGCGGCGTTTCGCTTCAAGCTGAAACTGAGTGTCGTCGTATTTCGTCAAACGTCGTCCAAGGTCCTCTTCGACCTCCTGGCGGGAGAAGGTTTGCCCGCCGAAATCGTACGAGGACTGGTCCTTCTGTAAGGCGTCACGCAGCTTCTGCATCTGCTGCTTGGCTTCTTCCTGGTCTGTCTGGACGCAGGCGATTTCCCGTTCGAGGTACTCGACTTCCACGTCGAGCTGGGCCGCGACTTTCTGATTCGCCTGGAGTTCCGGAATCAGATCGTCGGTCATCTTCCGGAGCCGCTTCAGTTCGAACGCAATTGGCACGGCATCCTTGATCGTTCGCCGCAATTCACCTTCGGCCGTCCGCACGTAGGTCCAAATGGTTCCTACCCCGATCCAGAAGGCCACTACGATGGTGACCGCCAACCAGAAACCTGTGCGTTTGAACAACATAACTCACCTCCCTTTCCAGAAAGTCTTTGGTTCGTTTGCATGCACCCGGCCTGCCCGTCGGGCGTCTGCAAAGATGGCGAACGAAAAGTGGGATTCTGGCAAGTTTGAGGACAAGAATTCGCAGAAAAATCCGGCTATCCGGGCATCGGAGTAGCGCGTCGGCCTCGTCCTTCGTCGTCAGCCGGAGCCGATGTACAGAGCCCTTCGAAGGCGATACGATGGACCTCGGCGAGGAAATTTCAGAATAATTTGCGGAAAAGCATCCAGATCGGCCGGCAAGCTTCGCCTTGACTCACAGACAATAGCCGCGCCGTGCCCGCGAAATGAAGAACGTGTGGTAAAGGAGAGAGTGTTGTGTTATGCCCGTACAATCTGTGCCGCATGCATAAGAAATTCGACGAATCGAAAACGGAGAAGGGCTACCCAATCTACCAGTGTAAGAACTGCGGCGCTGAGATCCCCCCGCTGTATGTCGACGGCTACTGGAAGTATCCCCCAGTGATCATCAGTCTGGTTGGGTTTACTCGCCACGGCAAGACCGTCTACATCGCCTCGCTCTTTCGCGCCTTGCAGGAACTGTCCAAGTTCTGGCGTGGATTCCATTACAAGCTCCTCGACGAACACGGTTTGGATACGGTGAGAAGGATCCAGATGGGCATGGATGCCGGTGAGCTTCCACCGCCCAGCCAGAAGCTGTTCCCCAAGCCGCTTCTGGTTCGCTTGGTGAAGATGCCGATTCTTCGTCCCGTCACTCTCGTGATTTACGATCAAAGCGGCGAGGTCTTCGACAATATCGCCGATATTCGCGAGTACGCTGACTACATCAAAGAGTCACCTGTGATGTTGTTCGTCCATAGCATCTCGCCCGTGGATGACGTTGCGAATTCCCTCGGCGTGCTGCTCGGCCGGTACGCGCTGGGGATGGCGGCCTTGGGGGCACCAAAGCGAAAGCAGCACTTGGTTGTCGCCCTGACAAAGGCGGACGAGGTGACCTTTCCGTTGGCTCATCTACCCCTGCAGCAACAACTGGCGAGAGGTTCTCTTGCAGACGCTTTCGTTGACAATAGTCGTTGGAAGTATCGCGCCCGAGCGAGACAGTACATGAAAACGGTACGCGGCCGGTCCAAGCAGCTTGAGGAGTTTGTTGCCGGCCAACAAGGCGGCGCAGCATTTTTGGCGTTTTGCCGGAACCAGTTCCGAAGCAACTCGCACGCCGTGTCGTCGGCTCTGGGAGAACGGCCCGAGGACGGGAAGCTTCGCGCGTGGAGACCCAAGCAGGTTCTCGACGCGATGTTGCTCGTGATCGACAAATCGATTCCGTGGTGGCGGCGCCGGTACTGGCGGTGGTGGTTAACGATTTTCGCTCTCCTGGCAGCGATCATCGGGGCTGCGGTGTTTTGTTCGTACTGGTAGGGGCTCGGGGGCGGAACGGCACCCTAATCATCAAGTTGGGCGGTGGGCACCGAGATGGCAACCCTGTTCTGGTGGTTTCTTGGCAAGTGTGGCTTGCGAGTTGGCGTGGATCGCCTGGTCCAGTCGTTGACTCATGCGTCGCCTTACAGGCGCAAGGCGGCAAGCAAAGCTTTGCGCGGGTTCAGAGAGGCGCGAGCCGTTTCTCCTCTGCTCCGTCTCTTGGGCGACTCGGACGACGGAGTTTTCTGCACGGCATGCGGGACAATCGCTCTGTATGGGGCTCAAGAGGCCGTCGATCCGTTGTATCCCCTCCTGAACTCGGACAACAAGCGGCGATTGACCGCCGCCAGCAGTGCCCTGGAGCAGTTGGGCGAGGGACACGTCAGCGGACCGTATCTGCGATATATGTCCGGGGACGCCGCGGCCGCGGAAGAAGTCAAGAACCTTGTCGATCAAGGCAACCAACGTCTCGTAGCCTTGCTGATGGATCGGCTGGCTGCGGCGGAACGGAGGGATCGAAAACTTGCGGCCGAGTTGCTGGTCACGATCGCAAATGATGCCGTTGTGGTGCGAATGATCCAGCGTCTCGATGCCGAAAACGCGCAACTCAGGTGCGAACTCTGCCTCGTGTTGGGAAAGGTATGCAACCCTCTCGCCCGGAGACCTCTAAATGACCGGCTGAACGACCCTGATCCCAAAGTGGTCTGCGCGGCCATCGAAGCGCTGCGCCAGATTGCCGATCCCGACGATTTCGAGCCCATCGCCAAATTGCTGGATGACGAGAATCGGGATTCCACGATTCGTTTGGCCTCTTTGGCCGCAATCATTGCACTTGATCGCCCCAAAGCGCGGGACAGGATCATGTTGCGGCTTGGTGACCGGGACACCGATGTACGCTGCGCGGTGATCGAAGCGGTCCCAGACGTTTGCGACCAGAAGGACGATCGAGCGGTCGACGAACTGATTGAGCTTTTGACCATCGAAGAACCGGTCCAGGTCCGCGAGGCGGCCTGTCGGGCGGCTGGGAAACTAGGCAACGCGCGGGCAGTCGTGCCGCTGATGGACCTGCTCAAGCGATCGGCGATTGTCACGTTCGAGCAAGCCGTAGGAGCGTTTCAGCCCGTACGGCCTACCGGCGCGGTCAAACGAATGCTACATCACGTCGGAGAGGCCATGCGGAAGCCTTGGGATTTTCCTCTCCGCGTGCCGGATCAGGGGGCAATCCAGGAAGCGATGGACGAATTGGGGAAAGGGGCCCTGATGCGGGCTTTGCAGCGGGTCGTCTTCGATGGCGATCGCACGCATCTCAAGCTGTTCCGCGAAATGATCCGGTCCGGCGATCTGACAGCCGTTGATGTTCTTGTGGACTGGTGGCCCGCGTTCGACAACGGCCGAAAGGACCCGACCAGCTTTCCTTTGGGACGGATTAGGGAAGCGCTGGCCGCGATTGAAAGCTCGCTGGGCGGCATGCTGCGGCAGTTGTTTTGCCGAGAACACCTCACGCGGTTCGAGTGGCAGGAACTGCGGAGCGACGGAGGGTACACGGCCCGTTACCCTGTGTGTCGAACGTGCAAGAAGACGGCCCCCGCCCTGACAGGGATCCGGCGTGCAATCTGTATCGTCGACGGCGCGACGGAACCATCCGACACGCCGGAACTGGTCCGCAGTGGACACGATGCTGTTGCACGATGGGCAGAGGAGGACGGGCTGTGGGACTTCGACGGCGTGGAAATTCGGGGAGGCGACCAATGGCGAATCGACCGTTTCCGCATTCAGGTGGAGAGCGACCGCGATCCAGCCCGCAAGGGATGCCACCGAAAAATGGCGTGCATCATTTCGCCCGACGTCGATGTCCCCGAATACTTGCTGAGTAACCTCCGAGACATATTCGGAAAGGTGATACGGAAATGAGAACTGTCAACCCCTGGCAAATTCTCTATGGGAACGTCGAGGAAGAAGACTCACCGACGCAGTCACGCGGCTTTCAAACGCTGCGGTTGTCGAAAACCTCGGGCATCGACGCCGCCGAGTTGGCGTCCTTGGAGGCGCGACTCGTGTACTCGTCCGACCCGTCAAATCCCGCCAAACGCGTATTCCACGTCGCTCCATCCGGCAAGGTGTTGTTAGCGCAGGCCAGAGGCGTGCCGGGAAGAGATCGGGAGGGCCGCACGGGCCGCTACTTGGCGCATGGCCTGGTCTTCGACGCCGGAGAACTCCCGGAAGCATCGTCGGATGTCTTCGCAGTATTCCGGCAGTTCCCCTTCGTCGAACAGGTGGGGGAAGCGCTGGACTTGGGTGATCGGACGACCGGTGACATCGAACGTGCCGAAATCGCCCTGGCGGATGCTGACATCGAGGCTCAGGTCGATCTCGTCCGCCAGTGGGGGAAGGAGTTCAAGAAACTGTCGCTTTTGGCCTTGGCTGCGCGCCGTTTGCGCGCGGAACGGCAGATGGTTCTTTTTGTGGGCGCGCCGCCCGAAGTGGAATCGGCCATCGAGGCTGCGTTCGCCGTGCTGCCTGACCAGGAACTCGCCGTGCGATGCACCTTCGACACGTACTTCGAGGGCTGCAATCCTGTAAGTACGTACTACTGGGGCGTAGGCATGGCTAAGGCGTCAGGCGGCGTACGATTCGTACAGGTCGATGCCCGCTCCCGTCGCGTTGTGAGCCAACTCCCCTTCGAGGCGGAGACCTCCTACGAGCGCTGGGTATCCCACGCCGTCGACTCGGGCCGGATTCGAGACTTGGTCAAAGGCCGCAAGATGGCGTACGCGGTCTGCGAGTGGTTGGATGGCCGGGAAGCAGGGCCAACACAGAAGGAACCGGCAACGCGATTGGGTCTCGCCGAGCGGAATCCCGATCTGATCGAGTCTGTCGTTGAGGCGAATCCGGCTCAACTCGGGGCTCGACTGCTTGCCCGCCTGGAGCACCAGTTGCCGCCGAGAGTTGCTCAGCGAGTATTCAAGGCGGCAGAATCGACCTACCTGAAAGGCAGCGCCGTGCAAAAACTTCGCCGTTTGCGAGGTTCCTTTCCACAAAACAAGCTATACGACACGCTGTACGAAACGTACCGGGTGAACGACTTCCAAGAACCGCCGGCGGACGAGCTAAGACAACTTGAACTATGCGAAGATCTGCCTCGCGACTTGCGCCTGATTGTGGCTTGCTGGAAAGGTGAGCAAAGACGAATCAAGCAGGAACTCAGGGACTCAGGTCCGCGCGAGTACCAGCGTTTCCTGGAAATGGCATTGGTGAAGAGAATCGGTGACCCTGTGGCATTGCTGATCGAAGATCGCGAACGGGAGTACATGGATCTTTATCTCTCCGATGCCAAATTCCAGCGGGCCTCACCTCCTTGTCTTGTCGATCGGTTGCTGGAGCTTGAACGAGCTGATCTCGTGCCGGCGCTTGCGTCGAAGCTCGAAGACATGTCGTCGCCGGAACTGGCCGAAACGAGACTCGCCATCTTGCGCCGGGCAAGAGGCGTCGCGGATAACCGAGCCATCCTCGAACTCGTCTATCAGATCCTGTGCCTTGAGAGATTTCCCCAGCCAAGCAGGAGCGAACTAGCGTCCTACCGGACGTTGGTTTCACGCGGACGGCATCAACTCTTGAGTTCGCTCGTCGCTTGCTGGCGTGGTCGCGACAAGGAAATCCAGCAGAAACTCGCGGCCCTTGAGCGTGACCCGTATCGACAGATCGTCCACGATGCCCTGTGCTACGAGATCGGGAATCCACGCTACCTGATCACCGAGGAAGGGGCGCCCGAGTATGTGAAGATGTATCGTGACAAACCTGAGTTACGAAGGGTTGCGGTGGCTGACCTTGTCGATCGGCTACTAGACGTCCGCAGGGAAGACTGCCTGTCCCAGTTGACCTCGCTTCTGAATGGACTCCAATGGTCGGAATTGCGACAGATTCGTCGACGAGTGGACAGCGCGAAGGTGGAAGCTCCGCCCGCATTTCTCCGCAAGCTCGACCGACGGATATTGGACGTCGAGCCTTGGTTGGTGCGCCTGGTGAATTGGCTTTTCGACCTGATCACCCAGCTTTTGGAAGACGGCGTAAAAGCGGTCGGGAGTGTGGCAAGATTCTTGGTCATTGGCATCTCGATCATCTTGCTGGCTTTGCTGGCGCTCAAATTCTTACCCGATCTGCTCAGGGCCGTTCTTGATCTGTTTGGCTGAACCGCGTGGGCTGCTGGCCCTCTGCCTGTCAGCGTGAAACCATTTTGGCTGGAGACCAAGTGTGAAATCCCCAAGACATGAATTCTGCGTTGGTGTCCAAGGACATCCCGTGCGAACGGAATTGGAGGAGGAAAGGGGAGTCAGCGTATGGCAACGCATAGGGGTCGGGAGGTTCAGCGAGGTCTGGCATGTCGTCGTGGACGATGCCCACATTGCGTTGAAACTGTCCAGACATCCAGTGGAATTGGAGGACGTTGTGCTTCGGGAACCTGAAGTGTTTCGGCGACCGATGGTCCGCGAACACCCACTCATCGTGAGCTATTTTGGCCGTTGGGAGGTGCAGGGACATCTGGTGACACGCTGGGAGCTGGGCGATGGTACGCTGGAGAGTTTGCTTCAGGAGAAATTGAGAACCAAGAGTTGTGGGCTGTCCCGAGACATCTTGCTTGGCGAAGTCCGCTACCCATCGGGATACATGTGGCAGATCGCGTCCGTTCTCGACTTTCTTCTTCCTCCCGGTGAAAAAACGGGAACAAGGCACCGCGACATCAAGCCCGCTAACCTCGTATTGTTCAGCGGCGGATATGTGAAACTTGGAGATTTGGGGCTTGCCAAGTGGGTTGACGGGCCCCTGAGTTCGTCCGGAGATTCGTTTATCGGGGGAACTCCCGGGTACATGCCTCCGGAATCATATAAAGGAAGGCCCGATGAGACATGGGATTTGTATAGTCTCGCAGCCACGTACGTGAGGCTTCGGACGGGGCAGGAACCGTTTGGGGAGAAAGCCAACGAGATCCTTAGGCGCCAGGATGACTGCGAGTTCGTCACCGACGGGCTGGAACGTGACGAAATGGAATCGCTCCGTCGAGTGCTGACACCGGATCCAGCAAAGCGGCCGCGGGACGGTGCCCTCGCATTCCTGGAATCGATGCAAGGGAGACGGTCCGTCTCACTTCCCAGCAGGCCCAAGCCGGGATCGAACCTTGACGACCAGATGGTTTTCGTCGATGCGGGTGAATTCCAGATGGGCTCGCCGGATGAAGAACAAGAGCGAGGTCCAAACGAACGCCGGCATCTCGTTCGCGTTGCACGTCCATTCTATGCTGGGGTGTGCCCGGTAACCGTTCGTCAGTTCGAGGAGTTCGCGAAGGCGAATCCGGCATACGAAACAGGAGCCGAACGACACGGAGAGGGAGGGTACGTGTGGCGACAGGACAAGTACGTGCTGACGCCCGGTGCGAATTGGCGCAAGCCAGGATTCCAGCAGAAACCCGACTATCCGGTGGTGCTCGTTTCGTGGAACGACTGCCAGGCATACTGCGAATGGCTAAGTGACAAAGAGGGCGAAGAATTCCGGTTGTTGACCGAGGCGGAATGGGAGTACGTTTGCCGCGGGGAAACGAAATCGTACAAGGTTTTCGGCACCGGGAATGGCAAATCGCTCGATGCGTCGCAGGCCAATTTTGATGGCCGGTCTCCGTATGGTCTGCGCATCGCGGGAACAGCGCTCGGGCAAACGTGCGAAGTCGGCAAGTACGCTCTCACTGGTTGGGGCGTGAAAGACATGCACGGGAACGTCTGGGAATGGTGCCGGGACTACTTCGCCGATGACTACTATCGCGTGTCGCCAACAGATGATCCACCGGGGCCCAGCAAGGGCGATACCCGCGTGTTGCGCGGCGGAGGATGGGAAAGCCCCGGGGCTCTATGCCGTTCGGCGTGCCGTCATCATGCGGAGCCTTCGCACCGTTTCAACACAGTGGGTTTCCGTGTGATGCGGGTGATCAACTAGAACGCTTCCCCGGCAAGGAACTCCAGGTGCTGCCGGCATCTGGGGCAGCCACGTTCTTGGGGTGCAGGATCAAAATGCCACACAGCCGCACGGACATGATAGCCGACCGCGTGCGAATTCGCAGAATCGGGGTTTTCTGCGTAGGCCTCCAGCACCTCGTGGCTGGGACACATGGCCCCCGTCTCGTCCACGATCCGGCGGAGCAAGTCCAGAGTCTGCTGTTCAAGCTTCGGCGCCTTATGCCGCCCGCGACGGCCGTCATCCCGCAAAGCGAAGATGGCCGTACCGAACAACGAACCTCGGGCATCGGCGTGCCCAACTACCGTTCGCAGGCGCTTCCTTGCAGAAACCCGAAGATCAGACACGCGCTGCTCGGTTATTCCCATCTCTGACGCAGCAACACGAGTCTCTTGTTGCCGAAGACTGCGCTCAAAGACTTCGCGTTCTTCCCATCTTGCGCGCACCTTTCGTCGCCAGTCCTTCTTTCCCTTCTGTTTTCCATCCCGTTCGCACTTGCGGCAGTACTGTTCGCAATCCCGGCAGTACGCTTCCAGGATTTCGCTGAACAGAGTTCTCCGGCACTCGCGTTTTTCGTTCGCAACGAGAAGTTGGCTGGGGGTCGGGCCCGAGCCTGCCGGTTCCAGCGGATGGCGGGAGTCGGCTTCCGTCCCCTGTTGTATCGAGCTTGCATTTCCTTCATGACGCAGACGAATATAGTCCTTCATGCGACAGGAGGATTTCCATCTCAGCCAAGCGATCCAGGCTTTGTTTGGCTCGAAGTCTGGATGGTGTTGCAGTCTCTCGACGACATCCTTCAGAAAGACGTACTGAATGACGTCTTCCCGGTCTTCCTGCCTTAGGAAAGGAAACACGCGTCGCTGGTACGCCGCCAAGGGCTTACTGTACTGGCGATACAAGACGTCTTCGAGCGCCCGGTTCCCCAGCCATTGTCGCCACCCACAATCGGGCTCGAAATCCGGTTGTTCCTCCAACTGTCTCAGCCCCCGCGACTTCGTGGCGCAAATCACGTCGTCGATTTCCGACTCATCGATTTCTGGACACACGCGGCGGAGGCAGCCGACGATCGCATCTCTGCCTGTGCGAAGTGCCTCGTCGATCGGATTACTGCCCATCTAACGACTCCTCTTTGACACGATTCGGGTCCCAGACTCGGAGCCGCAGGTGATCCGGCCCAGTATCGTGCACGATATCCCAACCGAGCAATTCGGCATAGAGTGCCAGCTCGCATGGCACGAGCATCGTCTCCTTCACGGGATCGAATTCTCGGTCTCCAGAATTGCCGTACAGGGCGCCGCCGTTTTCCATCCATTCGACGGCTGCCCCGAGACCCTGCTTCTTCCATTCCAGGCAGAATCTGCGAGCCGGTAACGCCGGTTCGCCCAGATGACAGTCGCCGTCGGCCGCCGCGTCCTCTGATCCGACAGCAAAACGATCCCCCAGCAGCACGACCACGCTGAACTCAGTCTCGTCGTGGGTGCAAACGCATCCCGATGCACCGACACGGCGCTCGAGAATTGCGGTGTCCGAATTCGGCATGGGGCGCCGGAACATCCACTGGCACTGGTCACTGCCGAACCGGATCACGTCGCCATCCGTCAACGTGAGCGAATCGTCCACCACTGCGCCGCCGATCGACACTGCGCAGCCCGCAAATGGCAGCACACGATACCGCGACATCCGATCCCCGTGATTGGGCTCACGCAGGATCAAGGCATGTTGGCGATGAAGTGGGGCAGCCATCGGTAACTGCACCCAGTCCACGCTGGCCGTGCCGACGAGAACAACGGGCTGCGGCACGACCAGTACCGCCCCGATGCTCAAGCCGTCCAGGCCGAAGACCTTTCCGCGGTCGTCGATCGGTGCCGGGGGGCAACTCGGCGGAACGAGTCCGGCTCCCCCGGAGTTCTCCTGGGTTTGGCCATCACCGCCAGCGTGACTCGTGCTGCGGCGCCAGGCTTTCTCCATGCAGAGTACTTGCGGGTTGGTCCGTCCAACCTGCCTTGCCTTTCGCAATACGGCTTCGGCTGCGGCCAGTTCATCCCGCTGGAGAAACTCCTCGAACTCGCGGACATAACGTTGCAGACGATCCAGCTTCTCC
The DNA here is from genome assembly GCA_964623055.1 of uncultured Pirellulaceae bacterium. Lineage (GTDB taxonomy): Bacteria > Planctomycetota > Planctomycetia > Pirellulales > Pirellulaceae > JADHUC01. The sequence continues at coordinate 38,718 of CAZURK010000024.1, forward strand.
TGCCAGTCCAGCCTCCGTCGGGCCGCCTCCGGATCGTCCTCCAACGGACGAATCATGGCGATTGCCGAACACAGTCGCCCCTGTTCGGCCCATGCCGCGGCTTGCCGAATATGCCCATCCCGCCACTCCCGTTGCTTGGACCTTTCCTCGCAGTCGCGGAGAATTCGGTCGCGCAGCACCTCGTGTTCCGGAGCCAGGGGTGTGCACTTATGGGCACACGTGATGAGTTCTTTGGCTACCGCGACTTCGCCGTCGGAATAGGCCTGCCGCGCCTGTTCTCCCAATTGTGGACCGATTTCCAACAACAAGTTCCGCACCGCACGATGCTGGCGATCTTCCGATTCAAGGAGAATCCCAGCCGCCTCCAGGAGATTTCCCCGGCGCATGCAATCTCTCGCGACATCGCAATCGATTGGATTCAGAAAACGCATGGTTCTCTCCGCAATTCGACCCGCCGGCACCACCGGTTGGCAGTGCCATTCTACTTGGAAGACGAACGAGAGGGACAGATATGGCTTCCTTTCCGACGAAACGACAGGATTCTTGCCATGCGCGGGCCGAGGTGCGAATGGCGAACTCAGCGTTTGGACGTGGCCCTTGGTTAGACTTCGAAATCGCGGTTCGGCAGGCCGTATGGCCCGCAATGGACGGATCTGGAGATCCATCCTACGAGGCGCGGTTGGGCAATGGGCGAAACTCAGCCGCCTCGATAACCGTAGTGTCGCCAGTTTTGGAGCACCTTCTCTTGAATCTCCGGCGGCACTCCGTGGCGAAACGAGCTTCTTCGGGGCAGTTGGTCGGCGGGCACGTCGTCCGGCGGCAAGCCGTGGTAGATCACCTTGGTGCTGAGTCTCGCCTCGCGTTCCTCAGGGGACAGAAAGGCCAGGAGCGGGAGCGTCTCTTGATTGGGAAACAGGAACTGTCCGCGCTCGGGATGGCAACGGGCGGCAAAGGCCCAAACCACTTCTTCCAAGTTCGCCGGATCGATGTCGTCACCCAACAAGATGGCCTTGGGCACGAGGGCCCCGGCGCGGGAATGATGCAGGACCTTGGCCAATTCGCCGACGAGTCTTTCGGCGGTGGCTTGGCCTCGATAGGAGCAGGGGACCGTGACGACAAGCCAATGGGCCGCGCTGTGAAACGGGCTGAAACAGGCGGTCACCGGGAAACCGGCCGATCGCAGCTCCCACAGAACCTGCGCGCTGATCGCCAGCGCCCAGCACGTGTGATTCTCTTCAATCGGTTCTCCCGATGCGACGACCGGCAGGATTGGCTGATCGCGGTGCGTCATGGCCGTCACGTGGAAGACAGGCTGCGGCGAGCCCTTTCCCGGTTTTATGTACCCCGTGTATTCGCCGATGGGCCCTTCATCGACCGTCTCGTCGACAGAAACGGTCCCTTCCAGAACGATCTCCGAGGTGGCTGGCACCTGCAAGTCCACCGTCTCGCAATCGACCACCTCCAGCGGCTCACCCAAATAGGCCCCGACAAAATCGGCCTCGTTGACGCCGTCGGCCAAAGGCATCGCGGAGACAAACGGAATCGCCGGCGCAGTACCGATGGCCAAGGCAAACGGCATGGGCTGGCCGAGATCTTTCCATTGCGCGTAGATCATGCCCAAATGCTGCCGAGGCAGCACCAGTCCGGTCATCGTGTTCCTGCCGGCGAGCATGATGCGGGCAATCGACCAGTTGGTCCATTCTCCATCCGGAGTCTGCACGATCACTGTGCCCCACGTGTTGACGTAACGACCGCCATCCCCAGCGTGAATCAGCGGCGCCGGAAGGCGTTCCAGATCTACCTCCTCGCCGAGACACTTATGCTCCTTGCACGGGCCGTCCGGCACACGTCGAGGCGGAATCGGTTCCCGGTCGTGGGCTTCCGCCAAGCCATCCACGATCTGACAACCAGTGGCAGCAGCGGGCCAACCGAGCGACAAAGCGACACGCGCCAGCCCATTCTTCCGGCTCACACCCGCCGGTGCGCCCAACGCCCGAAACCCCGCCTCAGCCTCGCGGACCCGGTTGAACAGCGGTGCCGGCGCACCCAATTCGTAGGAACGCTGGACGATGGCCCCCATCTCCACGTTCCAATCCACCTCTGCGTCGATCTCCTGGATTTCACCAATTTCGCCCAAAGCCGCAACGTACTCTCGCAAGCTGGCAAAGTGCTTCATCAGTTGCTCTCCATCGTCCAAACGGGACGAGTTAGTAGACCTATTGCTCGAACACGTACAGGTAGACTCCGCCCGGAGGCACGCCACCGCGGATTCCACCGGTTCGTTCGTTGATGACAAATGACTGGGAGAAGCGGGCCGGGTCGATTTCGTCTGAGACAATGGTGACCTGAAGCGATTTGAGGTTGTTGTCACGGGGGTTGGCGGGGCTGCCGTCCGGGTGGGCCAGGCGGTGGAGCGTGATCTTTCGTGGGCGGGTGAAGGGTAAGTGCAGCGTCACTGGTGTGGTGCCGTCGCCGAAGTCGGTGTCGTCGTGATGGCCGTCCAGCTTTCGGTTCAGCACGAGCACGGACCAGGCGCCGTCGCCGCGGAACGCGTAGGCCGTTACCAGCGGGATGTCTTCGCCTCGTCGCGAGTAGGTTGGTGTCTTGTCGACTCGTACATCGAGCATCTGGTCGCCAATGACGTGGCGGTTGCGCAGTTTCAGGGCGAGCCAGCCGACGTGAGGCCGGAAGCCGCCCGCTTCGGGCAGCGTGTGTGACGACCACCACTTGCCGGACGAGAAGCCGAGATAGCTCTGGTACTTGAACCCGCGCAGGCTGGAGTACATCCAGGCGTCCAGCGCGGACAGGCCCATCGCCAAGCTTTTTCCGTACAGTTCGTCGACCAGGGGCTTGTCTTTGTTCTGCCAGTAGCCGCTGGGGCCGCCCTCGTAGGCGGTCAGTTCGTAGTCAATGCCACGCTGGCGTAGTTCGTCTCGCGATTTTGCGGCAGTGTCGATCACCTTGCCGATGCCCGTCACGCGCGCGACCAGCGTTTCTTGCACGCCGTGGTCGTTGAACGACGAGGAACCCTTGTCGCCCGTTTCCCATTTGGGCCCGACGTAGTTGGCGTGTCCCACGTACGACATGTTTCCGCCCTGCTGCACGGCGAGTTCTCCGTAGGCGGTATCCGAATCGAGGTCGGCCGTGTAGTTGGCGCCGAGGGCAAATCGGATCTTGCTGCCGAGATTGTGCTCTCGCCAGGCCGGCATCTTCATGACGTTCTCGTTGAACATATATTTGGCGAACAGACCATACTCGCGCCCGCCGTGGTGGACCCAACTGGGCGGGCCCCAACCGTCCCAGCCATATCCGCCGGCTCCGTTGTGCCAGGTCTCGTTGCCGTATTCGACCACGATCTCGCGGAATTCCTCTGTCCAGGGCGTTCCGTTGTTGCCTCGGTACTTGTAACGCACGCACGCGTGCGGTTTGCTCCGCGGGGTGTCGACGGTGGGATCGTAAGGCACGCCCAGGTACTCGACCAGCGCCATCCATTCGTCCTCGGTGTACTCCTCGTTGCACGTCAGGTAGGGCACAACTCGCGTTTGGGGACTATCGCCGGTCTTGTAGGCCCAAACCATGCACTGGGCGATGGTCGTCGCCGGCGCGTTGCCCACGTGGGAGTTCCAGGCGACCTGCCAGGAACTGTTCCCGTAATCGGTGAACATGGCTTCGACGGTCGAGGGATGGAAGATCGTGCCGTAGAAACGCAACGCCGGCTTCTTGCCCGTGCCGGGCATCGTTGCCATTAGTTCGTCGAAGCTGATCGTGTGCGGCGTGAAAGGGCGGAACTCGTGTTTGGCGTCGTAGCGAAAGAGCACGAAGTTGTCGATCCAGACCGTGCCGGGGCCGGTGAACTCCAGGGCGTGCGAGATGTGCGCGTGATGCTCGGTCGGGTAGTCGGGAGCGACGAAGTCGTAGTTGAATCTGCGCCAGTCGCCAGTCACGGTCCAATGATCCTGCTGGCTCACAGCGGCGTAGCTACCGCAATTGCGGAATACAAATCGGGCTTTGCCATCATCGGCCAAACCTTTCTGCCGCATCCACACCTCGACGCGGTATTTCGCCTTGGGATGAAGTTGGCTGTACCATTGGCCCTCTTTGTCGTCGTGCTTGTAGTAAACGAACTGCTCCAGGGCGATCGTGCCTTGCCGGGTAACGTCTACCTTCAGGCAGGTCTCGCCTCGGCGATGGAAATTGGATGGAACCGGCGTTGGGTGCGGGACGATTTGACCGGTCCAAGCGTCGGCCGCACCGCTGAAGAAGGGGCGATCGCCGTAGTAGTGCTGGCGCAGATCCGGCGGGCTGGTCTCCGGGCCGATGAAATTTGTTTTCAGCTTCATGTAGGCGTAGTCGCCGAAACGCAATCCCAGTTGGGACCGGTCCAGAGAGACACGCTTCATGTTGTTATCGGCCTTGCCGTCGCGGTCGTCGTTGACGATGTACCCGCCCTCTGGAAACTTGTCCGATGGGCCCGGAATCGTGGCCTGCCCCACGAAGACGACGTGGTGGGCGCCGTCGATACTGCCAAAGTCGGTGCCGCCCGCATAGGAAAGCGAATTCCCCTGCTCGTCGACGATGCGGTAGAAGTGTACGGTCGCCCCGTTGCCCAGCCCGGTCCAGGCGAGGTTCCAGTAGCCGGGTCCGCCAAGGCCGTCCCACTCGTACCAATTGTCGCCGGCGCGCTGCACCCGAACCATCTTTCGCCAGACAATCGGCTCGAAACCGCTGTTCCAGACGTGGTTGTTGATGGCAAAGTTGGTCCCGCCGGCAATCGTGGTCAGATTCGCGCCAAGTGGTTCAACGTTGCGCGCCACGACCTGGTCGGTCACAGTGATCTCGGCCGGCGCGTTCGGATCCGCCGCCTGTGCTTGGCGAGAAATCACAGCGCACGTTACACACACGATCGCTGCCAATCGTATCGCCAGTCTCATAGGTCACCACCCTTTCGAGTTTCGATTAGGTTCATCGCCTCTGTCGTCCGTCAGCGACACAAGGAGAGAGGGCGACGTTTCGTTGCCCGCCCGTCATGCCTACGACCTCTGCCACAATGAACAGCTACAGATTACACTCGTCTGAAAGCCGAGTCGATCCTGGAGACAGTCGCTGAAGGAGACATTACCTGATGAGAGAATTCAACCAACGGCTGCTGGCGTTTGCCGTACTTTGCACGATGGCGGTGGCGACAACTGGATTCGCAACTGACCAGCCGCAATGGGGGCAGCGATATTCGCGAAACATGGTTTCGGACGAAACGAATCTGCCGGCGACTTTCAATCCGGAAACCGGTGAAAACGTCCGCTGGTCTGTGACCCTGGGAACGGAGACCAATTCCACGCCGGTCGTTGCCGGCGGCCGTGTGATTATCGGCACCAACAATGGGCAGCCGCGTGACCCTCGGCATGCCAGATACCGTGGCGTGCTACTTTGTCTGGATGAAAACACCGGCGACCTCTGCTGGCAACTTGTCGTGCCGCGATTCGGAAGCGACACGAAATACTTGGATTGGCGGACCGGCGGGATTTGCTCGGCCGCAACGGTCGAAGGCGATCGGGTCTACGTGGTCACTAATCGAGCCGAGGTTATGTGCCTGGATCTGAACGGCCAAGCCGATGGCAACGACGGGCCGTACCTGGACGAAGGCCGCCACATGGCTCCGGCCGGCGCGGCCCCCATGGAGGTCACAAGCATCGACGCCGATATTGTGTGGCTGTTTGACATGACGGCCGAACTCAGCGTCCATCCGCACGACTCGCCCTGCGCCACTATCCTCATCGACGGACCACATCTGTATCTGAACACGAGTAACGGCGTGGATAGGATTCATAGCGGGATTCCCGAGCCCGACGCGCCCAGCCTGATTGTGCTTGACAAGAAGTCCGGCCGGCTGGTGGCTCAGGATGGCGAGCGCATCGGACCGCGCGTCTTTCACTGCACCTGGTCGTCGCCTTCGCTGGGCACCGTCAACGGCCAGCGGCGAGTCTTCTTCTGTGGTGGCGATGGCGTCTGTTACGCTTTCAAGCCACTTGCGTTGAACCAACCGGCCGGTCCTGTCAAGACACTCCAACGTTTGTGGCGATTCGACTGCGATCCGACTGCCCCGAAGGAAGATGTACACCGTTTCATGCGCAATCGCGAGGTAAGCCCAAGCACGATCATGGGCATGCCAGTATTCCACAACAATCGAATCTACGTGACGGGCGGCGGCGACATCTGGTGGGGCAAGCGCCAAGCGTGGGTGAAGTGCATCGACGCGACGCAGACGGGCGATACCACCGAAGCTGGCCCGATCTGGTCATCCCCGCTCGAGAATCATTGTTGCGCGACGCCCGCGGTCTACGACGGCCTGGTGTTTGTGACTGATCATGGTCGGAACATCCATTGCCTGGACGCCGAAACCGGCAAGCCCTATTGGGTGCAGGAGACACGTGTCCCGATTTTCAGCTCTGCCTTGGTGGCCGATGGCAAAGTCTACGTGGGAACCAAACGAAGCAACCTCTGGGTGTTTGCCGCCAACAAGCAGAAGGAGGTGCTCGCCACGATCGGATTGGACAGCCCGATTATCGCGACACCGGTCGCCGCGAACGGCACGCTCTACGTCGCTACGTTCGAGACACTGTACGCGGTCTGCAAGACAGCTAGGTGAAGCCCAGATGAGGATGAGACGCGGAGACTGCCGGGAGAACACAAACGACAATTGTCGTCTGCACCTAGTCAATGCGTAGATGCGTAGGCCGGAACACGTCCGCGCTGTTCCGGCGTCTTTCTTTTTCTACATTCGTGCCGGAACTGCGCGGACTTGTTCCGGCCTACCTGTCACTCTCGAATTGACACAGTATTGGTGGCCCGCCACACTCTTCAGTTGCGCGGCTCGATTTGATACTTCGGATTGTACTTGCCGCGTTCGGCGAAGCCGCCGAGGTACGGCCTCATCACGCCAAATCGTGGGTAGCTCTCCCAGACGTCGCCGTAGCCGTGAAATCGCGGATCCCCTTGACGAGTCAAGGTTTCGGTCAGCCGAGTACACAGATCGTCCCGCACTTCCTTGAACGCTGAATCCTCTGCGAGATTCTTGAGGCATGCTGGGTCGCGAGAGATGTCGAAGAGCTGCTCCGCCGGTCGTTTGCGAGCCGTCGGCGGGAGGTCTTCGATGCGGATCTCCGTCTTTGAGGCGTCCCGTTTTCCGCGCAGAACATATGCCGGATCGCCGATGGGCCAGCGATCGGGCTTGAGATTCATGATGTACAGATACTGCGGTGTGCGGATTGCCCGCATGGGATATCCAAGGTTGTCGTAGCGGACGTGCGATCCGCGTTCTTGCCCCAGGAAGACGCATTGGCGTGCGGAGTCGATCCGGCCGTTTTGCTTGGAGGTAAGGATGCTCATGAGGCTTCGGCCGGTCATCGAAGCGTGCGGCGCCAAGCCGGCGGCCTCCAGGAAAGTGGGGGCCAAATCGATGAAGCTCACCAAGTCGTCGACGGTTCTCCCGGGCGCGATTCTACTGAGCCACATGGCCGCCATTGGGACATGGACGCCGTACTCGTACAGGTTGCCTTTTGCGTGTGCCACAGAAGTGCCGTTGTCGCCGGTCACCAGAATCAGCGTGTTGTCCAATTCGCCTCGTTCCTCCAGCAGGTCAAGCATCGCGCCCAGGTGCTTATCGAACCATTCGATTTCGACGAAGATGTCGGCCAGCCTGCCACGGCTTTCGGGCGTGTCGTCCATGAACGGCGGCAGGACGATCTCGTCCAAGTTCTTTCCCAAGCGAACGCCGGATCCCTTCTCCCACGGCCCGTGCGGTTCGCTGGCGCTGTACCAGAAGCAGAATGGCTTTGACGCATCTTTTTGGTCCAGAAAGTCACGAAAGTTGGCCGCGTAATCGACATTTTTGATCCCGGTCGTCGGTGGCTTGCACTTTTTGTCGTTGAACGTGAGCCCGGCGGGATTGGTGGGCCAGCCCGTCTGTTTCCACTCGCCGGGGCTCCAGCCCTTGCCTGTGTAACCGATTGCGAAGCCCGCCTCCTTCAGCAGGTACGGGTACACGGCCAGGTCACGTGGGAAGACGCTCCAGTGGTTGCCGGCTTCGCGATTTTGCCATTGGTTTCGCCCGGTCAAGAGACACGCCCGGCTGACGGTACACATGGGAGCCGCGGAGAATGCATTGTTGAACAGAATCCCCTGTCGCGCGACCCGGTCGAACGCGGGCGTCTGCAGACCTGGGCAGCCGTACGCTCCGGCGTGGACCCAGGACTGATCGTCGGAAATCGCCAACAGGATGTTAGGACGATCGGCGGCCTGCCCTGTGCCGCTCGAAGAACAACTCAGAATGGCCAACAGGCCGGCTACGCAGACGGCAAGTGACTTGATTGGCATGCTCCACCTCACGCTTCCTTTGCTTTCTATTGACAAACCAGATCTCCATTGGACGCGGTCCACCAGTTCACATCTCCGTTGACCGGCGTTCCGGCATCCACGATTCTCGCTACGCGTCCTGCCACCCGGATCCTACCCAAGGAACGCCCTCGTTGCCGTCAATTCGTAGACGCAAGGACAACTGTGCGGCATGATGCTGGATGTGCCGGATGCTATAGACGTGCAACTCGGCCCTGGAGAACAACCTTCGTTCGAATCCGCATTGTGCGATCAGCGTATCTGCCGTTTCCGCAGCGATCACTTGTGACGCCTTGTCTCGACAATGTCTCAGGTAGGTCTTGATCGGCTCTTTGTCGTAGAGCAATTTCGGCTCGCGGTCCTCCAATTCCTCGTAGTCGCGAAAGAACGGCTCATTGTCGCGATGAAACGGCTGTTGTTTGAACGACTCCTCGTTCGGTCCAAGATAGTAGTCCGCAAAAAACAATGTGTGGAACACGAGTCGACAGAATGGATGGTTGCCGACCGGAGAATCCCACGCCGGATCGGGGCATCTTTCGATGCAAATGTGCAGGCTGCAGAACGCTGCTTCAAACTGATGTCCGAGTAGCTCTTTGACTGTGTCGAGCATTGGTATTATTCCTTACGACATGTCGCTTCGTAAGACTGGACGCCCGTGATCAGGCCCAAAGGTCGAGGCGACGGACTCCCAAGCCACGATGGCTCGTTTGCGTTCCGGACCCCAGCGATATTCGCCGAACACGCCCGTTTCGCGAATCACGCGGTGGCATGGGATCAGATATGCCAGGCGGTTGGCAGCAACAGCCGCGCCAACGGCTCGCGCGGCACCACGTCTGGACACGGTCTCGGCGACTTGTCCGTAGCTGACCAGCGTCCCTTGGGGAATCTGAAGCAAAGCCCTCCACACGCGAACCTGAAAAGAAGTACCACAAACAAACGCACGGAGCGGAGATGGTGAATCGCCGTCACTCGGCTGTTTGAATAGTGACGCGGCGGTTTCTTGGGCCGCAGAATCGTCCCAGTCGATCCGCGCCCGAGGCCAATCCGATCGAATCGCTTCGGATCCGGTTTGCTGATTCTTCGACACGGCGAACGAAAGGTGGCAGATTCCACGCGGGCTCTTGGCGATCAAGCACGTTCCGAAGGGGCTATCGGCGAAACCGGCCACGATCGCCCAGCCGGCTCCACCGGATTTCACTTCGCCGGGCGATGCGGCCTCCAGATTGACGCACAAGTCGTGCAGCCGACTCGGGCCGGACAACCCGGCGTCGAGGGCCGCACCCAGAACGCTTTCACCGCGTCGCAGCAGTGTCTTGGCGTGCGCGAGCGTCAAGCACTGCAGAAACGTCTTCGGCGTGACCCCGGCCCAACGCGAAAACAGTCGATGAAAGTGAAACTCGCTCAGTCCAGCGTGTGAAGCCAGCGCTGCAAGATCCGGTTGGTCGAAGCGATTCTGATCCAGATAGCAAATGATCTTCGCAATGCGTTCATAGTCGGTCATGGACGTATTCTACGACTTGGCAGAGACAAGCCCACCCGAATCTTGCGGCGAGCTAACGGATTATTCATCGACTCGCCAGGGTTCCGGTACCAAAGTGTGGATGAGGCGAGTTGTCTTGATTTGCCGCTATGACGCTCGCATCTTACATGACGATCCGGCTCGTTTCCGCGTCCCAGCAGGCGGTGCGCTTCGTCTTGTACGATTGGATGGCCATGGCCATTGCGACCGTCGCCTTGAAGCACTCCTGGACCGGGGCTTTGCATTGGCCGCGGCTCTTCACGTTCTCGAAGAAATCGTTCAAGTGCTCGATGGTGGACCAGCGATAGTTGGTCGGTTCCTTGTGGATCGGTTGCACGCGAAGATCCTCGAACTGGTCGGCCTCGTCCGGCGCGACGTACTGCTCGAACAAGGTGTTCTTCTGCTCGGCGTAGAGGCGCAGCCAGTTGGCCCCCAGCTCCATCGTCCCGTTGGTTCCTCGATATTGAGCTTCCCGGTTGAAGAACCCGTTGTTGCTCGATCCGACAAACGAGATCGTGAGTTTCCGGGAAGGATAGTTGAACAAGGCGTTGCACGTGTCGGGGACCGTTCGGCCGTCGTCGTACCGAAAGATGCCGCCGGTTGCCGAGCAGGTTTCCGGTATTTCCAGCCCCATCACCAAGTTGGCGGCGTCCAACGGGTGGCTCATCAGGATGCCGAAAATCCCGGTGCTGTATTCCTCGTAGCACTGCCAATGGAAAAACCGCCGCGGATCGTAGGGGCGCGGGGGCCGGTTCGCCTGGAACCGTTTCCAGTCGACGTGCTCGGGCCCCGACTTCTCGGGCAGCCCCGGTGTGTTGTAGGTATCGTAGGCGCGCCAAGGGGCCGTGGGCCGATTCCGCGACGACCAAAGCTGAATCTGAGTGATGTCCCCCAGTATTCCTGACTGAACGATCTCGCGGGCCTTGTAGAAGTGGGCCAGAGTGCGGCGTTGATACCCTACCTGCGTCACGCGGCCCGACTCGCGAGCCGCCTCGCGGACGCGGACTGCCTCGTCTGACGAGTAAGTCATCGGCTTCTCGACGTAGACGTCCTTTCCAGCTCCGATCGCGTCGAGCGTCATCTGGGCGTGCCAGTGGTCGGGCGAGGCGATCACCACGGCGTCGATGCCCCGGTCGTCCAACAGCGCGTGATGGTCTCTGTGGATCGGCGTTTTGGGGTCCTTCAGCCGCGGTTTGACCCGGTCGATGTAGTGATCGCTGATGTCCGAGAGGCCGCCGAGTCGGGCGTGCTCGCTCTGGTTGATTCCATCGTGCAGGGAATAACCGCGAATTCCGACGCCGATCAAGCCCACGTTGATCTTGTCGTTCGGAGCCACGGATTTCGCCAACCGCGGAACGGCCAACGAGCCGGCCCAGGCACCAGCCGCAGCGGTCGCCTTGATGAAAGAGCGTCTGGTCGTCCGTTTAGTCGTATCCATGGTTGGGTCCTTCAGTTTCTGTGGGGAATACTCGGATATAATCGCCGTTCAGCAAACGCTGATTTCAGAGCCTATCCAACGGGCGATGTGGGATCAACCGGCGCCCAGTAGGAAGATCGAGTCATCTGTACGTCGCAGCACATGCTTTCTCGAAGCCGTTTTGGACCTCGGACGCTTATCGGATAGAATGGGAACGGCCGGTTCGTAGAACGGTCTATTCAACGCTCGTTGCCAATACTGAAAGCAAGGGCCAATGGCTGCCGAAGATCCAGAACAACAACAGCCTTCCGCCTCCGGATCGCGGTCCGGAGAAACCGATACGGCCGCCGATCGTTTCGAGGCGGCATGGCGAGCGGGTGAAGAGCCGGCGATTGACGAGTTCGTCGATGTGGCGGTTGAAGATGGGCGAGGTTCCTCACAACGGGAGTTGCTGGCTGAGCTGGTCGGGATCGATCTGGAATGGCGATGGCGACGCGCGGTGGAGCAGCCAGGCAAGTCGTCGGCACCGGCGGAAGCTGTCGCAAAACCATCACATGACGAAGAATCGCCCGCCGAGATCTCAGAGCGGCCTCTGCTTGAACACTACGTTGGTCGATATCCTGCCCTCGCCCCGCTCGACACGCTGCCACAGGAGTTGGTGGCTCACGAGTACTATGTCCGTAGACGATGGGGAGATAGGCCGAGTCATGGGGAATATCAAGAGCGTTTTCGGATGCAGTGGTCCGAATTAGAAGAAATCCTCGTCGAAGTGGATGAAGAGCTTGGACCTGATGCCGCCGGCGTCGATCGAGTTCGTGTGCCAAGCGCCGAAGAGACCACGCTCGCGTACTGCATAGCCACCGCTGATGGAAAGATCCGACCACTGCTCGATGCGCTCGAGGAAGCCCAACTCCGAAGCGTCTTTGCGATTGGCACGAGTGTCCAAGATCGATACACACTGGAAGGCGACCTGGGCCGTGGCGGGATGGGCCACGTCTACCTGGCACGGGACACGCGGTTGAGCCGTCTTGTGGCAATCAAGGTGGTCGTCGATCCGACGGGCGAAGGGCGAGACGTGCTCGAAGAAGCGCTGGCCGAAGAAGCCCGGCTTGGAGCCGTGCTCGATCACCCTGCTATCGCAACGGTCTTCGACTTCGGCTTTCACGAGGGCAAACCATTTGCCGTATTTGAATACGTTGACGGTGACACGCTCCGCGATGTTCTGCAGAGGCGGCAGCGCATCCCGCTGGACGAGGTCCGCCGGATCATCGGTTCTTTGGCCGAAGCACTGGACTTCGCTCATGGTAGAGGAATCGTGCATCGAGATCTGAAACCGGAGAACATCCGGGCCTCGAAACAAGGTCCGTTCAAGATTCTCGACCTGGGACTTGCGAAAGAGTATCGCCGCAGCGAGGATTGGACCACGTTTGCAGGGACGCCCGCGTACGCTTCTCCTGAACAGGCAGCCGGTCGCCCATCCGATGGGCGCGCGGATCAATACGCACTGGCCCTAATCGCGTACGAAATGCTGACCGGACGGCGAGTGTACGATGATACCGATCCATTGAGTCTCTTGAGGCTTCATCGCGAAGAGAATCCAACTGCGCCAAACGTGCACATGCCGGAACTGCCCGAAGCGGTCAACCACGCCATTGTGCGCGCTCTGGACAAAGACCCCAACAGGCGATTCGCAACCTGCGAGGACTTTGCCACGGCCCTTGGTCCGGTGCATCCCGCCATCCACGGGCAAGGGCACGTGCTTGACCAACATGGGCCCAAGACGATCAACGTGTACGTCTGCCACGCCGGAGACGATTCCGAGCTTGCTTGTGACCTGGCCGAAGCGTTGGAAAGGCAAGGCTTTTCTACATGGTACTACGAGCGAGATACGCTTCCCGGGATTTCCTTCGTCAGCCAATGCGCCAACGCCATAGAACGCTCCGAGGCATTCCTGCTGCTGATCTCCTCGCATTCACTGGCCTCGCAGGAAGTGACGACGCAGGTACGGCATGCCTACGGGCGGAGCCGCCGCTTCTTGCCGATTCTGGTCGATCTTTCTCAGGCAGACTTCCAGCGGCGCGAACCCGAATGGAGGACCGCGCTGGGCACGGCGGCCATCGGCGAGATGCGCAGCGGAAATCTGGAAACGACGGTCGAGCGATTAACCAAGACTCTCGCACTGTGGCACATTCGTCCCGATCGCGCTGCTGTGCACGGCCATGCAGTTGATCACGAAAAGCCTGATTTGGACGCAGTCCGCAAGATCTGGGCGTCGGATGCCAATCAGATCGATATTCGCGATCTAGAAAGAGTCGTCTTCAGGAACGAAATTATCGACGACTTTCTCAATCGGCGAGGCAAATGCTTCCTGTCGGCGAACAAGGGCCTTGGGAAGACGCTGTTGCTGACCTACAAGCGGTATCTGCTGGCGGAGACGTACGGGACAGCCAAGGAAGGCAAAGAGCACCATCATGTCTTCTTCGTACCCGAAGGCAAACCCTACTTGGATTTCATGAGCGACGTGCGGTCTCTGTCGAAGACGCACGACGAGTTTCTTTCGGAGCTTGTCAACGCAAAACGAATGTGGGGATTCGCGCTACGTGTCTCGGCCCTCTCGTACCACCCCTCGCTCTTCACCGAAAATGACGCGGACGAACTGGCGTTGCTGCCTCGACGGCTGAGACAGTGGGTCCAGGGGGCGAGGATTGAGCCGACCGTCGTTTTCAAGGAGATGCTGGGACGCTCCGTCAGGGAAATCAACCGCGTGATCGACGAAACCGAGAACTTCCTTGACCACAAACTTCGTCTCGTTCACAGCGGGACGTTGTTCTTCATCGACAAGGTGGATCAAGGGATCAGGCAACTGTCTCGGTCAGGATGGGTCTCGGTCCAGGCCGGGTTGATCGAGGCAGCGTGGGACGCCATGAATACGAACAGCCACGTCAAGGTCCACGCCACGATCCGCCAGGAAGCGTTCTCGAACTACGAGTCCGACATTAAGGCCAACCTGTACGGCGCCACGACGATGATCCAGTATTCAGAGGACGATTTGCAGCGTCTACTGGATCAGCTTACACAATGCTACGAGGGAAGTCAGAGTTTCAAGAGGTTCGTTAACCTTAACGTGGTCAAACATCCACATCGCGCCTTTCCCGAAGACAGTTTCCAATACGTGCGCCGACACACGCTTGGCCGTCCCCGCGACCTGGTCATCATCTCGTCCGAGTTGTCCACGCAGCAAAGCTCGCTCAGCGAGCCCGTCTACCGCCGACTCGTCAACGACACCAGCGCCGCGGTGCTCGTTTCGAATGTGTTTGACGAAATGCGTGCGTTCTTGGACTGCCTGCATGACAAGGGCGAACGGCTTCGTTTCTTCTCGCTGCTTCCGCACAACATCCTGACACGCGACGAGGCGATCGGCATCTGCTGTCAATTGAACAACATCGGCCCGGAGGACTACAAGTTCTACGCGAATGATTCCGGTCAATTGCATCATCCGTTTTGCGAGCTGTACCGTGCCGGGTTGCTGGGTGTCGTGGCGACGGATCCAGATAGTCACACAGCTATTCAGCGATTCAAACAACCGCACGATTTGGTGAACGACTTCGAATCGTCAGTACCGGAAACGCCTTTCTACTTGATTCATCCTGCGCTGGATGGGTGTATTCGGAAGTACCGGACTTCGGGCGTATACAACGTCTTTCATCACGTCGTTGTCGGCCATGGTCAGCCTTGGGAAGACCATTTCGGCGCAGTCTGCAATGTTGAACGAATCCTGTTTTCGGTCACCGACAAGCCCCTACGCGAATTGGTCCATGACGTATTGAAACGAGCGGCCGTCGTGTTGAAAGAGGGTGGGCGAGAGCCACTGCGGACTGCAATGGAAGCATCGAAGGAGTGGGAGACGCTACGGGAGAAGTTGATAAAAGGGGAGCACGACGATCTGTACCTGTGGCTCGAAGAGTTGATAGATGGCGGCTAGCACCATGCCGGGAACCGCTGTCGCATTATCATTGTGGGGCACGTTTCCAACGTGCCTGGCACGATGGAATCGTGCCCCACTTCTTTCCTTTGCCTCCATTAACGGTTCGGCGAGCGACGTCAAGTCGCCGTCGACCCACCTTCGCCGTCTTGCAGTTCAACCGCGATGTCCTCGTTGATCCGATTCACGATGCGCGTCACCGTGCATCGCGAGACGGAGTGGCGATCGGCAATCTCGTAATGCTTGAAGCCTTCGCACCACAGACGGTACATTTGAGCATCCCGGTCGCTCTGTTGCCCGAGGACGTGACCGATCACATCATGTAATTCGCGGCCAACATCTTCAGCAAGTGCATTCGGCGTCAGAGCCGCCAAGTCGGCGTCCACGTGCTCCCGTTGCCTCTTGAAGCGGTCAACGGCGTGTGAAATCTTGAATCGCAATTTCGTGACGGCCAGGCCGTACAGCGCGTTCCGGCCCCTGTACTGGAACTTTCGTTCGCGGATTCCGAGAAAGACAGACCGCAACGCCGAGTTGACCGCATCGTCCTGGTCATAATGCGGCCGCAGCCAATCACCGATCAATTTGGCGGCCATAGCCAGCAATGGGCCCTGGATCTGTTCGAACAGTCTTTGGGCCGCCACCTCATCGCCAGCTTCGTATGCGCCCATCAGTTCCGAAAACGACTCATCGAGTGACATGGGTTTCTCCGCGAGATTGTCCTACCAGAGTATCCTACTCATCGTGCTGTTCATCAAGGCGGCTGGCAGGTATGGCTGTCAGTCGGGCAGGAAGGCCAACGACGTCTGGACGGCGAAGTTGCATGTACAACCGGAGCTGGCTTCCGGGACAAGGAGCAAACCGCCAGCAGGGATCATGTTGATCCAACAGCCGGGACGTGTGATCGTCGTTACCTTTGAATACTGGTTCGCTGCCAGATCGAACATTGTCGGATTCGCCTGACGGAAGAACAACGCCGAAGCCGAAGCCGAGATCGTCCCGCAACCACGGCGGTGTTCCTTGCGCCAAGTCCAATTCGCGAGCGGTCTACCGGTATGCAGGTCGTACGCGTACGGTTCGCAGTAAAGTCTGTCGCCAACGATCACAGGATGGTGATCCTGTTCGCCGTGGCTTCCGCCGATCTTGGTGCCCTGATTCTGCGTCTTGAACCATACCGGTTCACCCGTCTTGCCATCGAAGACGTGGATGTCGAAGAACACTCGCGATTTCTCTTTGTCTGTGCCGTCGTTGCGAGATCCTACGACGGCCAGCTTGCCTTGGGCAAAGCTGACGTAGACGGCATGCTGCAAGGCGCTCAGGTCGTGCGGTTCGGACCACGCTGTGCTACCGTCCTGCATGTCAAGGGAGATGACATTGGATCCCTTGCCCAACAACTCCGAAAGGTTGGATCGGCCGTCGGGAGCTTTCAACGTTTCTTCGTTCGTGCTCTCAACACAAAAGACGTGTCCGTCGCCGAGTGTGATGGTCGAGTTGATGATCGTGCCGGAAGGCGCGTGATAGCCCCAGTTCCGCTTGCCGGTCGCTCGGTCAAAGGTGAATAGCATGTCGCTGCAGACCATCGGCCGAGAGTCATAATACGTGCCTTCCTCGATCTGCTGCCGGCTGTGTCCGCGACGCGAGGCCCCGTGTGTCACGCCGGTGCCGAAAAGCAAGCCGCCGGCGCTGGCCAGGTATCCCCATTCGCGTTTCTCGCCATCCCTCGCTGCGGGCACGGCGAACGTCCGCTTGATTTGGCCCGTAGCGGCATCGACCTCGTGGCAATTCTCCCCAGCGGCCACATACAAAGAATCGTCGGCCGCGACCATGTAGCTGCAATCGCGAAAGACTCCGACTCGCCGCGATGTCGGAAACGACACGTTCCACAACAGGGTGCCGTTGTAGGCGTCGACTGCGACCACCCGGTCATTGCCGGGCACGAACAGCCGGCCGTTCTTGCACAGCGGAGCGACCGTGCGATGATGGCGGTCGATCATCTGCCGTGGCCCGGGCGGCCCAAACCACTGTAGTTTCAAGTTGCCAACCACTCGACGATCGAAACTGCACGCGGTGTTCGCCGAGTCGGCATACATGTGCGTCCATTCGCCGTCGTTCTCCAGCGGCCCTCGTCGGTGGACGTGATCGTCGTGCGAACCGAAGATCGCGACGCCGCCGTACGGTCGAAGCACGCGTAACACCTCATCTCGCGATCCGACGAACGCATGCCCGGACGCCAACGAATCGCTAACGACCAAATTGAACAGATAGTCGGTATAAGGCAGCGTGCCCGAGGAATCGCGTTCGTGGATGACGACGCGGCCGTACAGCCCCGCGGCATCGAGCGCTCGGCGCGATTTCGCGACTTTCGTGAGGTCCGACTCGACGCCGACAATTCTCAAATCGGTCCGCTTCGCCAGTTCAAAGGCCAACCGCCCTTCGCCGCTGTCCAAAACCAGACAATATCCGCGCTTGATCCCCGCTCGTTCGAGAATCCGCTCGGCCGTCTCGACGTAACGTTGCTCCGTCTTCGCATCGGGATAGGGAAGCCCTACCGCGTCGGGCGGTTCAACAGTGACCGCCTCCGCGCCTGCTTCGGCCGAGAAGCAATAGATGTGTCCAGCGTCGGTGCTGACGAAAAGTCGACCCTGGGCGACCGCCATGCCATGCGCTCTGCCTTCCACCGACGCCGCCCAAACCTGTCTGCCGTCGTCAACATGAAAGGCCGCCACCTTGCCGTCTCCGCCACCTAAACGGATGTCGCCGGCGCCGATGAAGGCGTAGGGGAACTCGTCCGGAATGCTGCGCACCTCTTTGCCAATGCCTTTGCCGCGCCGTTGCAGTTTCGCGACAAAGGCCCCGGCCGGGTCGCGCCCGGTGGCCACGTGCAACCGTCCGCCGAGCCGCTCGAGATATCCCTGAGGCGATATGCCAATCGAACCGCTGGCTACTTTCTGGCCAGTGTGGATATTCACCGCCGCTTGGTAGGCGCCCTGCGTCGGGAACAACCCGGCGCAGAAATAGGCGGTGTCGTCTTCGACAAGCACTCCTGCGCGCATCGGCCAAACGCTTATGATCCGTTCGTTGCCGGGAATTCGCCGGTCTGTCGGCCCCGCACGGAACTTCCATCGCAACGAACCATCGCCTGCATTCAGGCAGTACACAAAGCCGTCGTCCGAACCGAACAACAGTTTCTCGCCAGCGATGGTCGGTGATAGACGAACGGGTCCTTCCGCAAAGAACTGCCAGCGGATGTGACCAGTATCTGAATCCAAACAGACGACCCTGTCGTCTGTGGATGTTCCGAAATAGACTCGATCGCCGACGGTGACAACGTGGCACACTCGATCGTAGATCACTCGGGCCTTCAAGTTGTTCTTATTGTGCCAGAAATCCTGATGGGCTGGATCGGGCCACGCGGGCTTGGGAGGATGACGCATCCGATGTACCCATTTCAGATTGAGCGGGAACCGCAGCTTGTCGTCAGTTACTCCCGTGCGCCGGTTGTCGCGAAGATGGGTCGGCCAATCCGTCACGTCGAGCCGCACCGGTACGATTCCGGGAAAACGCGACTTGCGAGACTCGAAGTTGTCGACGATTTGCTTCTCAGACAACACCGTGTTCCACAGGCTCACCTGTTCGATTTCGCCGGTCATGGCGTGGAGTTCGTTGTCGTCGTGATACGCGCCGATCGTGAAAGATGCCTTCGGTGGATAGGCGATAGGCCCCGACTGAGCCGTCGATTCGGCGGCGAGCTGTCCGTCAACGAACAGCCGCTGCGCACGTCCGTCATAGGTGCCGACGACGTAGTACCAATTGCCCGGTTCGAAGTGACGGTTGCTGGTGAGATAGGTCAGCTTGCCCGCCTTTTCGCTAGCCACGGCAAAACAGAACATCGAATTGCGATACCCAAGCAACCATCCTTTCTCGTAAGATCCGTTGTCCTGGATCACTCCGGCGATTCCACCCCACTCCTGTAGCTCGTCCACCTTGACCCATGCCTCGACAGTGATGTCTCGCGCTGGAAGTGCAAGTTGGCCCAGGTCGTCGGTGACGGAGACCCGATGCTTGGATTTCGAGTTGCCATCGAGTTGCAGGGCCCGCGGCGGTTCAGAGGCAAACCGCATGGGGCCAACAACGGCCGCGTCGAGCGAACCGGCCAACGCCTTGAAACTGCCGCCGTGGACGTGCTCCGAATCAAACTGCCACCGAGCGACAAGTCCATCCGCAGCAACGATCGTCCCACCCGAGACCCCGTGGAGTGCAAAGAACGCCAAAGAAACAAGATGGATGGTCCGCAACATTCGCAACCCTTTCAATTCTAGCTGGATGCAATCATACCAGATCTTCCCTGAGATCAATTCCGCACAATGGCAATTCGCGTGGCGAGGCACTATCCACACGTACCTCTGTGGCACGGGGAGTCAGCATTGCGTAAACTACAACTGCCCAGTGGGGGTTAGCCTACGAGATACTTCTTGGAGGGCAGTAAATCATGCGGATGTCTTGGCTGGTACTCATAGCTCTCGCCATCAGCGCGCTCGTTTCGGGTTCGCCCGTCGAGGCGGCGGATCAGGAGGCCCAAGAAAGACCCAACTTCGTGGTCATCTTTATTGACGACCTGGGTTACGGCGACATCGGCCCGTTTGGTTCAACGCTCAATCGCACGCCGAACCTTGACCGCATGGCCAAAGAGGGAATGAAGTTGACTTCGTTCTACGTCGCCTCGGCAGTATGCACGCCGTCGCGCGCCGCGTTGATGACCGGGTGCTATCCGCTGCGAGTGGGTCTGCCGCACGGTTCCGGGCATGCAGTGCTGTTTCCCGGCGACCATTGGGGGCTGCACCCTGACGAAATCACTATTGCCGAAGTGCTGAAGCAAGCGGGGTACGCCACCGGGTGTTTCGGCAAATGGCACTTGGGAGATCAGCCCGGATTTCTACCCACAGATCAAGGATTTGATGAGTACTACGGCATTCCGTATTCCAATGACATGTGGCCGGGGCTGAAACGTTGGAAGTTCCCCAAGCTGCCGCTAGTGTGCGGGCGCGAGGTCGTGGGCGAGGTCGAAGATATGGACGACCAGGCCGAACTGTGCCGTTTGTTCACCGAGGCCGCGGTCAAATTCATCCGCGAACACCGCAAAGGACCCTTCTTCGTCTACCTGCCACACGCCTTCGTCCATCACCCACGCCAAGCGAGCAAACGCTTCATGGAAAGCACGAAGAACCCGGATAAAGCCACCGGCGGACAGATCGAAGAGGTCGATTGGAGCGTTGGGCAGATCCTTGAGGTGTTGCGTGAACTTGGAATTGCAGAAAACACTCTGGTACTGTTCACCTCAGACAACGGCGGCGCACGTGGTTGTGTGAACAAACCGCTGCGTGGCGGAAAGGGGAGCCAATTCGAAGGTGGAATGCGCGAACCGACGGTGGCCTGGTGGCCTGGGACGATCCCGGCCAATTCGGTGTGCGACGAAGTGTCGATCACGATGGACCTGCTGCCAACGTTTGCCGGGCTAGCCGGCGCGACGGTCCCGCAAGACCGAATCATTGACGGGAAGTGTATCGAGCCCTTGCTACGCGGCACGCCGGATGCCAGATCGCCGCACGAAGCGTTCTTCTACTACGGAGGCAGCAACCTGCGGGCGGTGCGCTCGGGTCCGTGGAAACTGTTTGCCGACGGGCGACTCTACAATCTGGACGAAGATATTGGTGAAGTGAAGAACGTTGCCACCGGCCACCCTGACACAGTGGCCCGACTGGAAGGCTACTTCGAGCGAGCACGCGCAGACCTCGGCGACGGCAAACGCAAGGGAGCCAATTGCCGCCCCGTGGGAATTGCACAGAATCCACGAACGCTGGTTCCGCGCCCGGGAGTCGAAGGCGAAGAAGCCTACGCACCAACACTGTCGCTGGAGCGCGGGCGCTAAGTCACGTTGAACTCGAATGATTTTGCCCACCAATCATTTTGCACGAAGAGCCAAAGCAAAATCATGTAGGGCAGAATGATAATGCGATCATTTCTGGTTTTCATGTGGAGGTAGTGCCATGAAGCGTCGCATAAGACGACCGACCATTACGTCAGTTTGTGTATGGGCCTTCGCGGTTGCAGCCTTCGTTCTTGCCATCGGGCCAATCTCGCTCGGAGCCGAAGTCGGGTTCGCTCCGAAGAAGGCAGGTATCCAGAAAGGAATCTGCGTTGTTCTTGGTTTGCCGAGAGCGGATCAACCAGAATCTGTAACGGCTCTGACCGAAGGAAACCAGT
This sequence comes from uncultured Pirellulaceae bacterium, assembly GCA_964623055.1. Taxonomy (GTDB): domain Bacteria; phylum Planctomycetota; class Planctomycetia; order Pirellulales; family Pirellulaceae; genus JADHUC01. Next base: position 60,282 of record CAZURK010000024.1, read on the forward strand.
TGCTTGTGTACTTTCAGTCGCCCAGTTGCGCTGAAGCGACAGCGGTCAGACAGGCCGCGGAGGACGCGGGATTGCTGGGCAAACGGATCTATGTCAATCGCGCGGTCTTGGACTCCATTCACTTGGCCGACAATCTGGCGGACGTTGCGCTGGTTGCTTCGTCGGTGGCAGAATCGGTCGCAAAGGAAGAGATCCTGCGCGTGCTGCACCCCGGAGGGAGGGCGATCATTGGCAGTGAAACGGTCGTCAAACCTCTCGCTGACGGAACGGACGACTGGTGCTACCCGTACCATGGGCCGGACAACAACCCACAGTCCGCTGATCAAGTCGTCCGTGCGCCGTATCTCACGCAGTTCATCGCCGAACCCAAGTTCGCTCCCTCGCCGGCGGTTACGGTCGCGTCGGCAGGACGAGTCTTCAGGGTCACCGGCCATCTGGCTCACAAAGCAAACCAGAATCCCATGTTGAACACGTTGCTGGCCGTCAATGCCTACAACGGAACCATCTTGTGGAAGCGGCCGGTGAGCGAAGGATTCATGGTTTTGCGCAACACCATCATCGCCACGCCCGAAACGTTGTACATGGCGGATGATAACTCCTGCAAACTGCTGGACGCGGCCACCGGAAAGTTGATAGGCGAGATCCGCTCGCCCGAGCCACAAGTAGATGGCACGGTGTGGAAGTGGATGGCATTGGACGGCGATGTCCTTTGCGGATTGGTGGGCGACGAGGAATTCAAGGCATCGGTTCTTCGTTCGGACGTATTCGGCGTGGGCGGTTGGCCGCGAGCCAACTGGCCCGGATTCGACTATCAAGACGCGAAAACGGCCTGGGGACAAGGCCGTACGCTGTTTGCCGTCAACGTGAAGACAAAGGAGGTCCTCTGGCGACACCGAGAACAGGAGTTCGTTGACGGCCGGGCCGTATGCATGCGAAACGGCCGCATCTACTTCCTCAGCCCCGAAAAATGCCTCGGTTGCCTGGACGCCGAATCCGGCGAAGTGATCTGGAAGACCACGAATCCCGACCTGCTGAAGGCAATCGGGCCGAGGTTCGCGGCCCAGCCGCGGTGGACGGGTCTCTCGCCGATGATCTACGTTCGGTGCAACGACGAGTACTTGTTCTTTTCAGGCCCTCGGATGCCCCGAGTAGTCGTAGTCTCGACCAAAGACGGAAAACTCGCGTGGCAGAAAGAAGTCATCATGCAAGACGGCGGGAGCGTTCATCTGCTGTTGCGCGAGGATGCGATTTACGCCGTAGCCATGCGAGGAGGCGATAGTAGTTTTTCCATGGAATATGAGACGGGGAATGTTCTCAGTCATTTCGTTGGTGGGCGTGGTTGCACGGCGGTAACCGGAAGTGCGGACAGCATTTTCTATCGTGCTCCGGGAGGGACAACCCGCATCGACCTCGATGCGGCAACGGCACGGCACATCGCACCGATGCGTCCGCCTTGTTACGAAGGCGTGATCATCTCCGGCGGCTTGCTGCACTGGGGACCGTGGAAGTGCCGCTGCCAACTGTCTTTGTATGGCAACATCTGCCTTGCGCCGGCTGGGAACTTCGACTTCCGCCCCGGCGCGGACCAGTCGCGCATTGTACGAGGCCATGGCAACCCAACGACGGTCGAGAAGTTCGATGTCCAACCGAACGACTGGCTGACCTACCAAGGTGACAACCACAGGACTTCGACCACCAAGGCCGCCATTCCTTGGAAAGTCTCCGCGCAATGGACGACGGAACCCACTGTGGCCGGCATGCCAACCGCGCCCGTGGTCGCCGGTGGAATTGTCTTTGTCGGAGACGACAGTGGAGTGATACGGGCACTGGACGCGTCGAATGGCAAGCCCCGTTGGAAGGGCTACACGGGCGGCGCGATCTTCTTCCCGCCTGCCGTTTTCGAGGGGCGCGTCTACGTGGGCTCGGCCGACGGCCACGTTTATGCGTTCGAGGCTGCCACCGGACGACCGCTGTGGAAATTCCGCGCCGCGCCTGCCCACCGATGGATCCCCGTCCTGGGCAAACTCAGTTCCACGTGGCCAGTGGCCGGTGGCGTGGTCGTCGACAACGGCACCGTCTATGCGGCAGCGGGCATCGCCCATTACGACGGGACCCACGTATACGCGCTCGACGCAGTCACTGGCGAAGTCAAATGGTACAACGACACTTCCGGCACGTTATCCCCTGCTGCCGAGAACGGCGTCAGCTTGCAGGGAGAACTGTTCCTGCGCGGCGACCAACTGTGTTTTGCCGGCGGAAACGCTTGTGATTTGGCAAGCTACGAGCTGAAGACCGGCAAGTGCACCAGCACGATCACCGATCGAGTCGGATCCAGTTATCGAACCGTCTTCTACCCATACTATCCAGAGTTCGGTCAGTACGTATCGCTGAACCACACGTTTGCCGACGGCAAGACGTTGAACTACGCCGTGGACTACAGCGGCGCAGTGCATTCCACATTGGCTTTATTCGAGCAACTGCCACGCAACGTAGCCAAACTCGGTCCGAACTGGAGGATCCTACCGCGAAGAGGACAACCCGCAATCAAAGCACCGACCGTCTGGGAGCATAGGCATCGCGTGAAGTACAACAGCTTCATCGTCGCCCCCGACGTGGTCCTGGCGGCGGGCCAATCCGACGCGGCGGGGCAGACAGAATCGTTCCTGTCCGCGGTAAGCATCGAAGGCGGTACAGAGATCTGGCGACAAGAGCTTCCAGCCCCCGTAGTCAAAGGAGGCACAGCCATAGACCACAAGGCACGAATCATCGTTTCCCTGCAAAACGGCCAAGTTTTGTGTTTCGCTGAATGAACGCCTTAGGACCGGGAAGCCCCTCGAACCGGAACTTCCCGACTTGGTGCCAATTGAGCGTGCTGACGGTGCAACGAGCAAGCCATTTCGATCGGGAAATCCCGCAAGCGTGTCAATCAGTCCTTAGATGTCCTCAAGACCGACGACTCCCTCAACCCGTACTCTCCCGGCGAAAAATCAAGCGAACCGTCCCGTACAAATCGCCTTCCAACCCGTCGAGCGTGTGTTCAATGTCTTCGAGCGGGCCCAGCTTGCTGGACCACATTCCGTTTTCCAGTTGACGGGCGGCGTGCGTAGGTTGTTCGCCGTTTGCGTACAGTGCTATCTTCGCGATGCCGGGCTCCGTATTCGCATCCTCGCAGAGGAGGAATCCTCTGGTCGCGAAGGCGAGTTCGAAGCTTCTTAGCGATTCCTCGCGGGGAACGTCTTTCAGCCAGTAGCCGAGCCCCGCTGGATCGGGCCACCACCAGTTGTCTCGGTCACCGAGGGCCCAGGCGATGCAGTTGTATTGCGGGTTCGGTGGACTCGTGACCCTGTACGAGAGCTGCTGCAAGTTGGGGAAGTACTGTTCTAGCGAGTTCACCACTCGTATCCCTGGTCACGTCCCCAATTCAACCAGTCTTGAGCCATGGCCACGAGATTGCCGCGGTGTTCTTCGGGGACCGGATCAATGCCCGTGATGGATTTCAAGGCCCAGAACCAGTGATCCGGCATTCTGTCTACTTCCCGCAACAAGAACGGTATGGCCGCTTGGCCCATCCCTATGATCTCTTGATACGCCGGATGCATGGCCATCTGAGTGATCGAAGACGTAGGACCCCGTTCGGATTTCCATCTCTCTGCCAGACGGCCGAATCGCTCCGCGTCAACGGGCTGGGCAACGAGCGTCGCTTCACTCACAAGTCCGTCCTCCCGGGCGTAATACCGCCCCTTCTCTTCAACCCTACCTGGGCCTCACCTGCATGTCAACGCGGTCAATCGGGCCAATTCGACGGGACTTCTCGACCCAGCAATATCTTCGAGATTTGAAGACCGCCAGCCCTCTAATCCTTCCTCCGCAGATCATCCGCTGATTTCGTAGCCTTTGCGCTGTTCGCGGCGTAGATGGAGATTGGCTTCGTCGTCTCCGACGAATTGCTCCTTTTCGGGATCCCAGGTTAGTTTGCGGCCTAGGCGTTGGGAGATGTTAGCCAAGTGGCAGACCGAGGCGGCGCGGTGCTGGTTGGCTACGTCGGAGAGTGTGGGCGTGCCGTTGCGGATGCAGTCGAAGAAGTTGCCCATGTGGCGGTGCGTCTGACCGGGTTTGCCGGTGGCCAAGGGGCGTTCGGGGTTGTCGTGACGGTACAGCTTGTATTGTTCCTGCGGGGTGGGATCGTCTTTCAGCAGATCGAACGGCTCGCCATTGATTTCGCCTTTCGTTCCGCGAAGCCACCCGAGTTCGCCTTCGTACCGGACGCCGCTGGGTACGTGATCGCCGGTGATCACTTCCACGCCGTTCGCGTAGGCCATGCGCACTTGATAGGACGCCGCTACGTTGTAGCCGTTGGGCGTTTTGGGAAAGGTCGCCTTGGCGTCGATCTGGACGGGGCCGCTGTACTGCATTCCCATCGCCCATTGGGCCAAGTCAAGGAAATGCGCCCCGATGTCCGCCTGCTTGCCGCCTGCGTATTCGTACCACCAACGAAATGTGAAGTGGCAACGTTCCTTGATGTACGGCACCAACGGGGCTTGGCCAAGCCACATGTCCCAGTTCAGATGCGATGGCGGATCTTCGACCTTGAATGGTCCGCCTTGCGGGTTCTTTCCTAATCCGACGGTGACCCGCTTCAGCTTGCCGAACCGCTCCGCGTAGACGGTTTCACAGGCCAGGCGGCAGTGATGATCGCTTCGGAATCGCGTCCCCACTTGAAAGACCACGCCGCTTTCTTGAACCACCTTCGTCAGCAGCTTGCCTTCGTCGATCGTCAAGGTTAGCGGTTTCTCGCAATAGATGTGTTTGCCCGCTTTGCAGGCGGCAATGGCCATCGCCGTGTGCCAGTGATCCGGCGCGCCGATCGTGACCACGTCGATGTCCTTGCGATCGAGCATCTTGCGGTAGTCTTCATACAGATCGGCTTTGCCCCCGTAATGCTCCCGAGCCTTCTCGGCGATCTGGCGGTCTACGTCGCAGATGGCCACCACGTCGCCCCACGGCAGGGCGCCGTCCGTGATTACCGTACCCTGGTAGCGCATTCCAATGGCTCCGATCCGGAAGCGGTCGTTTTTCGACTTGGACTGGTCTTTCTCCTGTGCGTTGGCGGTCGCGACGTATGGTGCCGCCAGCGCGGCTGCCGCGCCAAGGGCAGAGGTCCGGAGGAAGTCTCGACGGTTGGATCGGGCAAAGGACATCGCGTTTTCTCCGTTGAATCGGGCAGAGTGTGTTCGGCTATCAACTGTCGATCGGGCTACTTCAAAGCCTCCCTCTCCCTCTGGGAGAGGGCCGGGGTGAGGGTCTCTTTCCAGGGCTTTCACCCCTCACCCAACCTCTCCCCTCAAGGGGAGAGGAGCTTTGAAATGCCCTCACTTCAAGTCGTCTGCGTGCAACGCGTAGCTATGGATTACGTCTCCGTCGATGCTAACGCACTCGAACGTTACACTCGGCAAATCGCCCAATGTGTCGAATCGCATCAGCGCGAACGAACACGTCTTGTTGTAGCCCCAAATCAGACCTGGTGTCTTCACTACGCCGTGCGTGTGGCGGTTGGTCAGGCGTGAACTCTCGAATTCGAAGAGATCATATCCATCCGGCCGCTCCGTCTTGCGCAGATCGGTGCGATGGCGGTCGGCAGAGATCAAGAAGACGCCTCCGATTCGGTTAGATTCGATAAACGCGAAGATCTCCTCGCGTTCCTCGGGAAATCCGTCCCACGGGTCCTTGCTGCCGGGTTTGATGCCCTCGGACCAGGGTACGGGCGAGGCAAGTACCTTGAATGCTCCCTTGGAGTTCTTCAGCGTGTCCAGAAGCCACTTCTTCTGCACGGGGCCCAGCATGCTGCCGCCCTTTCGATCGCGGTAGTAACGCCCGTCGACCAAAATGAAGTGAACATCGCCAATGTGAAAATCGATCCAGCAGCCGGGCTGTGATTCGCCGCCACCGTAGGCTGGGTTGATCCAGTTTTCGCGAAACTTGTTCCAAACGGTCCGCTTCCACGACGGCGATTCGATTTCAGGCCCCGGAACGCAGTCGTTGGTTCCGAAATCGTGATCGTCGTAGATTGCATAGGTCGATGTCGAAGCGACCAGCCGCCGCCATTCCGGCCGCGCCTGGCGGCGATAGTAGCAATAGTGCTGGCAGAGCAAGTGTTGAGGCTGATCAATGTAAACATTGTCGCCCAGCATCAGTAGCGCCGCCGGTTCAAACTCGCGGATCGTGTCCCACATGCGTTCCCATTGAGGCACGTACCCTGCGCCGCCGCCAAACGCGACCGAGAATCTTGCGGGTTTGTCGGTTTCGGGATATGTGAGAAAACGGGCATTGGCGACATCGACTGGTTTGCCGTCGATCAGTACTTGGTATTCGTACGGTGTCGCGAGTGCTAGTCCGTCGACTTTGGCGATCGCGGTGAAGTCATTAGCCGGTGCGGTGTTTACTGTCTCCGAGAGCCGATCACCGACCTTTACTTGGACCTTGGCCGCCGTCGCTGTTCGTACCCAGAATGAAGCGCTGGTATCGGTCACCGAGCCGACCATGGGGCCGTGCAGCAGCGCCAGATCGTCGTGCTCCGCCACCCAGGCTTTGAACGCATCCGTCTCGTACAGCGGGGCAAGCAGGTCTCGCGGTCCGGCAGCCAATCTCGCGAAAGGCAGGCCGGCGTCGAGCGCCTCGCCGGCCCATTTGACGGCGGTTGGCGTGTCGCTCTGCTTCAGTGCGAGCATCATTCGCACGAAATGCGTTTCGGGGTCATCGTTGTCCGCCTTGGCCAACGCCTTTTCGACCTTCTTGAAATCGGCCGCAGCGATACCCTGCGTCGCGTTGCGTTGAGGATCGTGTTGCGCGATGGCCAAGTCGACAGTGCAAACACAGACGGCCAGGATCAGAGCGCGTGAAGAGTATTTCAACATTGTTTCGTGCCTCTGCTGCTTGGTGTCGTTGCGCAAACATAGCCGTCGTTTAACGGCAAGCCGCAGGCGACTTTGTTTCCTTCCCACACAGTCGCCTGCGGCTTGCCGTTAAACGAAGAATGCCTGAAACTACAGAAACGGTTCTCATTTTGGCAGCGATCTTTGGTGTCAATGGTGTCGACGGTCAGGATCTCAACTTCGCACCTAATCGGACAGTGTCACTTGCCGGTGTACTTCGTCGACGATCCGTTTCTCGACGCCAGTGGCCCAGGGACTTGGGCGACCGTAGTAGATCATGGCGGTCGCCCCCTCGTATCCACCTTCGGCCAGTACACGTTCCGACGGAATGTAGGCCATTCCGTCGTTCGCGTATGCCGCGACCCAGGTTGACCGAACGTCCAACTCAGCCTTCAATCGAAGCGAATAGTCAACAACAACTTCGCCGCCCAGAAATACCATCGTCGGCCCGTTGCCCAGTTTCCACGTCTGGACGGGGTATGGATACGCCGACGCGATTCGGCCATCGCGATCCAGGGCGGCGAGCAAGCTCTTGGCCCGCGCGACCAGATAGCGGTTGGTCGATTTGGACTCGGATTCCAATTCCTCGCGCGACGGGATATGAGCGAATGCCAGGTCGATTTCGGCGTAGCGGCAGGCTAGACGGCCCTCGACGGAACGCGACGAGTCGGCGCGGGCGTCGTCCACGGCCTGGGCGATATCGCGGCCGTATTGCTGGGCGAATTCGACCTTACGACGGGGCAGTGGGTTCTGATCACCGCCGCAGCCGGTCCACACGATCGCCGTCGCGGAGGGGTGACGTTTTTCGATTTCGATCTGTGCGAAACCCGGCCAGTCGCCTGACCATTCGTAGGACGAAAGTACCGTGGCGTGACAGGCATAACCGCAAACGATCGCCTGAAACTCGCCCGCGTTGTCCGCGACGAACAGCACGGGCACGTCATGATCGTCCGGCCCTTTCAACTTGCCGGCAGTTCGCAACTCGGGCACTTCGGCGGCGCGATTGTTCCGCCGGTTCACAGCGAATGTCGCTTTTCCCACACCCCAAGTCAAACGGCACGGCGACAGATCCTCGATCGCTTGGCCGGCCACGGCCACCATCTTTCGTTCGAGCGTCCTGTCGTACTCCTCTTTCAGACGATGTTGTTCTTCATCAAACAGAAAATACGCGCGATGACCAACCACCGGCCCCGAATGCGTGTGTGTGGCACATATGGCAATGGACTTTCTCGGCAACTGGTACTTGTCGGCAAGTTGCCCACAAACGCGGTTCGAAAGACCGCGGTAGGTGTTGCTGACCTCGATCGTGATCAGCATGGCTCGCGTGCCATGCGGGTCTTCCAGCACGAGGGCTCTGGTCCACAATTCAGTCATCGTGCCGGTGGCCGGTTTGTTGCGGCTGGCGTAGCCCATCATCCACATGGGCTTCTCGGGCGTGATCTTGACCTTGGCGACACCCGCCTTCCAGCCGCCAGCATCAACTTGCGGTGTTGCGGTTACCAGGGCTGTCACGGCAAGTGATAGAAGCAATGCCTTGATCTGCATGGTTCGTCCCTCTTCGGCTAGCGTTCAGTCTTCGTGGTGGCGCGAGTACATTTTCGAGTCGTTTTCTGGCAGCGAACATCGCTCCCTGGAGTCGAGCTCCGGGGTGGCGAAAACGCAATAGCCCGTCACGGTTTTGAAGCCTGACCGGGAGTCTCAGTGATTTCCCCAGTCACCTGCTCCAACGTCGCCATTCCGCCCTTGCCGCGTTTGGCGACGTAGCGGACTGGCGTCGTCGTAGTCGGTTTGCCGTCTTCGTCCTTCTCCAGGATCAGTTCGCCGTTGGCCGTAAACTCCTGGCGGTCTTCGCCGCGAATCCGTGTCCAGCCCTTAAGGCTCCCGTCGTCGGAATAGTGGTACTCGTCGCGCCAGTCCTTGGGCAGATCCAGCAGCGGGTCGACGTAGCTGCCCTTGACCGCCGGGTCGGTGTAGTCGACGACCTGGATGCGGTGCTGGTCGTCGTAGACGCGTTTCTCGTTGTCCAGGTAGTAGAAGCAGACGAAGCCCGGCGCGGAGTAATGCTGGCCGTTGTGGACAAAGACGCCGATGTCCACGCGGTTGGACTCCATCTTCGATCCTGGGGCGATCGGACTACGCTCGTGGTAAGGCACGATCAACTCGACTTGCGAGCCGGCATCGTCGAGCTTGTTGATTCGGATGCGATCGCTGTCGCCGCGCAGCACGACCCAGTGATAGGTCAGAGGTTTGCCGTCCAGGTCCTTGCTAGTCTGGGCGCTGACGACCATGCGACGGCTATATTTGGTCGACTTGACCACGCGAGCGATAGCGCAGGCCGTATCGAACATGCGCTCGCGCGGGCCCATGTCGAAGTAGTCGCGGCCCACGACCGCCTGGTCTTCCTCGATCACCTTAAGTTGCACCACCGGCGGCAACGACTCGGGCGTCATGTCGTGGGCCAAGGTCACCATCTTCTCCATCTGAATCTGGCCGCCATCGAAGACTGTGGGATGGGCCTTGCCGGTCAGGTAGTCCTCGGGCGTTTCGACCATCTTGTTGCTGCTGCGGAAGATCATTTGCATGGCGGGCATCAGTGCGCCGGATTTGGCCAGCTTCTGTTTGACTTCGGGCCGGAACGCCGCCAGTGTGGCGACTACGGCGTTCATGAAGGCGCGATCCGATCCCGACGAGCCTTGCGAGATGATCATGTACGGTGTGTTGGCCGCGAACACGTCGCCGTGGCCTTTGCCGTTCGCTTGCGGGTCATGGTCGCGATGCTCGGGGTAGAAGTACATGTGATTGCCCATGTACTGCAGGTACAGCAATCCGGCGCCGCGCGGGTTCGTCAAGGCGTGACGGGCCTGGCTTCGCCAGAAAGGCCCGGACGTGAGAGCCGTCGACGAATTGCCGATCGTGATGCCGTTGTACAGGAACGAAAGTTGCAGCCCGTGGTGTACGCGGCGTTTGCGTGCTTCCTCGGAGAATTCGATGCGTGTCAACTGCGAAAAGGCTTTGAAGTTCATGTTCGAATGGTCGCTGTCGTGGTTGTCGTACAAGTCGCCGTGGTTGCCGGCGGCGGTACCCTCCTCGTACCAAGTGCGCAACAGCTCGCCGGCCTTGCCGAGCCCGACGCCGATCGGCTTATCGGATGTGGCCTTGCGGTCGAGTTTGAAGAGGGCGTGGAACACGCCGAGTTTGGCGTTCCAGGCCGTGTTGCCCTCGCCGACCAGCACCTGGCCGTCCTGAATCTCGGCCGGCGTGACCTGATAGCGCCATCCCTCGGGCTTGGCTTCGAGCGGCTCGCTGGCCTTTTTGACGATTTCCTTCAACCGATCATCGTCGCGCAGACTCGTCAGATCCTCGTCCGCCTCCATGTGCTTGGCGTTACGGAAGCCAAGGTCGACGGACTTTTCGAGCGCGGCAAAGGCCTCATCTTTCCTGCCCTGCCGAGCTAAGACGCACGCAAGGTTGTAATGGGAGTTGGCGTTGTGGGGCACACGCTCGATCGACTGGCGGAGGGCCTTTTCGGCCTGCTCGTACTCGCCACGGGCCAGCAGCGTGGCGATGGCACGTGCAGACGCGGTCTGCCTGAGCTGCAGCGCGGGAAGGTCGAACACGCTGGGAGCCTCCGGGGTCGGCGTTTCGTCAGCGGCCTGAATTGGTGCGACCGGCGCAACAAGGATCGAGAGAGTTAGGATGGATCGGATCAGGTGGGTCAACGTAACGCTCCTTATCTGAACTGTCGTTCCGGGAGGGCGAGGCTCCTGCCGAGCCTGGGATCGACGCCACAACAGCGGCTCAGCAGGAGCTTCGCCCTCCCGAAAGTGAAGGTTCCGCGGAATCCCGGGACACGCCCTTGGGGATAACCGCCGGCAGGGCTACAGTCTAACGGGTGAAACCCCTGTCGTGCCAGTCATGGCCTCAGCCATGATGTTGATCCGTCGTCGCGAAGGTAGCCACGGATCGAACACGGATTGAACGCAAATCAAGCTGTAGTACAGTAATTGCAGGATAACTGCCCCTCAACGCTATCCGTGTTCGATCCGTTGCCTTGTAGACGGATTGGCCGGAGATCTGGGCTTTCGCACGAAACAGAAACCGGGAGACACGCATGATCGACTTCAATCGAACGTCAGTCGGACGCGTCAAGGCTTTGTTGCTGGTCCTCTGTGTAGTCTGGAGTGCTTCTCGACTCGTTCCCGCATGCACAACGGTGATGGTCGGCAAACGGGCCACCGCAGACGGCTCTGTGTTGATGGCCAGTTCTTGTGACGGCGACGTGATGGGTTTGATCTATGTCATGCCAGCCCGGACTTATCCCCCGGATACGAAGCTGCCCATGTACTGGAATGTGCCCAGACCCAAGACCTACGAAGAGTATCAGGCGAACGTCAAGAAGGGGTACGATCTGGTCGGTTCTCTGCCGACGACAAAGACTTATCGCAGCATCATCCTGGCAGGCAACTTGGAAAGCATGACAACGGGCGGACTGAACGAGCATGGCGTGAGTATCGCTATCGAGTTTCTGCCAATGCGATCCGGCTTGGCTTGCGACAAAGGCGTTGTGGGGCCCAACAGCAACCACTGGACGACGTCGCTGATTGCGAACGGCCTGTTGAGGGCCAAGACGGCCCGCGAAGCGATCAAGGTTATTGGTTCGATGATCGACGAATACGGGTTCCTGTATTATCGCGCTCCCAAGGCGGGAGTCGCGCTGCCCATCGCAGATGAGGATGAAATATGGCTCATGGAAATTTTCGGTCCCGGTGAAAGCTGGACTCCTGGCAGCGGGAAGCCGGGCGGCGTTTGGTGTGCCCAACGGATACCCGACGGCGAGGTTGGATGTAGTGCGAACCGCAGCCGCATTGGTAAGGTGGACCTGGAAGACGCGGACCACTTCATGGCATCCTCCAATATCTTCTCGCTGGCGCAGGATCTGGGATTCTGGAAACCGGAGAAACCGTTCGTGTGGTACGAGGTCTACGGCGGCCCCGGGAGCAAATACAATTCTCTGCGCGAATGGAGGGCCCTGAGCCTGGCAGCTCCGTCCCTGGCCCTGAAAGCGACGGGCGATCCGGCAGTGGACCGGTATCCGTTTTCGGTGAAACCGGACGAGCCGATCGCAGTCCGGAAACTGATGGCCATCATGCGTGACGGCTATGAGGGCACGGAATTCGATCTGACAGAACGTCCGGCTTTCAGAGTCAAGGGGCAGAAAAGTCCGCTTGCGCGTCCGTGGGGCTGCAGCGAGATTTTCGATCTACTCGACATTCGGCCGGAACGCGCCATTTGCACGCCCACCAGTGGATACGTGATCATCGCACAATTGCGAGAGTCGCTGCCGGACCCAATCGGCAACTGCCTATGGTTCGCCTACGGACCGGCCAATACCAGTTGCTTTGTGCCTGTCTATGCCGGTGTAACGGATCTGCCTGATACGTGGGACCATCCGGCGGATTTCACTCGCATAGACAGGGAACAACCGCAGTGGAACTTCCGCCTGGTTCAGAACTTGGCGAACCGCCTGAGATACCAGGACGCAATCAGAGACATGCGACGTGTCATGGAGCCTGCAGAGGAGCGGTTCCTCGGCACGCAGTCGGATGTAGAAGAAGCAGCCGTTCGTGTCCTCCAAAAACGCGGTGCAGAAGGCGTCGAAGCTTTTCTGACCGACTACGCGCACGGGTGTGCGACGAACGTCGGGCACGCTTACCACGATCTCGTAGACTATCTGATGCTTCGGTATCTGATTGGGGACAAGGAGCTGGCCCCCCAATCACTACCTCAGGTCGCTGCACCGATCATCCCTGACGTACCGTAGAAGACGATGCGCGATTGACGATACGGAGTCTCTTCGTCATCGAGTTCCAACCTATCGGCCTTTTGATGCTACCGGTATGCGCGTGTTGTCTCGAACGTCCACTGTGTCACAGTCCTCTGTTACCTCGATCGCACCCGGGACAAGCTCGCGACTGTCTTCGATGTGATTCCCACGTACGGAAACCCTCGTCGCGTTGAAGATGCGGATCGGCACGTGGGGCTTGCCGTCCGTGAGATCCGGTGCGTCGGTTTCGGCCACGAGGCGATTGTTGCGGACGATGGCGTTTTCCGCGCAGCCGATGCTGATAGCCTGATTGCGCCAGTTCACAAACTTGTTGTCCTCGATGAGGATATCCGCAATACCTCGGTAAGGCGCGGGCTGCCAGCCTAAGCGACTCGTATGGATCGAAATGGATGCCGAGGTGTCGGAGCGGTAGATCCGCTCCACGTTGCAGGTATCGAAGGTGTTACCTCGGATGATGACGTTGCCGGTGGCGAAGCCCTCGGGCCAATCAGGATCGTTGTGCACTACTACACCGTTGGAGCTTGTGGCCTCGAACCGGTTGTTTTCGATCAGCCCGTCGCGCGAGTCGATCAGGATGCCGAATCGCCGGATATTGCGGAATGTGTTGTTGCGAAAGACAAACCCGCCGGCGCAGTCCAGGTTGAAGAACTGTGGATCCGTCTTCTTGGTGCCGGTCCTGACGCCGGGGATCGGGCGGTCGAGCTTCACGCGCTGTGTGCCCCTATCGCGTTCCACCGCCGTGACCTTCGCTGCGCCGAGCTTTCGTCCAGGCTTAGGATCGAAGACAAGCACGCGCGCACCGACCTTCATCGACGCGTGTAGCGTCAGCGCAAACTCGGTGTCGGAGACGATCTTGGTGCAGAAGGCGCCTTTCGAGTAGAAGTTGGCTCCGTCATCGGCCATGCCTTCGAGAGTGCAGCCCTCGATCCACGGGGCCGGTCGGCTCATGGGAAAGTGCAGCCCGTCGGCGTTAGACGTGTGCCAGCGGCCGGGCTTGATGAGCACCTTGCAGTCCAGTACCGCAATCTCTTTCGTGCCTCCGCCGCCGTAGTCGAGGCCCGGACTCGTGTAGTTCGTAACGCGCTGGAACGTTACGCGCTCGCAGTTGGGACATAGGATGAGTCCACCACCGTTGCGGTCCACGTGGACATATCGGTCGCCGATCTCGAAATGCACGGCCTGTCGGGCGTTCCGAAGTTTCATTCGGAACGAGCGGTCGCCTATCTTATCCCACTCGTCGCAGAAGTAGACGTTGGGTACGTCGCGCTTCATCCGGCCGGGGATTTCTGGATCCTTGAGCATGCCCCAGCGGATCGAGTCGTATCCCTTGCGGTTTGGACGCTTCCAGAGCGGGTGATCCATCGAGATATAGCCGGGTTCCACCTCAAAGTCGAACGTGCCCTCTTTTCGATCTACGGCGCGCACAAATCCCTGGGCGAAGGGCGGCAAATCCCAATCAACCACGAAGTCGCGCACGATGACGTCTTTGCACGAGTAGAGGGCGAGGAAGCCCGTTGGCGGAGTGCGAATTATGATCTCGGAACCGTTGCCGTTCAGGATCACGTGTTCGGCCCGTGCCATGGCCAGGGCATCGTTGGTGATCTTGGCGTACTCGTCCGTCTCGATGTCGGCGTCCAGGTAGTACCGTCCCTTGGGAAAGCTGACCTCCGTGGGTACCTTCGCCTCGGTGGCCCGCTTCATCGCGGCACGAATACCGGCTGCATCGTTGTCTTCGTCGTCTGGTACGGCGCCAAAGTCAGTGACGTCCAGCACTTGCTCTACCGGAAAATCGCGCAGCGGTTCGGGACGCGGTGTGAGCTGCGGCTCGGTCACCTGCACGTCCACTCGATTCTCGTACACCGAGCCCTGCTGTACGCCGACGGTCTCCGGCGTTTGCTCCGCTGCGTCTGCCGCCGCCAAAGCGTCGGCGAGTGGCAGGAACGACCAACCGGCCATGCCCCCGGCTGCCAGCGTGATAAACGCGAGTATGACCGATAGCGGACCAGCAGTCTTACGATTCATGCTTGTTGCTCCTCATGCGGATCGTGGCCGGACGCCGTCATGTATCGGTTCTACTGCAGAACCGGCCTGCGGCCAGGAAGGTCAACGATGAACGGAAGGCGATTATGCACTTCGATCAGCCGTGGAAACGCTTCCAGGTGATTCTCGCGACAGAACTCTTTCAGCTTTGCCGAGAGCGGTTCGCCTGATTCGATCGCCTCCTTATGTGCACGTGCGACGGCCTCGGCGTCGTTCAGGTCGATGGTATCGAAGGGCGACTGGATCGCAGCGAGATATTCCATGGTCCTCTTCGTGAATTCCACCTTGTCGCGAATCATGCGCACGCGTTTCTTTATCACATCGGATCGAGCGACCTTTTCGGCTCGGCTCACGGCGTCTTCCAAAACGGCGATCGTCGGCGGATTGAAAATGTCGGGTGCCACCAACGTGGTCCATTCTCGTCCGAACGGTGAGAGACACTCTTCGTATCCGGCGAACGCCCGTTCGAGCGTTTGCCAGTAATCGCGCATGGGATCGGCGGCCTCGGCGTAGAATTTGTCGTAGAAATCTTCCAGGAGTTTGTCCACGTCCAGATCGACGTCCCAGGCCAACTTGGCCGCCACGTAATGGTTCAAGCCGCAGACCGGCCACCGCGCGCCTGCAGCCTGAGTGTAGAACGACTCGACGCCCAGGCTGCGAAAATACGGCATGTCCTCGCGGATCAGATGGACTTGATAGTAGGGCAGACCGCCCCAGACGCCTTTGTTGTAGTATTCGTAGATGAACAGATGGTCCGAGATCTTTGCCCAATGCTCCAGTTCCTTGCGAAAATACTTCGTATTACCCCGGCACGTCTCAGAGGCGATCGGGTGGCTGTTGCACGAGTAGGTGTGGCAAACCTGAACGGCCAGATTCGGTTCCGGGCGGTAGTCGGGATCCAGCGGCACGCGCAGGTACATCGCGTAGGCGCCCACCTTCAGCAGCTTGTCGGGGTGTTTCCGGGCTACGCGTTTGGCCACCTCGTTATTGAAGATGGCCAATCGCCTCGAGTACCTCGCGTGCCACTCCTCCTCGGGCGGACGTTTTTCGTCCAACGCAACGCAGTCCTTGCACTGGCAGAACCCTCCGCCGTCTTGCGGGGCCAGTGCCAGGATGTCTAGCGACGGATCTTTGTCAAACATCTTGATGATGCGCTGGGCCATCTCCTCGATCAGTTCCGCATTCGAGGTACACAGTTGTTGGCCTTGGCGCCCAGGTGTCGGTCGCCGTCGCTTGCGGCCGGCAAGGGCGAACCAATCGGGATGCTGGTCAAAGTACTTTTCAGGTGGAATCAGCTTGAAGTGAGTGTGGAAGCCCCATCGCCAGTTGATCCCAACAGGCCGATTTCCCACTTGGACGCCGACATTCATTTTCTGCCGTAGTGCCCAATCTCCGCTTTCGATCCAGCGGACCCGGAACGACGGAATCTCGGTCTCCTCGAAGGTCCCAATCGTCAGGGTATCACTGCGAGGCACGACCTCGCCGACCTCGCCGGGCATGAACCAACGCACGCCCAGATGTTTTTCCAGCAGGTGATAGACGCCGTACAGCGTTCCCAGGTCGCGCGCACCGGCGACATAGACACCACCCGCGCCGCTCTTGAGAACGAAACCATCGTCTCCAAGCCTATTCCATTCGATGTGGCCCAGATCTTTCTTGGCGGCCGATCCAAAAACGATGGGCAGGAGGTTCTCTCGAGCTTGCGCGTCGACCTCCAATTCGACACCGGTCATCTTCCGCACGTACTGAATCAGTTCTTCGATAGAGTGGGCTTCGATGGCCGTAGGTTTCGAAGGTGCGACGATTGCGGCCCGCGCCCGACCGTCTTGAACGAGCGTAAGAAACGGAGCCCTGGCCGGCGGGTACGGATCCTTCTTCTGAACACCGATTTCAGAACCCGGACAATTCGAAATTAGGGCCAGGGAGACAACCCAAAGCAGCAACAGCAAGGAACGTGCGACACTTGAATTCATCACGGCTATCTCCACAGTGATCTCACTCAACCAATGTCAGACTTCGTGCACCACGCAAAATAGCCGGAACTGGCAGACCGTTCAATCATCCTGGAGGCAAACTGGGAGGCAAACTGGGGTCGGGTACTTCAAACTTCAATCTGGCAGTTTCGCGCTCCGAACTGTGCAGGACATGGCCGCAAGATTGAAGTTTGAAGTACCCGACCTCGCCGCGTTGGCTGTTGCACTGACAACGGCTGACGTCAACAATATCTCCATCGGATGTGTTCTTGGCCTTTCGTTCACCTGTCGTTCATTATCGGTCTACTCTGGGAGCCAGTCATGCCGCAATCGACCACGTCACGAACAACCTCGAAGACCTCCCGACGTGCCTTCCTGAAAGCTTCGTCAGTCGCGGCCGGCGCAGCGATAGCCGGCGAGTTGGCCGCTGCCCAGCTTGCACACGCGGCGGAGGCCAGCACGCCGGGTAGAAAGAAGAAGCTCACGGTTTCCCGGGAATGCCTGCCGAAAATCCGTGCCGCCCTGAACGGACCTTGGCCTTCGATTCGCACGCCGTTTACGCGCCAGGGTGAAATTGACTTCGATGCCATGCGTCGACACTTGGATTTCTTGATCGAGCAAGCCAAAGCAAAGGCGGTTGTGCTAACCTGGGGCGATAGCCTCTACTCGCTGCTAACCGACGAGGAGATTGCCCTGGTCACCAAGGCCGTGGTCCAGCATGTCGACAAGCGGGCGTTCGTGGTGGCGGCCGACAACTCGTGGTGGACCGGCAAGACGGTCGAGTTCGCCCAATACTGCGTCCAGATCGGCGCCGACATGCTGATGGTGATGCCACCAGACTGGGCACATTCTACGACGGTCGACTCGCTGGTCACCCACTACCGTGCCGTGTCGGAACAGATTCCCGTGATGCTCGTGACCAACTACTTGGGCAAACGAGGAACGGCGTTCGGTTTGGAAGTGATCAAGAGGCTTCGCGACGAGGTGCCGGGCGTCATGGCGCTGAAGGACGATGTAGGCGGCGCGTTCATCCGCAGAGTGTGCCTGTTGACGCACGACCATTGGGCGCTGTCGGCCGGCGGACAGAAGCAGAACCACATGAATATGTATTCCTACGGCGTGGGCGGATACTTGTCGACATGCATGACCTTCAAACCGGAGATCGCCTGGCGATACTGGAATGCGATTCAGGCCGACGACCTGGAAGCTGCCCGGGCGGTCATCCGCGATTACGACATGCCATTGTTCGATTATCTGATTGCCAGCGAAGGCAGCTTCGACGCCGCCATCCACGGAATCTACGAACTACTCGGGTTCGCCAAACGCTACCGCCGGCCGCCCTACCACACACTCACGGACGAGCAGATGCGAGAATTGGCACAGTTTCTCGAGAAGGCCAAGTTTCTATGATCCTGATCGTGAGGTCACAGAGGGAGTTGAGTTCCTATCCCCTTCTCCCTGGCCTTGTTGTAGATCAGTATCGCAGTCGCCATATCATCCAGAGCAAGACCGAGATTCATGCAGATCGTACGCTCGTCGTCTTTCTCTCTCCCCGGCTTGTTGCCCGCGGTAATTTCGCCCAGGTCGGCGTAGGCTTGCGGGGTGTCTTTGAAATAGCCGATCGTGCGATAGTACTCCATCTGCTTCCGGTCGTCGGTCCCCAGTTTGTCGGCCTGTCTGAGTGCATCTCCCTGCCAATACGAATCGAAATCTACGGGGCTTGCGAACGCTCCCTCGCCCAGCCAGCCTGGTTCGATCACAGGGTTGGGTTCCTTCAGTATCGGACCGCTGGTGACCACCAGATCCATACCGACGACTGCCTCCTTGGGGCCCCTCACGATCTCTATCTCTGTTTGCACGACCGCGGCCATCTCACTCGCGAATCTCTCGGCCGTTTCTGCGGAAATATCAAATGCCTTCACTCTTCTGATCTGGAACAAGCATGATAGTGCCTCAAGGTTGCTGCGGCCCTGTACCCCGCAGGCCAGAACACCAACGCTCGAACTGTCCTCGCGGGCCAGGTATTTCGCAGCTACGGCGGTTGCCGCGCCTGTACGTTTTGCCGTGATCCATGTTGCATCCATCACGGCGATTGGGAAGCCGGTATCGGGATCGTTCAGGATGAGCAGACCGGTTATGTAGGGAAGGTTATTCTTCGGGTTTTCTGGGTAACCGGAAATCCACTTCATTCCCGCCGATTCGAGACTGGGTATGTAGGCAGGCATGGCGTGAATGAACGCATCCGGGCGCGTGTGAATCCCGGGTTTGGGCGGCATCTCGACGCGACCCTCGCCCTTTTCCTTGAACATGCTGTCCAGCGCGTTGATGATCTCGGGCATGGAAAGCCCCACCGCCTCGACATCATTCCGGCTCAGGTACAGAATTGTCTCCGTTGGCATATGTCTTCTTTTCTCTATCCAGGGTGTGTTTGCATAGCACGATCTGCTCGACGGTTTGGCGCATTCTACCATCCGGACAAGACTCACAACATCTGGAGGGTAAGATTCGTGCCGACATTGCCAGCCGAACTGGCTGTATAGCTGTGCGCGGGTCTCCTGACCCCGCACATGAAGCTGACCGAAGGTCTCACGAATTTTGGGAGACCTTCGGTCGACGATTTCGGCGAGGTCACGAGACCTGCGCCGAGCGTCTCGCGGAATCGTGCGAGGCCGGCTAGCGTTTCGGCGGGGCCGCCTCGCGGACGACGGCGCCGTGTTCGTCGCTGAGGATTAGCAGCGAGAACTGCTCGACGAAGTCCAGATCGTTCGTGTTCAGCGACGTGTAGTCGAACCGGCCGCGCAGATCGGTGTACCCGTCTTTGTAGAACCGAACGCTGCCGTCCTTCATGCGGGCATAGGCTTTGACGTACGCCTTTGCCAGCAGAGCACCCGAGTCGCTATGCGTGACGCGCATGTGGCCGTAGTTCTCGATCACCTGGACCGACAGCGAATTCGAGTAGTAGGCCTTCGACTTCGTCTGCCCGCCGCCGGTGATCTCGACCAACACGTTGCTGCTGTGAAGAGCTTCGGGCAGCGTAAACACGTGCGAGGTCATGTCTTCGGGCAACTTCACCGTCTGCGTCGCGTTCGGCCGGATGTGCGAGAACTGGCCGGAATACTGTTGCACGAACGGGTTGCGACTGAACAGCAATTCGATGTCCATTAGATAGTAGTTCACGCCGATTTCGTTCAGATTCTGGTAGTTCACCGTGACCTGTTTCGATTCGACGTTGAACTCGAAACTTGACTCCGTGGCAGCAAGACCGGTCTGGACTTCGCCGCGATCCTCTTCGTCGATCACTTTGGCGGCCTCGCCCTCGATCTCGTCCAACTGGGCGGCAATCGCAGCAAACACATCGCGCCAACGATCCACGGGGTGGTCGGCGTATTTGTCCGCGATGGCCCTGGCTTGTTTGGGCTCGTCGCTATAGAAGTCCAAGTACGCCGTGAAGTAGTCGTGCTGCAAACGCGTAACGAGCTTGTCCGCGTTGACTCGACCGAGGAAGTCCAATGCTTCCTCGACACGGTCCTGCAACAGCAGGTAGTAGACCACCGCCATCAATTCCGCGTCGTCCAATTCGCGGCGGTAGCTTAGGATATTCACCAGCCGGTGGTATTGGGCATGGAAGCGGTCATTCAGGATCTGCCGGCGTTTGCCGAGAGCGTGTGCGCGAGCATTCACCAACGGCCGGTAATCCAGGTGCTGGTACGCCTTGCGCGCCACGGCGTCGATCGTCAACAACGGGCTGTCGATGTAGGTGCCGCACTGGTTCACGAAACCGTTTGCGTGTTGCAGGTACTGTCGCAGGGCCGCTGGCTCATTGTGCTTGATACCGTACGACCAAAGTGTCTGGTCGTAGGCGTGCCGGCGAGCCAAGAGCTGGGTCACTTTGCCGAAATACGCCTTGTCCTTCATGCGGAAGGCGATTCTGTCCAGCTTGGTGCGGTGCAGGTTGTTATGTTGGAGGTATTTCAGCACATCGTCGTCGGACCCGTGTTGCGAGACGTAGTCCCACGACTCGCGGTCGATCTTGCTGAGCTTCTCCACCACGTTCAGCGTGAACGGTTCGGCGTTGGCCAGAAGTTGTCCGTTCTTTGCCACGTGGACCGGGTAATGCGGACATTCGCCCGGACCGGGGAAGTAGAAGTGGTATTCCAGTGTCTGTGTGTTGTAAGGCTCCAGGTCAATGTGGACGCTGCGTGTGAATTGTCCGTTCATCACAGGAATCGCGCCCAGCGGCACTTGCAGCAGCACGTCAAGCTTTTGTCGCGACGAGGTCGGATTGGTCACCACAACCTGGCAGCCGTACACCGTATGAATCAGGAACTCGTCCGTGACGAACTTGTCCAGCCGTTCGCCGTTCACATGGCGGTAGCGGTCGCCGTGTCGGAAGAAGTTCTGGCTGACCAGAATAGGCGTCTGTTCGGCAAGTGGTTCGGCCGGCTTGATCTCCTCGTGAAAGACAACGATCGGCGAACCGGTCGTCAGGGTCATCTTCGCTTTGTCGAACTCTGTCTCGTGTTCTTCCGCCTTGAAGGGCAAGTCTAGAACGGCCAGGGCAAACATCATTTCCGGGAAGCTACGTGACGCTTCCGCGAAATTGTTGGAGCGGAACGGGCCGCCCTGCTTGGCGTCGCGCTCCGCATAATCTCGCCAAAACGCATTGACCGTTATCAAGTCGGCCGTTTGTTTCTCGATGGGCAGGTGGTAGTAGTTGTTTTCGGCCCATTCCTGCGTCTTATCCAACTTCTGGTAGTACTGGCGTACCGAGCCGGCGCGATCCGGCACCTCGCCAAAGAAAGCCAGTTTGCCGTCTCTGGCCTCTCCCCTGGCCTTGGTTGCCAGTTCTCGCAACGCGCTTTTCTTACCTTCATTTGCTTCCCTCAACTGGTCCACAACTGGCTCAGCGGCGGGCTCATCGCGTGCCGCCAACTCCATCCGCACAGCGCCAGCTCCCGCTGCCGGAGCCCTGCCAGCCGATCGAGAATCGCTTATACCGCGTGTCGTGCGGGAAAGACTCAGTCTATCCAATCGTTTTTCGACTGCCGCCAGCTTTTCCTGTTCCACAGCAATTCCAAAGTCATCCTCCGCGTGCAATGCACTGCCCTTGACGGCCGTGTTGAACAAGAAGTTGAAGCGGTCGATGTTGGGCGGCAACATAGCGAACAAGTCGCTCACGTGCCGCGACGTGTTCTGGCGATCAGCAGCGACACGTTCGGACAGCAAGATCCGCTCGACGATGTTCAACTGCGCGTAGTTCCAAGGTTCGAGATAGGCCCTCAAATCGTCGCCCAGCAACCAGTGGTCCAGGAACTGCTTGTCCTTTTTGTTCTTCAGATACGGCAGCACGACCGAGCGGAAGAACTCGGGGTCCCTTTTGTACAGGAAGAAGCTCAGTTCGTGACAGGTATACTTCGAGTACTTGGCGCGCTTCTCTTCGGGCTTCAGATCAGGCCAACCTGTCAAGAAGCCGAATTCCACCAGTGTGGCGTCGCCGTTGAGCGTGACGTACAGCGAGTAAACTTTGGCCAAGCTGTCGTAGGTCTCGAACCTCGAACTTGTGATGTCGCCGAGCACGAATTCCTTTTCGCCGTCGACCACTGTGATCTGCTTCTGCTGGGCGTAGTGCTTCTGCGGATCAAGGGCATTGGCCAAACGCAAGTCGTTCGGTTCCGCTTCGACCTCCGGCAGCGACAGTGACCGGTAAGCGGTCGCCCGCGGATCGACAGCCACAATGTGCAGATGCTGGTGAGCGCCCAGTGCTTCCCGTGGAATCGACAGTACCCCCTTCTCGTCCACCGACAGATTCGTCAGCACGGCGGAAGCTTCGGCCAGGAAGTCCAGATTCGCGAAGTCACCACGCCCAGCCGCGTCGGCGCCTTCCGCTTTGGCGCGTCCTTCTGCCGCGGTCTCGTCATCGCTCGTTCGCGCAAAATCGGCGCCCGGTTCCGCCTTCTGCTTAGACGTTTCCGTACTGCGAACGGCCCACGGGTTCAACAATAGGCTGGGACGCCGCAGCATGTTGCCGGGGTGCCGCTTGGCGTACTGGCGGTCGATGATATAGCGGTATTCGTCGCCCAGGGCTCGGCCCGCGACGTACAGGGAGTTCAGTTTCTTGGGGATCACCCAAGCCGGCTCGGCGTCGCGTACTCGGCTGAAGTGGGCATAGGCCGAGAAGGCCGGATTGTAGCGAGTGGCAAACACATGGACGCGAGCAAACTCGGTCGCGTTCTGCAGACGGATCGTCACGGCGTCTTCGCCCGATTCAGCGGCAGCGATCTGCAGCGGCCGGTCGCCTCGTATCTCCAACTGCCGATTCTCGCCCAGCACGTAGCCCTCGCCGTGCTGACCGGCAGCCACACGTAGGCGGATTCGCCGGTTTGGCCGCTTCAGCCACAAGTCGTAGTCGCCTCGGGGCAAGTCGGCGACGCGCAGCAGGCCGCCGTCGATTGAAATGGCATCGAACCGGTCGGCCACGAACGTACCGCCGCGCAATTCCAGTAGTGACAGTTCCTCGCGCAACGGCTTATCGGATTTGCCCGTGTACGGCACCACTACCGATTCGCCCTCTCGGCCGTGCAACTGCTGGCGTCCGGTGTGCCGATCGCGGCCAAGCGTCCACGTGTGCGAGGTGTCCTCGGGTCCGGTGGCCGTGACGGAGACGATGTCGGCCAACGGCCCCAAGAGAACGCGGCCTTGCGCATCGGTCTTCAGCATCACTTTTTTGGCGTCACTGAAGTCACGGTGCTTCAGCGACAATCGCACCGGCCGATCCGCTTTGGGCTCGCCGGTCTTGCCGAGCAATTCAAGCACGTATTGGCCGTCCACCGTGGCCAAATGTAGATCCTCGACCTTTTCGGTGCGGTCGATTTCGTTCAATGCAAACGACTCGCTGACCGACAAGTCGATCTTCTTGTTCTGGCTGAGATTCTGGACTTTCGCATTGAGCGAAAAGCTGATGTTGGACAAACGTTGTGGCGTTTGGAACTCGTAGGTGGATTCACGATCCTCGAACAGCTCGAACTCTGCCACCTCCTTGGTCGTCGATACGCCGTCGTGGTCCGTCGAAGTGATCACCAGACGCACGTCCTCCAGCACGGACAGTGTTACGGGCGTCCCGTTCAGATAGAGCTGCGGCCGAACCACCACATTTGCCTTCTTCCTCTGCAGCAACGATTCGCGATCCACATAGATGCCGGCCACCAGCGAGTAGTTCTCGGCCTGATGCTGGAACGAGTCGAGCGAACAGAAGTCGCCATGCGAGAGAATGATGGACTGGCGTGTCGGAGAATTGCTGAAGGGCACAGCGATCTCGCCCTTGTCGTCCGGCGTGTATTCGCGGCCGGCGAACCAGATCGTGGCCTTGGGCAGCTTACGATTCTGCTCGTCCATCACGGTGAACACCTGGCCTGCCGTCGTCGTACGGACCAGATGCCGGAGCCTTCCTTTGCGAATTACGGCCCGGCTGCTCTTGCCGTTGCCGATGAAGTCGATCACGTACACACCGGGTTTCTTCAGATCTGGGAACTCGAAGTGCCGGCGAACTCGGCGCAACGGAGGTTCGGTGTAGTCGTGTGTAGTTTCCCAATTGGCGACCAGACCGTCGAGGCTGATGTCCGTATTCACTTCGCTCAGACGTTCGCGAGTGAAGTTGCTCGTGTTGACTTCATAGACCTTGACGATCAGCGTCTTGACGTTCTTGACCAGCAAGTCGAGGCTGACCGCGTCGTCGGCCGCAAATCGCTTCTTGTTGGTGAACGCGAAGTCGATGTCGATTCGTTCTTTCAAAGCCTGGTATTCGGCCGGTTGCAGCATGGAATACCATTGTTCGCCCTCGCCCAAACCGTTCACGATCTTCGCTTCGGCAAAGTTGCGTTTCAGGTAGAGGTCGTTGATGTACGGTTCGTAGGGTTTGTAGGTGGTCTCGTCGACAAAGAAGTGGTGCAAGTAGCTGCTCACCAACGGCTCGTCGTTGCCGATGGGCGGCAGCAAGATCATCTCCTGGAAGTTGGCGTTCAAGTTTGCGGCGTGGCGGCGGCTCTCGTCGGTGCGCATGAATTCCACGTTCATGTAGCTGGCGTTTCGTGGCAGCTTGATGTAGGTCATGAACCGCTGTTTGTCGTATACGCCGAGCGATCGGTCGAAGTCCAGCCGACGGTAAAGCACGTTGGCTTTTAGCGAATTGTGTACCGGAGCGAGCCGCTGGACGAATCCCCAAAGACGATCGAGATACGCTCGATGCTGTTCCGTGTCGTGGCGCCAGTCGACATCGTCGTTCGGATGCAGCTTGGCAAGATACGCGTTGACGAAGTTGGTTTGGTTCAACAGGTCCGGCTTCAGCTTCAGACACGCGTCCAGTTGCTCCAGCAGCAGCAACCGGTGGATATTGAACGATCCGAACCCGCGGCTGTGTTGGTGGTTCAGATCATCGACGACCAGTTTGGGCAGATTCGGATAGTCGGGCCGCCCCAAACGTTCGAGCAAATGACGCCGACGATCCGCGTTCAATTCGGTGGCCACGAGCCAATCCAGGGCCGCAGCCTCGAATCCCTTTAGATTCTGGTGGCGGGCAAACGCCTCCTTCGTCAGTGCTTTGCGGCTGATCAACTTCTGGTCCAAGCTAGTGGGCAGATTTGGCTTTCGGTCCAGCAACTCCCGCTGATGATCGAACGTCAGATTCAACCGCTGGCGAATGAATTCGAGGGACTTATCCGGGTTCTTTGCATAGGTCAGAAGCGCCTGCCGGTTCTGAACTTCGCGTACGCGCGGCGTGTACTTGTGACGCTTGATCCACGCCTGCAAGAGTTCTTCGACTTTGTCGAACTGTTCCGTGTTCTGATAGTGGATCGCGTGGTAGTAGTAGTAATCCTCGGTGCCCGGAATCAGTTGTTTCAGCGGCACCGTGCGGTCCCGGGCCAAAGCAAAATCCTCGACATAGCCAATTTCCGCCGCACTGATCGCGGCGGGAAACAGAAAAAAGACGGCCCAGACCAGCAGTTTCGATGCAGATTTCATGC
>CAZURK010000025.1:0-82791 GCA_964623055.1 uncultured Pirellulaceae bacterium
CTGATTTGGTGGGTCTGTCGGCCTTGCTGACGACGACCATGCCTGCCATCAAGACAACCGTGGAAGCCGTCAAGGCCGCTGGTCTGGACGTAACCAAGGTCGTCATTGGCGGCGCTCCGGTCACGCAGGAATACGCCGACCAGATCGGTGCCGACGGCTACGCCCCAGACGCCGCCAGTGCGGTGGAATTGGCGCGATCGCTCTTGGTGGCCTGATCCCAGACGGCAGTGCCACGCTTCAGTGTTCAGGTTTCAGGATTGACGGGTTTCACCACGTCGTCCTGGAACCTCACTTCAGCTTTCCCTCGCGATAGGCGCCGATAAACTCCATCCCGAACATGTCCTCGCCCGTCAGCACGGCTCTGGCCAGCTTGAACGGTTCGGACTCGGGGTCCAGTTGCGACATGGCCGACATAGGCGTGGCGGCCGGGTCGATGATGCCGCCGTCGGTGCCCAGCTCGGCGCACAGGTGCATGAACACCATGTTCAGCAGCTTCCGAGCGGGCATGCCGAATGAGATGTTGCTCAGTCCGCCGTTCAAATGCACGCCGTCGAACTCCCTGGCCGCCTGGGCCGTGGCGTCCATGAAGTGCTTGCCGTACATCGAATCGGTGCTGACCGGCAGAACCAGCGGGTCCAGGTGCATTCTATCTCGCGGCACTTCTGCATCGTCGAGTCGCCCCACGACTTCCCGGAAATTGGCGAGCCTCTGCTCCGCGTCGGCTGGCATACCTTGGCGGCCGGCTGCGTTGACGATGACGTCTGCATTGAATTCCTTGATCAACTCGGCGGCCTCCATCCGTTCCAAGCTGACCGAGTTCAGCATTGGCGGTTTGATATCCTTGCGGCATTCCTGCAAGCCGATCCGCAGGATGTCGCCGTTGGACGAGTCGATACTCAAAGGCGTTTCGTAGCGCGACGACAGAAATCGCGAGGTGTGAACCATCACTTCACTTGACTCCGCCGGATCCGTCGAGTACTCGTCGACATTCAAATCGAGAAACGTCGCGCCGCCGGCGATCTGGCGGTCCGCCTGGTAGCACAGATAGTTTTCGCCCGCGGCCCGATCGTCTCCGGTTCCGTGCAGCGATTGGTAGATGGCCAAAGCGACATGCTTGATCTTGCCCTCGGCGAAGGCCGGCGAGCGTTTTTCCCAATCCGCCGGCACCGGCAATAACCGATCGGCACCCCCGTGGGTGAACTTCACTGCTTCCCCACCGTCGGGGTGGGCTGCAGTCTTGATGCCGCCCCGTTTCACAATCCGAGAGCAGTGGATGTTTTCACCAACAACAATGAAGTCCGTCCAATTCATCAGCTCTTTTCTCCTCTAACTGACTGGAACACCTGATGCCGATGCGAACCATTATACAAATGTGGACATCGACGAGAATGACCAATGACCAAGCACGCTGGTGGCGAGAGCGGTCGATTGTCTTATACTGGGCGGAGATCACCGAAACGTATCTCCGCTGGTTTCCCCCTTCTTTTGGGAGCGCGACGCATGAATGCACGAAACGACAGTCACGGTAGTTGTACACCCTCGCGGCGTGAATTCCTCAAGACGTCCTCGGCGGTTGCCGTGGCAGGCGGTCTTTCGCTTGCCCGCTGCGCGCATGCGGCTGGTAACGACGAAATCAAGATCGCTGTGATTGGATGCGGCGGGCGTGGACGCGGCGCAGCAGTTCAGGCTCTGCAGAATAGCGCCGGAGCCAAAGTCAAACTCGTAGCTTTGGCCGATGCCTTCCGTGACTCCATAGACATGAGCCACAAGTTGATTGCAGGCAAAGTGCCCGAGCAGGTTGACGTACCGGAAGAACGCAAGTTCTGCGGCCTGGACGCATACCAGAAGGCCATCGACTGCGATGTCGACATGGTGCTGCTCTGCTCGCCGCCGGGATTTCGTCCGCAGCAGTTCGAGGCGGCCGTCAAGGCCGGCAAGCACGTATTCATGGAGAAGCCCGTGGCCACGGACGCTCCCGGCGTCAGGAGAATCATGGCGGCCAATGAAGAGGCGAAGAAGAAGGGGCTCCTGGTTGCCGTCGGCCATCACTTGCGTCACGAAGTCAAACACCGCGAAGTAATCCAGCGGATACATGACGGAGCCATTGGCGATGTGCTGTTCCAGCGGGCGTATTTCAATTCCCGCGGGGTGTGGTTCCGGCCACGCAAGCCGGATCAGACCGAGATGCAGCACCAGGTGCGCAACTGGTACTATTTCACGTGGCTGAGCGGAGACCACATCGTGGAACAACACGTCCACGACTTGGATGTCTGCAACTGGGTCAAGCAAGGGCCGCCGATCGAGGCGCAGGGTATGGGTGGGCGTCAAGTCCGCATCGGTCTCAGCTACGGCGAGATTTTCGATCACCATGCCGTCGAGTTCACTTACGCCGACGGGTCGAAGATGTTCAGCTACTGCCGCCATATCCCCAACTGCTGGAACAGTTTCTCGGAGCATGCACACGGCACCAAAGGATCGGTCAACATCGAAGGGCACGGCCGCGCCGTGCTTCGCATCGACGGCGCGGAGCCAATGACCATCGAGCGTGGGCCGGACGGGCACCAGCTTGAACACGATCATCTGTTCGCTGCGTTACTGGATGGCCGCACCTACAACGAGGGCGACTACGGCGCTACCAGCACGATGACGGCGATTTTGGGACGCATGGCCAGCTACTCGGGCCAGATCATCCCCTGGGACGACGCCCTGAAGTCCGAAATCAACCTGTGCCCCAAGGGGTCCGCGTGGGACGCCGAGACCTTGGTAGAGCCCGGCGAGGACGGTTTGTACGCCTGTGCCATGCCGGGGAAGACGAAAGTGTTATGAGCGATCAGCAGTCACTGGTCAGTAGTTAGCAGTCAGCGGTCAGCTTTCAGCCTATCTTTTTCTGGCTGACCGCTGATGGCTGAAAGCTGACGGCTGACAGAACGGAGTCCTCGTATGCATTCTTTAATCGAACAACTACTCGCCAATCGCCCGGTCATCACCGACGGGGCGTGGGGAACGCAACTGCAGGAGCGTGGTTTACCCATCGGCGCGTGCCCCGATGAATGGAACTTGTCGCACGTCGAGGAAGTCGAAGCCGTGCCACGTGCCTATGTCGAGGCGGGCAGCCAAATCGTACTGACCAACACGTTCCGGGCAAACCGCGTGGCCTTGGCCGACTACGGCCTGGCCGAGCAAGCGGAGGCGATCAACCGGGCCGGCGCCGAGATGTCCCGCCGGGCAGCGGATGGTCGCGCTCATGTGTTCGCCTCGATCGGACCCAGCGGAAAGATGCTGATGATGGGCGAGGTCAGTGAGGACGAGTTGCTGGCTGCCTTCGCCGATCAGGCCCGCGCCTTGGCCGACGGCGGCGCTCACGCGCTGGTGATCGAGTCGATGGGCGATCTGGCCGAAATCAAACTGTCGATCGAAGCGGCAAAGGGCACGGGGCTGCCGGTCGTGGCCTGTATGTGTTTTGACTCGGGCGCCGATTTGGACAGAACGCTGATGGGGACGACGCCCGAGCAAGCGGCGGAAGAACTCACGGCGGCCGGTGTCGATGTCGTGGGTGCGAACTGTGGGCAAGGCATTGCGGGCTACGTCGACATCTGCCGGCGTCTCCGCTCGGCGACGGATCGGCCGATTTGGATCAAGGCCAATGCCGGCATCCCAGAACTGGTCGACGACCAGCCAGTGTATAAAACCACGCCCGAGGAGTTTGCCTCGTTCGGTCCTGCCCTTGTCCAAGCAGGTGCGGATTTCGTGGGCGGTTGCTGTGGAACGAGGCCCGAGTTCATCACCGCTCTGAACAAGGAGGTCCGCCCGTGAATTCGCGGGAAAGAGTGCTTTGCGCCATCAACCACCAGCAGCCCGATCGCGTGCCGATCGACGTGGGCGGCACGCGCCAGTCCGGCATTGCGGCGTCGACCTACCACCAACTGAAGGAGGCGTTGGGGATTTCATCCACGACGCGTGTATACGATCTGTACCAAATGTTGGCCGACGTGGAACGTCCCGTGATGGAACGGTTCGGGGCCGACGTGGTGGGACTGAATCGGCCGGCGGTCGCGTTCAATATCCGCAACGAGAACTGGAAGCCTTGGCAGATGTTCGACGGCACGCCAGTTGAAGTGCCCGGCGGCTTTGAGCCCGTCGTGGAAGACAACGGCGATTTGCTGCTGATGGACGATGGAGACCCCGTGGCACGGATGCCGAAGGATGGATTCTACTTCGATCGCGTAGACAAGTACCCGGGTGCAGCCCACGTCGATCTGGACGGGTACGAGCCTCCGCGACTGACTGACGCGGAAGTGGAACACTACCGGGCTCACGCCGAGGCCCTATACCAAAACACGGATTTCGCCATTGTCGCTCCGATGGGGCCGCCGTACGAATTGTTCTACGGACTTGGCACCGGCGACTTTGAGAACTGGATGATTACGCTGGCCAGCGAGCCGGACTACGTCAGTGCGCTTTACGAAAAGCTGGTAGACGCGTGGCTGGACAACCTCCGGCGTTTCGTCGATGCGGTTGGCGATCGAGTGCAGATCCTGCAAGTAAACGACGATTTTGGAACGCAGCACTCGTTGTTCCTGTCGGTCGAGATGTACCGCAATCAGATCATGCCGTACTACAAACGCGGATTAGATTGGGTCCACGAGAACACGGACATGAGAGTCCTACTGCACTCCGACGGAGCTATCTTCCCACTGATTTCATCGCTGATTGAAACGGGCTTCGACATCCTTAATCCGGTCCAAACCAGCGCCAATGGAATGGACGCACAGCGGCTGAAAGACGAGTTTGGCGACCGTTTGTCTTTCTGGGGTGGATCACTGGATTGCCAAAAGACGCTGCCATATGGAACAAGCGAGGAAGTGGTCCGCGAGGTGCAGGAGCATTTGCGAGTCTTCGCGCCCGGTGGCGGATACGTTTTTGCCTCCGTACACAATATCCAGGCAAACGTGCCGCCAGAGAACGTAATTGCCATGTACGATACGGCCTTAGCATACGAGACGTAGCGTTGGGACATTTGACATGAATGGTCGTGAAAGAGTCTTTGCGATGATGGAAGGTCGGCCGGTGGATCGCGTGCCGCTGATGCCGATCACGATGATGTTTGCGGCGGACCACGCGGGCGTGAAGTACGGCCAGTACGCCGCCGATTGCCGAGTGCTCGTCGACGGACAGATCCAGACGGCCGAGGCGTACGACTTTGATTACGTTTCATGCATCTCCGACCCAGCCCGTGAAGCGACCGATTGCGGTGCTCGCGTCGAATTATTCGACGACCAGCCGCCCGCGATCGTCGAATCGGATGCCTTTCTGGCTGACAAAGCGAAGTTGGCGTCGTTGGATATTCCGGATCCGCTGGGCGGGAACCGGATGCACGATCGCGTACGTGCGGCAGCGCTGTTCAAAGAGCGAGTCGGCGGCGAGAAGCTGATCGAAGGCTGGATCGAGGGCCCGTGCGCCGAGGCGGCCGATTTGCGCGGTATCAACACGCTGATGTTGGACTTCTACGACGATCCCGACTTCGTACGCGACCTGTTCGAGTTCACTCTGGAGATGGGACTGCGTTTCGCACGTGCTCAAGTCGAAGCAGGCATCGAGTTGATGGGAGTAGGCGACGCCGCAGCATCGCTGATCGGGCCGCAGCTTTATGAGGAATTCGTTTGGCCCTACGAAAAGAGGCTCGTCGAAGGCTTGCACGAGATGGGGGCCAAGGTCCGGCTGCACATCTGCGGCAACATCAACGCGATCCTCGAACCTGTCGGTCGCCTGGGCTGCGAGATCGTCGATCTGGACTTCATGGTTCCCGTAGCCGACGCCCGGCAAGCGATGGGACCGGATCAAGTGCTACTCGGAAACATCGACCCGGTACGAGTTCTACGCGACGGTACGCCGGAATCCATCACCGACGCAATCGCCCAATGTCATCGAGATGCCGGCGAACGCTACATCGTCAGTGCAGGCTGCGAAGTGCCACGAGGCACCCCACGCGAAAATGTGTTGGCGCTAACTGAATGTGCTCGATCGACGGGCGAATGACCAAGGCCCAAGCACCAATGACCAAGCCGGCCGGGACCTTGAAGTCGACGGATCAATGATCGCCAGACCCCGCTCGGCAAGCGGGACCTACTATGCTCGCGTTGCTAGTTCCGGGGCTTCGATGCGCGGGGAGTGGGCGCCGCAGCTTTCGGCGTTTTGGTCGGTGGGTTGAGGTTCGGGGTAGAAGCCGAACTGGCGTAACAGAGCTAGTTTCGGCAGGACGTTGCCTTCCAGGTCGATGTGGAAGAAGCCGGGGAAAATGTCCGGGTTGCCCGTGATCAGGTCGAAATACTCTCGGTAACGGTCAGGCAGATTGACGGTGCCGCCTTGGCAGACTTCGTGGCCGGTGAAGACGAATTCGGGAAACAGGTAAGGGCAGAACTCCAAGTCGGCCTTCTCGCTCCATTCGCGATAGACCTCGGTTTGCGGCAACAGTGACAGCAGGCTGGGAAGAATCCTCGCGCCCAGCATCCGAAACGAGACCATTTGGAAGAGCGATTGGTGGAAGTCTTCCATGGTCTCGAACGGGAATCCCCAGACATAGAACGTGTCGACTCGGCGAAAGATCTTCACCGCGGCGGGCACGACTTCCATCGCTTGGGTCGTGCTGAAACCCTTCTTGATCTGCTTCAGCACGCGATCCGACCCTGATTCGATGCCGAAACGCAGTTCGACGCAGCCACAATCGGCCATGGCACGCATCATTTCTTCGTCAACCAAGTTCACTCGACCAAATGCCTTCCACGACACATCCATCCCGCGCGACGACAACTCGCGACAAAACGTCATCACCTGCCGCTTGCCGGACACGAAAAATTCGTCCTGGAACAGGAACAAATCGACATCGGCTTCGCGGTGCAGGAACTCCATTTCGTCGACAATGTTCGTCGGGCCGCGGGAGTAGCTTTCCAGACTCCAAACCGGTGCGACCGAACAAAACGTGCAAAGATACGGACAGCCGCGGCTGGTCATCATCCCGTAGCCCGCGTAGCGCGACAGTTCGATCTTGTCGAAAGCGGGGAATGGAATCGCATCCAGTTCGTTGATCCTCTCCCGTTTGGGATTGTGTCGGATGGTCCCGTTACCGTCGTGGAACGAGATACCGTCGACGCCAGCGAGATCGTCACCGGCTTGAATCGTTCGCAGCAATTCCGGACCCGTTCGTTCGCCTTCGCTGCGGCAGATGATGTCGACCCAGGGAAACCGGCGCAGAATCTTCTCTTCCACAGCCGTCGAACCGACACCTCCAAGTACAATGGTCCGATCGGGATAGGCTTCTCGCAACGCTCGAATCGCCAGGATGGTGAACGGCAGAAGGTTGGCCATGCAACTCAGGCCGATCACCGGCGCCGGATCGCGCAGGAAATCGACGAAAACCTGCATGTCGAACGGATCGTCCGAATCGACACACTGGTAGTCGCGAAAATCGACCTCGAATCCGGCATCCTCCAATGCTCGCGTCAAATAGAGCGGGCCGAGCGGCACATGCAGTTCGCGCTCGACCTCTTCGCCGTAACGCATAAACAGCATGTTCAAGTTGACAAGTGTGATGTCGGCAGACATGGGCGTCCTCTGTAGGTCAGGCTGTGCCTGACGAAATGCTGTCCGATTTACGTGTAGCCGGAGTCGCAAGACTTCGGGATTCGCCGCTTCCGCCCGAAGTGTTGCCACTTCGGCTACGACAGTTGTTTCTTGAACGGTCTCTGGCTCAGCCGTCAGGCGGAGCCTGACCTACTTTGGCTCAGATGGTGGCAGGTCTGGGCGACTACCGGTCGGGGCCGGTACTCGGTCGGGGCGGATGCCGCGAATCGTCTGGTCCGGAGGCGACTCGTCTGGTTGATCGGTCACCGGTTCTCCGCCCGCCTGGTCCGGTTCCGCGAGGTCTTCCGTGCCTCCGTCGGCTGCGGGTCCATCCGGTTCGGGCGGCATATCCGGCTCGATTCCCGTCACCGCGGGGCGGTCAGGACGGATGCCATCGGTCACGGCGGGTTCGTCGGGACGACTGCCTGTTGGTGCCGGCTTGTCACAACCCGCCTGCCCCAGCCCCAACGCGGCCAACATGGCGGCTGCGGCCTTGCCCAGAAACACGCGGCGATGCTCCTGCGGGACGTTGGTGCGGTCGATCACCGCTTCGAGCTGTTCGGCCGGCGCGGCCCGTAGCATCATTGCCTCGGCCGGATCGAGTTCCAGTCCTATTTCGCCCGCCGCCTCGGCGCGCTTCGACAGCAACAGCTCCTTGAACTCGTCATCCACGGCCGCTTTCTTGACCAAGATCTCGATCCCGCGCGGAATGTCGCCAACGCTCTGGCCGCTGCCCGGCGGACGCCCGCCAACGATGGTTGTCCGAACCGCTTCCTGTTCCACGGCTCGATCGGCACGGAACTGCGGCCCCGAGGTGCGAGGAGAGTCGCTCATCATCCGTCCTCCCTGGAATAGGTACTGCTTGCACTACATCGTAGCAGATATCGCCCCAATAACACAAACGGTCCTCATGTGATCGGGCGCTGGCTCAGTATTTTGGCAGGTCTGGTCGGCTGCCCGTATACGCCGTTGGCCGGTCGGGACGGGGCCCGCGAATCGTCTGGTCCGGAGGCGAATCATCCGCTTGATCGGTCGACGGTTCTTCGCTCGCTTGGCCCGGTTCGGTGGCGCCTTCCGTGCCATCGTCCTTTGACGCTGCACTTGGCTCTGGCATGTCCGGCGCGATGCCTGTTATCACGGGTTCGTCAGGGCGGATGCCTTTCGGCCCCGGCCGGTGGCAACCGGTCTGCGCCAGCCCCAACGCGGCCAGCATGGCGGCTGCCGCCTTGCCCAGAAACACTCGACGATGCTCCTGCGGCACGACCGTGCGATCGATGACCGCTTCGAGTTGTTCGACCGGCGCAGCCTGGAGCATCATCGCTTCGGTGGGGTCCAGTTCCAGTCCAATCTCGCCGGCCGCTTTCGCGCGTTCTGACAACAACAGCTCTTTGAACTCGGGATCGACCGCCGCCTTCTTGACCAGAATCTCGATCCCGCGCGGGATGTCGCCGAAGCGCTGACGGCTGCCCTCCGGATGCCTGCCTGCGATGGTTGTCCGAACCGCTTCCTGTTCCGTCGCCCAGTCGGTACGGGACTGCAGCCCGGAGGTACGAGGAGAATCACTCATCATCCGGCCCTCCTTAGAATGGGCGCATTGAATCCTACCAAATATCGACCTTGGCGCACAGATGTCATATCCGTTTCAGTCGATGGTCGATGGCAAACCGATCTATGTGGTTCACTCGGAACCGGACGCGGGGGAGTTCGAGACGAGATCCGAAGTCCGATGTCGTCTGAGCGGCGATTCGTAGGTCGCGACCCAAGTCCAACGCAAAACACCCCGGCCGCTGCCAGCAGCCGGGGTGCTGTGATTTCCGATTCGTTTTTCAACGATCGTCTACTCTTCGAAAGCCGCATCGAATGCGCGGGCGCTTGCCGCAAAGCCCAGTCGCTCCCTGGTAAAGCCGCAAGCTTCACGTGCACCGAATTCGCGATCCATGCCTGAGTCTTCCCATTCGATCGACAGCGGTCCGTCATAGCCGATGTCGTTCAACGCTCGGCCAATCTCCTCGAAGTCGATTCCGCCACGGCCGGGGCTGCGGAAGTCCCATCCGCGCCGTTGGTCGCCGAAGTTCAGATGGCTGGCCAGAATGCCGCTTCGGCCGTCGAGCGTCGTAATCGCGTCCTTGACGTGAACGTGGAAGATGCGATCGGGGAAGGCTCGAATGAACTCGACCGGATCGACGCCTTGCCAGTGCAGGTGGCTGGGATCGAAATTGAAGCCGAACTCCTCGCGATAGTCCAATGCCTCCAACGCTCGTTTCGCCGTGTACAGATCGAAGGCGATTTCCGTGGGATGGACCTCCAAGGCGAACTTCACGCCGCACTCGCCGAATACATCCAGAATCGGATTGAACCGTTCGGCCAGGAGTTGGAACCCGGCCTCGATCATGGATTCCGGTACCGGTGGGAAAGAGTAGTTCAAATGCCAAATGCTCGATCCCGTGAACCCGTTCACAATGCTGATGCCGAACTTCTGCGCGGCGCGGGCGGTGTTCTTCATTTCCTCGATGGCCCGCTCGTTGACACCGGCCGGGTCACCGTCGCCCCAAACATGCTCGGCAGAGAACAGGATTCCCTGATGTCGCTCGTCGATATGATCCAGAATGCACTGGCCGACCAAGTGAGCACTGATGGCGTAGCACTGCAAATCGTGGCTCTCGAGCATCTCGCGCTTGCGTGCGCAGTAGCTTTCGTCCTCCAGCGCTTTGCCCACTTCGAAATGGTCTCCCCAGCAGGCCAACTCCATGCCGTCGTAGCCAAATTCCTTCGCCTTTCGAGCCATTTCCTCGAATTTCAGGTCAGCCCATTGGCCGGTGAACAAAGTAACCGGTCGCGCCATCTGATTGCTCCTTATGCGGTTAAGAGTTCGCTCAGTTTGCAGGCCACCATTTTGCCGTTCTTTGGGCTGCCACGCAACCACGGGGCAAGATATGGAAAATCACCGGGAACTGATAGTGAATGATTGGCGATAATGTTTTACTCTAAGGGTAGGGCTGGTTTTGCGTTTTGGGCTTCAGCATGCAGATTTCAACCGCGTTTCGATCGTTTGTTTTCGGCTTATTGGTGTGCTGCTGCACACCTTGTGCGTTCGTATTCGCGGCGCCGCGAGTGGAATTCGAGCTGATCACCGAACCCGGATTCCCGACAACCGGTTCGCATCGGTGGATGCAGTTGCTGAAGGACCTGAATGTGAACAACCTGCGGATTCGGTCTGCTCGCGCCAGCGAAAAGGTGGGGATTCGTGAACGGGGCACTGCCAGTTCGCCCACCTATCAGGTGACCGGGTTGCTGACCACTCGCAACACGTTACGTCTGCCGGGCGGCGAATTCCGGTTTGGCGACAAGGCCGGAATTGCCCGCTGGATTGCCAAGCTGAAGGAAGGCGGCGAATCGGGACTGTTCGAGACACCCGGCGCGTTCGGATTGACCGCCACGCAACTGGTGAAAGTCCACGAAGCACTGAACGTGCCGGTCATTTTCAGCACCAAGGGCCAAAGATCCTACGACGCGATGAAGCGAATTTCGGGCACCCTGTCGCTGTCGTTCACTGCGGATCGAGACGCCATGAATAAGATGGTCGGCGGCAACCCGATACGGGACGAACTGCAGGGGCTCAGCGCTGGCACGGCGTTGGCGGCCATCCTGCGACCGCTTGGGCTGGTTCTGGTGCCGCAAAAGCAGGCGGACGGTCAGATGAAACTGCTGATCACCGATGTACGCCGGTCGCCCGAGTCGTGGCCCATCGGGTGGCCGCCGGAAAAGCCGCCTCGCGATGCGCTGCCCGAACTGTTCAGTTTTCTGAAGGTGGAAATCCAGGATCAGCCGCTTTCGACGGCTCTAACCGCAATCCAAGGGCGTATCAAGGCTCCGATCCTGTACGACCACAATTCTTTGGCGCTCGAAGGCATCGATCCCAGTCAAGTCAAGGTGTCTCATCCGGATGTGCGAACCTACTACAAACGCATCGTTGACTTACTGGTCAATCAAGCGAAGCTAACCAGCGATTTGCGAGTTGACGAAGCGGGGAAACCCTTTCTGTGGATTTCATCACGTAAGCGATAGGCGGATATGCGACTTTTACTGTTGGGCACCAGCGGGTACCATCCCAGCGACCTCCGGCAAACGGCATGTATGATGCTGCCGGAATCGGGCGTGATTCTGGACGCCGGGACCGCGATGTATCGCGTCGGCAGGCACTTGCAGACAAAGACCTTGGACATCTTCCTAACGCACGCTCATCTGGATCACGTGGTCGGGCTCACGTACATGCTAGGAGTGCTGTACGAGAAGCAGATGGAACGGGTCTCTGTTCACGGTGACGCAGAGAAACTGGCAGCCGTCCAGGAGCACGTCTTTTCCGAGTTTGTTTTTCCCGTGCGTCCGCCATTCCAGTGGCAGGCGCTTCAGCAGCGCGTCCCCGTGCCGGGCGATGGTTTCGTGTCTCATTTCCCTTTGGACCATCCGGGCGGATCGCTTGGTTATCGAATCGACTGGCCCGGCCGAACGTTGGCCTACATCACCGATACTACGGCGGATCTGAAGGCAGGCTACGTCGAATATGTGCGCGGCGTCGACGTGCTTCTTCACGAGTGCAATTTTTCGGACGGCTGGGAAGAGAAAGCCAAGCTGACCGGCCATAGCTGCGTTACCACGGTCGCCAAGCTTGCTCGGAAAGCCGAGGTGAACCGCCTGATTCTGATTCACATCAATCCGCACACTGGCGAGGACGACCCCGTCGGTTTGGATGTCGCCCGAAGCATCTTCCCGGCAACCGACCTGGGACGGGACCAGATGGAGATCCAATTCTGATTGCAGGTGGTGTCTGACGTGTCGAGCAATCCATATCAGCCACCAGAGAATCCTCGAATGGGAGGCGAATCGGCCCTCACTGCTCGCTCGAATCGAAGTCTCGTCGTCGCAGTATGCCAGTCACTCGTTTTGCTGGCCGTGTCGTGGATCTTGGCTCATTGGACAGCCAGCGGGGATGCCGCACGTTTCGCAGGAGTCGAGTCAACGTGGGTCGGGCAGACCATTCTGGTCAGATGTGCGGTGCCATGGTTCCTGCAGTGGTGTGCCCTTGCGATCATCTTTTCCATGGTCGCGTGTCGACGCTTTGCTGTGCAACGACGCCATGTGACGCTCGGTCTGGCCATCCCCTTAGTGGTCGGGGCGGCTTGGTGGACCAGGATCTCGGTGTGGATGTGGGACAAAGATGTTCTTGATGCCTTCACGGAGTTTCTGTTTCTGGCAGTGGAGCGAGCGTTTGGCCGCGTCTCTTTCGGACCGTTTCTCACCCATGAGTTCTTGGGGCCCCTGACCCGTCCGATAACACTCGGACGGATATGGTCCATGCAAGGGCCGTTTTTCTTCACGGCTCTCGCGTCAACAGCGCTTGTCATCTTCTTCTGGATGGTGACGGCAAGTTGGTCCTTGAAAGGTCAATGCAGCCTGTGCCGACAGTTTGTGACAGCCACGCTGGCTGTCGCCATCTACTGCACGCCGGTACTTGTACGACAGATTATGCACGTAGTGACGTAGTTGCAGGCGTGCGATCAGCGCACCGGGAATTAGCGACGCAATTGGGCATGCAGCAATGACTCGGTCAGGAATGCGACGCGTCGCGGAATAGCCGCTCGAAACGCTTGCGGTTTTCGCGCCGATACGCCTCACATTCCTTCAGCAGCGATTTGGGACCTTCGTATCCCAGCAGAAAAGCGAGCTTTCTCAGCTCCATTTCGTCCTGCGGCAGTTCATGCCGGGCGGCCGTGTTCATTAGACGCAGCCTCGCTTCGACCCTCCGCAAGAAACGATAGGACTGCTCCAGGTACTCGCCGTTGTCGGGCTCCAAGCAGCCGGCTTGCTGCAGAGCCTGGATCGCGTCCAGAGTGCCCGGCACCAACACGTCTGGGGAATCGCCCGCGTGCTTCAGTTGCAGCATCTGGACGGCAAATTCAATGTCGACGGTGCCGCCGAACCCGCGTTTCAGATTGTCCTTCGACGCGGTTTCCTCCAGTCGTCCGCGCATGTGACGGACTTCATCGGCGTTTGACGGCTGCCAACCGGGTCCTACAATTGCGTCGTGCACAACCTTCATTGCCGTTTCGGAAGCGTTCGCTGACCCAAAGATCGGCCTGGCTTTGCATAGCGCCTGCCGTTCCCATAGCTGCCCCTGCCCTGTCGCGAAGTACCGCTCGAAACCCTCGGTTGAAACGGCCAACGAGCCGCTTCTTCCGGTCGGCCGCAGACGCGGGTCCAATTCGTACAGTCGACCGTATGGCCCCAGGCTGTTGATCACCTTGATGATTCGCTGGCCCAGTTGACTGAAGAAATGCTGGTTACTCGTGGTGCGGGTGCTGTGACTGCGCGGCGGTTGCCGTGTGGAGCCTTCAGCCTCGTACAGAAAAACTACATCCAAATCGCTGTGGTAGTTCGGCTCGCGGCCGCCCAGCTTGCCCATAGCCAGGATCACCAACTCGCAAGGTTCACCGTCCCGACCGCCGCCGTGAATCGTCGGCACGCCGTATTTTCCGGTAAGTTTCTCGTATTCCCTGGATGCGATGCCCTGAAGGCATACTTCGGCGATATCGGACAGCACGCGATGCGTGTTTTGGACGTCCTCTTTGCCCAAAATGTCCCGCACACCCACGCGCAGGTGGAGCGAGTTCTTGAACCCATGAAAGATTGGTTCAACGTCCTCGGCACCGCGCAGCAGATCATCAAGGGTCATTTGAAGCGATCGCGACGTGGGCAGTTTGTCCAAGACCAGCGAGTCCATCAGTTCGTCGATCATCCCGGGATTGCTGGTCAGAATGCTGGACAGATACGGCGTGGTCGCGCACAGTCGGACATACAGTTGCAGCGACGGAGGATTGAAACTGAACAGCTCCCACAAGACCCCTTTGCCGCCCAACGAATCGCTGACCTTGCTCAGATTGACCAGCGTCGAATCCGGATCGGGCATGGCGGCGATCGCCTGTGTCAATTGCGGCGCGATGGACGCGAGAAAATGGCGACACCGACGTGTAGACAGAAACGAAATCTTCTCGGTTGTCAACGCCATCAAGTTCTTGTACGCATCCGCCGAGTTCTTGAATCCGTAGTCGCCGAGCACTTGGTCTCTTGCCTCATCCGGCGGTTCCGGATCCAGGACCAGGTCCACGATAGGCTCGATTTCCTCCTCCGAACCGAATGCCTCGCTCAGCAAATGGTTCAACATCATTCGGTTCTGTCTTGTCTTCTGCTCGTAGTCCGCTTTGAAGGCATTTAGCGGCGAGCGATGCGGTCCGTCGGCATATCCCATGCGGATGGCCAGCTTGCGCAGCTCTTCATCGCTCTCCGGCATGGTGTGCGTCTGAAGGTCAAACATGATCTGCAGACGATGCTCCAATCTGCGGAGCATCACATAGTTTTCTTCCAGCATCGTCTGCTCTTCCATCGTCAGACAGCCGGCTTTGCCCAAAAGAGCAATGGCTTCCAGTGTGTTGCCGGTGTGGATTTCCGGCAACTCGCTGCCGTTCAGGAGTTGGAGGAACTGGATGACAAACTCGATGTCGCGGATACCGCCGTCGCCGGTCTTGACGTTCAGTCGGCTGCCGCCTTCGCGCAGTGTCCTTTTTTCGATCCGCCGTTTCAGAGCCCGTATGCCTGTGATGTCCGCGCGGTTCAGATAGCGGCGGTAGATCCAAGGTCGAAGTTGCTCCAGGAACTCGTTACCCAGGTCCAAATCGCCTGCGATCGCCCGGGCCTTGACAAATGCCTGTCGCTCCCACGTCCGACCTGAATTCTCGTAGTAACGCAGCGCTGCGTCGTGTCCTATCACCGACAGGCCCTGGCTGCCGTTGGGCCGCAAACGCAGGTCGACGCGATAGGCCGCGCCCTGTGGCGTGCTGTCCGCAAGGTACTTGACAGTGTGCCGGACGAGCCGGTTGAAGAATTCGCTGTTGTCGCAGGGCCGCCGGCCATCGGTCTGGCCGCCGTCGTCGCTCAGGAAGATCAGATCAATGTCGCTGGAGTAGTTCAACTCCAAGCCGCCCAGTTTTCCCAACGCCAGCACCACAAATCGAGCACGATCCTCATCGGGGCGCCGGGGCGTGCCGCGCTCGTTCTTTTCCTTTTCCCACGCGGCTTGCAGAGCGGCTTCGCAGAGGGCATCCGCCAGGAACGATATCTGCTCGGTAACCACCATCAGGTGGTGCCGTTGGACAATGTCACCGTACGCGATCCTGAGCGTCTCGCGGTGCTTGTGCCGCCGGAGGATCGCCATCACGTCCCGGTCGTCCATGGCCGTAGCCACGTCCTTGCAGATTTCCTGGACCAGCACATGACGTGCCACCGGGCGACCTTCCGTCATGCGAAGCACGTCGAAGCTCTCGGGATCGCTGACCAGCAGAGTACTGAGGTGCTGGCTCGTGGACAGGATCTGCAGCAGGGTCGGCAGCGCATTGGGATCGCGTTCGAACAAGGTACCCAGCGACAACGGATTTCGAGAAGCCGCGACAAGGTCGTCCAGATTGTTCAGGGCCATATCCGGATCGCTCAGCCGCGGCAACTCCTCGGTCAACTGCTGGTAGATAACGCTCAGCAAGTCCAGCGTGATTCCCGACTCGGCAATGGCGACGAGATTACCGTGCGCCCGATCCACGTTCTTGATCTTGAGCGATCGCAGCCGCCCGGCACACTCCGAGGGGTCGTCGAGGTACTGAATCAGTGTGTCGCGGTCCATGACGAACCCATGATAGCCAAAAACCGACTGCTTGACGACCGGCCATTTGCGTTCGATCCGTTGTTGTCATAATATCAACATAGTCAATTCCTGCCTTTCCTTCTTGGTTCTGATGACAACAGATTTTGATCCCTACCAGGAATGGCTTGGCATTGGGCCGCACGAGCGTCCGCCGAGCCACTACCGGCTGCTGGGACTGCAGCCCTTCGAGAGCGACCCTGACGCTATTCAGGCGGCGGCAGATCAGCGAATGACCTATGTGCGCACGTTCCAGACCGGCCCCAAATCCGTCTACACACAAGAGTTGCTGAACGAGTTGGCTGGCGCGAAGCTTTGCCTCCTGGATCCGACCACAAAGGCATCCTACGATGCCGGCCTCGAACGCCTGCAAGCGGCCGCCCAAGCCACGGCGCCTACCGTCGGCCCATTACAGCCGACGGCCGCCCCTGACGCTGCCGCGCCCGTCGCGCATCCTCCCTCGGCTCCCGATCCCGAGCAGGTGCTTCAGGAACAGGAAGAGGACTACGACGAACCGCTGTTCACGAGAACATGGTTCCTGATGCTGGTGGTCGGTAGCATTGCGATCATAGCCGGGCTCGCCATCGGCCTGGGCATTCTGATCGCGAAGAGGCGAACCGCGGATTCGGCCGCCGAGGGGCAAAACGGCGAGACGTCAATCGAGGAGGTCGTCGGGTCGGAGATGCTCGTGGAACAAGAGCCCGTATTGGTCTTTCCCGAAGCCGGAGGCGAAATCAACCTTTCTGCTTCGATGGCGCACGTCAGCGGCGGCCTACAACTCGCGGTGCGCGGCGGCGAGAGTGCGATCGTCGGCTGGGTTTCGCCGGAATGTGTCGCCAAGTGGCGATTCGAGGCATCAGAGGCCGACGTGTATCGCGTCGAATTCAACTACGCCGTCACCGCCGAAACCAGCGGCGTCTATACACTGGAAATCGACGGCGAACGCACATCCGTGGACATAGGCATGCGGGGCGACCTCGGGGCATTCAAGACCGACGAACTGTTCCTGTCGATCCCCCGCAAAGGCGAACACGCGCTTGCCGTTCGCATAGAAGCGACGCCGCAGGGCACGTTCGAGTTGCGTTGGATTCGACTGTCGCGACGCTAATAGCCGATGTGCCCTCAAGTCGCCGTCTCCGCATCCTTTCAGTCAGGGCTCATCGGTCAGTTTCATGGGAATTGACGTTACACCTTCCTTCGTTTCGGGCGGGCCGGTTTCGACGAAACCGAACTTGCGATACATGCCGACGGCGAATCGCGATGAATTCACTGTGAATTCTCCGATGTTGCCGGCTTCGCGGCAAGTATCACGTGCCACACCCCACAATTCGCGTGCAAACCCGCGCCCGCGGAATTCGTCGGCGACGAACAGATGATACAAGTGGCTGTTGTCGCGAACGCCCACCACGCCAGCGAGCACTCCGTCTTCCTCGGCGACGTGATACTCGTATGCCGAGGCTA
This sequence comes from uncultured Pirellulaceae bacterium, assembly GCA_964623055.1. GTDB lineage: Bacteria > Planctomycetota > Planctomycetia > Pirellulales > Pirellulaceae > JADHUC01. The sequence continues at coordinate 17,822 of CAZURK010000025.1, forward strand.
GGTATCCCTCAATCGCGTCGGCCTCCAGCGAAGCGAACAGATTGGCCGCTCCTTCGGACGAGAATTCATGAGCGATGTACTGGTCGGCCAACGGCCGAATCAGATCGCTGATTGCGCTGGCGTCTCTGATTGTTGCTCGACGGATTTGCATAGCGGAACAACACGCTCCGATTGACTATCTTTGTGGTATGTCCGGAACCGCCGACTCCTCGTCGTAGATGGTCCAAACCGGCGCCTTCTCTCGGACGTTGGCGATGAACTCTTCTATCTCGCTCTTGACGCGTTGCTTCCGAAGCCTCTCGCGGATTTCCACCTCGGCCTCCTGGAAGGAGACAAGCTTCGCGGAACGTCGCTGGTCCCACGGACCTTCTGCGCCGTTATCTCCTTGACGCTCGTACTCGTCCAGATGTTCGCGATAATATGCCAGCATTTCTTCGTGGGTTATGTTTGGATCGAAGTCAATCTTCTGGCGCAGAAACGATTGGGCAATAGCTCGCTCACCATACGTGCACCGTTGCTTCTTCAGGGACGATCCGTACTGTCGGAGGGCTGCGTCGAGCTCGGCGGGCGATCCGACTCCCGCTTTCTTGAGATGCTTGTCTAACTCCCTATCGTTGAAAGCTTCGTCTACCCGACGCCAGATTTTGCTCACCACCTTGTCCCTCTTGTCCGATGGCAGCGAGCGGAGGAATGCCAGGTAGATGACCTTCGTGTCGATGACAGTCTCCAAGAATCGCCGCATCAACACGTCCCGTTGCGCCCTAATCTGCTTTTCTGGCATCCTTCCCACATGGGGCCGACATCGCTCTTCGACCAATGGCAATACGTCGCTTTCTAAGATTTGCAGCGAACCGACTCTCGCAATCACTTTGGGTGGTTCAGAATTCGCTTCCTCGGGAGCGTTTGAAGGTCGCACGAAGGGTTTCAGCACGCTGCCCGGCAACGTCACCTCGACTTCCTTGCCCTCACGCAGGAGCGTCACGCGCACCCCTTCCTCTTCAAGCGACTGTCGCGCCTCGGCGTAGAACGGCAATAAGGCCCAGTGGGCGGCCACGTCCTCAAGTCGCTCAACCTTCTCGCCGCTCAGGGCGGTGATCCGGTCGCCGGCCCGGAGGCCAGCCTTCTCCGCCGCACTGCCGGGGAGAACCCGAACCTCGATCGAGTCTCTCCGTGTGTTGGGCACGATCCCTATTCGTCTTGCCAGCGCCGTCAGGTTCTGCACGTTGTGCGCTGCCGCGGGATTCCGCCAGGGGCGTCGGGAGGCTTGCTCCTTCCTGTCCCAGTCGTTGAGCGACAGGGCACCTGGAATCTCCGGGGGCGAATCCACTTCCACGGCCGACAGGTCGGCACGGATCACGCGATATTCTGCCTTCCCTTCCGGCCTGTACCAGAATATGGGCGTGTCCGTGGTGTCCGCCTTCACCCCTTTGCCCGCGTAATGGGCGTCAGCCTCGGTCGGTAGATGGACGACAAATCGAAGGCCGTCGTTGACTCGAGAGTTGAACTCGCTCAAGTCGTCCAACTGCTGGGCGGTGGGCGTGTCGCCCAAGGCTCGTCGCTTCCTGGCCACCAGATCCCTCGTGGAACTCGTGTCCAGCGTATCGGGAAAGGTGCCCTGGTTGTGTTCCCGGTATTGGCGAAACGTCTCGATCAGATCAATTTCCTGGCACGGGGCCGGCTCCTTTGGACATGGTCGCACGGTGACGGTGCAGTCGGCCGGCGGATCGAGGCTGAACAGCGACTCGTCCAACGCCACGTTGTACACGAAGTCAGTCTCGATCGACATCATGTCCGGGTACATCTGATCCACAAATTCGATTTGAATCGGCAGGAGGCTATCCGGATCGACCCAGATCGTATGGATACTCCAACCGTTGATAAATCGGTATCCCACCGCCGTTCGCCCGCCAATTTCACTTTCGCCGAGCATTTGACGCTGCTTCCAACTGGACGCGTATTCGGCATCGGTCAGCTTTCGCCGAATCGCCTCGAAGTAGCCCAGACATTGATAGTCTTCGGGAGCCTCGGTTATGGTGGCCTCCTTGTCTTCTGGGTAGAGGGAGAGGCGTTTCCCGTGGTTGGATATCTTCACAGTCTGGCCCGGCCCTTCCGTGCGAGTCAGATGACGTCCCAGCACCATATTTCGGATCGCGAACGCTGACCCATCCTGGAAAACGCACCAGGTCTTGTATTTGGCGTTTGTGGGGAGAGGAGGTAACGCCTCGCCCTTCCTCGACGTTCCTTGTGCCGACGAATCGGTGTCCCCGTCGATTGACTTCTCAGCTTCTTTTGATGCTGCGGGAACGCCGATCTCGGACGCTGATTCGCCGTCCTGTGCAGGTGTGCGTAGCGCAGAAACCACGATTGCGCCAAAGCAGAGGCCGGCTAAGGCTACCCCCTGAAGGACACGCTTCGCAGGTGAGTGTCGACCATCCTTGGTCTCCAACATCTCAATTCTCCTCATGAGAAAGGTGGAAAAAGAGGAAACAAAGGCCAAAACCGGCAAGGACGTGATTTGCCGATCCTGGCGCAGAGCAATTCGGCTTAGCGCGGCAAGGTAATTCGCGCGACCACCGACAAGCCGGGCGGCGGCCGCATCGGCAGCCGCTTCTTGCGCGAGGAAGAACCTCGTCCCCAACCAACGCACGAGCGGATGGTAGAAGTAGAGAACCATCGTGACACGGGCGATCAGCCCCGTCAGGTAGTCATTCGATCGGACGTGCATCACCTCGTGGGCAATGACCGTTCTCAGCTCTTGATCGCTCCACTGCTGCCAGTCGGCGGCGACGACCAGCGCCGGCCGGCGCCACCCGACTGTCGCCGCGCTCGCGATTTCCGCCGAAACTCGCAGTTCGACAGGCCGGCAGCCGATCGAGCGACGAATCTCCTCGGCTAGCTCTACAAACGTGGCATCATCGACTTTCCTGGCCCGCGTTAGCATTCGACGCGTCGACCAAAGCCCCAGGACCAAGCGAATGCCGGCGATGAAGCCGCCGGCCAGTAGGAGGACCCCAAGAACCGTTCCCCACCGAAACACGACGGTAGCCGGCGGGGACGGCGCAGGTTCGCTGGGATCAAGTGGTATCACAGATCCGGACGTGGGCTCAACATTGCCTGTCCAGGACACATCGGGGATGCCGATCAACGGTTCTGTTTCTGGAACGACCGTGTGTGGCACAGCCGACGGCGGCTCGACGCTCGGGGCAACGGCTGTTTCCTCGGGCCAGACATCCAACGACCAGAATCCCGGCAGCGGCAAACCGGCCGCTGCGGTCAGACCGAGCAACAGGAGCACCGTGACTCCTAGAAACCGCCTGGCCATCGCCGGTTGACGACGCGCAATCATCAGATACGCGATCCCCGACATCACGGACAACAGCGTGATCTGAACGACCAGCAGCCCGTACGTGGCCTCCCAACCACTCATTTGTCATGCTCCTTCAAGATACGTTCCAGGACACGGCGTTCGCTGGCCGTCAGCTTCTTCTGCTCCAAGAGCCGCACGAAGAGTTGTGCCCGCGAGCCGCCGAAAACTCGGTCGAGCAAGTCACCAAGCAAGTTAGACGACACTTCCTCGAACGACCGGACGGCGCGGTATCGAAACGGACGTTCGGAGTTCGTTGGCTCAAGCAGCCCTTTTTCGTAGAGCAAACGTACCAGGTTCGCGATGGTAGGATACGCACGGTCGAGGCCTTCGGCGGCGAGCAGATCGCGCAGCTCGGCTGCTGTCGCCTCCCCGTGCCTCCAGAAAGCTTGCATCACTTCCAGTTCGCGCTCGGTAAGCTCTTTCGCAGGCGGACGTCCCATCGGATCGGCAGTCCTTCGAGTCGGTCAGCGAATTTTGGTATTTCAAATTTGCTTTTGCAAAATATCGTCCAACGCGGTCTCTGTCAACACTGATTTTCTTCGACCGAGAGAGAAGAAACGGTGTCACGTCAGAGCGCAGCGAGCCTGCTGGCCACCGCAATTCCGCAGCAACCAAGTGTCGACACATTTGGCAACTTTATCGTCCGGCCCCTTTCTTCACTGAACGCCTTAGCTCAGCGGCGCGGACTCCAACCCATTTCTCAATTCTTGGAGGCTCGTATTTGGCTGCCTGCTCCAGCAGATCCTCTGGGTCGTCAGACACAAGGAGCATCTGGCGGTGTGCTTGTTTCACAAACCCCTCTGATACTGCATTGTCTATGAATAAAAGAAACTGGTCGAAATAGCCTCCTACGTTGATTAGTCCACACGGCTTAAAATGTAGGCCAAGCTGTGCCCATGTAAGAATCTCAGAGACCTCCTCAAGCGTCCCAAGACCACCTGGCAGAGCAATGAAAGCATCAGAAAGGTCGAACATCATCTTCTTTCGCTCGTGCATGGAGCCAACGACATGCAATTCGGTAAGCCCTTGGTGCGACACCTTGTGAGCAAATGATTCAGGAATGACACCGCGAACGACGCCACCCGACTTCAATACGGTGTCAGCGACTTCGCCCATTAAGCCCACATCTGCTCCGCCATAGACTAACTCATAATCACGCTCAAATATCGCTTCACCAAGTTTCCGAGCCATCGACATGTAGCACTCGTTAAATCCGGGACTTGATCCACAGTTCACGCAGATTCGTTCCATCAATCATCCCTACTCTTACCAGTCGTTCGCAACACTCGCCAGTCTATCCTCATCAAGGCGGCAAATTCGCCAATCATCGAAAACAGTCGCGCCCATTTTCTGGTAGAAATCGATCGCAGACTTGTTCCAATCAAGCACCATCCACTCAAAGCGTCCGCACTTGTGCTGAATTGCGACATCCGCCAAGTAAGCCATCAGAGCTTTGGCTACGCCTTTTCCACGAAAGTCCGGGCTGACGAACAGGTCATCCAGCCAGAGACCTCGCTTACCAACCATAGATGCAAAGGTGAAAAAATATATAGCATAGGCAGCAGGCCTGCCATCGACATAAGCAAGCAATGTGTGCGCTGCTGGAAGCTCGCCAAAGAGCGACTCCTTCAGAAGTTCCTCTGTCGCAGTGACTTCAAGCTTCTCGAATTCGGCCATTGAGTGTATGAATGACAGGAGCAACGGAACGTCGTCGATGGTTCCTGCACGCACTTCAATTTCCAGATTAGTTACTGCGAGTTTCATTCTTTGATCTCCCCGCGGCTCGATTCGGACTTGCAGGCAACCATTCTCCTCTTTCGAGTCGGTGATACAGCACATCCATGTCGTAGTAGCGGTCTTCTCGAACGAACTTGAATCCGAGCTTGCTCATGACTCGAAGAGAGGCACTATTCTCAGGTACTGCAATCGCCGCGATGAATTCGAGAGCGAGTCGACGGAAGCCGAGATCCAGGCAGGCAACCGAGGCCTCTGTAGCGATCCCCTTTCCCCAATGAGGCTTGGCAATCACGTACCCCAACTCGACCTCCTGGGTCCCGTCCAAGTGCCAAAGTCCGACTCTCCCGACGAATTGGCCGTCCGTCTTCTGCTCGACAGCCCACAACGTGAATCCTGTCTTCGCATACTGCTGGGCGAAGTCCTGAATATGCTTTTCTGCCTGCTCGCGAGTCCGCGTACCTCGCATGTAGCGCATGACTTCCGGATCTGAATAGAGCAGGTAGAGCTGTTCCACGTCCGACTGCTCGAACAGCCGAAGTTGTAGACGATTCGTTTCGATGATTGGCGAGCCGTCTGCGATGCCCACGTCACTCACTTACCCACGAAGGATCTTTCGTGAAGCTCTGTTGAAGTGATTGCTTCCGGTCGACCGGCAACCAAGAGGACTCTATTGCCGCCAGTATCAACCTGCAAATCTCTCGTTTTGAGAAACCACATTCTTCTACGAGCGATCGGTATTCGCTCGCCAGAGACGTGCCGAACATCTTGGGGTCATCCGTATTGACAGTCACCGCGACGCCCCGCTCGAAATACTGCCGGATTGGATGATTGGCAAGCTTGTCCACAACGCCGGTGCGCACGTTGGATACAGGACACATTTCCAAGGGAATTTGCATCTCCGTAAGGTATTCCACCAATGACGGATCCTCGTGGGCACGCGTTCCATGTCCGATTCGTTCCACTTGGAGACGGTCAATCGCTCCCCAGATACTCCTGGCTCCGGCGGCTTCACCCGCATGGGCATTCGTGTGAAAGCCCAGACGCCGAGCTTCCCGATATACCGGCTCGAACGGCTCGGGAGGGAACTTCCTTTCCGAGCCGCCGATTCCAATCCCGATCACACCTTGATCCTTGACTTCCTTCAGTTTCGCCAGCGTCCTGGCTTCCGCTTTCGGCCCGTAATTCCGGACAAGGTCAGCGATCAGGGCAATCGTGATTCCCGTAGCGCGGTCCAGCCCGACTCGAACCGCCTCGGCCAGTCTTTGGACCGCAAGTCCGTGACGAACGAAGAGTGATGGCGAAAAGAACATTTCCGCATACCGAATGCTCTGGGCCGCCAGGTCTTGTGCCGTCACTTTGGCAATATACGTGAAGTCTTCATACTCGCGGAGGAATCGATTCTTCCAGGACCATGTCTTGATGAAGTGCGAAAAATTCCGGTACTCAAAACGCCGCTTGAGCGCCTCAATATCCGGCACGGAAGGATCCCCGCCATACTTCCGAATCAGCTCCCAAAGCGCCGCATGCGGAATCGCACCTTCGAGATGAACGTGGAGTTCGACTTTCGGCAGACTTTCAAACCACGACATCCGTGCAACTCCCACTATTACACGCGCCCCGGATCAGCCACCGTCCTTTCGCCGCCGACATCGCCGGTGTTGAGGGTGCCGGCCGGTTCGAACAGAAGGACGTGGACTTCTTCGTCGGCCTTCGGGCAATGCTCAACGCCACGAGGAACGATCACGAACTCATCTTCCTCGACGGTCACCGTCCGGTCGCGAAACTGCATGTCGAAAGCCCCGGACACTACCAGAAAAAGCTCGTCCTCCGCCTCGTGCTTGTGCCAGACGAACTCGCCCTGGAACTTGGCCAGGCGAACCTGCTGGCCGTTAAGTTCACCTACGATCTTTGGGTCCCAATGCGTGTCGATGAGCTGAAGCTTCTGTTTCAGGTTGACTTTTTCCATGGGAGAACCTTGCGCCGCTTACAAGAACTTCTCAATAAAGATTTCGTTCACGTATTTGTTGCCGATTCTCGCCTGTCTCTGCGCCGTTCCGACCACCCGAAATCCGAGGTTCAGGTAGAATTGTAGAGCCGCCGGATTGTCGGCCCGCACAAAAGTGAACAGCTTCTCGTATCCCTTGCCTAGGGCGCTCTCGAACGTCACCTCGGCTAGACGCCTGCCGACGCCTCGTCGTCGGAAACCGAGATCGACGTATGTGGCAATCACTCCCACATGATCGAAAGCACGCGTGTAGGTGGCGTACGGCTCTAGGTTCTGAAAGCCGACGGCTCTGTGGTCCTGGGAATCCTCCGCCACGTGGAACACGCCGCGCCGCGGAAAACTGCAGATGAACTCCCGCTCCGCCTCGACCGTGAACGGCGTATCGAGCGCGGAGTATGCGCCCGATTCAATGATCGGGTTCAGGATGCTGGCGATCGCCTCAGCGTCCTCGGGTCGGACTTCTCGAATCAGCAAGTCCATCGGATCGTTTCCCGCATTCACGTCTGGGGCTCCTCCGGCCGATAGCGGTCCTTCTGGTTGAACAGCGTCAGGTCCTTGTAGCCCTTCTCGATTCTCGCGCTGTGCGGAACGTGTTTCGGGATGAAGTATGTGTCCCCCTTCGTCAGCACCCTCCGATCGCCGTCGATGGTCAATTCGATTCGGCCGTCGAGCACGACACCCCACTGTGCCTCGTGGGAGTGCTCAGGAACAGCGACGTCCTGGTCAAAGCTCATGAAGATGAACTGCTGACGCTCGCCTTGGAACAGATGGGACGACACGCCAGCGATCGGTAGTTCCGCTGAGGGCAAACTGGTAATGATATCTGGAAAGAAGGGCTCATCGGCCATTGATCACGACTCCTGTTTTGACATTCTTGTACATCAAACCTAACCCCTCAAACATGAGCCAGCCCGTCTTGTCCCAGAAGCCTTTGCCCTCCTCATTCTCCGCAAACACGAAGATATTGCATCTCGAAATCCCAGCCGCCGCCAACGCGGAGAGGCACGTGTCGACGAGCGCACTACCGATTCCCACGCCTCTGTGCGCAGGATCCACGGCGAGATGATGCAGATACCCACGTCTTCCGTCGTGCCCGCAAAGCACAGCGCCGACGAGCTCCCCTCGGTCCCGTGCGACGAAACTCAGGCGGGGGTTTCTGGCAAGGAAGCTCTCCATCCGCTCCGGAGTGTCCGCGTCGTCCAGACCGATCTCGGGCATTGCACTCCACAGTGCAACTGCCTCTTCGTAATCAGCCATCGAAAACTCAGTGATTGCGATACTCATAGCGACCGCCGCTGTGGTAGCGAAACTCCTGATCAGGTTTCGAGAGATGCGGCCGGCATGTCGCGCGCGTCACACCTCTCTGGTCACAATTGGCTTCGAGAACAGCATCGCTGAACCGACCCCGATGCGGCGATGCGACTCATCCACGACCAACTCGTCGACGTGCCCCACCAAACCCTGTTGCCACAAGTTGTTCTTGATGTTCAAGGAACAGAAGCCTACCACCTCGTCATCCAGGACAGCGCATATGTACCGTTGGTTCGGTGACTGCAAACCACGCTCGAAACATCGTCGCATATCTGCGGTGTTCACGTCGATATCAGGCCACAATTGGCCCAGCAACTGGCAGGTCCGACCAACGTCTGCAGCGGTGCAAGTGCGAATCTTCATGTGCGATTGTGCCGATTCCACAGCCGCGAGTTCGCTCCGGTTCATCCGCTTGCCCCATCGCTCGATTGTGAAATACCGACCTCTTGCCTGAACTCGCTCAGGCCTTCCCTTTGCCCTGGCAGATCAACGTGTTCAATCCGGGTAATACGGCCATCGTCACCGACTTCGATGACCTGCTGGCATTCGAACGCGAACTGCTTGTCATTGTGGGACAGATAATCTGTGAAATGGATCAGCGCAGCTTTGTCACCAGCCGCAGTCACCGTGCTCTGGTACTCGACTTCGTCGAACTCCCGTTCGGCAGAATCTCCACTCCTTCGGTACGCGTCAATGATGGCAGATGGCCCCTGATACACGCATCCGCGACACGTATACTCGCAGTTGTCACCTATCATCGCTCGCACGGCTGGATAGTCTTCGGCGTCAAGCGATTGGGCAAATCGCTTTGCGGTCTCAACTGCTATGCTCATGGTGTGACAATCTTCGTGTCAGAACCTGCACGTCCTCGATCGCAATCAAACGCACCACGTCCGTCAGGACCTTCACCTTATGCTTGCTGCACTCTCCCGCGGGAATGAAAATGCCGTCGCCGGCCGAGTACGGAACGACATGTCCGCCGAAATCAATCGCCATCTCTCCTTCCAGAATGTAGCCGATGTGCCCCTTTGTGCACCATTCAGGTTCCACGAGATCCTTGGTGAATTCGACAAGACGCAACCTGCGTCCATCCCGCTGGTAAGCCTTAAAACGGCCCCCTGGCAACGGGGATTGCCATTCCAGCGTATCAAAGGCGATCCTGCATTCTTCCATGACTGTCTCCTGGGTGGATAACTGCACAGGCCATTCAATAATAGAAACACACCAAGTCGCACTTCAATTCGTCACAGCGTGCGAGCCACGATCGGATCTGTGTAATCGATTCTCTTGTTTCTTCGTCCAATGAAGAGAGGTCCGCAGCGTCGAGTGCACTGGCGGCATCACCAATCTCGTCTCTGCGGACGAAGCCGATGGAGGGAAAATTGGCTGGCACTGGGATTGGAATGGGTGGCCCACGAAACATCACATGTTCGTTCAGGCTGATCGCATCCTCGTCGACGCCGGCTTGCTTCATCGCCTCGTGGACATGTTCTGCCCAATCCAATCGCATCGCAGACCAGGCTGAATTGTCCAAGAATTCGCCGAAATGGTCGCAGACCAATTCCAGTGCATAGGCGTATTTGTGACCGAAAGCTGGATCAAGTTGGGCTCCAGCCAACAAATCTCCGAGTGCCTTCGCCAACGACGGTTCGTCCTCGTCGTAGACCTCGTCTTGCTCAAATCGATGGGCGAACTTCCGTTTGATCGTGCGAATCAGACGGTCGGTTGCCGACCCGAGCAAACGCCGCAGGAAGCCGCCAGTCCGCTCCACACCGATCACATTCTGGACCTGCTCAAGCGAAACGGCGATGGGCGTGACGTCGTAGCTCACCGGTGATTCTTCCCAATTCTACTTGTCGTTTCACCCTCACACTCCATGGGAGTCGCCGAGCTAAGCAGAGAACTCGGCCTCAACGCTTCCCAGACGAGTAAAACGTGCGGCGATCCGATCACCCGGCTCGACCGAGATTAGTTGAACAGGGGAACCAGGGATCACCAGTTGTCCGATCTGAAGATGTTCGCCTCGGCTCAGGAGATGATTGGCCAGCCATCGCAGCGACTTCAACGGCCCGCCCATGATCTCGGCCCCAATCCCCGAGGCCGCCAACTCGCCGTCACGGAAGATCCCAACGCCCTCCAAATCAAAATCGAGTTCCGTAGGCGAAATCCGCTGCTCGCCAACTACAAGACCCGCAAGGATGCCGTTGGAGGCGATGAGTTCTTGCGAAGTCGGCTCGCCGAACCAGAACCTGTAGTTGTGAATCTCGATGCCGGACGAGACCCATTCAATGGCATCAAGCAGCTCCTCCTGATCTCGGATCTCTGATCGCACATCCCGTCCAATCCCGAAAACAAACTCCGGTTCCACCGCCAAATCAACGTAGTTGTTCCAGTCCAGCACCGTATTGCCATAGTGGATGTATGGGGCCATAAGCCGACCACAGATCGGTTCGCTCAAGCCGAACTGCTGCCGAATGGCTTGGCTCGTACAGCCGACCTTGTGACCGACCACTTGTTCGCCCCTCGCCTCACGAGAAGCGATCACTTGGCGCTGGACCTCATAAGCATCGTCAAGCGACAATGCGCCCAAGTCGAACTCGACCGACGGGTCAAGCTTCTTTGACAGGTGGATTTGCAGGAACGCCTCGGCGATATCTGCCAAATTACGCATAGACGGCTCTCCAAACGAACTGACATTTCACCAGCCGGTATTCTCCCACAGAAGCAAACGACTTCAAGCTCGCAACTGAGAATACGGCCACCAATCGTGCGCGATTTCCATCCCGATAAACGCGTTCTCGCTTGGCCCTGTGCGCTTTGCCGATTCGTTCTACAATGGGCAACGATCTTCACTCGGCGATTGTCATTTGTGGATTCCCCGTTATGAAACCCAGTGCTACAGGCTCGATGCTGCAGCTTCTGGTGATTGCTGGCGCCTTGACGGCTACACGGTCGGCCTTTGCAGGCGAGCCATCCATCCGTGATACCGTGCAGGAAGCTCTCCAGAGAATGGAAATCCAGCCAATACTGGAAGAGCCAGACTGGGCCAAGTTCGCGTCTCCTCCCTTGTTCACGTTTGTGTGGATGTCGGACTTTCACCTGGATGGCTCACGTTTGGAGCTTCTGAAACAGGCGTTCCGCTATGTCGACCGAGAAGTCGCACCTCATTTCGTCATGATCACGGGTGACAACAATGCCTTTGCGCCGGAGTTCGATTATCAGGGGCATATTCCGCCGGTCACGTTGCGCAGGCAGCTTTTCATGAAGCGGTACCTCGATCAGAACCTATGCACCCCATACGTCATCATCCCCGGCGACGATTGGCCGCAGGACTTCGAGAGGGTTTTCGGCGCATTTCAGTTCAGCTTCGACTACGGCGGCATGCATTTCCTGTTCACGGCGCTCGATCGGTGCACGTATGGCGTCGAGGGTCGTGCGGTCTTTGATGAGTCGACGTGGGAATGGATGCAAAGGGATCTGAAGCGTAACAAGGACCGGCCAACGCTGTTCATGATGCACGAGACCATCGCCCCGCCGTCATTCCTGGACGCCGACAAGACGCGGAAGATGTTGGAGGAACATCCCAATGTGATCGCTGCCTTCTGTGGCCACTTACACGCCGACGTGCAGTTCCGGATGAGAGGGCTCAAGTACCTGGTCTGCCCCGGATTGGGAACCAATCCCAGGCATGGCTTCAAAATCGTCAAGGTCCGTCGAAAGGCGTTGATCCTCAGGACCGTCGAGTACAACGCCGAAAAGCAGCAGTTCGACAAGGTCATGAAATGGCAACGGGTTGATATCCCTGAGTCACTTCAAGCCAGTCTCCACAAACCCGAGGACCGAAGATTCAAGAAGCAGAATTGCAGCGAGGTGCCGCCGCATCCGCGCAGGAGCGATCCACAGCTAATGGAACGATCGCTGGAACTGGTCGGTCCGCTCATGCGTTTTCTTGGTGAACGCATGATCTCCACTGAGCCGTGATGTCGGACCTCCGCGGCCGGCTGGAATGCGTAACGCCACCGCGGGCTCACTTGTCCCGTGCGAACTGGTACGAGCAGACGGAGAGCCGGACCGCCACCGATAAGTGTTACCACGACGGATTAGGTAACCGTCCACGTCTCAAAGGCCCTCCAATCTTGACGGCACCACCGCCACCGACGCGGAAGAAGTATACCGGACGCGTTCCAAAACGATCGTGGCTCGCTTGGCCGACAGTCAAGAACGACTCACCCAAGACATATTCCCCCGATTCCGGTTCCAGGCCTATCACTTTGCCGAAGTGGTCCTTTTCGAGCTGGTCCTTCAGACGTTCGTCGTACACCTTTCGGGCGTTCTCGACGAACTGTTCCTTGTCTTGTTCTAGCAGAGTCATTTCCGTTCTCCTCTGGTATCCATGCACCGGGATACAGGATACCACGAATTCGAGAGTCAAGGGAACCGCAATCGAAGGCGAGCCTCGTCAGAGCTTGCCAGAGGAAATCACCAAAGCCCGCTAGCCACCACGCTGGTATCCAGGAGAAACGCTAAATGACCTTCACGTGGTTGACACCGGATGTTGATAACCAGAAACGTCTCTCTCTATCGCCCCTCTCCGCCACCACGGAGAGATCAGCAAGGTTCGCTGAACGCGGTCTCCAGCTCTTTGGCGGGTAGGCCGTTTTCGTCCCAGCCTCGCTTCTCGTAGTAGATGTCGAGCAGGCGGTTGAATTGTTCCTGGTCGATCGCTTTGCCGGCCGTCGCGCCGGTTCGGATTGGGCAGGCGTGGACTTTGTGGGGCATCGTGTCGTCTTTGCGGCTCATTCCCAGTCGGGCGTTGATCAGCCGGGTCAGATTGTAAACGTCGTTCGACTTCTCGAGCAACTCGGCCAAAGTCATCGGCTTGCCGGTGGCGTGTGTGTAGAACCGGGCGTAGTGCTCCTCGTTCAGGCCAAGCTCGATCCAGGGAAAGCGACAGACACCCAACATGTCGAACAACGGCCGAAGCGATTGGTGGTAGATGACCACGTCGACCTTCTCCTCGTCGCTCCAGTCCTCGCCCTCTTCGATCTCGCGAGCGATTGTCCATGCGCGGGCATGATGGGCGCCGATGTCACTGGTGGCGTAGGCCAACGCCATGCTGGACGCTGCCCGCGAATCATACGCGCTTTGTTCCAGACCTTTCACGTGCAAAACGTACTTGTCCATCTCGGGCCAACGAGCGATCACTGCTTTGGCGCCGTCGGCCAATGTGTCGCCGATCCCTTCGCGATTGCTGATCTTGTGGATCAGGGCCACCACGGCCTTTTCGTCTCCCCACGTGATCGGCTGGCCGTCAAGGTCTTCGAGCGTTATGACGCCGTTTTCGTAGCCTTCCATCACGGCGCCGATCAGGTTGCCGACGGAGATGCTATCCATCCCGAGTTCGTCACACAATTGGTTGGCGTTCAATACAAACGAGTAGTTGTCGATTCCGAGGTTCGAGCCGAACATGGCGCACGATTCGTATTCGGGTCCCTCGGTCACGGTGCCGCGATATTCGCCCTGTTTGACCAGGCAGATATTGCCGCAGCTCATCGAGCACGAGAAGCAGGCGCTGTCCCCGATCTTGTGGTGGTTGATCATCGTCTCGCCGTTCAGCCGATTGACCTTCGGGAACGTGGCGTCCTTGAAATTGTTGGTTGGCAGAATGCCCAAGGCGCTGGCATACTCCATGACCATCATCAAGCCTTCGCGTTGCCACATCTTGAAGTATTTGTGGTTCCGCATGTAGTCGTTGGCGGTTTCCGTTTCGGCCATCAGTGATTGAATGTCGTGGACGGGTAAATCTCTGGCTCCGCGCAGAACGATGGCCTTCAGGTTTTTGGAACCCATGACGGCCCCCATGCCCGTGCGTCCGGCGTTGCGGGACCAATCGGCGTTGATGGCGGCGAAGCGGACAAGATTCTCGCCGGCGGCGCCGATCACCGCCACTTTGATTTCGTGGGTGCCCAGGCGTTCTTTGATCAGGCCCTCCGACTCCAAGCACGTTTTGCCCGCGAGTTCCGGTACCGGAATGATGCTGACCTCTTGCTCGTCGATGAACAGTATGGAAAGCTCGTCGGCTCGCCCCGTGACGCTGAGCATATCGAAACCGCACTGACGCAATTCGACTCCCAGACCACCGCCGATCGACGAGTCGCCGTATCCGCCTGTGGCAGGTGAAATGGCCATGAACGAACATTTTCCCGACGATGGGAGGTAGAGCCCTGTGAGCGGACCCGGTGCCATCGCGAGCAAGTTGTCGGGACCCAGTGGATCGAGCTTGAACTTCTGTGCAACGAGATTGTCCCAGACCAGCTTCGCACCAAAACCACGCCCGCCAACATACTTCTCGATGAACGCGTCCGAGATCGGCGCACGCTCGATCGTGCCGGAAGAAAGGTCGACTTTCAGATGCTTCTTGAAATAACCGGACTCGATACTCATGGGAGAATCCTGGAATAGCGGAACTGAGCGGCGGAGAGAATCAGAAAACCGACGTACAACGATTACAGCTCTTCCTTGCCAATCTCAGCATACCGGATGATCTTCTTTTCGCCCTTCTCGGTGAATTCGATCTCTTTCATGTGCGTATAGCTAAGGATGTTGTTCATCCGTTTCGTCTCGCCCAGCGACTGCTCGGGTATCAGCCGAATGGCTTCTTTCGGGCACTTCTCGACGCATTTCGGTTCGCCGTTGCACAGATCGCATTTGATCGGATGGTCCACGTCGCTGTGGACGTAGATCGCGCCGAACGGGCAGGCATCAACGCACTTCATGCAGGATATGCAATTGTCTTGGTCCACAGTCACGATACCGTTGGTTCGGCTGACGGCCTCGACCGGGCACGCATCGGCGCAGACGGGAACCTTGCACTGGGAACAGACGATGGGCAGTCGCATTACCGGATGGGGATAGGTGATCAACACGCGCAGTGCGGCTTTCTTCGGGTTATTGACGCCGAACCGCTCGATCGCGCACACCAATTCGCAAATCTTGCATCCGGAACAGAGTTCCGGCACTACGGCAAGTGCTTTTCTCATGAAGTAGCTCCAGAGCCAGACTGGGCGTGCAGCAGACAGCTATACGCGGGGGGATTCGTGAAGATCTGGTCACACCCCAGCCGGGTTTTGTATAGAGAGAAGGAGGCGAAATCGCCCACTCGAAGGCCAAGCATCTATTGTGCAACTGCCCGTTTTTCTGGTCAAGGGCTAAATCGGCAACCCGGCCTGGCCCCATCTCGCGGCATCAGACGAGAGATTGAATTCGCAGCCTTCGGATATACGTTCGATCACTACTCTTGTGTTCGCCGACTTGCTCACTTGGATCTCCGAGGCACAATGGGGGTAGAACTCTGGACAACCAACGCGCCGAGAAGCACTGCCGGCCCTGCATCTTCCAGCCCGTAAGGAGACCAACGACATGAACTCGCGATCGACCGACCTCCGCATTCCGGTTCGGCCCAAGCTAGAACGCAAGTCAAGACGCAGCAGGATGCTATGGACAGCGTGGCTGTTCGCCGTGGCCTTTACAATTGGCTTGGCCCCGGCATCGGCCGTCGACGCTCAGTATGAGGTTACCATCGAGAAGGACGTAATGGTGCCGATGCGTGACGGTATTCGCCTCGCGACCGACATCTACCTGCCCACGAAGAACGGCGCGGCGATCGACGAAAAGTTGCCCACAATCCTGGAGCGTCGGCCCTACAACAAGGATGGATGCGGCGGCAGCGGGCGCTACTATGCCGCGCGGGGTTATGCTTTCGTGGCTCAGGATACGCGAGGTCGCTACAAGTCGGAGGGCGTCTGGCACATGCTCACGGACGATGGTCCGGACGGAGTTGACGCTGCCGCGTGGATCGGCAAGCAGCCTTGGTCGAATGGCAAGATCGGTATGATTGGCACATCGTACGTCGGTGGCACACAGCATGCGATGGCGATGGCAAAGGCACCGGAACTGGTCACGATCATCCCCGTCGACGCCATGTCGAACTTGGGCTACGCCAGCATGCGTAACGGCGGCGCGTTCGAGTTGCGGTTTTGGAACTGGATCATGTTCTGCAGTCCGCGCGGCAGCCGCCAATCGCGCGATCCGGGGACCGCAGCCGTGCTGAAAGAGATGATGGACAATCGGAGAGCATATCTCCGCAATTTGCCGCTGCGTCGAGGCACTACGCCATTGAAACTGGCGCCCGAGTACGAGGATTGGCTGGTCGAGGCGATGAAGCACGGGGCCAACGACTCGTTCTGGGAGCAGAATAGCATCATCGACTACCCCGAGCGATACAAGGACATTCCGGTGTACCTGGTAGGCGGTTGGTACGATTCCTGGGGAAGCAATACCACGGCCAACTTCATCGTGCTGAGTAAAACGATCCGAGGACCGGTCTATCTGATCATGGGGCCTTGGATTCACGGCCGGCAGAACGCTTCGTCGCACGGCCAAGTGAGCTTCGGCAAAGAGGCGGCGATCCCGGATCATTTGGGATGGCGACTCGAGTGGTACGACCATTGGCTGAAGGGCATGGACAACAAAGTCGGCAAAGAGGCCCCGTTTGTCACGCCGGTGCGCATCTTCGTGATGGGTACTGGCGATGGTAGCAAGACGGCCGATGGCAAGCTGAACCACGGCGGCTATTGGCGCGACGAGCACGAATGGCCTCTGACCCGGACTCGCTACACCGAATACTACCTGCACACCGACGGCGGGCTTTCGCCACAACGGCCTGAGACGAAGAGATCATCGACCGATTTCGTGTTCGACCCGCGCAATCCCGTACCGACGATCGGTGGCAACATCTCTTCGGGCAACGAGATCATGTTGCAGGGCGCCTGGGACCAGCGCGGCGGCGATCACATCTGGAATTCGAAGGAACCAATTCCGCTTTCGGCCCGCAACGACATCGTGGTGTTCCAATCGGAGTCGTTGGAGCAGGACGTCGAAGTAACTGGCGAGATCGTGGTGAAGCTATGGGCTTCGTCCTCGGCGATCGATACCGACTTCACGGCCAAGCTGCTCGACGTCTCTCCGCCCAGCCCCGACTTTCCCGGCGGTTTCGACATGAACATCGGCGACGGCATCATCC
Source organism: uncultured Pirellulaceae bacterium (assembly GCA_964623055.1). Lineage (GTDB taxonomy): Bacteria > Planctomycetota > Planctomycetia > Pirellulales > Pirellulaceae > JADHUC01. Next base: position 35,324 of record CAZURK010000025.1, read on the forward strand.
GTGCCCGCTTCCGCGAGTCGATCGAGAGAGAGAAGCTGATGGAGCCGGGAAAGGCATACGAATTCACGATCAAGCTGTACCCCACGTCGAACGTGTTCAAGAAAGGGCATCGCATTCGCGTAGACATTTCCAGCAGCAATTTCCCCCGTTTCGACATCAACCCCAACACCGGCGAACCGCTGAACGATCACCGCCGCGTCGTCGCCGCCACGAACACGATCTACCACGACAGAGGACGCCCCTCGCACATCCTCCTGCCGGTGATCCCGCTTGTGAAGTGATCCGCGTTCACCGGCGGCCGAGGTAGCGATCAGGCGAACTCGTTGATTCCCGGCATGGCTGTCGCATACCGGCCGTCGGCGTCTGGTTTGATCGGTGCCTCGGCATCCCAGTCGTAGCGTTCCAGGCTGAAGTCGAGCTTGGACTGCATGGCCTGCTCCCAGGTGATTTCTTTGCCCGTGTAGCACACCATCTGTGCCAGGATGCCCAGCATCGTGCTGGTGTTCATGTAGTCGCCGTTGTTGATCGTCTTGCCGGATCGGATCGCGTCGAATAATTCCTTGTGCTCGTTGTCGTACATGCTGGGCTTCTTGCCCTCAAATCGCCATTCGTTTTCGCCTTCGATGCGACAACGAACCGGCATGATGGCGCGGCCCTTCGTGCCGAGGACAAGGTCCGATGTCGTGTTATGGCAATTCGGAATGTCGCGACAATGGGCGAATACCCGGACGCCGTTTTCGTATTCGTAGGCTACGCTATGGTGGTCGAACTGATCGCCGTAGATGGGATCCAGGCAGACTTGCCGCCCGCCCAGCCCGAATGCCTTCACTGGGGGCACGTCGCCCAAGGCCCATGAAGCTTTGTCAATGCTGTGGATTAGCTGCTGGCTCGTCTGGTCGCCCGAAAGCCAGTTGAAGTGGTACCAGTTTTGTATCTGGTACTCGAATTCATTCCACTCCGGTTTCCGTGCACGGCAGATATAGGGAGCAGTCAGGTAATTCTCTTGGATCGCGATGATCTCGCCGATCGCACCGTCCTGGATTCGTTTCATGGTCTCGCGCACGGCGACGTCGTAACGCCAACAGAGCCCAGATACGACACACAGGTTCTTCTTTCGAGCTTCTTCGCAAGCAGCCATCGAGATTTGCAGACCCGGCACATCGAGCCCGTGCGGCTTCTCGCAGAAGACGTGCTTGTCGGCGTCGACGGCCGCCTTGAACATGACCGGATGAAAATGCGAGGTGGCGGCGATCAGCAGCACGTCGATGCCGCTGTCGATGACCTTTTGACAGGCGTCGAATCCCACAAAGCAGTGATCGTCGTCGATGGTTGCTTGTTCGGGCTTCATCTTCTGAATTCGCTCACGCGAGAACTGCAGCCGATCCTCGAAAATGTCGCCCATGGCGACCAGCCGAACGTCTTCGCCTGCATTCATGGCGTTCACCGCGGCACCGGAGCCTCGCCCGCCGCAGCCAATCAGCCCGATCTTGATAACGTCGTTGCCGGCGGCATACGCCGCCCGCCCGATCGCAAGCGACCCGGCCACAGCCGTGCCGGCCATCGCAGCCGATGTTGTGAGGAATTCGCGACGAGAGGTATTTCGTTGGGGTCCTTGCGAGAGGCTCTTTGCCATGACTTTTCCTTTCGGCCAGTCTTGAAGATGCAAGTGTTCTACGTTTGGCGTTTCTAGCAGCCTTCAGCGTGGCCATCATCCACGCCCATTTGAAATGTCACGCGTGTCAATTATACTCGGCACGCACTGCGTCTGCTCGCCGTTGCCGGCGCGGTACGTCATCTAGCATAGGGAGACCAGTGTAATGCGTCGAGTTTCAGTTACGCCATTTCTTCAAGTCGTCCTTCCAGTCGTTTTCCTCATTCCTGCGGTCGCGTTCAGCCAAGAGCAGAGCGTCAAGCCTGGTATCAACAAAAACTTCGAGAATCCCGACGTCGAGGCGTGGATCAAGCGATTCGAGCGCAACGGCCGTGATGTCTATGACAAACGCAACGAGATCCTCGCGGCCTGCAAGATCAAGCCCGGCATGTCGGTGGCGGACGTTGGTGCGGGAACAGGACTGTTCACACGCATGTTCTCCCCGCTCGTTGGTCAGGGAGGTTGTGTATACGCCGTGGATATTGCCGAAAGCTTCATCAAAGACATCGAAGCGAAGTCCAAAGAGGCCGGAACGGCCAATGTCAAGTGCATCGTTTGCACTCCGCAAGACACGAAGCTGCCGCCTGACTCGGTCGACTTGGCATTCACCTGCGACACGTACCACCACTTCGAATTCCCGCACAAGACCTTGGCATCAATCTACAAATCGTTGCGCCCCGGCGGACGGTTCATTGTGATTGATTTTCAGCGCATTGAAGGAGTGAGCAGTGACTGGACGCTGAAGCATCTGCGCGGCAGCAAAGAAGATTTCACCAAGGAGATCGAGGAAGCCGGATTCAAACTGGTGGAAGAGAAGAAGGGCCTGTTGAAAGACAAATACTTCCTGCGTTTCGAAAAGGTATCAAAGTAGGTCCCGTCTGCCGGACCTCCCGGGTACACTAGTGGTGTGTCTGTCGATCAATGTCCGGTTGGGTGGCCGGGGCTGGACTGAGCGTCAGCGAGGGAAGCCCCGGGGTTTCGGGCTTGCGCCCTCCAAACCCGGCCACCCTGACCACAATCTACCTGACAAATGTCGATAGCCGCACCGCTAGCGTGCGGAAAACGGACCTCACTGCGTCAACGCGATGATGTGCCCGGCTGCTTCGCGGCGAATACGACGGTAGTCGGCTCCGCTGAGCTTGCGCGACCACAATACCAGGATCGGGCTTTCCTCTTCGATTGGCTCCAATTCCGCCGGCTTTGGCGTGATCGTTTGGCGAAGCTCCGCCAACCAAGCCAAAGCATCGTCCGAGGCTGGTGTCCCCCGTTGTCGCTCGGCCAGCGTTTCCAGGGTAGTCAAATAGCGCAAGTCGTCGATTCCCTCTCGAAACGCTTCCCAATGCCGAGTCGGCACCATACGCTTCGGATCGTCCGGATCAGGCGCTGCGTATGCGAAATCGCCACCGCGAAGCCGCGGACCATCGGTGGCGTCAAATGGGCTGCCTTTGAATGAGTAGTACATCCACGGAACGTGCACGCGAAGTGGGCTGATCCAAAGATAGTAGCCATTGACCAACCGCGTCCACTCGGCCATGTAAAACGAACCGCGGATGTTGTGATAGATCCACGCCTCGTCGTCTGATGCGGCCAGGTCGCGGGACAATTCGTCGAATGTGTGGCCGGCACGGATCCAATTGTCCATGCAGTGCCCGTTGTAGCAGCGTACGTCCACGTATGGATCAACCTGCCGCATCATATCGGTCACATCGCGTTTCGGATCGTTGTGCAATGTGATGTATACGCGCAGCGACGGCACTTGGCGCACGGCTTCGGTCAGCCGGGTGTAGCGTTCCAGGCGGTCACGTCCAAATATCTCGTCCATATGCGTGGCCATGAGTTCAAATTCGGGATACTCCTTGGACAATTCAGCCAACCCTTCCATCGCGGTCTTGATGATTCTCCTGAATCGCTCTATTGCCCGCTGGTCGCCCATGTCGTTCCCCGGGTCGTAAGCGAGAAGACGCGCCGCATGCTCGCAGCCTGTGCTGACCGGCAACGGACCGTGGAATCCGTGTTTCCGCAGCAAAGCGAGCCCTCGTCGCAGCCTGTCGTACGAAGGTCTTACGTCTTGGTTAACCATTTCGTAGTCAATGCCCAGGTTGGCCTTCAGCATCGTTCCTCCGTGGGCCCGGATGTCGGCCAATTCCGCTTCGATGCCGGACCAATCTTCGTCCATCCTGGGAAAACGGTAGTAGACGCCGTGAGCTTTGTGCTCCAGCGCGAGCAGCTTGATCGGCAGCACATCGAACGTCAGCGGCAATTCGACTGCTTCCTTGCCCTCCTCCGTTAGACGCACCGTGCCGACATATTGCCCAGGTGTCACATCTTCGGGAACGTGGACGATCGAATGGTACTCACGGAACGTGCCGGCCGGAACATCGACGGGCTGATTCGCAATGAGGAACCGGGAGACCAAAGTCGATCGTTCCGGCGGAAGAGTATACAGGTCTCGCATCAACCGACGTAGAACCAGACGGATATCGACGCGGCTGCTGGGAATCACGGATTCGCCACATCGCAGATCGGATACCTCGATCCGTAGCCGTTGCACATCCTCGAACGCGTAGACGACGAAGTTGACCGGTTCATATACGCCGGGCGTTCCGAAGGCGGCCAGCGTGGTTGTGACATCCTCGCGCGAAGGAATCCGGGCCGGGTCGATTTCGTCTTCCCAGGATTTCGACGTGACGAGCAGGCGGCGACTTGTGTCCACCCTGAACGTGAATTCATCCGCATTTTGCTGTCGACGGTACATGTCGATCACGGCCGGCTTCAACTCGCGGGAAGCCATCAGCACATCGGTTTCGGGTTCGCGCAGAAGAACCGCTCCAGCCCAGATTCCGCGTGCGGAGCCTGCGCGAGGCCCTTGGCCACGCACGGCAAGTTGCAGCCGACCCACACCGTCAACCGGTATGTAGATTTTCTCCGCCGCACGCTCTTTCGTACGCGGTCCGGACTCGAACAGTGTCTTCCCGTCACCACGAACTTCGAACGAGCAGTCAGCGTCGTTCGTTGAAAGTGGGCAGACGCCAATAGCGGCTTGGAAGACCTTGTATGATCGCCTCAAATCAAGCTCGATTGTCGCGTCCGATTCGCATGCAAAACCCTTCGAGTATTCCTTCGAATCAAGGATCAGCGGTATGGTGACATCACGCAGCAATTCCCGCCCGCCAGACCAAACGCCACCGTTCGCTTGCCACGGCATATCGGTCGCGTAGCGGTACGGCGGGTCGAGTGCCTGTTGGATCGAACGTTTTGCGTCCTCGGCCGTGTACATGCGGCGTGAGATCCGGAAGGCGTCAATCACTCCGTCGATACCGGAAATGGTGATCGTCTCGGGAGCCTTGTCCGGCATCTGCGCATCGGTGGGCTGGTCATCGCTTTGCTGGCCATCGATGAACACGCAAAGCCGACCGCTCCCCCAGGCAAACGCTACGTGGTGCCACGTGTTGGCTTTCCAATCGCTGATGTCTCCGTCCGCTCTGCGCCAAGTCCACTCCTCACCCTGCCCCGCGGCGATTGCGATGCCCAATCGGCCTTTACCAAGGCAATTGATATTGATGTACTGGCGTTCGCCCATCGGACAGGACAACAGGCCATGTTTGCTCTGATCGCTGCCGGGCCAGTGCGGTTTGACCCAAAGCTCGATCGTGCCCTCCTCGGGATGCAGGTTGCCATCACTTCCCACGATCGCAAGCCGATCACTCGAACCAACATCAACACCACCGGCGAAGCGGCCGCCTGCCCCGTCCGTCATCGTCGCACGAAGGTCAACCGACGGCGTCCCCAGGGCATAGTCCGCGTCGGCAGACTGATTGAACTGAAGTAGCAGCAACGTGTCGCGGTCCGGTACAGGTTGGGCAGACGCGGATGTCGCGATCAGCAACGCGAGCATGAGTGCGTAGCAGGAGTAATCCTGCAGAGCCGACGCATGAATGAGTCGTGAGGCCGTTCGTAGTCCCGCCTTTAGGCGGTCTTCCGCGCTGCTTCTCGTTTTGAGACCGCCTAAAGGCGGGACTACAAACCAATTCATGCGTCTGCTCTGCATAGAGACGCGGAATGGAATCGTCGGCCCTAGTTTGCTCATCATCATCTCCTTGCCGAAGTTTAGATATTGGGATCAGCCAAATCCGGTATGTGGACTGGATCAGCCGCGTTACATTGTACTGAGTACTCGGCACTGAGTACCCTATGTTCGGTTGGTGGCAGCGCAGAAATGGGCTGGTATACTCATGGCAGCTCAACCGTTCGTGTTCCTGCCTTCGATGATCACCTTGCTATGGGACTACTGCCATGAAACGCCGTGAAATGCTGTTGAATACTGGTGCGGCCGTTGTGGGAACGTGCGCCTTTCCGCTGCGTTGGGTCGCGGCTGCCGAGAAGAAACCTCAGAAGGTGCTGTACTTCACTCGGAATGTCGGCTTCTACCATTCGGTGGTCGTGCGCAAGGGCGACGATCTGAGTCACTCGGAGAGAATCCTGGTGGAGATGGGTATACGCGTAGGAATCGAAGTCGAGTGTACGAAAGACGGTCGCGTCTTCGACGGCGACATCGACCAATACGACGCGTTCGCCTTCTACACAAACGGCGATCTAACCGCACCGAACAAACAGGAAGAGCCGCCCATGTCGCAGGAGGGCAAAAAGCGTTTTCTCGACGCGATTGCCGCTGGAAAGGGATTCGTTGGGTTTCATTCCGCCTGTGCCTGTTGGCGCACGCCCGGACCACGCGACGAGAACAGCGACAAGGTGGATCCGTACCTTGCCATGCTTGGCGGCGAGTTCATTGCCCACGGGCCGCAACAGAAGGCGGTCATGCGCATGACATCACCGAACTTCCCCGGAATGCAGAACCTAGGCGATTCGTTCGAAATGCTCGAAGAATGGTACGCCATGAAGAATTTCGCCAAGGATCTGCACGTGATCCTGGTACAGGAGACCGAGGGGATGAAAGGCGGCTGCTATCAGCGTCCCGCATTTCCGTCCACCTGGGCCAGGATGCAGGGCAAAGGGCGAGTGTTCTTCACGTCGATGGCGCATCGCGAGGATGTTTGGGAGGGAGAACCATTCCAGCAGATCGTCTTGGGCGGCTTGGCTTGGGCTCTGGGCAACGTCGACGCGGATGTCACGCCTAACGTCGAGAAAGCGGCTCCGAAGGGGAGCCAGTTGAAAGCGTGATTGGTCATTCAGAACGCGATTGCCAAGCCCAGTAGACCGGCGAGCCCGACCAGGACCAGCGCGAGCAGTCGATTGCCCCTGGCCGAGACGCCATGTCGCCGAGATAGTTCGGCGACGGCGTGCTTTGCTTTTTCGTGATCAGCACCTGTTTCTTCGCGGTACAGTCTGATTGCGTGGCCCACGCTGCCCTCTTTGAGGAGCATTACCACGAGTCCTTCTTTGTCTTCGTCCATCGAGTGTGCTTTGCCGTTTCGAGTGCGTCGAGTACCGATGCGCGGAGGCTGCGTCAGACGCGGCGCGATTGAGCATCGAAGAGATAGGATGAGTTCCGAGATCAACGAATAGAATCGCGACGCCTGCACCATCGTATTACCGACTACCTTATGGTCAGCCACCTCATTGTCAACCTGCGATTGGTGCCCAGCGAAGATATGACGCGAAGAATCGTACCGTGAATGCCGCATCTGCGGCTTTGGCGACCTCTGACGGATAACCCGGACTATTCAAGCCCGACGCGCAAAGCGAGGGAAATCGTGGCGATTCCATCGCTTGCGCTTCAGGCTTCGATGCGCGGCGCTTTTGCAGTACAGACGCAAGCCTTTACTGTCACGCCTGTTCCGACGAAGACCGCGGAAACACTTGTCCTATTTGTCGACCGTGTTTTATGATAGGGAGGGTACGCGGGGCGCAGAGGGGCTGCGTCTCGAATGCCACTGCGCGGGAAGCCAAGTGCCTAGTTCCACCTCTCCCATTGCTGACGACAGCTCCGTCGAAGCGCCGCCGGTCATCATCGAAACCTGCGGTAGCCCTGCTCCCCCCTCGTTGGGGGAGTATCGGCAGCGTGAAGTTGCTCGCCAACTGGGCGATCTGCCCGACGAACCAGACCCGCTGCGAACACGTCAAGACGCGGAGTTTCTGGTGTTCACGGCCCTTCCTGGAGGATTGGCCAGCGCCCTCATCCATCTGCTGCTTTTGATCAGTCTGGGCGTCTGCATGTTGGCCGGTTCCGAGTTCGGCGCGAAGACGATAAGCATCGAAGTCGTCGAGGCGGACGATGCGGATTTGCTCGAGGACGAAATCGTGACCGAACTTGCCATGGATATCGAGCCGCTGCCGGCGGAGGACTTCGCGGAACCAAAGGAGGCGTTGTGGGACAGCGAGGTGTTCGACCAGAAAGAGGACCTGATGTCGGTCGATGTGGACGATTTTCTGAAAACGGTCGCTCAGGAAGGCCTCGACAAAGGTGCGTTTGCGGCGGGAACGGGTCTCGGAGACGGATACGCGGACCATCAGCATCCAGGCGGCGGTCTGGCGTCGCGTGCCGCGCGTCGGCAGCAAGCTTTGGCTCACGGTGCCACTGTTGAGAGTGAGAACGCTGTCGAGCTTGCACTCGAGTGGCTGGCCAAACATCAAAGGCAGGACGGTTCGTGGTGTTTCAACCACCGCACAGGAGACCACAGTTGCGAGGCGTGCCGGTGCGGCAACACCAGCACACATCCCCAGGCATTGAACGGTGCGACGGCCATGGTTCTGTTGGCGTACCTGGGAGCCGGATACACGCATCTGGAGGACCAATACCAAGAACAGGTCGCCGGGGGATTACGTTACTTGATCGAGGCACAGAAGTCGGACGGCAGCCTGATGGACATGACAGGGCGAATGTACAGTCACGGTCTGGCCACATTTGCTCTGTGCGAAGCGTTGGCAATGACGCGTTACGACTACCACAAGCCCGAAACCTTGCCCGGGCGCCCCGTCACAAGCGAAGTTGATCCCGACCACTTGGCTCAGGTCGCCGCCGGCGAGCCGGTTGCCGACGTCGAGGACCCCTTCGCCGCCGCCGCTCGCTTGGAAGAGATCGACGAGGCGTCAGCGGGTGACGTACCGCCGGTCCAGCTTGACGAGCTAACCCACGCCGCTCAGTTGGGGATCACCTTTATCGAGAAGGCTCAGCACACGCGCGGGGGCTGGCGGTACACGCCCGGCGAAGCGGGTGACACATCGGTCGTCGGATGGCAGATGATGGCGTTGAAAAGCGCTTACTTGGCCGGATTGGACGTCAATCCACGGACCGTCAAGAAAGCCGTGGGTTTCCTGGATTCCGTTAGCGACGATCGCGTGGGATCAAGTTACGGCTACACGAGCGGCAACAAACGGCGTAACGTGGACCTTCGGCGTCCGGTCACTGCTACCACGCCGATCGGTCTGCTGTGTCGCATGTACACGGGCTGGGATCACAGCAAGAGAGGACTTGCGGTGGGCGTCGCGCGACTAGAGAAGTCTGCCAAGCCGGGCAAAGGTATGTACTTCTACTACTACGCCACACAAGTGATGCATCACTACGAAGGACCCGCGTGGGAGAGTTGGAACGCCTGGATGCGCGACTACCTGGTGAGAACCCAAAATCGGAAGGGATCGGAAGCTGGTAGTTGGTTTTTCACCGGCCCTCACGACAATGCCGGGCGTCTGTACTGCACCGCGATGGCTACTATGACGCTGGAGGTGTACTACCGCTACTCGCCCATCTACGGCAGCGGAGCGGTTGCAAAGGGAACGGGTTTCGAGTAGTCAGTCAGACAGCGCATGATTCCCGCCGCGTCTTCCGCGAAAGCGAGAGGACCGCCTGAAGGCGGTACTGCGAACCATCCTTCGTACGGCAACCAACAACGATGTCCCAAAATCACGCGCCGTCAGCTCTGTTCGCCATCGGATGGTTGTTCCTGCTGCACGGGCTGGCGGACGTTATGGTGGGCATCTACAGATGCCACGACGTCGATCGCGATCTGACAGATGTATTGGCGGCCTCGCTTACGCGCAGCCAGTTGTGTCTCCTGGCGATTTGGCTGGCAGCCGGCTCGGAGCGGTTGTCCTGGCGGATCTGCGGATTGATCGCCGGCGGTTGCTTCGTCTTCATTGTGTTTTCTCGGTTTGTTTTTCCGGGAGCCGAGGACATATGGCGGAACGTGTATTGGTACGACGAAGAATGGGTGTACTACTTCCGGCTGTCCGGGCCGGGCGATGTGCTGATCAAAGCACCGATCTTGATTGGGGGGGTTGTTGGTCCGTTGTTGATCTGGCGCGGATGGCGAGCGATCCGTTCTGTCCGAAAATCTGGGCTGCCCCGAGTGAAACTGGCACGTTGGATCCAGTTCCAGTTCCGCATGCAAGATGTTTTCGTTTGGATCGTAACGCTGTCGGTTGCTCTGGCCGCCACTTACCGTACGGCACCCTATCCGGGTTGGTACGGCGACTTGATCGGCCGTTGGCGAGAGGTCTCTCGCTTGGCGAACCCGCCCGATGTCTATTGTGCTGTCAGCGCTGCCCTTTACGTTCTGGTCGCCTGTGTTTCGCTTTGGTCCGTCTATTCAAGGATGTCGTTGAGGTTCCGAATCCCGATTGCGATCGCACTTGTGCTCGCGCCCGCCCTTGGATTCGAGGCCTGGCTTCGTCATGTCACTGTGCAGGCGACCTCGCAACCGCTTCCGGAAGTCTGGAGCCACGCTTCGCCCGAGACTCTGATCAGTCTTGTGGCGGCGACGGTCATGGTGGGCTCCCTATTGCTGGTGAGACTGTACGGAATGGTGACAGTCCGCCGCCGCCGCAGGACCACAGTGGCGTTTGGCGAGGATTTCCCTCGCAACGATGGAAGCGAGAAAAAACGTGGATCTGCCCCGGAAGACGATTCGTGATTGGCGTGCAGAGAGGGTACAATCCTCGGATGTCACCGCACGCCAGAGCGCGGTGAACGCAGGACTCGTTTAGCCGCAAGCTGCTGAAGAGGTCGCCATTGCGACGAAAGGTAGGTCCTGCTTGCCGAGCGGGACCTTCAATTCCGAGCCATGTCACCACCTGCAGGTCCCGCTCGGCAAGCGGGACCTACTATCTCGGCAACCTGCTCCGGCTTGCGGTTGAACGGCGGATCAACGAAACATGTATGGAGTTCTCGCCGTGTCACTTTCGATGACCCCTCGCGAACGCTGGTTGGCGCTGCTGGACGGCAAGCCGGTGGACCGCATACCGACCGACTATCAGGCGACTGACGAGGTGACCGTACGCTTGGTGCAGGAGCTTGAGTGCGCGAACGAAGATGAACTATGGCGCAAGCTGAATATCGATGCACGGAAGTACGTCGAATCGCAGTGGAAACCGGCTCATCATCCCGATGACCCCGAAGCGGACATGTGGGGCGTTCGTTATCAATCGGTCGACTATGGGACGGGTGCCTACGAGGAGCCATCGCACCATCCGCTTGGCGCGGCCCAAGACGTTGCCGACGTCCATGCCCATCGCTGGCCGGACCCGGACGATTCCGATTACGACGTGATCACGCGCACGCTGGACGAAGACGACGGGTACCGCCCGATCCACTCGTGCGTCTACGAACCGTTCCTGCTGTACTGTTACATGCGAGGGTTGGAACTCGCTTACGAGGATTTGGCCGTACGCCCGGAACTGGCCGATGCCATCTTGGGTCACATCTTCGATTACTATTACGAGCACCAACGCCGCTGCTTCGAAGCGGGCGGCGGGCGAATCGACCTGACTTGGGTGGCCGAAGACCTGGGCTCGCAGACAGGTCCGCTGATGGGCCTGGAGATGTACCGGCGGTTCTTCCTGCCAAATCAGACCAAGATGGCCGACCTGGCCCGGTCGTTCGGGATCCACGTAATGTACCACACCGACGGCGCCGCCCGGTTGTTCCTGCCTGATCTGATCGACCGAGTAGGCATCGAAATCCTGAACCCGATCCAATGGCGCTGTCCGGGAATGGAGCGAGAGGACTTGGTCGCCGATTTCGGCGATAACATCATCTTCCACGGCTCCATCGACAACCAGCACACGTTGCCCTTCGGCACCGTGGACGACGTGGTCGCCGAGGTGCGGGAAAGCGTCGAGATTTATCGGGATGCTCGCTGGATCTGCAATCCTTGCCACAACATACAACCCGTTACGCCGACAGACAACATTGTGGCCATGTACGAGACAATCTACGAACTAGGTAAACGATGAAACGGGAGACACGAGATGAAAGGCTTGGCTTACGTGCTGTTCACAGTCGCCCTTGCCGCCGCAGCCACCCAGCGTGCTGCGGCCGGGTGGAAGGTCTGGACCGTGACCGAAACGCGACGCGTGTTGCGCGAAGACGCCGCCGAAGAAGCTGTGGACGTTGGGCTGGCCGCCGCGCGCGGCGAATGGGAGAGTTTTCAAATCCTCATGCGTAGCGATCAGCCAGTCCGAGGAATCAACATTGCCCCCAGGGATCTGTCGGGTCCTGACGGAGCCGCGATATCTGCGTCGACGGCCCGACTGTACCGGCAGCACCAGTTTCACCTCACGATTCCGACTTGCCGTAACGATGCCTTTCGGCCCGGATGGTACCCTGACGCACTGATTCCGTTCAAACATCCTGCAACGCGCCAGCCACTATCGGGCGGACGGTTCACTGCTGTGCCGTTCGAATTGCCGGCCGACAAGACGCACGGTTTCTGGGTGGATTTGTTCGTGCCGACCGAGGCTAAACCGGGCGAATATCGCGGAACGTATCGAGTTGCCGGCGCAGACGGCGAGGTGGTCGAGATTCCGGTCCTTTTAAAGGTCTGGGACTTCGCCTTGCCGCGCGTCTCGACGCTGCAGACGGCCCTTGGTTCGCCGGCTGACCGCATGCGGTCGTACTACGCGCAGCGGGCCAGGAATGGAAAGGAACCGGAACCCGATGATTGGGCGGCCGTCGACGAGCAATGTGCCGAAATGCTCAGCCGCCACCGCATCAACGCCACGCCGCCGCCGGGAAGCCTTGTTCCGGTCGCACAGCCCGACGGCAGCTTCCGCATACCGGATGAGCAAATCGACGCGTTCCGCCAGTTCGTTGATCGGTTCCATGTCAATGCGTTCCGAACGCCTCATCCTCGAAGTGCCGTGAATGACCCGATCGAACAGCGTGAGCGACTGCACGCGTGGCTGAAGAGCTGGGACCGAGCGGCCGAGCAGTTGGATCGTCCGGATGTTGTCTTCTACACCTACCTGAAAGACGAGCCGAATGAAGAGGAAGCCTACCACTATGTACAGAAATGGGGACGCGCCATCCGCGAGGCAAAGTCTGTGGTCAAGGTGATGGTAGTAGAGCAGACTTGGACTCAGAACGAAGCCTGGGGCGATCTGTATGGAGCAATCGACATCTGGTGTCCGCTGTTCCCGCTGTTCAAGGCGGAGAGCGCGGCCAAACGTCAAGCTCTGGGCGAAACGATCTGGACGTACACGGCGTTGTGTCAGCGGGACAAGACGCCATGGTGGCACACGGACTTCCCGTTGTTGAACTACCGTGTGCCAACCTGGATCGCGTGGCGTTATCGCATGCGAGGATTGCTGTATTGGGGCGGAATGTCTTACTGGCGTGGTGTCGAGGATCCCTGGACCGAACCCGGCACCTTGGACCGACGGGACCGCAACCCCAAGCTCATGTACAACGGTGAAGGCAGCCTCGTGTATCCGGGTCGTGCCGTGGGCTACGATGGTATCGTCCCCAGCCTGCGAGTGAAGGCCCTGCGCGACGCCATCGAAGATTACGAATACCTTGCCATCCTCCAACGGCTTGGTCGCGCGGAAGAAGCAGAGGAGCTAATCAAACCGCTGGCCGAATCGTGGTTCCAATGGGAGACGAATCCAAAAGCGTATGAGAAGGCGCGGGAAAGACTGGCCGAGATCATCGTGACCACCCGCTAGTACCTGCCAGTAGGATAGGCATTATGCGCCGCTGCCGCTTCCATCGTTCAGGGCGCGGTGCACGAGACTCAACAACTCGTTCGGATCGCTTGGTTTGTCAATGAAACCGAGAACCTGATTGGCCAATTCACGTACGCGTGCATCGTCGTCTCCGGACCCTGTCACGACGATGATCGGCAGAGACCAACCTCTTGAAGCCACCTCTCGCACAAGTTCCAAACCGTTCATTTCCGGCATGACGAAGTCAAGCAACAGGCAGCCGGCGCGGGAAGGGTCATGACTCTGCAAGAACGTCTTGGCGCTTGCGTACGTCTCGACGCGTAGTCCTTCCGATTCCAACAGCCACTTGGTCGCCCGAAGAACACCTTCGTCGTCGTCGACGACGAAAACCGTGGAATGTGGCTGCATTCCGTACCTCTCACTTCTCGAAAGGCGTTGCCAAACAGTTGGATACCAGTTCGGTTGGGTTAGGTGTTGCCGAGAACCGGGTGTGGTCTCTTGGTGAGATCAGGTGTTCAGGTGCATGCTTGTACAGTCGCGATCCTACAAAGTGCAAGGGGGATCGTCAACCTCCCTCACAGACGGAACACGCTTGGTGCATGGCCATGAGGTCGGCCGAGGGTCATTTGCAGCGCTGGTATGTGCCCACCAGCTCCCCCTGGGCCAACACGTGGCCGTCCATCGCAGCCAGCAACGTATTCTTGTTAATGCCTGGTTTCGCATCCAGTTCGCAGTCCAGGGCGTACAGCTTGAAGTGATAGTGGTGGATGCCGTGCCCTGGCGGCGGAGCTGGGCCGCGGTAGCCGATTGTCCGACCGGTGGGCCACGAGTTCTGGCCTTGAAACGCTTGGATTGGGGCGTCCAACTGCGGCGCATCGCACGGTATGCCTTCCGGCAGTCCCCTAGCGGTCGGAGCGATTTTGTAGATGACCCAGTGAACCCACGGTTCGGCGGTGGGCGCGTCCGGGTCGTCGCAGATAAGCGCGAGTTCCTTGGCTTCTTCCGGGATGTCCTCCCATGCCAACGGTGGTGAGACGTCCTCGCCATCGCCGGTGTACTTCTGGGGAATCACATCGCCTTCGGCGAATGCCGTACTGCGAATTGTCATGCTCATTATCGCGTCTCCCGTAAGAGCAGTGGCCGGTTGGCAGCAAGCAGACGACCGCGTGTGCCCCCGGTACAAATCGATGGGCGTACCGCAGTCGCACCGAATGCCGCGACCGAATCGAAAGAGAGTAACGTCATATCCCTTGCCGCAGTGCGGGCAGGCAATTGCCATGGGAAGTACCGTCGGGCGGGAACTGGGAAATCACTGCCGACACATTACAATGTACGCCTTTCCGAGCAACCGGTCGATAGTCGTCGCCAATGCACGTCAACCGATTCTCCGACGAGTGCTTTGTCAGCGTGCTGACTCCTGCAGGACGCAGCGCCGTGGCCACGGTTTCGGTCGTCGGCGGCCGTGCGATGACGCACGTCTCGGACCTGTTTCGCCCCGCAACCGGAGATCACCTTCAACCGTCTCCGATCGGCCGGATCGTGTTCGGGCGTTGGGACGTGGGCGACCGAGAGGGCGAAGAACTTGTCGTGTGTTGCCACAGCCGCGATGTGGTCGACGTGCACTGTCACGGTGGACGAACCGCGGCGCGTCGAATCGTCGATTCGCTGGTTGCGGCCGGCTGCCGTGAAATCCAATGGCAGAGGATGGCCGCGTTGTGCCACCAGACTCCCATCGGGGCGGAAGCTCGCATCGGGCTAGCTGCAGCTCGCACTGCACGTACGGCCGCGATTCTGTTGGCTCAATACCGCGGCGCGCTCGAAGCGGAACTGACGGACATCGCGGCGTTGTTGGAGAGAGACGAAATCGGCACCGCGAACGATCGGCTCAAACAACTCGACCGCTATGGCGACTTTGGCAAACACCTGACGGACTCATGGCGCGTGGTCCTGACGGGGCACGCCAATGTCGGCAAGAGCAGCCTGATCAATGCCATCTTGGGGTACGAACGGTCGATTGTGTTCGAGCAACCCGGCACGACTCGCGACGTAGTCACCGCAACAACTGCCATCGACGGTTGGCCCGTCGAGTTTGCGGACACGGCCGGCCTGCGCGAAGGCGGCGACGCGGTCGAATCTTCCGGGGTAGCGCTGGCGCGCGAGCGATTGGCCACCGCGGATGTAGTAGTGGTTGTCTTCGATAACACGGAGCCTTGGACTGCCGAATCAGTATCGCTGGCCAATACTTGGCCCGAGGCACTGGTGGTCCACAACAAGTGCGATCTCGTTCCGAAACCGACCGGCGATCGGCCTGCAGGTTTGTATACAAGTGCAGTAACCGGTCAAGGGATTGTGGAGCTAGTCAGAACGTTGGGTTCAGCGATCGTACCGGACCCGCCAGGGGCTGACGCCGCCGTCCCTTTCACCAACCGGCAGACCGGCGCGATCCAGTGCGCACTTCATTCTCTGAGCATTGGACGGCCGGACGAGGCAGCGTCGACGATCACACGCCTTCTTGAAACCCAGCCCGTAAATGCTTTGCCGACCCGCAACCCGTGAGCTACAGTTCCCGTGGTTGGCAGGCGTCCTGCAAGCCGGGAATCTGCGCATCCTTTGGCGGATTTCCGCTGTCTCAGTGGTTCGTATCCCCGTTAATCTAGCTGCGTATCGGCCGACGGATGCAAAAGACGGTACGCCGCGATGTGAAATGTTGAATCCATGTACGAGACATCGATTGGTCAGACTTCGGCAGCTCTGAACTACGAAGAGCTGTTGGCACGCTGCATGGGAAGCATCGAGTTTGCTGAACGCGTTATCGAGAAGTTCCAGAACAGCTTCGAGCATGATTTGGAGCATCTGGAAACGGAGCTGAAATCGGAAAACGCCGAGAGGGTTACGTCGGTCGCCCATCGCTTGAAGGGTGCGTCGGCAAGCGTCGGAGCTCCGGGGCTGCGGCAATGGGCGGCCGAGATTGAAGAACTGGGCCGCGCCGATCGCCTGACTGAGGCTCGGCGACCCGTGCAACACCTGCGTCATGAATGGTCGCGATTCCTGGACCACGTGTCGTCGGGCGTGATGCAGGGCAATGGTGGTCTCTAAGCGGGCGCACCAGAACAAGGTTCGGGGGCATAACGCGTGCGTGTGTTAGTCGTTGAAGATGACCCGCTGGTCGCCGACATGCTGCGTCACTCCCTTGAGGAGCTGGGGTACACGCCGACCACGTGCGGCGACGGATTCGAGGCTTTGAAGCTGATCCGTACCGGACTCTATCGGCTCGTCATTTCCGATTGGGAAATGCCGGGCATGAGCGGCATTGAACTGTGCCGCTCGATCCGTGACCGCCGGCTCAGCAGCTATGTCTACATCGTCCTTCTGACATCGCGAAGCGGCACCGAAAACGTCGTGGAGGGATACGACGCGGGTGCCGACGATTTCATCACCAAGCCATTCCAGCCACAGGAATTGTCCGTCCGCCTGAAAGTTGGCGAACGCATTCTGTCGCTGGAAAGCCGTGACGTCACCATCTTCGCTCTGGCCAAACTGGCCGAATGCCGGGATACCGAAACGGGGATGCACTTGGAGCGGATGAGGGAGTACTGCCGTGTCTTGGCCGACGAACTCTCCACGTGGGGGAAATTCAGCGATCAGATCGACGGCGATTTCGTCCAAATGATCTACCTGACAAGCCCGTTGCACGACATTGGAAAGGTAGGGATACCCGACAGTGTGCTACTGAAGCCGGGCCGGTTGAACGCGCACGAGTTCGAGATGATGAAGCAACATGCGGCCATCGGTGGACAAACGCTTGACACCGCAACTCAAGCCCACCCGGAAGCGCACTTCTTGCATATGGCCCGAGATATCGCTTGGTCGCACCACGAACGACTCGATGGAAGCGGATATCCCAAAGGCTTGGCGGGATCGGAGATACCGCTCTGCGGCCGCATCACGGCGTTGGCGGATGTCTACGACGCTCTGACCACAAAACGCGTCTACAAGCCGGCTTACAGCCACGACACGGCCCGTTCAATCATACTGGATGGCAAGGGAAATCACCTGGACCCCGACATTGTCGAGGCATTCTTGAACCGCGAGGAGGACTTCCGGGCGGTCTATCGCCGGTTCCGCGAGAACGGGGCTCCGTCCAAGCGGGGCAGTTGTGCGCTGGCGGCGGTATAGCGACCGCCAAACGGGTCGGGACGACCCGACGAACCGATACCGCCGATACATCCAAAACGGATGGTATAGCGAACCTTTCGCACTGCGGCGAGCCGGGTATTTGGGAAAGCTAGACTTCCCAAAGAGATATCCCCTATTGCCTTATCCGTACCCAATCTCCGGCGGCGGTTCATGAGCGAGACACGAAAAGACACTTCCGAGACTAGCCCGATCACCGAGCCCGAGTCCGGCACCTACGTCGATTGTGTTCTCGGCGGGCGTTACCGCGTAACGAGCGTGCTGAGAAAGGCAAAGAACGCGGAGACGCTGCTGGCGGTCGATTTGGCGAACGGCGGATCCGTTGCCGTGAGACTGGTGCCGACCAGTGCTCTTTCCGCAGACAGCGCGACACGAATCGAACAACAGGTCGAGGTGTTGCGGCAGGTCGAGAGTCGTTGGCTCGCAACGCCAATCGACTTCGGGCAAAAGGACGGCGTTTTCTATTTCATCTTCCCGCGCGTTCCGCGGGTCTTCCTGGACTCGCGGCTGCAGAATGGTCCGCTCGAACTCCGCGAGGCCGTCACCATCGGTTGCTGCCTCTTCTCGGCCTTGAAGGACCTCCACGAGCACCGAACACTGCACCTGAACATCGACCCATCGAACGTTGCCATCGATGCAGATCGTCCCCTGAAGCAGGCGACCTTGTTCGATTTGGGCCTCGCCGAAACCGTGCACATGCAAGAGGCCCTCGCAAATCAGCCTCTGAATCCAGCTTTGTACATGTCACCCGAACAGGCCGGTTCGATTGACTGCGGTTTGGGTGAACCATCGGATATCTATTCTGTCGGAGTGGTGCTGTTTGAGTGTTTGACGGGGCGTACGCCGTTCAGCGGGCAGGATGTCGGAGAGATCTTGTTCGAACAGATGACGGCTCCCGTACCCGAGTTGCGCAGCCTTGGCTTGATGGTGCCGCGCGCACTGGACGAATGCGTTTCGCGGCTTCTACGAAAGGACCCGCGTGACCGGTACCAGTCGGCCGAAGCTGCGTTGCAGGATCTGACGGCCATCGCGGATGCAATTGACCGCGGCGATACAGAGCCTCCGCTGGTGATCGGGAGATTCGACAGGCGGTCCTCGCTGACCGAACCGGCGCTTGTCGCCCGGGACGACGAACTGAAGCAGGTGGGCGACCAGATCGACCGGACGTTGGCGGGCCGTGCGGGTCTGGTGTTTCTGGAAGGCGAGTCTGGCGCGGGCAAATCACGACTCCTGGCGGAAGTGGCCCAATGCGGTTTGAGCCGCGGATTCTGGGTCCTGCAGGGGCAGGGCTACAACGACACAGGCCAGCGGCCGTTTCAATTGCTGGACGGCGTCGTCGACGAGTTTCTGCGAGTGGCCGAAAATGACCCAGGCTTGGCCGAGTCGCTGCGGCAGCGTCTTGATGTTCATCGCGAAGCTCTGGGCGCGGCGCTTCCTGCCCTGGGCGAAGCGTTTGGATGGGAGCGAGCCAACCTGCCCGTGCACGAAGCCTTTGGCGAGGCGAGGAGCATCCAAGCGTTATCCGATCTGCTGGATGCACTGGGTACCGAACAGCGACCGGCCGTGATTATCCTGGACGATTGCCAGTGGGCGGACGAACTGACGATCAAGCTGATCGAACGCTGGTACGCATCCAAGAGACGACGCCGAAGGCGGAGCGATTGCCACGTGTTGTTGGTGGTGGCGTTCCGTTCGGAAGAGGTTGGCGACGAGCACAGACTGCGGAAGTCCAGCCCGTCCGCACACCTGACCCTGCCACGACTCGCACCGGAGGACATACGTTGTCTTGCGGAGTCGATGGCTGGGCCATTGCCCGCAGAAGGCGTGGCCACCGTGTGCCGGTTGTCCGAAGGGAGCCCCTTCATGGCTTCGGCTGTGCTTAGGGGACTCGTCGAGGCAGGAGCATTGGCGGCGGATTCGCCGGGATGGCGATTCGAGCCTCTGGCCATGGAGAGTTCTCAGTCTTCGGACTATGCCGGGACTCTCCTGTCGCGCCGCATCGATCTACTGCCCGAACAGGCGGTTGAAGTTCTGTCGGTCGGAGCTGTGCTGGGAAAGGAATTCCAACTCGACATCGCAGCTCAGTTGGCGGAGCATCCGCTCGACCAAGTTACCGCTTCGCTGGACGAGGCTCGGAAACGGCATTTCGTTTGGCTTCAGCCCGAGATAGCCCGGTGCGTTTTCGCCCATGACAAGATCCGGGCGGCATTGCTCGAACGGCTGTCAGATGAACAGCGCAAACAGATTCATCTCCGCGCGGCGCTCTATCTTCGGGACCACACGCCGGAGAACGTTTTTGACCTCGCGTACCACTTCGATGCGGCAGGTGAGAGCGATTGGGCACTGAACTACGCGTTGGAGGCCGCCGAACAAGCGCGGTCACAGCACTCGCTGGAAATCGCCGAACAGCAGTACCGCATCGCCCAGCGGGCTGCGAATGAAGCACCGGCGTCCCTGCGCTATCGGATCTCCGAGGGGCTTGGCGATGTGCTGATGTTGCGCGGCCGTTATGACGATGCCGAGCGGTGCTTCAAGAACGCGGCCGAATTGGCCGAAGGAAGCTACACCCAGGCCCAGATCCGAGGCAAGCTGGGCGAGTTGGACTTCAAACGAGGAGACATGGGGTCTGCCACTTGCGGTTTCGAAGAAGCGCTGCGCATGCTGGGGTGGACCGTTCCACGAAGAGCCGCCCTGCACGCCGTACTGTTTGCCTGGGAAGCCCTCGTTCAGATCGCGCACACGCTTCTGCCTCGCATCTTCGTGCATCGCCGGAAAGCGAAGCCGCCGGAGTCCGAGTTGCTCGCGGTTCGGCTATTCAGCCGGTTGGCGCACGGTTACTGGTTCACGCGAAGCCGAGTCACGTCGCTCTGGGCGCATCTGCGTGGCATGAACCTGGCCGAGCGATACCCTCCGACGCTGGAATTGGCGCAGGCCTACTCGGAGCACGCACCCGGGATGACGCTCGTGGCCTACTTCCGCCGAGGTATTGTCTACGCGCAGAAGTCGCTGGAGATTCGCCGTTCCCTCGGCGACGTCTGGGGCCAGGGACAGTCGCTCAGCTACTACGGAGTCGTGTTGTATGCGGCTTCTCGATTCGCCGAATGCGTCGAAAAGGGACGAGAAGCGGTCCGATTGCTGGAACGAACCGGCGATTTCTGGGAAGTCCACATCGCGCGGTACCAGGTCGCTGCGTCGTTCTATCACATGGGAGATCTGCGAAGCGCGATCGAAGAGGCGCAGTACAATCACAAATCCGGCCTGGAATTGGGGGACGAGCAGGCTTCCGGCATTGGCCTGGACGTGTGGTCACGTGCTTCCGGTGGCACGATCGCCGAAGAAATTGTCCAGACCGAGGTCGACCGCGAACGCCCGGACGCCCAGGGGATTGCTCAGGTCCTGCTTGCCGAGGGCGTCAGGTTGATCGGCTGTGGCGATACGGAGCAAGCCGCCGCGGTGTTCGAAAAGGCAATAGCCATCGCCGACAAGGCGGGGGTCAGGAATGCCTACACTTTGCCGAATTTGACCTGGCTCGCCACGGCCCGCCGGATGCAGGCTGAAGAGCAGGTCGGCTACACACCCAAACAACGCTGTACAGCCTTGAAACGCGCCCAAGTGGCGGCGCGGCGTGCCGTGCGTGCTGCGTGGATCTGTCAAAACGACCTGCCACAGGCGCTGCGCGAGTACGGCTTGATTCAAGCCATGCGAGGCCGACTGCGCCGGGCTCGTCGTTCGTTCCAGAAAAGCCTTGCCGTCGCCGAACGCCAGGAAGCCCGCTACGCACACGCCCAGACACTGCTGGCTAGAGGCCGGGTCGGCATCGAAGCGGGTTGGCCCAATGCCGAGCGGGACATCGCCGATGCCGAGTCCACGTTGCGCGTGCTGGCTGTCTCGCCGCAGACCGGTGGACATCAGTACGGCGGCACGATGACAGGGCCGGTCACCTTGTCGCATGCCGACCGTTTCGATCAGGTGCTCGAGTCGGGACACAGGATCGTTTCGGCACTTAACGAGAGGACCATCTACAACGAAGTCCGCGGAGCCGCCTTGCGCTTGTTGCGCGGTGAAAACTGTCTTCTGCTGGGTGTCCACGAGGAGGCGGGCACACAACGCTTGGTCCCGTTTGGCGGCCAAACGACGAGCAGTTTCAGCGAACTAATGGCGCGTCAAGCGCTGATGGCGGGCCGCGCTGTGGCGTTTGCCGACGACGTATCCGAATGCGATACGGACGAAGACACCCTTTCAAATGATCGTTCCACGCTGTGCGTGCCTCTGTTTGTTCGCGGACGTGCCGTCGCTTGTCTGTACGTTACGCACAGCCAGGTTCGAAACCTTTTTGGTCCGGACGAGGAGCGATTGGCTGATTTCATCGCCACGATTGCTGGGGCAGCCCTGGAGAATGCCGATGGTTTTGAGAAGCTGCAAAGCGTAAACGAGACCTTGGAAAAACGTGTCGAAGAACGGACGGCTGCCGCCGAAGCGCGAGCGGAAGAGCTGACTCGTTCCAATCGCGAATTGAAACGCATTGCGAACGAACTCAGGCAGACCGAAGAACAGCTCCGCCTGGCCAGCCGGTCGGCCGAACGAGCCAGCAAGGCCAAGAGCCAGTTCCTGGCGGCCATGAGCCACGAGATCCGTACGCCCATGAACGGCATCATGGGAATGACCGAACTGGCTCTTCGTACGTCGTTGTCGTCCGAACAGCGCGGGCACCTGAATATCGTCAAGCAATCCGCCGATGCCCTGTTGCGGTTGCTGAACGACATTCTCGACTTGTCCAAGATCGAAGCTGGCAGGATGGAACTGGAGAGGATTCCTTTCGAACTGCACGAACTGGTCGGCGACGCAACTCAGGTGCTTGCCCTGCCCTCTTCGGAGAAGGGCCTGGAACTGGTCTGCCGGGCTGCGCCCGATGTTCCTCGCGAGACGCTTGGGGACCCAGGACGCCTGCGGCAGATCATCGTCAACCTGGTAGGAAATGCCGTCAAATTCACGGAACAGGGCGAGGTGTTTGTGGATGTCTGGGTCGAGGGCAACGTGGAGGACGACGTCGTCCTGCATTTCGCGGTGAAGGACACCGGAATCGGCATTCCCAAGGAAAAGCAGAAGAAGGTATTCGAATCGTTCTCGCAGGCCGACCATTCGACAACACGCTGCTATGGTGGCACCGGTCTTGGCTTGGCGATTTCGTCCCAATTGGTCGCGATGATGGGTGGAACCATCTGGGTGGAAAGCAAAGCGGGCCGCGGCAGCACTTTTCATTTCACGGTGCACCTTGGCCTGGCCGATTCCAGCGAACTAGCGCCCGCCGCGGCCGCGCTGCACGGGGCCCGCGTGTTGGTGGTGGACGACAATTCGACCAGCCGGCGTGTCTACGGCGAAGTGCTGGCCAGCCACGGCGCGACGGTGAAAACGGCCGACAGCGCCGACGCTGCACAAATACAGATCAAACAAGCGTCGACGACCGGCATCAAGTTCGACTTGGCGGTTCTGGACGCCGGCTTGCCCAATTCGAGCGCCTTAGATCTTGTCGAGACCGTGCAACGCGAACCGGGGCTGCGAGATTGCCAGTTTGTCCTTCTGCTTCACGCCGGACAGCAGGATCTGTCAGCGCGTTGCCGCGAACTGGGCGTCGAGCACTGCGTGACTAAGCCAGCAAAGGCTTCCGATCTGGTGGATGCAGTGCGCAAGGCCCAGGGCATCGTCGAGGTTCCAGAGCCCAGCGTCGAGACGAAAACAGATGCGGTGACCCAACGTCCGTTGCGAATCCTCTTGGCCGAGGACGCGCCGGTGAACCAGGAAGTGGCCGCCGGGCTGCTGGAACTGCAGGGACACGAGGTGGAGGTTGCGAACAACGGCCTGGAGGCGGTCGAGGCGGTCAAATCCCGGAGTTTCGATGTCGTGCTTATGGACATCGAGATGCCGGAGATGGACGGCCTTCGGGCGACCGCCGTCATACGTGAAATGGAGAGAGACCGCCAAACTCACGTCCCGATCATTGCCATGACGGCTCACGCCGTCAAAGGATTCCGAGAACGATGTGTCGAAGCCGGCATGGACGGCTATATTCCCAAGCCGGTCCAACCCGTTGAGCTGTACGAGGCCCTGAAAGTGATTTCGGCAAACATTCACTCCGAGGACGCGGATGACGGATGCCCCGTACCCCCTGTCACAACTCCGATCCTCATGGACCAACCACCCGCTCCGGTCCAAGTCTGAGAAGGCCCGCCATCGCCTCCGGAGGCTGCGGAAAAGGTAGGTCCCGCTTGCCGAGCGGGACCTTCTTCGTGCGTGCACGATCTGCTCGCGATTTCAGGTCCCTTCCGGCAGAAGGGACCTACCTTTCGCCGCAACGGTGTCTTCTTCAGCAGCCTGCTCCGGCTTCGGGGCAAACGAGCTATGCGGACATTTCAGGCTGGATGCGGCATGATTGGCTGGTAAGATGCACCAACGTGGCTTTGCCGATTACTCAACCCGACATGGGGGATCAGAAAACCATGTGGCGGAAACTGGTTGGCTTCCTGACGGGAAAACCGGAACCCGACGAATCCACGATCTTACGGCTGGGAATGCTATTCATCGGGGTGTTGGCTCTGCTGTCCGGAATTGTGGCGGCGGTGCAGGGGCACTGGGCAGCTTTGGTTGTGTTGCCCTTCGGGGGGCTGATTCTTTGGGGTTGGCGACTGGCCTGCCAACAGGCCGCAGGCGGCAGGGACGTCTGGCCAAAGGGCGTTCCTCGACTCTATCCGGAATTGGATGGCGTGGAATTGTGCGAATTCCTTTCCGCCGAGCAATATGAGGCGATCCGAGAATTCCCGGTGGTCATGATCTTGCCGTTCATGTCCAAGAGTGGCTTCGGAGAGCATGCCGACTTCGGCGCTGGCCTGGCTCAATTGATGATTCGCGATCTGATGCTCGTTCCAAATATCAGCGTGCGCGGACCAGAGGATACATCACTCATCTTCGTCGAGACCGCCCGCGAATGGGCGCCAAAGAACGCCGGCCTGATCTGCGTGACGGGCGCGGCGTCGTTTGACGCGGACACCTGGCGGCTGGATTTGGAGATCCTTCAGGGAGATCGGACGGTGGCCGAGATCCCCATCGTCGATGCTGAGCCCAGCCACTTCTTGCTGCGGTGCGCAGTGGCCATCGCGGAGACGGTCGGAGGACTAGTGCCAGAGTCAGTGATGCAGAAATGGCGACAAGCACGTCCTACAACGTTACTCACGCTCTCGAAGCTGGGAAACATCCAGTTGGCGATGCGTAACCATTCGGATGAAGAAAAGGCGTCTGCGGCAATCCGACTGCTCAAGGACGATCCCCGATGCGCTTTACCAGCCGGAGCCATCGACTCGGACCTTCCCGAGGCTCGCCAGTACTACCTAGAGGCTTTGCGGCGGGACCCTGACTACGCGCAGATGTGCTTTCTGTTGTTCTGCTCGGTATGGAACGGTCAAGGATGGCAGCCGGAGGCGATGCAGTTCGCGCGGCGAGCGATCGAGCTTTCGCCGGGCCACGGCAAGGCTCACATGTGTGCCCCCAACGCAGCGCATCCACAGGCTCAGATGCTTCGCCATTCCGAGTTGGGGTACCGCCTGCTGCCTGGAAACCACTTTGCGATCAGCAATTACATCAGCAATCTCACGCGTGCCCGTGCCCCGGTAGAGCAATTGGAGGAATTGGCCAAGGAAGCGATTGAGATCGAGCCGTTGGCTCCAGCCAGCTACAGAAATCTGATCGCAGCCTTTTCACAAGCGGGCGAATACGGCGCGGCACTGAAAGTCACCGAGCAGTTGCAGACGCTGTTCGAACCAGAGATGCATCCGCATACCGTCTCGTGCCTAAAACAAAACCCCGAAGTCGCCCGTCTGCTGGAATCAGGCGAGTACGATCCCGCCGAGGAAAACCGGCAGCGAATCGCCGAGTTGCGAGCTTCGCTAAGGCAAACACGCTGATTCCTGCCTTGCAGGCCGACGTTCAGATCAATGCCCAGTGCTAACGCCGACGGGCAGCGTGTAGAACTCACCGTCTCCCAACAGACCGTGGAAACACTCCTGGCCTTCCACGCGCTTCTTGTGAAGCTGGCTCCTCCAATCCGTTCCGTCGGCCGCGACAAGATCCTCCGGTTTGGTCCATCCTACGGCTCCCGCCTTGTCGACTTCGACGCACAGTAACACGTTGGCGGACTCTTCCTTCAGATCGTGATAGTAGCCAAGGCGATCGTCTGGAAACGGCGTGCTGGATCCGGCGAGAGCCTTGATCGTCGTCCGACCCAGGGGAAGCCCCGGTTGCGACGGGGCGTAGTCCAGTGGCATGTAAGGGATCAACTTGGCATTATACTCGCTGTCCCAGGGCTCGTCCAAATGGAACAGGTGGAACAACCGGGTTTGGCCGAGGTAGGGCAGCAACAGGACACGCCAACTGAGCAGCGGTTTCCCTTTCTCGTCGACGATGGCTCGCGGCGGCAAGCAGCCGTAATGCTCGTAGAACTGCTGCACGGCAACGCCGAGGGGACATTGTCGCACATCGGGTTTGGCTCCCGCAGTCCTCTCGGCCCGGAGCCGGAACTCGCGATGCTCTCGGCTTCCCGATCCAGGAGGGTGGATGCCAGCAGCGCCCCGTCCACGGTCACGGCCCCGCTTTCGGCGTCGACTTGAAGCACCTTTTCCTGGAATTCCTGGAAGCCCGCGTCGCGCCCGAATGTGCCCATGTACCCCTTGCTGATCGAGGCCGAAAACTCGTAGGGGCGCCGGCCGCCCTCGGCGTTGAACTGTATCGTCGTTTTTTCGCTCGTCGACAGTTCGCTGACGTGTTTCTGGGCACGCAAGGTCAGTCCCGCAGGCCGAGTCACGCCCGGCAATTCGACGCCAAGGTCCGCCGGGTAAAAGGTGTACGGTCTGCGATTGGCGACGACCACCACGCCCGCTCCCTCGGCAAGGATACTCTTCTCTTCGTGCAACTGTTCGTAGATCGCCAGCGGTATTTCAACTGGTTGCGCGCCCTCGTCAGAGCTTGTGAACTGTACATGCAGTTGGACCGTGGGACGCCGACTCACCGCGTGGCGATGCAACTCGACCGTGTTGGTCGTTATGGTCAGCGTGCCGTCGCCCAGGGGCAGGCTGGTTTCGTCTCGTCGCCGGGAGTTGGGCGGACCCGACACCTTGGTCACTGGGAAGACTTCCGTTCCCACAGATTCTCTGACAGAGTAGGTCGAGGAGATGTAGTAGGGGGCGGCCCAGCACAGCGTGTGCAAGGAATGGATCGTCTGCAGTTCCTCGTCCAGCACCACAGGTCCGACCAGCCAGCCGTCCGTCGTCCGGCCGAAACGTGTGAAAGCGGGAGCTCCGGATAAAATCCTCGTGAGTCGCGTCTCCCTGAAATCGGGGAGTTCCAGGGCAAAGAACTCTCCCAGCGAGTCGTTGGTCGTGCGCTGCTCCCCGGTTGACAGGAATAGCAGCCGGTCGTTCAGCACCGTCAACCCGCGGATGTGTTCTGTCAAAGGGAAAGTCTCGATCGGCTCCAGATCATTCAGACTGCACACCTCCAACGTGAAACCGTCCTGTGACAGGAGAAAAACTCGCTGGGACGCGAGCACGCCTTCGGCAATACGATGCTTCAGCCGACGCGTGGCGACGATCTTACGATTGCGCACGCCGATCAGCGCAATCTGTGGGTCGTCGTATTCGCGAGGTTTTTTTCGAGGATAGTTGTTCCACGCCAGAGCACCTGCTCCGTCGGGGCGAAGGTGCATTCGATCGCCGAATACTTCGAAAGGTACGGGAACAGGCGCGAACTGCACCGTATACGGAAACTTGCGGTCGACGTGTCGGTCCCCGGCGGATGCACGCAACACGATCTCCTGCAAACCGACGTCGGACAGTTGCGGTGTCCACTCCAGCACGCCTTCGGCCAGTCTCGCCCCTTGCGGGCCTGACGCCACGGACACGCTGACGCGTTCATCCCGCACCTCGACCGGTGCCGCAACGGGCTGGCCAGGTTCGATCAGCTCGGGCAACTCGAGAAGAGCGACCAGCAGCGGATTGTCGGGCAATGCTGCCTCGGTCATCGGCAGCAGCCACAAGGCGCCCCACCGTGCGTCGTCGTGCAGCGAGTTTGTCGCCATCAGCAGACGATCCCTGTCACCGTCCTCGAAGACGCACGTCGCGGGCATGGTATTATGCATTTCGGGAGGCGTCTGGAACAGTCGCGGCACGGCCAGGGTCACCGTGTCGGCAAGGTTGCTCCGGTCATAGAAAAATAACTCGACCGGGCCGCGGGCAATGATCCAGGGGTGGCTCTCGAGCACGCAGATCGGCAGATGATCGCGCGGGCCGCGTTCCCATTTCTCGAACGTCTCGCCGCGCCTGACACCGCGGGTATCCACAGTGAACTCCTCGTAGGGATCCGAGAGCGATCGCTCGTTGTACATTTCCCCGGCACCAATAGTTCCTGGCGGCGGCCAAATCACCGATCCCGTCAGTTCGCCGGTTTTGAGGTTCAACTCGTAACCGGTAACGTCCGAAGATGTGCTTCGCTTGGGTTTGGGCTTGTAGATCACCGTCGGATCATCGGGCTGAGGTCTTGCTCGCAGCCTCGAGACTTCATCCTTGACGAAGAGGGATTGCTGATTCGGACGGAGTGTGGGTCTCAGCAGCTCGTCGTACCGGCCGTCGTGCAGATCGATGGGATTCAAAACCAAGTCGACGGGCTGCAGAGTCTGCGGGTCCAAGGACCAGATGATCCCCTTGTGCGACAACACGAGCAGCGTCTGATCTTCCAACGGCCTGAAGCAGAAGGCGACGTGATAGTCGTCCCAATCGAATCGGAGCGGACCGGCCACAGCCGTCTGGTCACCGTCAAAGTATTCCGGGTGGCAGACGTACAGGAACACCTCCTTGTCAACACGTAGCGTCATTGCGCAGTTGCCGGTCCGGGCGTCAAAGGCCATCCTCAAGATATGGTGAGAATCGGCAAGCTGAATCGCCGTACCCGCTGCTTCGCTTTCCAGCACGCGGGCCCCGAACGGTCTTTCGAGCACTTCCGGCGCAACCACACGGGCCCTCGATCCGCTGGAACTCGGGACCGTCGTGGGTTCGGCGATCGTGTCTTTCGCGTTGTCGTGCGGCCGGGAGACGGCAGATTCTTTTGCGGCTGCAGACTTCTTGGGCGCCGTGGGCACTGGATCAGGATCGGGCGTGTCGGGCGTGCCATCCGAAGAACCCGATGTCGTTGTTCCCGCGTCGGTGACTTCCCCGGTATTCGAATCGTCGGACGAGCCGAACAGCCAAATTCCTGTGAAGATCATCCCGACCAGCAAACATAACCCTCCTACGCTTCCCGCCGCGATCAAGCCGATCATCCGGCCGCTCATGCCGTCTTTCTTGTTTTCAGATTGCATGGGTAGTTGCGCCGGCGGCAACTGTGCATCGGAGGGAAGCACGTCGGACAAGCCAAGGGGATCATCGTCATCGCCCAGCGACTCGACATCGCCCGTCTCGATCTCCGCAAGACTGTCTGGATCGACCTCAGGCAGGTTGTCACCCAACAGATCGTTGTCCGCGGAGA
Source organism: uncultured Pirellulaceae bacterium (assembly GCA_964623055.1). GTDB lineage: Bacteria > Planctomycetota > Planctomycetia > Pirellulales > Pirellulaceae > JADHUC01. Next base: position 64,629 of record CAZURK010000025.1, read on the forward strand.
GATCGTCCAGACTGTCGCCGCCGGTGCCTGAATCAGCCGAGTCAAGATCACCGAAATCGGCATTGTCGAGCGGCTGGAGATCCGGCAATTCGCTCAAGGACTCGGCACTCAATTCCTCGGCCTCGGGTCCCGTGGCTTCCGGTTCGGCCCTTTTGGATTCACTGGCTTCCGGCGGCGAGTCCTCGGCCTGCGTACTCGCAGGTTCGGCGGGGACCGGTTCTTCGGATTCCGGCACAGTCACGACAAAAGGCTCTCTGCATTTGGGGCATGCCAGTCGTCTGCCGACATGATCGTCCTTGGCTTTGAGTTTGGAACCGCAATGAGGGCAGACAGCAGACAGAGACATATCGACGATCCTCCAATCGCGACGAATCCCACGCTGCACGCCGCCGTCGTTCATTCCGTCTTCCCGGCCGGCCGCGGGATGTCGCATGAGTCCATGCTAATGCGTCGTGGCACCCTCTTTTGATGATCCCAGTTCTTAACCTGTCGGCTTCGTCGAGTCAACGGACGGCCCATGCTCCTTCGGCCGCAGATGGATGGGCGGACGTGGCCGAATTCGCCCTCCTGTCGCCCGTGAGAAAGGAGGGCGGTTGCAGCAGGATGCAGAAAGCACCCAGAAGGGGCCGTCGGAGGGTTGCGTCGAACGTGACGGGGGATCAGGATTTCTATCTGTTCGACGAGATTACCTCTTTGGGGAGCTTGCCATGGAATCCTTCAGCGATAACTTCGTTCGCCATGTCGTGGCCGTGCTTCTGTGTGTGGTTTGTGGCTATTCGTTTGCGGCCGAGAAGCCGTCCAGACCAGACGTACTCGTGATCATGCCCGACCAAATGCGAGGCGATTGCCTGTCGATTCTCGGGCACGCAGCGGTTCGCACTCCGCACCTGGACGAACTGGCGCGGCAGGGAGCGTTGTTTCGTCGGGCCTATACCACCGTGCCGTCTTGTATCCCCGCACGTCATGCGTTGTTGACCGGCCTGTTTCCCCAGACCAGCGGTGTCGTTGGATACGCGCATAGGCCGCTTTCCGCGCCCACCATGCCCCAATTGCTGAGCGACGCGGGTTACACGACCGTGTTGGTGGGCCGGAACATGCATCAGATTCCGCGCAGCGAACCGTACGGTTACCAAACGCGGCTTCTTTGCACCGCTTACGACGACGGCGACGACTATGACACCTACCTGAAGACAATCGCACCGCGAACGGACACCGTTCGCAAGCTGGTCGACCACCTGGGCTTGTCATACAACGGGTGGGAAGCCAAACCGTGGCCGTTCGCCGACCATCACCATCGCGTGGCCTGGATCGTCCGGCAGGCCCGCAAGGTCCTTACCGAAAGCTCGGCCGAAAAACCGCTGTTTCTGACGGCTTCGTTCGTTGCACCGCACCCGCCACTGTGGCCTCCGAAGAAATACTTCGAACACTATTACGCGGCCAATCTCCCGCGGCCAGCGCACGGCGACTGGGTGGATTGGGCGGCCTTGTCGCCCAAAGGCGACCGTGTCGGGCAGCGGGTGTTGCTGGAAGGCGAACCCCTGCGTGCCGCGCAGGCCGGCTATTTCGGACTGATTGAGCAATTGGACGACGAGATTGCACCGCTGGTCGAAGAATTCAAAACGCGGAGTAACCGCGCTGGCCGGCCCTGGCTGATCTGGGTCATCGCCGACCACGGCGAGATGCTCGGCGATCACGGTTATTTCCGCAAGTGCGAGCCGTATGAAGGGTCGGCCAACGTTCCTTTCCTTGTCGCGGGTTCACCGGAATTGGGCTTTCGCGCCGGCCTGCGCTCGTTCCAGCCAGTCTGCCTGGAGGATGTCATGCCGACACTGCTAGAGTTGGCCGGCGCATCGCGGCCCGCAGTTCTAGACGGCTGCAACCTGGTGCCGGTTCTGCGGGGCGAGAATCGCGTGATTCGACCGTGGCTGCATTTTGAACACGCTCCGTGCTACAGCAAGGCGCAGGCATTCCATGCACTGACCGACGGTCATATCAAGTACATTTGGCGTCCCACCGACGGAACACACCAACTGTTCGACTTGGACAAGGATCCGCGCGAGGAGCACGATCTCTCCAAGGACGCTGCCCATCGCCATACGCTGGAAACCTGGCGAGCTACGCTAATCCAACGACTTGCCCACCGGCCCGAAGGCTTCTCGGGCGGCAAACAACTGATCCCCGGCCGCCCCTATCGGCCCCTGCACGCGCCGAGGCTGTGAAAGAACCGTTGGAGTTCACGCCTTAGCGTGTCTTCGAAAACACGCTGAAGCGTGAACTCCAACGACTACCGCCGCGCGCCACGAGAAGTACTTCCCGGTAGGGAACGTCACTCTGTGCAACGTAGCAGAAGCCGTTCAAGGCGTGTAGGATCGTGAGCTGCGGCACTCTTGAATAGTGGTACGTTTGACGCATCCTCCGCGAGGACGGGCATTTTGCCTTGCATCAATTGCGGCTTGACCGCGAAAGGAGCGAGTTATGGCAACACGACGGGAATTCCTCAGGACCAGCGCGGCAGTGGCGGCGGCCTTTTCGGGGACCGGCGCGGGATCTCTTGCAGCGGAAACAAAGGAAAAGGCTTCCGAAAAGAAAGAGCAGAAGACCGCCGAACCGGAGGACAAGCGGCCTCCGTTGCGCTTGCATTTGGTGGGGTGCGGATATCCGCCGCCGTACGGGTCCGGTGAACGGACGCGTCACGGCAGTGCGTTCCTGCTCGAAGTGGGACGAGAGTTGCTGATGGTCGACTGTGGACCGGGGACCACGTACAAAATGGCGCGCATGGGCATCAAGACGACGAAAGTGCACCATGTCTTTCTCACCCATCATCATTTCGATCACAACGTCGACCTTCCCTGTTTCGCACTGGTCCGATGGGACCTGTGCAGGGGCACGGAGCCACCGCTGAAGGTATACGGCCCACCGCCCACTCGATCGTTCGTCGAGCAGTTGTTAGGCGACAATGGCGTGTTTTTCCCTGATTGGAACTCGCGGGTGAAGCATCCGGTGAGCATCGAGATCTTTCAGCACCGAGGCGGCGTCCCGCCTCGACCCGCTCCTGCCTTTGAGGCGCAGGACGTAGGACCGGGAAAGGTCGACGAAACGGTCTATTGGAAGGTGACGGCCGCGCGCATGCATCACGTAGAGCCTACGCTTGTATCGCTCGCCTACCGGTTCGACACGGATCGAGGAAGCATCGTCTTTGCGGGCGATTGCGGCGACTGCCCGGAACTGAGGGAACTCGCTCAGGGGGCCGACACCCTGGTAGCCCCCTGCGTGTTGGTTGGAAGTGCGAAGTCTCCGAGTTATCTGAACGGGATCATCATGGGCACCGACGAAGTCCGCGAGATTGCCGAGGCGGCGGGAGTCCGCCGCGTCATTCTTACACACAACGGCGGCGCCAACAGCCCAGAGAAGAGAAAGCCCTTTATCACGGCCGTGGGCGAGGTCTTCCCCGGCAAAGTGCTTTTCCCGGACGAGCTAACAGCGATTGATCTGTTGCGTTAACAGGTGTGGTCTTTGGCGCAGAGGTCGAAAGAAGAAGCGATGCGGTCAAAGACGATCACCGAGTTCGCCTCAGGTCCCCCGGAACTCCTGGAGACCTCCGGTCGGGCAAGTTTCGCGGTCGGGAGACCGCGAGACAACTTGACAGACTGCGAGTCAACACAGGACGGATCTCGAGGTCCGTTCTACCGGCCTCCCGACGCGCCGGACGATGCGGCGGACGAACCGAGGACCTTCTTCAATGCCGTCACGATCGCCTGGTCTCGCAGGTTCTTCGCCACGACCTTTCCGTCGGGTCCGACGAGGAAGACGCTGGGAATGCCCGAAACGTAGTAGTCCGACTGGACCTTCGACGAACGGCCGATGAACCCTTGATGCCATTCGAGTTCATTTTCTTCGATGCACTTCTTGGCCGACTCGACGTCGTTGTCGGCACTCAAGGAGATCATGGCAAACTTGGGGTTGTCCTTGAAGTTGTCGTAGAGCGATTTCATCTGAGGCAGATCCGTGATGCACGGCCCGCACCAGGTGGCCCAGAAGTCCAGTAGCACGTACTTGCCTCGGAAGTCGGCCAGCTTCAAGGGCTGGCCGTCGACCGTTTCGATCTCGAAATCGGGTGCGACGTCGCCCACCTTCAGCCGCTTGACGACGTCCAGCGCCAACGGGCCCAATGCCAATGCCTCGTCGCTGCGCCCGCCTGCCATTTCGTCAACGGTGACGTCCATGCTGATCGACGCGATCAGCGGTCCGGGGCCTCACCTGTTGGGCACAGGCAAATCGTGCACGTCGGCACTCAGCCTGTAGTCCCCCGCCGGTACGTCGTCACAGCGAAATGACCCGTCGGACCGAAAGGTGAATGCGTAGGTGACCCGCTCCTGCTGGGCCTTCAGATACTCCTGATAGGCGTCCGAGCCTTGCCAGGCGTTGTACCAGGCTTGCTGCGCCTCGGCGTCCATTTCCTGGAAGTTGTCCGGATAGGGGATCTCGGCGGTCTTGGTCGACAGCCGACCAATGGCGAAGTTCCAGTCGATCGATTCTTGCTCGCCTGGGGGCAGAATGGCCCGGCCTTCGATCGGCCGACCTGTGCCACCCAATTCGACGTGGGCCGTCTCGCCCGGCTGCAATTCCACGCGAATCCCATGTGAGCCGGTGGACGAAAACCCGGAATCACGAACGGCATAGCGAACCGACTGATAGACCCTTGCCTTGCCCGGCAGAACCCGCTCGAAGGTAAAACGGCCGTCTGCGTCGCTCGTGGCGTCACAGTCGAAGTACGCTTGCGGCACGTCATCATTCCTGGGTCGCTCGACGTACATCCCCAACGTCTTCTGTGCACCGGGCCCCGAGCCGATCCGCAGGATCCCTTCCACACGAGCCCATCGCACCAGCCGGATCTCAGGCGATTCAGCCAAAGTTGCCTGGGATACCTCGGCGTATCCCGATTCGTGTAACACCAATAGCGAATGAGGCTCCAACTGCGGCGGCAGGCGGAACTTGCCATCCGCATCGGTCGTGGCCCCCACCGAATCGCGATCGTCGGTATTCCGTCCTTCCCTTACGTACGGCCGGCTGGATTTGGAGCAGATGTACACACGGGCCCCTTCCGTCGGCTTGCCTTCGGGGTCCAGCACGACTCCTTCCGGCCCGCTGCCTTTCTGCAGCTCGAAATCGAAAGTCGCCTTGCCCTCGTCGGCCGAGAACGACCGAGAAGCCGCCGGCAGATAGCCTTCGGCTTCGATCCGCACGAAGTACTGCGGGTAGGGTTCGGAGAATTGGTGCGAGAACGCGCCGTCCTTGCCATTCTTGATTCTGTATCGCATCCAGGAAGGCGAGTCTCCCTCGCGTCCCCAACTCAACCCGGGCACGATGCGAAACGCTTTGACCGGTTCCTTCGATTCGGCGTCGACCACTCGGCCCGATATACTCAGTGGCCTATGCAAAGTGAGCACATATTCCTCGTCGCGCGCCGTCAAGCTCTGGTTGCGAAGGCTCATGTATCCTCGCTTGAGGATATCGCACACCACTGCGTCGTCGGGTGCCCAATCCCAGACCCAAAGCCCCTCGGCGTTGGTTTCTCGCGGTATACCCAGGCCGGTTAACGACCTATGCGAGCGCCACGTATCCGGCGCCACCCAGACGCCCGGAAGTCTGTTGCCGTCCTTGTCCATCACGCGGACCCGCAACGTGCGGCCCTTCCGTAGCTGAAAGTCTACTGGCTCAAGCTCCCCATGCACGTTGATCTGCCGCAAATCCGGAGCCCATCCCCGCGCAACCACGGTCAGCACCATCGGGCCCGATTTGCAGTGGGAGAAACGATACCGGCCCTTCTCGTCCGTGGTTGCCTTTGGGTAATCACTGCCGAACCGGTCCCCGCCCTGAGCAATTGTGGCGCCGGCCACAGCGGCACCGTGGGGATCGGTTATCGTTCCTTCGACCGCCAAGCCCTTCTTCATCACCATCACGCCAGTCATGTCCAGCAGCTTGGCCACTGGCGGCGACGGTGTCTCGCCATACCTGGAATCGCCGATGTAGTCGGGATGATCCAGCCGAAGCGACACCCTGGCAAGGCCCTTGGGCACGTCGTCCAATCGCCATTTGCCCTCCGCGTCGGTCCGCGCCGTGTAGTTGGACGTAGACGGCCGAACCCGTCCCTGCGGTTCTTCTTCCAGACTCAACCACGTCTCGATCTTTACGCCTTCGATCGGCTCGCCGGCCTCGTTGCGGACAACTCCACCGAGGCTGATGCCTCGTCGCATCGGAAATGCGACTTCCGCCGATACCGGGTCTTTGGAATCCCGGTTTCGCCATATGGCGTACAAAGTGACATAGCCTTTGGCCTTCGTCCACAAACCCAGATAGGGCGGATCCTCTTCAGGTAAGGAGACTTTGATCTTGCCGTCGCCATCGCTCTTATAGCTGGCCTCGTCGCGGTCGATCTTCACCTTCAGCGAGACGCCGGCCACCGGTTTGCCCGCCTCGTCCACAAATCGCACGACCAGATTCCGCTGCGAGCCCCCAAGGGCCGCGCTCAGATGATCCAGCAGCGATTCCTCGGCTGGCAGGCCCGCCGCGAGCCAACCGACCAAACAGATAGTCCCCAGTGCGTTCATGTCAAAACCTCCTTGGCTTGAAATCTTGTGGTTTCATGCCGCGTATGGCCGGCCTCACTTTTCTCCTCCGCCGAATTCCTCGAACGACAAGCTACCATCGGTGTCCTTGTCCTTGGTTTTGAACGACTTCTCGGCCGCCGCGACCTGTTCCTTCGCTTGGATCGTCCCGATGAACTCCTCGAGGCTGAGCGACTGGTCGCCGTCGAGGTCGATGAGTGGGAATCGGGCTTCGTCGGGTTGGGTGCGATATTCGGCCAGGCTCACGCGGCCGTCGTGGTCCCGGTCGATCAGCTTGAAGAGCGCGTCCGCCTGGTCGCCTAATTCGGAAGCCCGGCCGCTGCCCTTGAACTCGTCGAGAGTCATCCGGGCGTCGCCGTCTTCATCCCGATCCCAGAAGTTTGCTTCGGAGGACCGGTGGGCCGACTCCCGGAAGGTGAGCTTTCCGTCGCCGTCAGTGTCTCTTTGCTCGAACGTGCGCTTGCGTTCCGCTCGTTGCTCGGGTGAATGGGCCCAGGCGCCGAACTCCTGGAGTGTCAGCTTTCCGTCGCCGTCAGCGTCGCGCCTGGCAAACAGAAACTCCTCGGGCTTCTCTCTGAACTCGTCGCGGCTGACGCTGCCGTCGCCGTCGCGGTCGATCATGCCGAAGACGCTTTCACAACGATTGGCGCGCACCAGGGGCTTGTTGGCGGCCGCGTATTCGTTCAGCGAGAGGCGGTCGTCTTCGTCGACGTCGAGCTTCTCAAAGTACGCATCGGGCGGGCGGGCGCGGAATTCCTTGAAGGTGAGCTGGCCGTCTTCGTCGACATCGGACAGCTTGAAGACCAGTTCCGCCCGGTCCCGCGGCACGGCCTTCATCTCGCCCATGGAGAACTCTTTCAGGGAGACGCCCCCGTCGGCATTCAGGTCCATGACCAAGAAGGCTGCCTTCCGCTGCCTCGTCTTGAACTCGTCGAAGGTGAGCTTCTCGTCGCCGTCGCGATCGAGGATCGTGAACAGCTCCGTCCCCTGCTCGATCGCCTCGGGCTGGCGGTAGTCGGCGATAAACTCTTCGCTGGTCAGGTGCTCATCGTCGTCCTTGTCGAGTTTCCGGAAGTGCCTTTGCCGTGGCTGGGCGTTCCGTTCGATCGCGTCGACTTCGATGGTCGGCATCCGCTTGAGCGTGACCAGCAGCCGGCCGTCGCCCTCGTTGGTTTCCAGTTCGGCGGGCGGGGGCGCGTCCGGCTGAAGGCCGAGGCAGACCACCAGTGTGTCGTCTTTGACTGAATAGACGCCGCTCGCCGGTATTTTCGCCCTGCTCGAAAGCGCCGCCAGCTTGAGTCCCTTGGGCTCGGTCTCCACGTTCAGCGTGAATTCGGTCGCCAGCGATTGCGTCTTTTCCGTGATCACGACGCCGCTCCCGCTGAACTTGAACCGGGACAGGGGCGCGCCGGTAAGCGGCTTGCCGCCGAGCCGGCACGAGACGACTTCCCAGCTCCCCTGGAGCTTCCGTCGTTCGAGATAGTGTGGGTCGTTCGCCTCGGCGTCGGTCAACGAGCGGGCCTCGAAGAAATCGAAGCAGGCATCGATGTCGTCCGCGCCGGCTACGCCGTTCAATGCCACGATCCCGACCCACTTGGGGGCGCCGTTTCCCCAGGCCACCTCGCCGGAGGAGACAAACTGCTTTCCATCGGTGCTGTAGGACCGTTCGTAGAACTTGCCGCGTTTGGTAATGCGGATCCAGGAGCGCTCGGTGCTGGGGGCGAGCCGGTCCGTCTCGTCGATCCGCCGCTGATCCGTTTCCCACATGTACTTGAATCGGATGGCCCCGAAGCACCACTCCATGTCACATTTCACGTAGTTGTCGTCGTCGTCGTAGACGAGCAGGCCGCCCTGCTGGAAATTCGTGGTTGGCTTGAACGATTCGATACACGTGGTAAGCACGAAATCGCCGCCTTCGGCCGCCGGGTTGCGGATCAGATAGAGGTTCTTGGCCGCCCCGCCACGCGCGGTTTCATCAAAGCCGAGGGTGCCTGTTTGGGTAGTGATCGTGAGCTTACCGGGGTTCTTGGTGACCGACACGTGCGTCGGGTCGGGACGCACCGGCTCCCAGTTCAGTTCGAGCTTCTCGTCGAACCCGTCGAACAGGCGAAACTCCGGTTCGCCGGCCGCGTCGTCCTCAGCCGCGCGGGCGCCGACGGCCGCCGGACCATCGGCATGTCCAACGCTTGGCGGCCAACAAAGGACAGACAGCAACGTCATCGGGAGACCGACCCACCACCAACCACGAGCACTACAAGAGGACCGCATCGTTCGTACCCTCCTTTGCAGGATCAGTCGCCGAAGCTGTCGACCGAAGGTCTCCAGCGCGATTCATGAGACCTTCGGTCGCTCAATGTGCGGGGTCGGAGACCCGCGCACAGCGCGCGGAAACGTCCGGCCATGGGTATTAGTGTATGTCAATATGTTTGACTTCTCCCGGCTTCAGCGAGAAAGGCTCAACGGGCAGTTTGGTCAAGCTGACGGGCGGCTCTCCCGGCCGACTCGGTTCTCCTTGTACGAGAAGATAGTACTCGCCGGCCGGAACGTCAACGATCTCGAACGACTTGCCGTCCGACGAGATTCTCGCTGTGTAGTAGTTGTGCGTGCCACGGAATGTACGCACCAGGATTGAGCTAACCTTCGGCGGACCTTCGCGGCTGATGGCCCCGATCACTCGGGCTGATTCGGCGGCAGTTACGACCAGATTCACACGCTCGTCTTCGGACAATCGTTCGATGTGCTCCACGCGGCCGTCTGGGATTCCGTCACTCCAATATGCCAGTTCGATCAAGCCGTCCGAGCGGATTCCTTCGAAAACAAAACGGCCGTCGCCGTCGCTGTCGGTGCTCTTGAACTGCAACACACCCTCTTTCAGGTCGATCCCGCAAGTCAAACGCTTCAGCGAGTAAAACGAGTACGGGCGCTGTGGCGGGTTCTCTTTGTCGGAGACGATCAATCGCAAGCCCGCGCCCGACACCGGTTCGCCGCGGTGATTGACCAGTCTGCCTCGCACCGTGAGCAAACTCTCAGGGTCAACCGGGGCCAGCCTGAACTCGTGCACCTCCGCCTCGTCGGCGGGCTTGGCCACTGCGCGCGGGATCGACTGCCGGTGGTACCCTTTCGCCTCGACCACCACCTTCAGGGCCATGCCGCGTCCGATGTCCTTGAGCGTGAAAGTCCCATTCGGCGAAACAGAGCTCTCGCCGCGGTTGATTCGTGTACTGAGCACACGAAACGGCGTGTCACCGGGCCGGCGATCCGGCGAGGAGTCGAGGCGGACGTTGAACCGTGTGAGGGGTTTGTCCGTGGCGGCGTCCACCACCCGGCCGCGGATCGTCCCTCCCGGCTCCATCGTCACAACCACCTCGTCGTCGCCGTCAAGTGGCTGGGATACCTCTTCGATCCTCTCGTAGCCGCTGGCGACGAACGTGAACGGGCTGTCCGCAGGAAGGGAGTCAAACTCAAACCGTCCGTCTCTGCCGGTCACGGTGCGCCCGCCATAGAATTGGTCCCATCCCTTGTTGCCGCGGGCGAAGTAAACGCTCGCCTCTGGAATCGGATTGCCGTCAGAGTCAATTACCCTGCCTCGGATTCGATGTCCCGGTTCAAGTTGAACGGCGATTTCCGAGGGCTTGTCAGCCGAACCCGGCTCAAACATCACACGCTTTGGGGCAAATCGGTGGGCCTTGACCACAACCTCATGTCCGTACTGGCCTTCGTAGACATTATCGAGGTGGAAGCAGCCGTGTTCGTCGGTCGTGGCCTTTCGCACTCGGTGGTGCGACACGTGGGGATTCGAGACGGCGGCGCCGGCAATCGGCTTGCCCTGGGCGTCGGTCACCACGCCGCGCACCGAGCCACCGAGTGGCCGCTCCTTCAGGACTACGTCAATCTGCTGCCTGGCGCCGGGGCCGGCGGTCAAGGTCGTCCAGCGGGCTTCCCCCACATAATCGAGCTTGCTAAAGGCCATACCCAGCTTATGCCCCAAGGGCAAGTGATCGTAGTGGTAACGGCCTTCCGAGCCCGTCTTGACCGTTTCTATGCCACGGCCACGATGATCGGCCCGACTGAAACTGATACTTGCGCCCGCGATCGCCTTGCCGTCTTCGCCGGTCACAACGCCATACAGGCCGCCACCCGGGCTCAACGCGAATTCGATGGCCACTGGGTTCGATTCGGTGAGATTCACCACCTCGTCTTCTTCTGCGTAGCCTTGTGCCCTTGCCTCGACGCGCCAAGTTTCCGGTGTCAAAGCGACCAGCTCCACTTCGCCCTCGTCGTCGGTCAAGTAGTCACGATCGGTGTCGGTAAACGGGAGTCGGACGTGCGCTCCTGCGATCGGCGTGCCGTCCGCCTTCGACACAACGCGAACTCTAATGCGGTTGCCCTCGTGCATTTCCAGGATGACGGGCTCGGCGGGGGCACCCTGTGCACCGACCTTCACGATCGTTCCGCGGAGCTTGCGGTCCCGAGAAGTCAAATTGCCCTGAAACGCCCAGATCCGGTATGTACCTGGAGCAACCGATGCAAACGCGAACTCGCCATCGGCGTTGGTCGTGGTGCGCCGAGGCTCAAGAGGCATACCCCACATGCCTTCGGGGAGAAGCCGGACATCCGCACTCGGCACGGGTGCCCCGTCGGACTGCATCACGACGCGCCCCGAAATCCGAGCACCATCTGGCGTTTCTTCCCCGCCCACGGTTTTTTCCGCAACGAGGGCGGAATCCTCGGCTGCCGCGTTTGCGGCCGGACTTCCGCCGGCAGGGCTTTGCGGGTCTTCGGACTCTGCGGTGGCCGTCTGCAGGCGAATCGCAGAGACCAGCACTACCACCAACGCCAGCAGACCGCAAAGCGACAAGCGTTTCAGCCCAGAAAGGCGCGTACTGAGATCCCGCTGGGCGTCGAGCAGGCGGGCGATACGATCCAACAGGCTTGCAGGGCGGGAGTTCATGGTCAGAGCTCCTTTTGCCAAGTTCAGCGGCCGACAGAATTCGGCGACGGCAAGTAGCGTTTCCGCATAGTCTGGGGCGCTTGAGCTTGCGAGAACATGGTTGTCGCAGACTTGTTCCCGCGCCATTTCGAGTCGGAGGTTCATCACGAAGATCAACGGATTCGGCCACAGCAGCACGCCGGCCAACCGTTGAAGTGCGTTGACTCGAGCGTCTCCTCTGGCGACGTGTGCTAATTCGTGCATCAGCACTTGCACCAACTGCGGCGACCCGATCCGGCTCGGGAGAGGCTCTGGCAGCAATATGCGCGGCCGGAGCACCCCGGCAACGAGCGGAGTCCCAATCTCGGGCGACGTGCCGATTAGCGGGAGACGCGACACACCGAGGGACCGCGAAACCGCAGCCAATTCCTTTGCAAAACGCAAGTGGTCGATTGGCTTGAGTGTTCTGGCGAGCAGCGCCATTCGACGCCAACCCACGACCAGCCGCAGCGTCAGCAGCAGACTACCCGCAAGCCATGCGGCCAGCACACAGCCTGCGAATACCCGCCAGCGACCCGGCGACGGCGTGGCCGCACGCGGCAATGTGCCGTCTTTTTGCGCCGCAGTACCCGTCGAAACCACGACTGATTCTTCGGTCGACGGACTTGAGGCAAGGCTCTCGGTTGACTCGCGTTCGTTGCCCGCGACAGCTTGACGGTCCTCCTCAACGGGGCGGGCCGGTACACGGAACATATTCCTTCCGTAGAACGAATCTCCAGATCCGTCCCGTTCAGCCGACCGAGCCGCAAAACGCGGCAACGCAGCGTGAGTCTCCCGATGGGCGTCGTCGGTAGTCGAGTCAGCCGTTGCCAATTGTGTTTCGTCAGTGAACAGTGGGATCGAGATGGACCCCATGCCCGTCCGCTGCCCAATCAATGCCCACACGGGCATCGTCAGCACAAATACGAGCGCGCCCAACCAAACGCTGTATCGGGCGGCCGCCCGCCGCTTACCGAGCAACCCGTCGAGCAGGAGCGCGGCAGCCACGACCAAGGTGACACCAATCAACACCTGAATAACCCACAACACAAACCCGTCGCCCGGGTAGAGGTCCAATAGGGTACTCATGGCTCGGCCTTTTGGGCGTCCCTGATGATTTCACGGATTCGTCGCGCTTCCTCTTCCGTCAAGCCTCGTGCATCCACCAGGGCCAACATCAGGTCCTCGGCGGATCCAGCGAACGCTCTATCAAGCAGCCCCCTCACAAGATCGCCGAGCGTTCGCTCTCGGGACACGGCGGCCGAGTAGTGGTGCAAGTGACCGTCGGCCCGCCGGTTCAACCAGCCCTTCTTTGCCAGCCGCTCCATGAGCGTGAGCACCGTGTTCCGCGCCACCTGGCGACGCTCGCTCAAAGCCTTCCATACCTGGCTCACAGTGACCTCGTGGCCTTCCCACACCACCTGCATGATCTCCAGTTGCGAATCCGATAGCGCGGGCAGTCGCTTCGACTTAGACATGGTTTCTCCGTCCGGACACGATAGCAATAAGGGCAGACTCCTACACCTGTAGTTAACTTACCGACAAGTGTAGGAGCCGTCAAGTCTTAACAAGCCTCGTTCGAGAGGTTGCTGTCGCAGGACGGGACAATGGTCCCATCCTACGTAGCTTGGGACCATTGTCCCGAGCGAGAAACATGACAGTTATTTCTCGAACGATCCTACGGCAGCCTCACCATTTCGCCGCCTGACTTGGTGAATAGCCCTTTGAGCATGTCTGCGTCAATCGACTCGGCGATGAAATGAGCGCTGCCGTCGACAAACGCAGCCAGGAAGCCGCCCGGACGCAGCCCAACCAGTCCGCGCATGGGATCCTCTTTGTTGGGCGCGAAATCGCCCGGCTTGGTCCAAATCACGGCCGATTTATCGGGAACCTCCACCACGACGACTGTATTTGACGTGCCGTCAGTAATCTGCGCCATGCGAGTCCCGATTTTGTCCCTTGGTTTGTCCTCGGGCCGCGGTCGGACAAAAACGCCATCGGCCCCACCGACGCCGAGATAGTTCGTCATGCCTGGCTTGGCCTTCGATTCCGGCGACCGGTAGACATCCGGCATCTGTTCGATCAACTTCTTGTTGTGCGGACTGTCCCACGGTTCCTCCAAATGGAATTGTTCATAAAGATCGGCTCCCTCGACGAATGGCAGAATATGAACACGCCAACTGAGCAAAGGCTTGCCGTCCTTGTCGGCATTGTAGCCAGCCGGAAATGCCCTGTAGGTATCGTGGAAGTTCATCAAGGCGATCACGATGTTTCTGAGGTTATTGATGCTCTGCGTGCGACGCGCCGCCCGTCTTGCGCCCCCGACAGTCGGCAAGGCCAACGCGGCGACAACCGGCACACAGGCCCCAATGTTCCTGCCGGGCAGTGTCCCATGGCTGACCAGTTCCACGCCATCCGCCGTGCGGCTCACGGCGATTACGGTTGGCTGCAAGTGACTTACGATCGTCTCCGCCGGAGGAAGATTGGGAGTATCCTCAGGCCCGAAGAGTGGGCCGAGTGAATGAAGCAACCTCGGCACCAACGGCAATACGGTTTCCGCGACCACGCGTGTGTCTATGTAAGCCAGTGCCAGTGTTTTCGCATTTCCGGCGAACAGATTCGCCACGTCCGGATGCTGTGCCAGCGATGGGCCGTCGCCGCCGTTTGAAAGAAGCGGATTCATCATCTGCGGCGTTGCCGTAATGAACAACTCGTCGTCGGTCAGGCACCAAGACGGAGCGACGGGGATTCGGGGGTGGCCAAACTCCAGCGTGTGAACGGTATGTCCATTGACGGTGTCCGCCGTAAGCGACGGACCTCCCTGCCCAGCCTGTTCCAAGCCGCCCTTCGCCGTTGCCAACAGGATTTCGTGCACCCGCTCCAGCTTCTGTCGATCGCGTACTTGTATCGCAAGCGTCCAACCGCTTACAAGCGAGTTCGGTCCCGGCTGGGCAAAGATCCGCCAAGTATCGCCCAGCGATTTCAGTAAGTCCTCGCGAATACTGAAATCAAGGTGCTGCTCGGCCTGCGTCAGCCCTTCCCGCATCTGCTCGGCCTGTCTTGGCTCGATCTGTCCGACCAAGTTCATCACCTGATCCAGAAGCCCCGCTGCATCGAGCTTGAACGCAACGGCAGCAGGAGCATCGTGTCCGATCACTTTCAGGTCGTCGGCTGCAAGCGGTTTCGCGTCGATCCACGACAACAGGCCCGTACCCGTTCCGTCGACCGCAAGCAACGATCGGCTTACACAACCTTTGTCGTCCATCCCGCTGACGGTTGTGAAACTCTGGACCTTGTCCAAACCTAGTACCGAAAGATGCCGAGCCATCGCGGCGGGATCGCTCTGCTTGACTACAATCTCCAACAGGCCGTTCACGTCTACATACATCATCGACGAGACTCGCGGCACCGACAGCCTGGCTTGAATGTCCGTCAGCCAATCTGGCGCCTGGCCGCCAGCGCGCTGCATCAGACCTTCCAACGATCCATCACCAAGGCCAACAAGCAGATACCTGCCGGCAACTCCCCAGGTGAGTGTCGGACCATCTTCCTCCAGCAGAATGCGTGAGAATGTGCGGTTGCCCAATTGGACAGAGGAAACCCTTCCCTCCAGAACTCGTCCCTGGAGCTTCTCCAGCACCTTCTGTACTTCGGCCGCATCGTCATCCACACGAAGCAGCCCCCCGCCTTTCACTACGGGCGCACCATTGCCCCCGAAACGCAGGTCGGAGAGGAAGAAGGCACCCGGTTTGCCCTGCATGAGTTGCAATAGCTTGCTCACGTCTTCGAGCTGCTGCTGTGCCTCCGGATCGTTAGACGCCGTTAGGCTGATCGCATCGAGAAACTTGTTGCGGGCTTTCGCCAGAAACTCTTGGATCCCCGGCTCGGCCGGTAACTGTTCCGTTTGGTTGCTGCTTGTCGCGTCGGGCGTTGCGGTGCCAGCCCAGGATGCATAGAGAAGGCACTCGCTTGGTGCGACTCTCGCCGCCAGCGGATCTTGCTCAGTCGGAGGTAGCGACTGCATGCTGAAGCCGCCGCCAAGCAGCAATAGAATGAGAAGCTCAACGAGAGTCATCATTGATCTCCTGGTAAGAGAAACTGATACCCATTGTGCGACGCTCTTGGATGCGCACGTTGCCGTTAGTTCGCGAGCCAAGGCGAAAGATTGTCGGCAGGCTCAAGAGAATCTCGCTATTCTTCGGATGGAGCCCGTGCGTTTTCGGTGATTCTATATCGAATCATCGCGAACTGAAGAAGGACGCTTGTCTTGACGATCTGCAGTAGTCCCACGTTACCATCCCGCGTTTTGACGACGAATGTGTCAGGCTGATTCTCAGTTCCTGTCTGTGGGCTCATCCAGGCAAGTTCGCTCTTCTCCGCTGGGCGGCGGTTGAGGATCTCCTTAAGCTTTTCAATGCTCATCTCGTCGAACGATCGTGGGAGCACTCGCCGCGCTACCATATCCAGGCCGACTAATTGCACGATCTTGCTGGGCCGTGCGGTCCCGTCGCCTGGCGCTCCGCCCATGTAGGCGACTCGTGACTCATTTGTGATGACGTCGATCCCCTGCTCCCGACACCAAGGAACGAGCTTTTCGTCCCTGTAAAACGCGTGAGTCGAAGATGCACCCTCCGGGACGAGCGAATCCGGTGGCGAAATGGTGCGTCCCGTCTCCAGATCGAGCAGGAATGTTCTACCGCGCGCCGGCGTCTGGAGTGTGGGTTCGACCAACGGCCCCAGCGCGACATCCCCTTGCTTGCGCGGCGTTGGGGCCGGCTGAGGCGCTTGTTTGACGTCTGGATCGACCCACATCCGGTAGCGAATCCGACGGGTCTCGGAGCCTTCGGTTCGCGGAAACACTTGTACGACGCCCCGTCCTCCTTCGCGGGTGGTGAACAGGAACGTGCCGACCTGATCACGCTTGTAGTCCCTGCGGCTCTTCCCAAACGGCACAAGTGTGCTCCTGGCTTCTCGACCGAGTTTCATTGGCCGACCGCTCCGGATCTCTTCTTCGAGTGTCTCCCAGCGACCGTTTGGGATGAGCCACACATGGAGGTCTTTTCCGTCGATTCCGCGCGTGTCGATCCCGTTCTGCACATACCAGCGTGCGAATCCTTCGGAGGCCGAGCCCTGAAACCCTTCAAATTGCTCGAAGACACGGCCCGAGTCGAAGTCGATGTGTGACTTGGCATTCCAGTAGATGCTCGGTTCGAGCTGGACCTCGCGAATCGGTCCCAGCCGCACCTCAGCCCCGATTGGAAACAAGGGACCAAATCGAGCCATGCCGGCCTCGTGGACGAGATCCTTGTCGCGTTTTGCTGTTTCGACGGACAACAGCTCTTGCTGCGATACGAACTCATCGAGGTGATCAGCCCACCACCGTTCCCAGTGTTCCATGCGCTCTGCAAACATTCGTCGTTTTGTAGCCTGCTGCTCCTCCGTTCCGCCCAGAAAGACGTGCCTCAGTTTGTCCCTTTGACCTTCTGGCGGTTCGTGGTGCCCCGTGATTTTGGACAGCGCATCCAGGATCTCGTTGACCGGACGCCCGTAACCTACGCTGTCATCGTCGTCGGGATGCCGCTCGTGCTGTTTCATGAAGGCCCACAAGTCCGCGTCATGAACGGATACGCCACAATCGGAGCCTCTCCCTCGCAACAACCTGGGGATCGCGCGAATCAGAGCGGGCACAGCCCGCGGATCGTCGATGGCTCGCAAGGTGAAGCCCAGCGCCCGAAGAGTCTGATCGCGATGTGTGCGATCCAGTTCGGCAACCAGTTCCGGGACCGCCGGTTTGCCGATTTCGACCAGTTCGCGAATGGCTGCCGCCCACTCGTCGTTACGGCAGAAGACACGATGCTGACGCAATATGCAGATCTGTTCCCGGACACGCTGCGTCACGTCATCTTTCTGAACATCCGCCGCTTGCGTCATCGCCAGTGGCAGGGCAACCATCAGCCAACAGGCCACACTCGCCGACTGCACGTTCATGAGTCGCTCCTTACTCTATTGACGTCACCGATCGGTTCGGCCGGCCAACTACTTGGGAACGTTCGAGGAACAAGTGTCGCATCAGCCGGGACGCGCTAGCGTCCGGTTCCCAGAAACCGCGGACTAGCGCCCAGCGGCTGATTCCGAAACGCGACAGTTGTTCCCCGAAAGACTCCTACCGCCCTAACATCCCTCGAAGGCCGGACGCTCATTGCGGGGCAACGAATAGAGGCCGCCCGAATTCATGATGGGCGATGTGGAGCCATCGGTCAATGGTTGTCAACCCGATCGAGCTGGTAGGCGGGAACGACTGGAGTGAAGGGGACAGTTCCGTCCTCGCTGCGCTAAGCTTGCGCGAAAGCCGCTCACAGTCACCGACCATTGGTTCACTCTTTCTTGGGACCTGCCTGACGTCTCATCTGCTGGAAGAGCGCTCGGCGCCGTTCATTAATATTGTCCTCAGAAGTTTTGTCCTCAGACAGGACCTGCACCACGAAGGCTAACGTCTTCTCGCTCACCGGTGTAACACCCAGTACGACGCAGTGTCCCAGCGGCGCAGCGATGTCCGTTTGGAGCTCTA
>CAZURK010000026.1:0-82393 GCA_964623055.1 uncultured Pirellulaceae bacterium
AGTTCGTCTTGTTCAACAAGGTGGGTACGTCGAAGACCGCGTGGGCCTTCCTGGACCGAGACGGCGCGTGGACGACTGGACTGTTGACCTGGCCCAAAGGAGAGGATCCCAGGTTTTCCGTCTGGCACGACGAGTATACGCCCGTGAATTACGCCAACGCGATTCTCAGCGATCGTCAGGTGCACTACATCGGCCCATCCCCGATCAACATCTGGAACCGGATCGACCCGTCGAAAACCGAGACGTGGGGTCGCAGCAAATGGGGCTGGCGGATGCGCAAACTGCACTACGCTTGGAGTCCCGATATCAATAGCGAGCCTTTTTCGGAATGGACCGTGTTGGACGACACCATGGACGATGGCGGCACCATCGGGCTGGGAGATTCGTGGCTCGCCCCCGACGGCCGCCTGCACCTCGTCTGGCAGAAGCATCCGATCAACCCACAACTGCGCGATACCCATTTCCCCGACATCAGACGGGACTGGCGCATGTGCTACGGCGTATTGGAGAATGGAAAGATGCTGAAGAAACGCGTCCTTGTCGCCGGTGGCGAAACGACCGGCCCGCTACGTCCGACCGGTTACATCGGCCATCCTCGTTTCCACATCACGCCGGACCACACGATGTACGTTCTCTGCAATCTCATCGGCGCTACGCCGGAGACAAAGGCGCAGACCGGGACTTACGCCTTGCGGATTGAATCGGACGGTTCTGTCTCGGCTCCCGTCCGTATCCCGTTGGCTCGTCGCATCCCTAGCACGTTCTTCACCGCCACGCCGCGTGCCGGAAATCGACTCACCGAGACAGCAGATTTGTTGATCGCCGACACGATTGACGGCAAATCGGTGGCGCGCTACGCCCGCATCCGCTTCTGAAAGGAGTATCCCACCATGACGCATGTATCACGCCGTTCGTTCTTGGCTGCTTCCGTGGCGGCTACCGCAACTGGGAGTTCGCTACTCGATTCCGCACAGGCGGCCGAGGAGATTCCCGGTTTCGAACAGACCAAGACCGACTACGACAGAACGAAGAAATGGAAACCCTTCAGCGACCGCAAGGTTCGTGTCGGGATCGTCGGCCATGGCGTTTGCCAATTCGGTTTGGCGTTTGATCTCCAGAACCATCCCAACGTCGAATTGGTTGCGGTCAGCGATTTGTTTCCGGATCGCTGTGCGGACATGGCTCGCAAGGCGAAATGCGAAAAGACATACGCATCGCTAGAAGAGATGGTCAAAGACGATTCGATCGAGGCCATCTACTGCGCCACCGACGCACCAGCCCACGCCAAGCACGCCATCGTCTGTATGGAGCATGGTAAGCACGTGGCCACCGCGGTTCCGGCCTTCCGGGGCGAAATCGAGGATGCCGAAAAACTCCTGGAATGCTGCCGGAAGAACAACGGACTGGTCTATGCGATGTTCGAGACCTCGGTCTTTCATGACGACCTATACGCGATGGAAAAGCTCTATGCCGCCGATGTGTTTGGCCGCATATTCTATTCCGAAGGGGAATATTGCCATCCTCATTCTCTGGGCGCGCCGTCACTGGGTTCCTACAAGGACTGGCGGAAGAAAGGCTGCCCGATGTGGTACCCGACGCATGCCACCGCCTACTATGTCAGCGTAACGCACAAGAGCTTCGTCGATGTCTCATGCCAGGGGACTCCGCTCTTTGACGAATCCCAGCGGGTTCCCAACGCGATTGGGAACATCTTCAAATCGGAAGTCGGTTTGTTCCGGACGGCGGAGGGCGGCATCTCCCGCATGATCATCAGCTCGTCGCAAGGCGAGTACCTGGAAGCGGGACGCATTCGAGGTGAATACGCGGGATTCAACAAGAGGTTCAGCGGCGACCGGACGGGCAAGAAACGTCACGACGAGGCGATCAAGAACGGACTGCAGATTAAGAAATACGCTTTGCCGCCAGGAGTTCGGCCGGGCGGACACGGCGGCTCGCACGGCTACCTCGGCGACGACTTCATCGACGCCATTCTTCGGGGCCGGAAACCGGCAGTGGATGTGATCGACGCATTGAATATGACCGTCCCCGGCTACTACGCGCACCTCTCCGCGACGAAAGACGGGGAAACGCTGAAGATCCCTCAATACTCGCTGTGAATGCCAGCAGAGGCCGTCGATTGATTGCTGGCGCGCATTCCTACGGCCAAGCGACCGACGAGGGAGGATGGAAAAGATGTCTTTGAATTGGTGCCCGACGGGAACCGTCCAGATCATTGCGGCTGTTCTCACAACTCTCTTGCCGGGCCTGGCGCTGCCGGCGGGAGAGGAAGGGGAATCGCAAATCGTCTATCGGTCGATGGTGGAGTTGCCGAGGGTAGCAACGCCCGGCAAGATGATTGACTTCCTTGACGAGCGCTGGGTCGAAGACACGCACTGCCTCACGCGGAGACTGAACCAGGCGGAACTGCTGCCGGAGCCCGTTCTCAGGCACGACAACATCAACTGTCCGCTGGCCGCCTCCGGGACGGTCTTGGCCAGGGATGACGGCACGTTTGCTTTCTATTACCAGACCGTGCCTCGTTTTAAGCCCTGGGGCGGCTTGCCGATGGACGCGCCGGAATCAGTCAAGAAGAAAAGGTGGAGTAGTCTCTACAAGTACTTCCTGCATTACGCAACGTCAAAGGACGGTATTCATTGGGACTTGCCGAACCTGGGCCTACGCAATTCTTACCCAGTCAACAAGAACGGTGAGATTCCTTACGTCGAGGGCGAGGAAGAGATGCTCGTCAAGTGGCTGGAGGACAAGGAAAACAACATCCTCCTCTCCCTCAACGAGAAAGACGGCAACGGGCGCCAGCTCACAGCAGCGGCAGGTTTGGCAGGCGGATTCTGCGTTATCGACGCCGCCGAGACGCCTCATCCCGCCGCCCGCGGACGCTATACGGCATTTTACGGGAGTGGCGGATTTTGCCTTGCCTACTCCGACGATGGGCTCCGTTGGAACGCCTACGCTGAGAATCCTATCCGCCAAGGTCAGTCGAGCGACACATACAACGTGCTGATGTATGACGCTTGCCGCGAGGAGTACATCATCTTCTGCCGTCCCCGGTGGTCCCGCGGCGGCCCGGACCCAAGAGCCGTCACCAGGATCGCCAGCAAGGACCTCATCCACTGGGGCCCCGAGCGCGTGATTCTGCAGACCGACGATCGCGACGCGCCGGCCCATGGAAGACGAAGCCTCGGAGGAGCGGAAGGAGAATTGCTGTACACGCGGGGCCGCGAGCTGCAATTCTACGGGTTCACGCCGAAGGTCTATCAGGACATGTACATCGGGTTCGCGCTGGTCTACGACACCTACTCCATGACAAGCTGGTACGAGCTGGTCCACAGCTACGATGGACTCGAGTGGAAGCGCGAGCCGCGGCGCGAGGCGTTTATCGCTCCGACACCCGGCCAGTGGAATGCTGGCGGATTGGGCTACATGGCGACGGGCTGCCCTCTGGAGATCGGCGAGCACTACTACTTCTACCCCACGGCCGTCAACTGGCTTCATAACGGCAGGCTCATCTCCGCGCAGGACAAGGGCCGCCTGAGGCTGATTGCAGGGGCGCGGATCAAGAAGGGACGGTTCGTGGGCTATGCGACGGGGGTCCGCTACCCGTTCGAGCGCCCGGCGGAACGAAACAAGATCCCGCCCCACTGGCTGGATCGCGGCATGTTGATGACGCGGCCGTTTCGCCTGGAATGTGACGGCATATACCTGAACGCCAAAGTCGAGGAGGGCGGCAGCATCGCTGTGGAGGTCCGCAAGGGCGTGGACATCGCGACCCCCTCCTCACCCATCCCCGTGATGAAGCAATTCAGCAGGGAGAACGCCAACCTCATCCGGAACACTGATGCCATCAAGATCCCAATCACGTTCAAGGACGCGGACTTCAAGCCGCTGCGCGGCCAGAGCATCCGCCTCCTCATGCATCTGGAGAAGGCAACCGTCTTCGGTATTTCCGGCGAGTGACGAATGTGTGCTCGAATAGCCAGACGAACCCGTGTTTTCAAATGGGAGGGCGAGAATGAAACACATCAAAAGACGTGACTTCGTGGGACTGTGCGGCGCTGGAGTTGTCGGTGGGGCCATGCTGAAGGGAGCCCAGTCAAACGGTGCCGAGGTCCGTGAGAAACCGGCGGAGCCGAGCGTCCTCACGACCTTTGTTAGCGATCGTAAGGACGGACGTTTTGTCGATACAGCGGGCTTCATGCAAGCGTACATCAAATCGAACAAGCCGAAACTGGCTTTCGACGCTGGCATGGAGGCGAGTGAGTTTCCCGTTTGGCGCGAGAAACTTCGCACCAAGGTGCTTGAACTCATGGCGTTTCCCGATGTTCCTCAGCAACCAGAGCCCAAACGCATCGCCGTCGAGCAGCGCGACGGCTATCAACTGCAGCGATGGGAAGCCTATCCGGAACCGTACTGCGTTGTGCCTTTTCTGATGTTGCTTCCCGATGGCACCAGCGCCCAATCGCCTGCGCCGGCTGTCATGTGTTTCCCCGGTTCCAGCGGCAGCAAGGAATCCCTCGCTGGCGAACCCGAGCTGAAGGGCTGGACGAACCGATGGGATGCTCGCAAACGAAGCGACAATAAGTTTGCCTTGCACTATGCGCGTCAAGGAATGGTGTCGCTCGCGATCGACCATCCCGCGAAAGCCGAGGCACAGAGCCCTCTTCGCAATGTCACAGAGGTCTCCAATAGTGCGATTTGGGCGGGCCGCAATTACCTTGGCATCTCTGTCTTTCAGAAGACTCATATCCTCAAATGGCTAGCGAGGCAGAGCTTTGTGGACGCAGGCCGCATCGCCACATGCGGTCTCTCGCTTGGCTCCGATCCGGCCGACATCGTTGGCTTGCTGAACCCCGAGTTGGTCAGCGCCGTTATTCACAATGATTTCTGCTGCAACTGGCGGGAACGGTCCATCGCAATGAGCGGCTACTCATCAACGGCATGGCATATTGTCCCAGGGATGTTTGCCTGGTTCGACGCGCCGGATATCCAGGCTGCCTTGGCCCCGCGGCATTTGCTGTTCACCGAAGGCGGACGCACCAATCAGCTTGACCGAATCCGCGCCGCCTATGAACTTCAGGGCGCGCCGGAAAACCTGAAGATCTATTACTACGAGAAGTACGCCACCCCCGACCGGCGGCCTTTCGATGGTCGGCCGATTCCGGAAGGCCTGAGCGCGCAGGAGTACTTCGAGTATGCCAACGTCGATGTTCCAAACCACCGTTTTCACCCCGAGGTGGCAGTGCCCTGGCTGGCGAGAGTATTTGGAGTCGAGACGAATGAAGATCGAAGAACGTGAGCACGAGGCCTTTCGACTGTTTTCTCAGAACGACTTCAGCACCTCGACGGCCCTGTTGGCTAGAACGTCGCCGGCCGGTTTGGCGAGGGGTGGGCGGAATCGGGTGTAGCGATAGAAGGCGCTGGTGTATTCGCGGTCTCCTGTGTTGGGAGCGTCGGTAATGTATCCGTGCGAGTAGTTGACGTAGCCGCAGGGTATGGCCAGGGGGAGCGGTGAATCGCGGCGGATCAGCCGTCCGATGCCTTGAAACGGTTCGCAGGGCATGCCGACGATGGCGACGTCGCCCAGGCGAATTACGTAGAGGTCCATCTTGAGGAACTTGGGAACCGTATCGGCCTTGCCGTTTGCGTACAGGTCGAGGGCCCAGCGGTTCCAAGGCAGGACCAATTCGACCAGCTTGCCGCGATAGGCGGGGGACAGATCGCGGGGGAAGTTGAGTCCAACGCAGGCCAGCGTGTCTTCGTCGCCCGCCGCCGCGCGACCGATGAACGCCTCCATCTCGGCGATTTCGGCTCGCAGGACCTCTGGCGAGGGAAGCGGGGCCAGCGGAATCCCTACCTCTTCGAGCGAGTAGTCGAGGCCATCGCGACTGGACGGCTTGAGGTCGTCGAGGGCCTCGATGTAGCTGGAGCCGAGCATGCGTCCGTACCCAGTGGCGGTCTCGACACCTCCGCGAAACATCTTCTTTGAGTTGACGTCACCGGCACAGCCCTGCAGGAAACCTACCGGCACGGGTGTGGATGGGGAGAGGTGTTTGGCCAGCATGTCGCAAGCTACCTGGGGCCACTCGCCAAAGACGACCGGACGTTCCGGGTGATAGCTGGTGACCGGATGCCCGGTGAATTGGACGAGGGCGGTGACCGGTTTGCCGTCGGCGTTCTTGAGCACCACGACCGGCGCTTGTTGGTCGATGTCGCCGCGAAAATCCTCGCCCAAGAGAATGCGGTCTTCTTCGCGCATGAAATAGGTCGAGCCGTCGGCCCGGCGGCCTTTGCGATTATAGGTTATTCGTCCCTCGCGTCCCTCGGCCCACCAAACGGAGACCGGCTGGAGCATGCCGGGCAGACGTTTGGCGAGGTTTCGCAATTTGTCCATGAACTCGCGGCCGATGGGCAGCAGTTCGGGTTGGGGATCATCGGCGTATTGAGCGTCGTACGATCGAGTCTGGTTGCTTGCCAGGCGCGTTCCGCTATGGTTGTGCGATGAAAAGATCAAGACGTGAGAGACGGGCAGGTCGAGTTCCTTGGCGATTTCCCGGCGGCAGTAGGTGGCCATGTTGCGGCGAATGATCGAGCTGGAATCGCTGGCGATCAAACACAGTCTGAGGGCACCGTCCTCCAAGAGCGTGACAGTCGTCTTGAGTGGTCCATGCACCTCGCCGACAACGGCACCGGTCCTGCTTTCGGTTTCGCCTCCAGCTTGGGCCATGACGCCGAAACGAAGCGACGCGGCGCGAAGTCGCGGCCCGTCGTCGGCTGATTCGGCAGCCGAAAGCCCAGCGGGTACAGCGGCCAGCACAGTGATCAAGATCAGGCAGGTTGCGGGTAGGAAGGACGTTTTCATTCTTGTTCTACTCCAGACGCGGATGATCGTTTTGGTTAGGGTAGCGTACGTGCCACGGGCGCCGCCCGCAAGTTGCCCTACCGTGCCACCTCCACGCAACACCAAACATCATGCTATGATGTGTAGTGCGCGTCCGAGGGCGGGATGAATCCCGTCTCTCCGTCGATCCTCCAGGAGACAAATGCATGCATTGCCGAACCCTGCCTGTATTGCCGCTATTGCTGATTTTTCCCGCCTTCGGCCAGATGCCCAAACCGAATCACGCCGCCGAAGACTCGTCGATGCTCGGCTCGTTCCTCGATGCCGGCATGCCCGACGAAATTCTCTTTGCTGTTCGCAAGCCCAGCATCGACGGCCATTGGTACGCCAGCATTGCGTACTATTCGACCGACCAGTGTCGAACCACTTTTCCCATGAACTCCGGCGGAAAGCTGTGCATCTATAACGTGAAGACGAAGCAAGTGCGGACCATTTTTGAAGACTCCGAGGGCAATATCCGCGACCCGCAGATTCATTACGACGCCAAGAAACTCGTCTTCGCGTACCTTCCCAAAGGAAAACGCCATTACAGTCTGTACGAAATAAACCTCGACGGTACCGGTTTGAAACAACTAACCGGCCAGGGCGAGGATGTTTCGCCCGGAATGGAAGATTACTCGACCTATTCCCCGCCGGGTTGGGACGATTTCGAGCCCACGTACCTGCCGGACGATCAGATCATCTTCTGTTCCACCCGCGCCAACCGGTACGTTCAATGCTGGATGACGCAGGTCGGAACGCTGTACAAGTGCAACGCCGACGGAAGCAACATTCGTGCGCTGTCGGCCAATGTGGAACACGACAACACACCTTGGGTACTCTCCAACGGTCAGGTCGCGTACATGCGTTGGGAATATGTGGACCGCTTTCACATGGGCTTCCATCATCTCTGGTCGATGAACCCCGATGGCACGCGGCAGATGATCCTGTACGGCAACCAAATCAATCACGGGACGATTTTGGCTCCGAAGCCTGTTCCCAACAGTCCGAAGCTCGTTGTCACTTGGTCGCCCGGCCACGGCAGGCGCGAACATTACGGCCGAATCGCGCTCATCGACCCTCGACTCGGACCGGACGACCCCAAAGGCGTTCAATATATCAGCCAAAGCAATATCCACTGCGACCCGTGGGCGCTGAGCGAAAACCACTTCTTGGTCGCCAACAAGACCACCATGGAACTGTTGAACGGACAGGGCGAGACCGAGGTTCTGTACCGGTTGCCGGAGGAGCTGGCCAAGCAGGGATACTGGATTGGCGAACCAAGGCCCGTGATGAAACGCGAGCGGGAACCCGTGGTCGCCGACGAGACCGATCCGTCCACCGACCATGGCACCCTGGCGCTGGTCAACATCTACAAAGGCCGCAAGATGCGGAACGTCGAACCGGGTACGGTTAAGAACCTGCTTGTCTACGAGGTTCTACCGGCGCCGGTCAACTATGCTGGCGCGATGTCCGAGATGTCTGCTGGGGGCACGTTTTCTGTCGAGCGTCTGATTGGCTCCGTGCCGGTGTCAGAAGATGGCAGCGCCCATTTCAGGTTGCCCCCGGTACGCAGTTTTCTGTTCCTGGCGATGGACGAGAAAGGGCATTGCGTCAAACGCATGCATTCGTTCACGTCCGTCATGCCAGGCGAAACCACCACCTGTATCGGCTGCCACGAGCATCGGACCGAGGCGCCCAGCGCCGACGAACGCCAACAACTGGTCCGCATCCTGCGAGCAAAGCCCGTCGATCCCAAACCGGTCGCCGGCGTACCGGAGATTTTCGATTTTTCGCGGGACATTCAACCGATTCTGGATGAGCACTGCCTGGAGTGCCACAACCACGACCGCGAAGAAGGCGGTTTCAACATCTCCGGTCACTGGGGACCGCTGTACCCGATCGGCTATATCCAAATGTCCTGGCGGCAACTGTTCGGCGACAACCGGGTTATTCTGCCGTATTCCGAGCACAGCAAGAGCAACTTTGCCCCGTACGAAATCGGCACCGGCTCCAGTCGCTTGCTCAAGCTGATCGAAGAGGGGCACGAAGGCGTCGACATGCCGGAACCCCAGCAGAAAATCATTCGCCATTGGCTCGACGCCGGCGCCAATCACGCGGGAACGTATACGGTCAACAGTCACGGTACGATCGGCTACTACCTGCACAGCGTCAACGTTCGCAACGACAAGGACTGGCCGGAAACGCACGCCATGGTGGAAGTCATGAATCATCGCTGCGACAGGTGCCACGCGCCGACCGAGGCGGAAAAGAAGATCGGTACGTACAAGCTGCCGGCTCACTTCTATGCCCGATACTACCCGCCAGACGAATTCCAGAAGAACCGTTATGTGGCGCACACGATGTCCGAAGATGGGGGCCGGTTCAATCGGCATCTGATTTACAATCTGTCGTACCCGGAATTATCGAAAGCGGCCCGCGCGCCGCTGGCCAAGGAGGCTGGTGGGCTGGGTGTCTGTCAGGCCAAGTCCGGCGAAATGGTCTTCCGGGACAAGTCCGACCCGGACTATCTGTCGATCGTCACCGCCGTCGCCCGCGGGCGGAGGCACATCCTGGAAGAGAACAACCGCTTCTGCATGATCAATCCCAGTCCGAACAACGGCGAGAATTGCCCTGTGAAATACGTTCCGCGACGAGATTACGTCCGCGAAATGATTCGCTACGGAGTGCTGCCCGTGGACCACGACTTCAATGCATCCGTCGATCCGTTCGAAATGGACAAGGCCTACTGGAAGACGTTTTGGTACGCGCCGAAGTGAGAGTGAGGTTGGGTCGCGAGAGCACGAGACTTCCCATAGTCCTCCATTCCGTGCGGTTCTGAACAGAATCATTCAGTCAGATCTACAGGCAAAGGGGCGTCGTAGCCATGACTCCGGCCCGACAGCGACCCATCGAATTCGAAAGCAGCACGTGTGTGCTCATCAACTCGCAGGTGTGCCTCAACGGGCGGCGGCGTGAAGTCGGCATCGTAACGGATCACGTCGGAGACTCGCAGTTTGTCGATGGCCGCGTTCAGTCCGTCACCAATCAGCAGTTGGCGCGGAGCGTGTTTGGGCCACGCGTCGCGGTAGGGGTGGTGATAGTTCGTGCCGAGTCTGCCGTTGACGAAGGTGCGTGTCGTGACGATCTTCTGCACGTCACGATGGGCACCGATGATTTCTCGCTGGCCCCACACCCATGCCACGTGGATCCAGTTGCCTGCTTCGACGATCAGACGCCGACAACCGTAAAAGCGGTTGTTTCGACCGGGCTCGGTGGTGATAAACGAACCGCGTAGCACGTGGGAATACAGAGAACGCATAGGTGGCCAGCGCTCCTTCTCCGGATACACGGCATACTGCAGAATCCAATCCTGCTGCTCGGCCGGCATCCGAACCAAGACCTTCTGTCCCCGTGGCCAGAGATCGAAGGTGTTCCAGTAGGGGCGGATATAGAATTCGATGGTGCCCTGCTTGAACGGAAGGAATCGTCCGCCATCGCCAGAGGGATGGGGCGGGCCCGGTTCCAGCGTAAGCGTCCGGCCGCCGGACAGGTTCAGCGCCCGGTCGGTCTCCGTCTGGCTCACGCCAACAACGTATTCGGCTTCCTCCGCTGGCACGTCGAAAACCTGCTCGGCGGCACGCTGCCAGGGAATCGCGGGATCGAAGTAGCTGGCCGGATCGCCGAAGGCAAAGAACGGAGGCAGGTTGCGTACGCACACGAGCCAATTCTTGACCGGCTGGAAGCTCCACAGTCCCGGCTTGTCCGTAGGCAGCTTGACCCAGCCCTGCAGTTCTGCCCCGTCCAGGTACGGTTTACCGTCCGGATCGAACAGCTTGGCTGATCCCTCGAAGAAGATACGGCCGTCGTTCTCGCCTTCCGGAACCAGGAAGTAAATCGGCGCAAAGGGATTCTGGATCTTCGGGAAGGGCCGGAAGTATTCCGGGGCGTAGACGACCAGCGGGAAACGTCCATTGGCCATAACCGTGGCGGTGGACGGCTCACTGAAACGGATTTCGTACGCGCCGCCGTCGGCATTCTTAGGCAGCAACACTCGGAGCGAACCGCCGTTCTCTTCGTCGACCTGGATGCCGCCAAGCCCAAGCGAAGTCGAAGGCTGCACCGGACGCACCGTCAGCCTTGCGCCGATGTCGCCGGATTGCGACACGTTCACACGCAGGTCAATGGACTCCTGCTTTCCTTTCTGAACGACAAAGCTCACCGGGTAGCCGAAATCCTCGAACCCCGCCCACGAAGCCAGCGGCTTACGGTCGGCGTCGGTCCGCACGACCACGCTCTGGGAGTAGGGTATCCCCTGGAATCGAGCCACGGCATGCGATACACCAGTGTTGATCGGCTCGCCCGCCTCCTGGCGAATACCCAAAGCCAGCCATTGGGCCACGCGCGGATCGCGGGTTTGCTCGAAAAGAAAATCGCCGACAATGCCGCGCTGCAGGCGGCTGTTGGTCGAGCGCCCGACGCTTTGGCGGTACCAGTAGTCGGACACTTTGTAGGCCATCTCGTACAAGCGCGGTGTGCCGAACTGCAGCCACAGGCGTATCAGTGTCGAAACATCGGTCTGCGTCTTGTACGTGGGCGAGTTGTAGGGCCGGTCTTTGGTGAGCGCGACGGTGGTCTGCGGATCGTACAAACAGTTCGTCACGGCGTTCAGCATGACGCGCAGGTCTTCGTCCCATGTGAGCGTGTAGCTTTGCAGAAGACAACGCGCCAGCATGATGGGCCGCCACGTGCGCCGAAACTCGGAATAGGGCCCGTTCCACCATCGTTTCAGGCCGTCCACGTACTCCAGCACCCCATCCCGGCCGCGCCGGTATCCACAGAGCCGATACGCGCACAGCATGTGACCGAGCGTCGTGTCGGTGGAAAACTCCGGATTGGTCGTCCGTTCCCAGTAATACGGCAGACTATCGTAGGCGGAACCGCCGGAGGAGATAAAGAGTCCCCGAATACGATCCGGTCCGTCCCACTGGGCCATGATGTTGTCCTGGAACGTACGCGTGCTGTTTCGAGCGAATTCGTAGATCTTCCGTTCCCCGCTGCGAGCGTAGAGCAGCCACGCATCGTTGCGGATTGTGTAGCTCAGACGATACCGGTGGCGACTCGGAAAGCCTGAATAGTGCGGTCCGGCCCAGTAATCCACGAAGCCGTATTCGTTGATCGAATGAATCGTGTTGTAGTAGTTGTCGAAAGCCGCCTCGATCAGTTCTTCGGCCTCGCCGAATCGTTCGGTGTCCTTGGGATGCAGCGGGCCCAGGGCGCGAGACTTATGAATCCACTTCGGATCAGCCAGGGCCAGCACGGGCGTCGAGTGCAGGCGTGAGAGGCGAGCGAGCGTGTCGTCTGGCTCCGCCGACGCCACGGGCCGCAGCAGAAACTCGTGCGTTTTGGACCATCCCACGGCATTGGTTTCCAGAGTCTTGGCCGATTCCGCATACTCGCCCGTTAACTTGCCCCCTCGGTTCCAGCGTTTAGCAAGGGCCGCGGGACGGAAGTCGAGTTCTTCGCCGGCAAGGCTGCTGAAGAGCTTGAAATCCATCTGGTTTGCGGCAAACCGAAACTCCTTTGGGTGCTGGCGGGCCGTGTCACGACACGAGATCATCAGCCCCCAAGCGTCGCCGCGCATCGCGGCCCAATCGCCACACTCAGTGCCTTCGAGCAACGTCTTCTTTCGTCCACTCCGGCCTTCCGTTTCGCTCGCAATAACAAAATGCTTCTTGCCTCCGTCGAATTGGATGTAGTCATCCTGCAAGAGGTAAATGGTCTCGTCGCGCGTTACATCGGTCTCGAAGGTCTTCTGCCAATCCGTTCGCGAAGTGGCAAACATGGCTTTGGCCTCTTCGCCAGGCTCCACGTTCAACTGCCATCCAATGTCGCGGAACCAGAGTTCGTTTGTATTGCGGGTTAGAACGAACGTGTGCGTCACCTGGACGCCGGGCTGGCCCGCGAAAAACTCCAGACGCGTGATGTGGCGTGCCAGTCTTTCGCCTTCCCTGGTCGCATAGTCGCCCTCGAAACGCACGCTCGCGGTAAGCGGTCCGCTCGCTTCCACCGTCATCGTTTCGCCATCGGCCGCGGCCTGCCCCAGGCGCCCCCGGCTGTCGATTACGTAAAGGCCGCGGGCGCCGGAGTCCGCCGACGCTATGATCCGCCCCTTGTGCGAGATCGAACGTATCGGGGACACGCCCTTTGCGAGCACGTACTCGGCGCCGGCGACACGCACCGTGACACGATCATTCGCGGCGACGACCTCCACCGGCTGATCTGCCTTCGACTCGGCGCCAGCGTCGTCCGTTACCTCCACGTAACAGCCACCGGGATGCGATACGAGCGTATCAAAGCGAATCCACTGGATCGCGCCGTCTTCCGCCCAGAGACCGGTCGTTTCCTTCTGGCACGGCAACGGTCGTCCATCAGCATCAACCAAGCGTACGCGATCTATGTCCCATAGCGTGCCCGCGGGGAACGGCACACCGAACGTGACAGGGCACGCGTGCAGACTCTCAACACCGTCCGGCACGTCGAGTTTGACACGAATGCGGTGCCCGGATCGCGACGGCTCATCTGGTGTCTTGGCGCAAAGGACTGCGCGCGCCATGACCTTTGTGTCTTTGCCCTTTACGAGTTCAAGCGTAAATCCCACCTCTTTCCGACTGAGGCGGCGCATGTCTATCAGAAGCCTCCCGCGTCGGGCTTTCGGCGTCACAGTCTTCTCGAAAAGTCCGTCGCCCGAAAGTGCATCGCGTAGCGACGCCTTGAGCAGCGCATCGTCGTCCGTAACGTCGACCAACACCTCGATGTACCGATCCCGTGGTCTCGCAAAGGAACGGTCGACGGCGACTTTCATGCCATCACCGATCACTGCCAAGGTGCTCCGTTCGTCCATGGGCAGTACTTCGGCAAGGGGAGAGAAATCGAACCGGATCATCTCGTCGCCGGCTACCGCGGAGATCCCCATAAGCACAGTCAAGCCGCAGAATACGGCAAGTTGGCCTCGCTCAACGGCTAGCCGAAGGCGTCGACGAATACGCCACGCAATCGCCCGCGGCTCGCCGTCAAACGAAGTGTGTGGACACTTCAATTTGTTTTTGATCAGAGGCATGTTGCAGAACGCAACGCAAAGCATCAGCAATCGGGTCATGGTCCATCTATCGGGTGAGTGATTCTTGGGTTAGGCCGACTTGCGACGTTTCGATGGGCTGGAAGCGGAGCTTCTGCCAATCGGCGTACGAATGGCTTCCGGCTAGCATGAAGGTCCACGGACCGTTACTCACTCGACTCCCAGCAACTGGCATATTCCCGCCTTCATAATTCCCTCGGCACACGGTTTCGTGGCCGATGCGGACGGCTCGTAGGCGCCTTCGGCGAACGACTTTTCGGTGCAAATGTAGCCTGGCGAAGCCAGCCCGTAACCGGCCACGGCCACAAAGGCGTCGGGCTTCTGCCGCTGTGCGTAGAGTTGGAACTCGATCATCGGCTCGCCCGGCAGGTGCAGTATGTAGACGTCGCCTATCTTCAGGGCGGTCAAGTCGATGGGCCGCTTGAGCCGCTCGGCGCAAAGCAAACGCGAGGCGGCCCAGAGCCGGTCGTTTGGCTTTGCCTTGGTGTCTTCAAGCGTCGCCCGGCACTTGGTCGGATCGTACTTGCCGTCGGTCCGGGGCGGCAGCGAGACGGGCGCTATGCGCCACTCGATCGACTTGGCCGGAGCGAATTTGGCCACGGCGGCCGACGCTTCCATGCCGGCGTATAGCCGGTCGGTAAGCTCCTTGCGTGCCTCGAACGAGCGATCGTTGTATTTGCCCATCGCCACGTCGCCCGAACAGCCGGTGAAGTAGATCTGGAACACCCCTTCCTTCCTTTCCAGTCGCTGGCGTGCCATGCCGGCTGTGTCGATACCCGCCCGACCCTCGCCGTAACGACTCTGTGGGTGCGTTGCGTAATAGTGCAGCCGCACCAGCGGTTTGCCGGATCGCGCCAGGGTGATCGTCTTGAGGTACGGGTCGATGATTCCCTCAGGCGCGGCGCGTAGTTCGGCGTTAGTACAGGCGCTGCCTCGCCAGCGAACCTTGCCGTCGTCGGTCGGAATACGGCGGTTCGAGGCCACCCGATCAACCTTTGCCCGACTCGTACCAATAGAGTCGAACGGTTCGAGTCCTTCGAGCGATTGTCGGGCGGCGGCCGCCAGCCGATCGGTGCACTTGGCCAGGAACTCCAAATCGCGAATTTCGACCGCCTCCTTCTGTTTATTGAACAGCTCTTGGGCCTCGCCGTCGTAAGAAGGGGCCGTGTGTTGGTGAACGCAGTGCACTACAACGCGTGCCACGTCGGTGCCCACCGCCTCGGCCAGCTTCGTGCGGAACAAGAGATGTGTTGCGTTGCGGATCGTGCACCAGTCGACCGTGCAGAGAACATGACGTTTGCCGTCGTCGTCCAGCACGATGCCCTTGGCCTGAAGCGATTGATCGACTGCCTCAAGCGGTTTCGAATAAAGCCGTTCACCCAGCGGGATGGTTACGTCCGACTCGAACGTGGCCACTCGCAAGCTCGGCAAGCCATTATCTGCGGCGGGGAGGTTGACCGGCATTTGAATGATTATTGTCAGCATCAGTCCAACAAGCAGCGAACGAATCATGGCGGGCTCCCAGATGATTGGTGGCGGACGTGTGAGGACAATCAACACTTGCGGTTATGCACCGCCCGGATCATAGCACGCGGAATTGGAGACTGCCACTGTCGGCAAACCTGCCTGGCTTGGCACGGCCTGCGGTGCTGCGAGTGATGGTTGGCGTGTCGGCCGTCAGGCGACCGTTCTCGGCGTTCGGAACTGCGCCTGAACGTCATCCCACCCGGATCGCATGGTTCTTGGTGCGCTAGACACATGCGTGGTATAGGGGCTACAATAATGGGGTGTAGGCTCCGGGCGGGGAATCCAAGGTCGGGGAGACGAACCATGACATTGGCTGAGCTGTTACCAGCGGTCGAGCAATTGCCCGCCGCGGACAAACTCAAGCTGATTCGCATCCTGGCGGAAGCCTTGGATGATGCCAACGACATCGCCCCTCTCGTTCCGGACAAGGTCTACGAGTTGCCGACGCCCTACGGCATGTACGGAGCGGCCAAATCGCTGCTTGGGACGCTGGAAAAGGGCGAAAGCAGTTAAACGTAGCGCCATGCGATTCAGGTACTCCGCGACCGACCCCACGCACGAAGAATCCGACAGTCTGCCGTGGCTTCCCCTTGTTCTTCGCGTCGGCACGCGGGCAGTCGAGGCAGTTGGGCTGGTAGACAGCGGCGCGACCGTCAATGTATTGCCATTCGA
Source organism: uncultured Pirellulaceae bacterium (assembly GCA_964623055.1). Taxonomy (GTDB): domain Bacteria; phylum Planctomycetota; class Planctomycetia; order Pirellulales; family Pirellulaceae; genus JADHUC01. The sequence continues at coordinate 16,233 of CAZURK010000026.1, forward strand.
GTTGGGCGTGCAACTCGGCGCGGTATGGGATGATCGCAAGGCAATCCTACGTCTGTCCGGAAGCCTGGGCAGTCAACCGGCGGTGCCTCTCTTCGCGATGGCGGAGATGGACGGTCTTCCCGCTGCTAGACTTGCCTTTGCGTGGATCAAGCAAAGCGGCGTGCCGCTCATTCTCGGACAGACGAACTTCTTCATGGAGTTCGACGTGTGCTTCCACCGGTCGAACCTGGAATTCGAGATCCGGCCCAAGTCGCCCGCCTGAGTACTCCATTGGCCGGTTTGCCGCAACCTGTCGAACCGCTTAATTCCATCATAGGGCCGGAATCAGCTCCTTTGCCATTTGTGTGCCGTAGAGCTGCGAGCGCTATGCAGCTTTTTGCATGATTGAGCGCAAGTCCTTTTGTAGGATGGCTTTCCAGAGCCGTCCATCGACGGACTTGGAAGCCCATCGTACAAGGCCGTACGGCGTTTGATGCAGAGAGCTTCATGGCTTGGGATGATCTGCTGGCGTGTAGATCGGCTGTCCGGTTCTTTCCGATTTCTCGTCCAGTCCGTGTAAGTCAGACAGCAGCTTCTCCTGCGCGTTCTCCAACGACTCAATCCGCTTCAGATGTCGGGCCCGCGCGTCGGCCAGCTTCTGGCGGCGGTCGGCGATCATGCGGGCCACTTCGTTGGGGGCCACGCCGCCTCGGCTGTTGGTCACTTTGATGAAATACGCCGGGTCGAGCAGCTCGCGAAGTCGCGCCTCGGCCATCCCCAGCTTCCGCCCTAGCACCTTCTGGGCCGCCTCGTCCAGCAACTCCGCCCGGGCTTCGGTCGCGGGGATCTTCTGCTCCCGCGATGCCAGCACGAATTCGTTGACTATCTCGTGGGCGGTCCGGTAGCCCAACTCATAGTCGCGGGCCATTTGGTTGGCCAGCTCGGTGGCGCAGATGTAGGATTCCCTGATCACGGTTAACATCCTCTCTTTGTGCACCTGCAATTCGCGCATTTCTCTAGTGAGTTTCGACGCGCACTTCTCCGTCGTTTCTAAGGCAGCCAGCGTCGGTTCGGCCATGTGGAGCATCTCAAAAGCGTCGCCGTGCGGTGTGCGCAGCCCCGCCACCGCCACGCCGGTAAGGTGCCCGATCATCTGACCTGCGTGCACACGAATCAACTCCATGTCATTGGGGTTGCTGGCCTTCTGGGGCATCATGAAGCTGGTCCCGCGGTGGTGCCCGATCTCCAGAAAACCGTATTCCACACCTGACCAGTAGCTCATCTCTAACGCCGTACGGCTGGCGATGTTGGTAACGTTGGTCAGGCCGCAGACGACGACAAGATACCCGTCGGTGTAGCTCACCGCGTCGTTAGCGTTTTCGATCAACCCGTCCATGCCCAGGTACTGGCTGACCAGATCGCGGTCGATAGGCCAGCTCGTTCCGGCCAGGGCCCCGCAACCCATCTCGTTCAGACTCATCAGGTGGTAACCGCGTTCGAGGGTCTTCGTGCTCCGCCCGATCGCATCGGACACTGAAAGAAGATAGTGGCCGAAGGTCGTCGGCTGGGCGTGGCGGAAATGCGTGTAGCCGGGCATGATGGTGGCGGTGTGCTGCTCGGCCAGGTCGAGCGTCGCCTCCTGCAAGTCATAGATCCGGCAGATCTGTTTCATCAGTTGGTGCCGCACCTCAAGCATCTGCCGGCCGGAAGGCTGAGTGCGGGCGATCATCATCATGCCGGCCAGCTCCTTGTCGAGCCTTCTCACGAAGAAGTAATGGTCCTTGTAGAACTGGTTCCAAGCTCGCTCGTCCTCAGCAAAGTCGAACTCCCACAGTTGCAGAACGACGCGTGCCGCTTCGGGCGCATCCTCGGCCGAAATGATCTCCTGCTTGAGCAGCATCGTGGCCCAGGACGCGGTGATCCAATTCATGTAGCCCGGCTCGTGTACCCGGTCGATCCTCTCGATCCAATCGGCCGTGGCTTCGGGAGCTGCGGATGTGCTCTTCCAAGACGAAGCCGATTTGGCCTCCTCGCCGAAACAGACGCCCGCAAGAATCAGCGCAAGTAGCAACGAACTGACAGTGCATCGCCGGGTTTTCATCTCATCATTCCTTTCAGGGCAAGATTTTTGTAACAGGGCACATACCACAGACTTGAGAGCAGACGCATGAATTGGTTTGTAGTCCCGCCTTTGGGCGGTCTTGAAACAGGAAGTAGCGCGGAAAACCGCCCAAAGGCGGGACTACGAACGGCCTTACGACTCATTGTGCGTCGGCTCTTGAGTCTACGAGAAGCAACTGGTGAATCAAGGGACAAGGAGACCGATGTTTGGAGGCTCTTGTGCGAAGCTGCCGGGGCTTGTCTGGCCGCAAACCAGGGATCGATCCCTCGGCTCGCACACACCGTTCCCATGCCGACATCGTGAGTGATGGTTAGAACGTGGCCAGGAGCGTGTCCATGTCCACGCAAGTCAGTTCCTGAGGCTCGTCGGAAAAGGCCGTCTGACTGTTCCAAGACCAGCCGCTCAGGTCGTGGACCAAAGCGTTCGCATAGGGTGGCACCCAGGGTGCTATGGCGCGCCGCAGTCCGCAGGATCTTTTTGATCACCTCGGTCGGACGCGGTTCGATAAAGCCGACAACGAACCACCGTCTTTCGGACCTGCGGGCGACGAATTGCCCACCATCAGTCACTTCAACCGAGGCATCGCAGCGTTTAGCCGTAACGGGCGTTGCCCCTCTGTCGCCGAACCTTCATGGCTTGCCCGCGGATGTGTTCACACCGTAGGAAACGGCGGCGGTGTTGTCGTCCTCGACGCCCAAACGTTCCCACTGACTGACACAGGACACGCCCACCTGCGTTGGATGCGCCGACAGCTTTGTGCGCTCAGGATAACCGTCATGAGTCACGAAAACCCGTTGCGAGCAGCCCCGGGGCAGTCCGAGACCGCCGACGCGCGACCGATTGTCCCAACTATTCGCGGGGCGTGAGACAAGTCATCAAAGGACCCTATTATGATCAAGAGTGTACTTTGATCCGATTCACGGTTCGGGATCTCCGACTGGTGGGCTGATATTCTGTTCCCCCGGTGAAAAGGACATATCGCAGTCCGGTAACGCCTCGTCCAACTCGTAGAAACCAGCGTCGGTGACCTGCGTGTGCTCCAGGCCCAGATTCTTGACGCTGGTCATCGCTCTAAGGTGCTCCAGGCCAGCGTCGGTGACCTGCGTGCCACCGAGGTCCAGGTTTTGGAGGTTGGCTATCCCTGTGAGGAATTCCACCCCAGCGTCGGTGACCGGGGTGTCGCTGAGGTCAACAAAAAATATCGGCCTGTCCGGTCTAGCCGGGTTGCGCCGATAAATGCCCCCCATCTCTCGATGTCAGCGATAGCGGCTTTCTCTTCCGGACTTCGCGTCACCGAGGTGCTGAGTTCCGACTCCTCCGCCACTGGGCTCGCCTTCCGCGCGCAACCTACCATGCTAACGACCAAAAGCAACACGCACGCTCCTTTCAGACTCATAGAACGCCCCCTATTTAGCAGCCGCCCCACCGCATCTTAGTCGCGCTCCTGGCGAAGGATAGGAGTTTTCTTTTCCGACGACAGATCTGATCGTAAGGGGAAGCAAAAGGTAAATCAAGCGGCGCGGAGTCTGACGGACCTGCAGTCGCCTGGACGCATTGAATCGCACGTTTCCAGCGTGCGTAGGTCGCCCCCTCCTGCATGAGACTCGCCGACATCTTTGCGCAAAGGACTAACCGTCATGAGTGATGGACGCGAGTCGCACAGATGACCGAGGTGTTCGCGACCTGAGCGTTCAGACGAAATACTGAATCACGCGCAGGTCACATCGAGCGAGCTCACGAACACGTTTGAGACGAATGCCTTTGCCGACATCAGATTGACGACGCGAAATGATCGTTCGGGCTGCGTGACCACGGGTCGTTTTGCTCCGGCGCAATTGCATTGGGTGGCGCACTCCCGACGCAAGTTAGCAGTCTGCGTTTACCCACCGAAGTTCGATACAGTCTCCTCCGCCTCTCTTGATTGCGAGGAAAGACCGACCCGGCCGACCTTCCTGTTGCGTTTGCGGCCGATGATTGACAACGCTGGCCCGCTGGACCAGACTCAGGGCTCGACTCAAATACCATTAAGTTGGGGACTGCAATGCGAATCGTTGTCATACACCTACTTTTCTCTCTCAACGTTGTGGCGATGCCAGTCATGGCCGCCGATAGCTTGTTGACCAATGGGAGCTTCGAAGAGGCTGGCGACCAGGGCTTGGCGGAGGGATGGCGGCTGTGCGCCGATGTCGGCGATGCTCCCACCGTGACTCGAATCACCGACGAAGGCGGCCATCCCGGAGCATTCGTACGCCTTAGCCGCACATCCGATGGCCAAGCCGACGTGCGCCCCGTGGCCGGATTCGTCGCCGTCGACCAGGACGCGTCCTATCTGCTGACCGCTAGGCTCCGCGTCTCGAACGCCGCGCCGGGTTCGCATGGCGTTGAGCTTCAGTGGTTTGGTGACGGGCGGTACTTGGGGCGAGCGACCGTGGCCGCGGCCGTGGCGGACACGTGGGTGCAAGTGGCCACTGGGCCGGTGGCACCGCCCAAGGGCTGCACTCGCGCCGTTGTCCTGCTGCGCTGTTATGCGCCCGGCAGTTACGATTTCGACGATATAGATCTGTGGGCGGTGCCAGGCATGCCCGATAGTCTTCTGAAGAACTCCGGTTTCGAGTCGGACGCCGATGGCAATGGAGTGCCGGACGATTGGGTGCCGAGCCCCGGCACAGCCAAATGGGACGCCGAGATGGCGGCCACAGGTTCGCATAGCGTAGCGCTCACTCGTCAGGGAGAAGCTGGCCAGGTGGCTGCATGGCGACAGGACGGCGTGCCGGTCGAGCCGGGCCGGAGATGCGAGCTATCGGCAGCCGTACGATGTGATGTTTTCGGCCGTAACTTCTGCATGACCGTGGAATGGATGGCTCGCGGCGAGATCATTGACACTGACAAGATGAGCGACCAGACAACCACCGGTTGGCAACGCAAGACGCTCCGCGCTATTGTGCCACCGGGGGCGGACCGAGCGAACGTTGTTTTCGAACTGCGCTCCGAGGGCACGCTTTGGATCGACGATGTGGCATTGGCCATGGAGGAAATGGTCGCAGAGGTGGAACTGTCGATCCTCAAACCCAATGCACGTGGGCTATTGAGGCAAGGGATCGACGAACCCGTACTTGAGGCCGCATGCCGCGTGGAAACATCCCTCGACGATGTGTCGTGCCGCGTCGTGTTGTCGGATGCTGCGCAGCGGGAACTGGCAATAGCGGAACGCGAGGCGGATGGGACATTGGAACTCCCGCTCGGCGATGTGCCGCCTGGCTCGTACACGCTACGCGCCCGAGTGTCCTCTGGCGAGGGGGTGGTGGCGTCGGACACGGCTTTCCTTGACATCGTTCGGTCCGATGCGCCAGGCGTTTTCTTCCGTGATGACAAGATCGCCGTTGTGCATGGTGCACCTTGGTTTCCCATTGGTCTGACTTCCATCTCGCCCTTGGCGGACGAGGCCGAGCGTCTGGCGGGTGATGGTTTCAACCTTCTTGTCCCCAACTTGAGTTCCACGGGGGAAAAGGAAGCTGTCCAGGCCAGTCTCGACCGTGCGAAAGAGCTGGGCCTGTACGTCATGGAATGGAACAATGCATGGGTCTACAACAAGGGTGAATCAGCATCCGAAGACCGTGAACGAGCCCTGCGCACCATGGCCGAAAACGTGGGAGACCATCCGGCATTCCTGGGACTGATGTGTGATGAAGCCCTCTGGAACGGAGTCCCCGTGTCCGATGTGAAGCACGCCTACGGCACGATGCGCCGCCTGATGCCCACACACCTGTTTTGGCAGAACCAGGCTCCGCGAAATACCATCGAGGACCTCGCCCGATACTGCCGCTCAGCCGATGTCTCAGGTATGGACATCTATCCGGTCGAGGGAACGAACCACTCTGATCTTGCCAACAAGACATTGAGCGTTGTCGGCGACGAGGTGGACAAGAATCACCAGACAGTGCACGACCGCAAACCTATCTGGGCGATCCTACAGGGCTTTGGCTGGAGCGTCTGGGAGAAGGACCCGTCGCTGCACAAGCGCGCCCCCACGTGGGCGGAGACGCGATTCATGGCCTATGACGCGATCCTCCACGGAGCGACTGGGATCATCTACTGGGGTGCCAGCTATGAAGACCGGGACTCGGACATATGGGACTCGTTGCGGCGCGTGGCCTCCGAGCTAAAGGAGTTGACCCCGGCGCTCGTCTCGCCGGATGCCGTCGATGTCGAGGCCGAGTCAGCGGATGGTACGGTAATCGCCATGGGTCGCCGTGTGGGAGGCAAGCTGTGGGTCCTTGCCGTCAACGAGCGGGACGCCGAGGTGGAGGCAAAGCTTAAGTTAGCGGATGGCGTGGAGTCGCTCGAACGCTGGCGCGAGGATGGCGACCCGCCCTCCGTGCGCGGCACTGATTTGATCGACTCGTTTGGACCGTACGGTGTGCATGTGTATATTCAACGCTAATGACTTCAAGAAAGGGCCCATACCATGAAACACATTCCAAACCTCATCCTCATCTTGCTCCTGTTCGCACAGTTCACCTCGCTACAAGCCGCCGAGCCCATTCCGCCTGAGGGTTTTCGCGCAATCTTCAATGGCAAAGACCTTACGGGTTGGCATGGACTCAATCCACACCGCGTCGCGAAGCTCACCGGCGAGAAGCGCGACGCGAACCTCGAACAGCAGCGGGCTGATTTTCCGAAGCATTGGACTGTCGAGAACGGCGAGTTGGTCAACGACGGCCACGGCCCTTACGCCACGAGCGACGAGGAGTTTGGCGACATCGAGTTTCTCATCGAATACAAGACCGTGCCGAAGGCCGACAGCGGTATCTATCTGCGCGGTACCCCACAGGTGCAAATCTGGGATTGGAATCAGGTCTTCAATCCCAAAAATCCGACCCGCAAACCACACCTTGGCTCCGGCGGCCTGTTCAATAACACCCCCGGCTCGCCCGGTCGCGACCCACTCGTGCTTGCGGACAGACCATTTGGCGAGTGGAATCAGTTCCGCATTCGCCAGATCGGCGACCGCACTTGGGTGTGGTTGAATGACAAGCTCGTCGTGGACGGCGCGGTGATGGAAAATTACTGGGATCGCTCGAAGCCTTTGCCCGCCAAAGGCCCAATCATGCTGCAAACCCACGGCGGCGAAATCCGGTGGCGCAGCCTGTTCGTACGCGACATCGCCCCAGATCAGCTCACAGTCCGCATCGAGAAGGACGTGATGTATCTCGAACCGGGCCGCGCTGAGAAGGCAGACCTCTATCTGCCGCCTACGTTCGAGCCAGGGAAAAAATACCCGGGCATCGTGATCATTCACGGCGGCGGGTGGGCGGGCGGCGACAAAGGCGCGGCCCGCGAGATTAACATCGGTACCACGCTTGCCTCACATGGCTACGTCTGCATGTCGATCAACTATGCCTTGGCCAAAGCCGGCTCGCCGACCTTTCCGCAGAACATCCAGGAGTGCAAACGGGCCGTGAGATGGCTGCGCAAGAATGCCGCTCGGTATCAGCTCGATGGAGAGCACATCGGGGCCATCGGCGGTTCGGCGGGTGGGCACCTGACGGCGCTGCTGGCGGTGAGCGGATCGGAGGTAGGGCTCGATCCCGAGGAGGATGCGGAATACTCCTGCCGCGTCCAGGCTGCAGTGCCGATGTACCCGCACTGCGCGTCCTCGTGGGAGGGCCGGGTACCAACTGTACCCTATCCGACCCTGCCAATGTTCGCCAAGCCACAGGCCGAGGCACCCGCGCTGTGGAACTCCGCCTCGCCTATCAAGCAGCTATCGAAGGACGACCCGCCCATGCTGATCCTGCACGGCACGGCGGACAAGACCACACCGGTGGATCAGTCCACGCGTTTCCACGAGGCGGCCAATGAGATCGGTGTGCAGAGTAAGTTGATCATCATCAAAGACGCTCCACACAGCTTCCACCTTCAGCCCAAACAGAAGGACCTTCGGCCAGAGGTCATTGACTTCTTCGACAAACACCTCAAGCCGAATGAACGAACCCAAGAATCCTGAACCGCAGCCTCTTAGCCGCAATTGCGCACCGCGTAGGCCGGACCGAGGCCGAACCCCTTGCCGGAACAGCGCAAACCAGCTTTATTGCTTTGACAGCCTGTACCGTAGAGAACGCCAATAGAAGAGGCCGAAGTTCCGGCAGTTGCACGGTTTGCTTGGTCCGGCCTACAAGTTGGTGCGCAATATAGGTTAGACGGCTGATGGCATGGCGCCTTGGAGTAGGCCCGCTGACCGGTGCATCGCGAAACGCGGAGAAACGAAGATGATGCGAAGTATTCTCCTTCTGATAGTGATGACGTCTGCTGTCGCGAAGGCGGAGCCGCGGACGACTGTTGTGACGAAACTCAAGGCCGAATACAGGTCTGGCCAGACGTTTCTGACGTGGCAGGAATCGCCCGTGCCGATCGGGACGACCTTCAATGTCTATTTGTCGCGCAGTCCCATTGTTGATGAAGCGACGCTTGCGGATGCCAAACAAGTCTGCCGGTGGATCGAACCTCGGTCGGCGGAGGATTGGACACGCGACAAAGGCAACTACGGCAAAGGACGCGTGAAGGACGCGGCGACTGGCCAAATTCCGCCCGTGCCCGAACCGATCGGGTACATTATCCAGCAAGGTGGGCAGCGTCTGGACCCGACCTCGGGCCTGCACGTGCACACCGTCGGCACAGACGAGCAGGGAAACGGCTACTATGCTGTCACGACGGTGTTGGACGGCCGGGAGGACCGGACCATCGTCCCCGGCGAGAACGCGCTGCGTGATCCGATCGCCCAGAAATGCGAGCAGATCCGTCCGATCTGGCAGGGCGAAGGCACGGCACCGGTGCCCGACTCGGGCCGGGGAAAGCCGCTGAACCTGGCGCTGCACGCCAAAGGCAACCGTCCGGCCTGCAAGTACATCGTCTTCGGCGATTCCACGCACGCCTGGCGCGAAGGCATTCCTTTCATGCTCGACGTGGTTGTGCGCCCCGATCGTGTCCTGCTCCTGCCGAGCAATACCATGTACGTGGGACGGTCCTTCAGGAGAGGCATCGCAGCCACTGGCGACATCCGCGGCATTTGGACCTTCTGGTACGGTTCGAGCGACAAGATTCCCCAGCCCGAGAAGATCGAGAAGGGAACTCCCACGAACTACAGCGAACGACGACTGCTGTTCGAAATCGACTGGGTTAAACGATATCTCGGAACCGATCCCAATCGCACGTACTGCTCCGGCTCGTCCATGGGCGGCTGCGGGGCCATGTCTTTTGCTTTCCGCCATCCAGAGATATTCGCCGCCGTCAGCGCCCATGTCCCCATTGTGGCTTACAACGACGGCGACGAGAAGAAAGGGGTGAGACTGGGCTGGCACGGCAACAGTCACCGGCTGATCTCCTTCTGCGGCCCTCTTTCGCTCACGTGCAGCGACGACATGCCGTTGTCCGCGCGGATGGACTCGACCCACTTCGTCCTTTCGCATCCCGACGATCTGCCTTTTCTGATCATCGCCAACGGCCGCCAAGACACATCCATCCCCTGGCACAACAATCCGGATCTCTACCGGGCGCTCCAGAAGATGCGTCACGGCTGCCTGGTCGCCTGGAACAACGGTATCCATTCCGCGGTAGCCAACGGTTTGCCGCCCGACTTTCTCAAATGGAAAACGACACACCTGACGCACTTCGCGCTCAACAAGAGCTACCCCGCCTTCAGCAATTCCTCGGCCAACAACGAGCCGGGCAACGGCGATAACAACAGCGGCGACATTTTGGGATACATCAACCGAGGGCTGAACTGGACCGACCCCAAGGAAACCGCCGATCGCTACGAGGTGCTTGTCACCTACGACGCGGCTGCCGGCGACTTGCCGCTGTCTGTGGACGTGACACCGCGGCGCTGCCAGATCTTCAAACTACCGCCCGGCCAAACCTGCACCGCCGCCAACGTCGACGCCGCAGACCAGACGATTCAATCCATGCCATTGAAGGCGGATCGCTGGGGCCTGGTGACGTTCCCCGGATTCAAAGTGACGGCCCCAGAAGGGAACCGCCTGATTCTGACGAAATGACTGACGGGGTATACCATCAGGCGACCGTTCTCGTAATCATTAGGGACAGGCATTCACAGTTGAACTGTCAGGCGGAGTGAGTTAGCCTTCGTGGAGCGAGTCACGCCTTGTCTTTCGGGTTTATGTGTCCAGGGAGTTCTGACGACGTGCGATGAACACCAAGAATGGCTTCTGGATGAGAAAACAATCTTCCAAGGCCCGATGCGTTTCCATGATCCAGCGATACCGTGTCTTGTATGTGGGTCTCTCAGTTGCTCTTGCCTTGACAATAGCCGTCCCGAGCGTAGCGTCTGCGGCACAAGGAGAAGAGCCCGAGTACCACACCGACACCCATGGGGCTGCTGGCGTTGCGTGGGGGTTTCTGGAACTCTCCGACGTTGCCCCTGAGTATTCGAAGTATTGGCAGGGCGCGCTCGACTGGATCGTGTCCGTGTCGAAGACGGACGAACCGGACCGGCTGATCTGTCCACTCGTCCCGCTGGCCCCACCGGACAGCAAGTTCAGCAAGCCGTCCGGGACCTACATGTGCCACACCGTATCCATGTTCTTCCGGGCCTACGAGAAGCATGGTGACCGGAAGTACCGAGACGCGGGCCTCGCGGGCGCACGCGGCGTCGCGGCGATCATGCAGAAGAGGGATACCAGGGAGGGCCGAGTCTACCTGTGGCACGGAGCATTGGCAGGCTACTCCCATGGACTGGCCGCTTTCCTTGAGGTCTTCCTCGCCGCCACTCAGAACTCCGAGGATGAGGAGTTCGAAAAGGCGCTCATGGGAGTCCTGCTGAACCTGCGGAAACGGGGGGAGTTCATCGGTTCGGGCGTCGACAGGAGATTCGTGTGGCGCAAAGGCAAGGACGGCCCCATCGAGACGGGGTTCTGCTACGGCCAGGCAGGTATTGTGCAGTCGCTGCTGCACATTGCAGAGGTCCGTCCGGACATCAAGCTCTACGACGGGATGACGCCGCTGTCCATGGCGAACTCGAACCTCCGTTACCTGATGGACGTTGCCGAGAAACACGGCAAAGCAGCCGTGTGGCCGTACATGCGGCACAGCGAACAAAGCAGAAACATCGGGTTCGGGAGCGGAACCGGTGGGATAGGCCTGGCCTTTCTCATGGGCGCACGTGCCAACCGGGAGAAAGCTCCGGAGTTCGCGGCGGAGTGCATGAAGTATGCCAGGGGAGCTGCGGAGAGTGCTGTCTTCAGGCTCCTGAAGCTTCCGCAAGGCAGGGTCTTCGGACCTCCGGGCGGCGATGGCGGCTTCGGGTACTGTGGCGGCGTGTTGGGCAGTTGCGATTTTCTCATCCGATTCGCCAGGGAAATCGGCGACAGCGACCCCGAGTTCACGGCAAAGATCAAGGCGGCGCTGAAACGCGTGGCGCAAGGCGTGATCGGCACGGCAGTCGAGGTGGACGGGTGTCTCGCGTGTCCTGACAGGAGAAGGCAGAGGATCGCCATCACACTCGATTACGGCCAGACCGGCGTGGTTTGTGGTCTGGCCCAGATAGGCAAGTACCTCAAGGACGAAGAGATCCTCGGCGCTGCGAAGAGAGTGGCAGATTTTGTCGCAAAACACGCCGTGCCCGAGGGAGGCGGCTACAAGTTCCCCAAGGCGGTCCCTTTCAAGGTGGACGGGCAGGAGTAATCTGTCCTTCCCAAGAACTCAACAGCCTCGTTGCTCCGCCGAACCCGACACGCGACGCCTCAGGCTCGACCACCGCCAGTCCTCGGTCCGCTCGAACGCCTCGGAGTCCGCATCCTTCAGAAACAGACGCATCCTACCCACGCCTCGGTTCAAGACGTGGAATGCCAGACCCGGGCTCGTGAACCGCTCTCCTGTAACGCGGAATCACGCATGGCCTGCTCGTCAGGTCAACACGATCGACAGTCACCCAAACTTACCCGTTCTCGGGGCTATGTGTCAGACTAAGGGCACACACCCTTCACCTGGCTGAACTCCCACCGCTAACCACGGCCAAGCGAATAACCGGAGACCCCCTAAAACCATATAAATCGGTCACGCCAGATTGAGGGGCTGCGTTCGTCGTAGCAAAATGTTCTCCGAAATGTGCGGTCTCCGGGAACCTCCGTTGCTGAATAGTCTCAGTCTGATTAAGATTGACCGACGGAAGGACCGATGAGGCAAGGGGTTATGCTTCGTCCAACGGTTCATTCAAAACTCAATTACCAGGAAGGTTGCAATGAGTGTCGAACAGATTAGTGAGGTCGGTGAGGCTGAATGGCCCATGGAAAGTGATGTTCCGTCTCTCGCTTGCCAAGCGGCAATCGAACTCGACAACATCTTACTTGATCGACCTTGCGGAACTGACAGCGTTTGCCGTTTGGCTCGGATCATCTCTCGTTCCATCCCGGACGAGCAAGATCCTTCCTCAGCAAACTGGCTCCTTGACCCGACCGCTGTGGTTGTCGTTAACCGAGCGATTGGCGATTCGACGAGGCGCCAACCATTTTCGACGGTCAAGGAATTAGTTCGAGAGGCTGGTGAACTCGTTCAGCGATTTCACAAACTTATTGACGATTCTGAAGGTTTCAAGAAAACGAACTCCGATGATCTGAAGAAAATGCGCGCATTCTGTCTGGCTCTGTCTCGTCGCGCGTCCGCAGCGAAGAAGTCGCCTCACGATCGTGTTCCTGATCATCCCTTCCGGCGACTGCAAGGATTCTGATCCAGGGAGAGAGTGTGTGTCTTCTCTTGAATACGCGGTTGACCGGATTCAAGCATTCCTTGCTGAGGTTCGGCGCCTCGACGAATGTGAATTTCCATATGAGCATTCGCAAGCAGCGCTACACAAGATTGGTGACCTCTTCAAGAAGAAGCTGGAACGGCTTGAGCAGTTCGACGAGTACAGCGATCCTGCAATCGTGAAGCAGGAATGCACACTGTCCCTCGATGCTCTGTTTGTCTTCGTCCCTCTCCTCGGCTTTGTTCTGCGATCGACCAACGTCCGTAACGCGTTCGAAGTATTTGGTCCGCTTCTGCGGCTCGCTCGTGATGTGCTTGAACCAGGCACGGACGTGCTTCAACGAAAGACGCGACTTGTTCTTTCGTCCGAATGGGACTACTCGCCCTTCGTCTATCGCGAAATTCCCGCGCTTCCCGGATTCGTGTTGATTGGGCTTCCTGCACCTGAGTCATCCAATCCTCTTCTCATCCCGCTAGCAGGGCATGAACTAGGGCACTCTCTCTGGGCGTCACTTGGTCTTCGACAGAGCTACACGCCCGTTGCCAAGACGAATGTGTTGGATGCCATCACCGATCGCTGGGAGGAGTTTAAGCAGGTCTTCTCGCCCCAGACGTCCCTTGCGCATGCGGACCTGACAAGCAATTTCTTGTGTGTTCAATTCTGGCAGCAAGCCTTAGGTTGGGCATTGAGCCAAGCAGAGGAGAGCTTCTGCGACTATATAGGCCTGAAGTTGTTTGGGAACAGCTACCTAAACGCGTTCGCCTACATTCTCTCGCCCAGCACCGAAGGCACACGCTCAATTGCCTATCCGAACATCCTGACTCGCGTGCGCAATCTGATCAATGCAGCGAGCGTCTATGGAATCTCAGCGCCAACGGGCTATGAAAGTATGTTTGAAGACATGGCCGAGCCCAATTTGATGCAGAGTGATGAATTCTTGCTCTCGGTGGCGGATTCCTCGCTCGCCGGTATGGTGGACGACATCATCCAGCGTGCGAACGATCAGATCGGGTCGGCCGGGATAACTGGGCCCGATCTTAGTGAAGTTGACCGAATCTTCAAACGATTCCAACATGTCGTCCCGGCAGAAGGATGTATCCGTATCTCGGACATCTTGTGCGCCGCGTGGCAGGCCTACAATACGAAAGACCTCTGGCAAGGGATACCAGGAGTTGAAAACCACAAGGATCGCAATCTAAAAGAGCTCGTTCTGAAGAATATCGAGGTGTATGAGATTGAGCAGATTCTTAAGGAGCCCGCATGATTCTTAAAGCGGAGCGCATCGCTGAGTTGATACGTCAGGGTGAAAAGCCAGAGACCGTGGACCCGCTTGTCATTACGCCGCAGCCAATTCCAGACGAGATTGAGGCAAGCGGCTCAGCATCAATTGACATGCGGCTGGGAACCTGGTTTGTCACGCTACGCCAGTCCCGCATGACTCACCTTAGAATCGCCGAACAAAGTGGCAATGAGCGCCTAACGAAAACGCACTATGTGTCATTCGGAGATCAGTATGTGCTGCATCCCGGGAATTTCGTGCTCGGTATAACTTTGGAGTGGATGCGGGTTCCTAAAGATCTTGCAGCCTACGTGATAGGCCGTTCCAGCTGGGGACGGAGAGGGCTGATTATCGCTACCGCCACTGGAGTTCATCCCGGGTTCACAGGTTGCCTAACGCTCGAACTAACGAATGTTGGTGAGATTCCGATCGCAATTAAGCCAGGCATGGGGATTTGCCAACTTTTCTTCCATCGGGTCGAAGCTTCCGATAGAACGAATACCGATGCAAGCCAGTTTATCGGACTGAGAAAACCCACTGTTGGATACGTCGAACTCGATGAGATCGCAACCAAGCTTGCTGCGGCGAACCCTCGTTACTCCTCTTGACTCTAGCTGTCTAGGTGCGTATTGGTCTTCCTGCGAAGCCAGCATTCGTGGTCCGTTTTCGCCGCAAGGTAAACCTGATGCCCTAAGTGCAAGCTGCGCTGTAGCATCTCCTTTCCGCAAAAGGTATCTGCGTCGTGAAAACGACGCACCTCATATCGGGGCAATCAAGCGGGACAGCTCGGACAGGTCTCATTTCCGGCTGATCGTCGCGTGCTTGGATTCGTTTCCTTCTTTGGCGGGGGCTTCGCTGGGGTCAGACTTGGTTTTCGGTTTTTGAGGTCAACAGCGACTCGGCCTGCTTGACCCGGCGACGATAGGAGGCCGAGTCCCGTAAGGCCAAAATACTCCGACGACCTTCAAATGCCGATGGTTGTTGGAGTTCGGCCATCGTGCATCGCATGGATTTCGGCCGGCCTCGATCGTAACGCCCGCACCGCAAAGGCCCTACAAAACGCACAACCGGCGCGCTCGGGGCAGGATCGCGGTATCGTGACAGTCGTGCTCCGTTGCATCGCCGCTGCGCTCAATCGATGGTGAATGTGGCTCCCCCGCACTTCACCAAAGGACCCCACATGAGTTTCATTCTGCAGCCGTGGCAACTCTTGTTCATGATCCTGGCCGGTTGGGTCCATCGAGAACAGCAGGAGAGGATCGAATACCTCCGGACCGAAAACCAAGTCCTGAAAGAGAAGTTTGGCAAGAAGCGGATTCTGCTCAACGACGATCAGCGGCGTCGATTGGCCGTCAAGGGCAAGGTCCTTGGACGAAAGAGGCTCCAGGAGATCGGCACGCTGTTTACGCCGGACACGATCCTGCGTTGGCACCGAACGTTGGTGACTCAGAAATGGGACTACAGTCAGCGCCGCAAGTCGGTAGGCCGGCCACGTGTGGAAAAAGAGGTCGTCGATCTGGTTCTGCGCTTCGCTCGTGAGAATCCCTCGTGGGGATACGATCGGATTCAGGGCGAGTTGGAGAATCTCGGCCACGAGGTGTGCGATCAAACGGTGGGGAACATCCTCAAAGAACACGGCCTCGGACCATCTGCGGAACGGAAACGGAAGACGACATGGAAGACTTTCATCAAGTCGCATTGGGACGTGCTGGGTGCCATCGACTTCACGACGATCGAAGTCTGGACCATGGGAGGATTGGTCACGTACTATTTGCTCTTCGTCATGGAAGTGGCCAGGCGGCGAGTTCACTTCGCCGGTTGTACGGTGAATCCGGTGGAAGCCTGGATGAAGCAGATCGCCAGGAACCTGACCGATGTCGAGGACGGCTTTCTCAATGGCAAGCGATACTTGATCATGGATCGCGACACGAAGTTCACTGATGCGTTTCGGAAGATCCTGGAAGACGAAGGGGTTGAAAGCGTGCGGCTTCCGCCACGGTCTCCCAATCTGACGCCGCACATCGAACGGTTCATGAGAAGCATCAAAGAAGAGTGTCTCCTGCAAATGATCTTCTTCGGTGAGAAGATGCTTCGCACTGCGATCCGGCAGTTCCTGGAACATTATCACGCAGAGAGAAACCATCAAGGATTGGGTAACCAATTGATTGACCCTGGTGAGGAAGTCGGCCAGTCGCTGGGCGAGGTCCAGTGCCGCGAACGGCTTGGCGGCCTGCTGCGATACTACTATCGTGATGCTGCATAGCTTCGAAGCGTGATCCGGTTGTTGATTGTCGCCCTGATGGTCTGCGCTGATCCACAAAACTAGGCTGGTTTCTCTTTCCTATCCACTGCTCGGGGCTGTTTGAACGGTCATGTTCGGCCGAGATTCTCCGTTCCCGAAGCGACGAAAGCCCGTTTTCTACGGGACTTGAAGGTCGGTTCAGTTTTTTGGCCGAGCGGTGTCGATCGTGGACTGCATGTCGACGACGGCATTGCCGACGTTCTTTCCGAGACGATCTTCGCCCGCTGGTCCGTCTCGCGGGACCTCGCGGTCCACTTTGTCGAGTTCTTCCAGCAAGCTGGACGCACGTGCAGGAAACCGGCGTTCGTACGATTCATGGCTCGGTCCGTCACCCCAAAGACGCCGCACACGGTACTCGAAGGCGATCGCTTCGTCGGGGAATTGATCGGAACTTCCCAACACCGGCAAGCGTTGGACATAGTCCTCCAGCAGCGGTCTTGCCCCGCGCGCCGATTGTGGTGCCAGATCCAGCGTCTGGTCGATGGTCGCGTGTGCTTCTTCGTGTGCTGGTTCCGATGCGCGACGCCAACGATACTCCAGGTCGATCATCACCAACTCGATCAGTACCTGCTGGGACGTCTCTGTTTCCTTTTCCGACGGGAGCTTCGCCACATAGTCCTCGATACTCGGCTGTTCGCCTGCCAGCCAAGCGGCGTCGAAACGATCGGCCAGCGTTTCGATATCGGCGTCGATTGACTTCGCTTGCGATGCGTCGGTTGGCCTCACATCGTCGATCACGCTAATCTTCTCCATCGCCTAACGGGTTCCTGCAGAATTACCGTTCGGCGCAGGTCGCGCTCGGCGCAGGTCTCCCGACCTCGCCGAGACTCGGACCGAAGATATCAAGGAACCAAAGGAGACCTACGGTCGGGCTAGTGTGTGCCGGTCGGGAGACCGGCCCACAACCTGTATGTCGGGCCATTTTGGCGCGCCATGATCGCGAGTCACACGTGCCACGGACTGCGCATTGGGCGGGTCAGCAGGCGATTGGCTTCGGCGTCATCGACGAAGCGCTCAATGGACGGATCCCACCGGAGTTCGCGTCCTACGCGACCAGCCGACTCGGCAATCATGCCCAGGTACGACGCCACGTGGCCGGCCTCGACGGGCGCAACCGGATCGCGCCGCTGGCGCACACAGTTGATGAAATCGGCGTGGTGGTTCGTCGATACGTACACTTGCGGTTCGTCCGGCTTGATCTCGACGTCCAACAGC
Organism: uncultured Pirellulaceae bacterium; assembly: GCA_964623055.1. Taxonomy (GTDB): domain Bacteria; phylum Planctomycetota; class Planctomycetia; order Pirellulales; family Pirellulaceae; genus JADHUC01. The sequence goes on from CAZURK010000026.1 coordinate 33,889, forward strand.
GACTTTGGTTCGGCCTTGATGCCGCGCCGGTTCACGTGCACCCAGCCTTCTTCGCCGATGAACCGAGTCCCTTGCTCCAGCGGATTGCCCGTATCGGTGAAGTCCATTTTCAGTCCGTCGTCGAACACAAACTTGGCTTGCCACGAGTTGATGTTGTCGCAAACCGGGTGCGTGCGATATACCGACTTGCAGGTGACCCGGCACGGCTGTTGGCTGATCGAAGGTTGGCCCCAGTGTGCAATGTCCAGGTGGTGCACGCCCCAGTTGATGATAAACCCGGCGCAGTAGTCCCAGATCAAATACCAGCCGGGCCAGTCGACACAATAAGGTGTGTATGGCCTCATCTGCGCTGGACCGACGTACATTTCGTAGTCGAAACCATCGGGGACGGGCTGGGGCGTCGCCGGGCCTTGATACCTCGGTTGGTATTTGGGGCCGGGCGCAGCGACCTCGACTTTGCTCACTTTGCCGAGGTAACCGAAACGGGCAAGGTTGCACGCGTGGCGGAACTTCGGATCAGACCGCTGCTGTGTGCCCGTCTGGAAGATGCGACCGTAGCGTCGCACGGCGTCGCGTATGGCCACGCACTCCGAAACGGCCACCCCCAGTGGCTTTTCGCAGTACATGTCTTTGCCTGCTCGCGCCGCCGCTACGGCGATCACTGCATGCCAATGGTCCTGAGGGCTGATCACAACCGCGTCCACGTCGTCGCGTGCCAGCACTTCGCGGAAATCGTTGTACGTGTCGCATGGCTTGCCGGCGCCGCCTCGGTTGGCCGCGTCGTGCTCACCGACAATCTTGGCGGTGCCTTCGCGTTTATTACGCTTGACATCGCACACAGCCACAACTTGCGCCCCGGCCACGGGTAAGAGCGATCGCATGTTGCCCGTACCGCGGCCACCCGTGCCGATGATTCCCAAGGTTACACGCTCCGACGGCGAAGCTGCGCCGTCCAGCCCGAGCGCCGTGGCCGGTATGATCAATGGTGCCGCCGCCAATGCGGACGCGCGGCCTACGAAACGTCGTCGTGTGATTCCTCTTCCGTCGCTGTATCTCTTCATAGCATGGCTCCAATCGAGGATTTGGTGTCGGCAGGTGCCCGTATTATCAGCACTGTGCAAGAACTTCTCAACTCCATTCAGGCCAACTCGCAAAGAAGCGTTGAGTTCATCGACCGTTCAGTCTAACTTGTACGAATGGCGACACCTGTGCCTCGCCAGAAAGCCGTGCATCAAAGGACTTGCGAATGATTCTAGAGCGTCGGACTGTGTACCTCGTTGCAAGTATGGCCGTTGGGCTGTGCGGCTTGGCGGATGCGGCTCGCGGAGAAGTGGTTGGGTATACCGTCAAGTCCGAGGGAAACGACACGGTGTTGACTAGTGTTGTCGTGACTCGCGGCAAAGGTACGGTTGCCTTCGAGGCGTCGAAGTTGATCCGTGCGACGGTGATACACTTCAGATCTTCGCACACAAGAAACGTCGTCTACACAGCCGGTTGCGATGCGCCATCGCCTGAAACGCGAGCCGGTCTGTTGGGGGATTTGAAGTTGACAACCGGCTTGATCAATCCCGGTAACGGCAAATTGACCGGAGCGCCGGTGCTCGACGGTCCACAAGCCACACCGGGCATTGCGGTCACATTCGACCCTCCCGTCACGAATCTCCCGGGCGATGACGTCGTGTTATTCGAGGTTCAACGCGGCGACGGCCCTGCCGGAGGAGATACTTTTGACGTTGGTCCGCTGCATTGGAAACCGGGCCTGCGGGGAATCTCAGTTCGTGCGTTTGACATTACGTTCGATCACCCGCGAGCAATGATGGTCGCACAGTATGTACCCTACTTGTTCCGTCAGCCGACCAAGTCGCTCGAAGATATGATGACACAACCACTTGAGAAGGCCTTTTCACCCGGCGGCTTCAAAGCGTTGCCGGTAGGCATCGACTTGACCACCTTGGGATATGACGAAGGCGGCGTGGTACAAGGACTCTTCTTTCAAGACGCCGATTCGCCGGGCATCCGGTTCGACCCTATGCTGATCGCCGGCCTGCCTTCGCCCGAACCACCGAACATCCTGGAGAAGATCCCCGAGTTGCCGGAGTGCGAAACAGGTGATCTGCTGGCAAAGTTCCTGGACGGCCCAATGGCCGATGTGGATGAGATTGTCTTTGCCGAGCGTATTCCAGGTAACGATCACTGGTATGCGAACTTCGGGCACTATTGGTGCGGTCGACAGGAGTATCCTACCCAACGGTTGCCCGAGGATTGGAAGCCGGATTCGATCTTCAAGGCCGGCGGGCGGTTGTGCCGGTTCGATCTTCGGACCGGCCGGCTGAAGGTCCTGTTGGACGATCCAGCGGGCGGTGTGCGGGATCCGCAGGTACACTACGATGGCAACAAGATCTTGTTTTCCTATCGAGAAGGTGGCCAGCCGTACTACCGCCTATGCGAAATCAATACGGACGGCACCGATCTGGTGCAATTGACCGACGGGCCGTGCAATGACATCGAACCGACCTACCTGCCCGACGGCGGCATCATGTTCTGTTCCAGCCGCTGCAATCGCGTGGTCAACTGTTGGCGCACGCCGGTAGCGATTCTGTATCGCTGCGATGCCAACGGCGGCAACGTGCACCCGATCTCGACCAACGTCGAACACGACAACACGCCATGGGTCTTGCCCGACGGTCGCGTCCTGTACATGCGGTGGGAGTACGTGGACCGCCACCAGTTGGCTTTCCATCATCTTTGGACAACAAATCCGGACGGCACCGGGCAGATGGTCTATTACGGCAACCAGCACCCGGGAACGGCTGTGTTGGATACGAAACCGTTTCCTGTGCCGGGCAAGCATCCTGGTATCTCGATGCTGGACGCCAAACCGATTCCGGGCACCGACAGAGTCGTGGCGTCGTTTTCGCCGCGGCATGGAAGGCCCGAGCACATGGGTGTTGTCACCGTTGTCGACCCCAGCACCGGCCCGGACGACCTGCATGCGACCAGGCCGGTGAGCCAGCCCGGCAAGTTGTTTCGGGATCCATATGCCTTCTCGGAAGACTGTTTCCTGGTGGCAGACGGACAGGGCATTTGGGTGATGGATGGCCAGGGCAACATGGATCTGGTCTATCGGCCGGCAGCGGGCAGCCGCCTTGAATGCCACGAACCGCGACCGCTTCTTCCACGGCCGCGCGAACGTGTCGTGCCGTCGCGAGTCGATCTATCCCAGGGCACCGGACAATTGATGCTCAGCGACATCTACCAGGGTCGTAACATGGCGGGCGTCGAACGTGGCGAAATCGCGAAACTGCTGGTGCTGGAGCAGTTGCCCAAACCCGTTAACTTCTCCGGCGGACCGTGGCCGTTGAGCGTAGGCGGGACGTTCACGTTGGCTCGCGTCCTGGGCACTGTGCCTGTGGAACCTGAAGGCTCGGCGCATTTCGAGGTGCCTGCATTGCGGTCGCTGTTCTTTGTCGCTCTGGACGAAAACGATTTGTCGGTCAAACGAATGCAGAGCTTTGTATCGGTGCAGCCTGGCGAGACAGCGGGCTGCGTGGGCTGTCACGAGCAACGTCTGGAACCCCCACGAGCGCAGTCGGAGCGGAAAAAGGGGACAGGTCCAATTTGTGCACAGCACCCTTTGGGCCGTTCCGGCAAATTGGACCTGTCCCCTTTTTCCATGCCATTGGCATTGCGGCGAGCGCCCAGTCGAATCGAACCGTTCGCCGACGTGCCCGACGTGTTGGACTTTTCTCGCCACGTCCAGCCGATTCTGGACCGCCACTGCGTCGAGTGCCACAACCCGGAGCAATACGACGGACGGGTCGATCTGACCGGTGACCACACGCCGCTGTTTTCACAGAGCTACTGGACGATCATTCAACGATCGCTGATCGCCGACGGGCGAAATCAGCCGTACGGGAACCGTGCTCCGAGAATGATCGGTACCGGAGCCAGCCGTTTGTTGAGTTTTCTGGACGGCACTCACTACGAGGTGAAGCTATCCGATCGCGAGTACACAACGGTACGATTGTGGATCGAAACCAGCGCGACCTATCCAGGCACTTATGCGGCGCTGGGGTCGGGGATGACGCCGGTGGCGTTTCCTGTGGCTGTGATGGAACGCCGTTGCGGCGGCTGTCACGGTTCACCACCGAATACGAAACCGGCAATCGGCCAGGGGATGTATTTCACATTTGGCGGCGCCGGCCCACCGTTGCCGCTGGTACACGATTTCGCTGACCTCAAGAAGATCCGTGGGGCGATGGGATACTTCAAGTTCGGCCGCAGCCGCACGCCGCAATCGCTGTGCAACCTCACCCGCCCGGACAAGTCGCTGCTCGTGCGAGCACCGCTTTCGGCAAACGCTGGTGGACTTGGGCTGTGCGATCCAGTCGTGCTTGCGGATGCGAATGATCCCGACTATCAAGCGATTCTATCAGCGATCGCCGAGGCCAGCCAACAGCATCAAATCACAAGGCGTTTCGACATGCCCGGCTTCCGTCCGAACGATCACTACATCATTCAGATGCAGCGGTACGGAGCTTTGCCTGACGAACTCTCCCCCGACGAGCCAATCGACGTCTACGCCACCGATCAGGCGTATTGGCGATCGCACTGGTATCGGTCCGCCCCGCGGTAGCTCTTCTAATTCAGCGACACCATTCTGTAACCTTTCTGGCATCTATGGGTCAATCCGACGCAGGGACACGCGGTTTACGACTGCGTCGTTTGGCCCGCAGCCCCGCTACCAAACACATCATTACCAATAAGGCGAGTCAAATGACGATAGAACGAGCACTTCGCGCCATGGCTGGGATCGTCGTACTACTGAGCATCACACTGGCAATCACCGTCAGCCCCTGGTGGCTAGCGTTCACGGCATTCGCCGGACTGAATCTGCTCCAGTCAGCTTTCACGAACTGGTGTCCCGCCGTATGGATGTTAAGCAAACTCGGCCTGCGCCCGTGTCGCGCCGAGCCAGCACCAACATCATTCGTTTTGTGACGCTAGCAATGGCGGCTGGTATTTCAGACGCATAGAATATGGGCACGCCTCTTGTTGAAAGGAGCGAGCCCATGATGCGTTCTTTCGCGTGCGTCACGACGTTGCTTTCCGTGACAGCGGCGTCCGGGGCGGAACCGAGCACGCCTGTAATCACACAAAGCGACATCTTTGTCAGCGGCCAGGGCGGGTATCACACGTTCCGCATTCCCGCACTGGTTGTCTCCAAAAGCGGAGTCATGTTGGCCTTTTGCGAAGGCCGGAAGAACAGCTCATCCGACTCCGGCGACATCGACCTTGTGTTGAAGCGGAGCGCGGATAACGGTGAAACTTGGGGAAAGATGCAGCTTGTCTGGGACGACGACCAGAACACGATTGGCAATCCTTGTGCGGTTGTGGATCGTGACACCGGCACGGTTTGGCTCGCATACACGCGCAACAACGACGGCGTGTTCGTGATTAAAAGCACAGACGAAGGCGCGACTTGGACGGACCCAGTCGATATCACCGGCGAGGTGAAACTACCCGACTGGACCTGGTATGCCACAGGGCCAGGGCACGGGATTCACTTGAAATGTGGCAGATTGCTCATCCCATGCGACCATCGCATACGTGGATTGCCGCGACCGGATTCGCTGGCGCATGTAATTTACAGCGACGATCACGGAGCCACTTGGAAACTGGGCGGGAGCCTGAGTAAGAGGACGAACGAGTGTGAGGCAGTCGAGACGGTGGACGGTGCCGTGTACCTGAACATTCGAAGCAAACACGGCAAGAATCGCCGCATTTATGCATGGAGCAAGGACGGTGGCGAAAGTTGGTCGGAGGTCGAGTTCGACGATACGTTGATTAGCCCTCAATGCCAAGCGAGCATTGTCCGGTTCACCGACGAGTCGCGACACGACAGAAACCGCGTTCTTTTCTCGAATCCAGCCGCCATGTCGCGAACGCGCATGACCGTGCGGATCAGCTATGACGAGTGCAAGACGTGGAACGCGGGCCGCGTCCTGCACGAAGGGCCATCGGCCTATTCCAATCTGTGCATCGCGCCCGACATGACCATCTGCTGTCTGTACGAACGTGGAAACAAACAAGCCTACGAACGGCTCACGTTCGTCCGTCTCAGTCTCCCGTGGCTCAGCAACGAAACGGACCGATTGCGCAAAGTCCGTCAGTAATGTGGTGATGGGACGGCACACGCCGTTCTACTCGGCCATCTCGGCCACGTATAGCTGCGTCCAGGGGCCGGAACTGACGTTGAAGTAGACGCGGCGACCATCGGGGCTGAACACCGGGTGGGGATGTGCTTTGCGCCACGATCTGGCACCTTGGCTGTTGTCAAACCGATGGACGAGGACGTGTTCGGCGGATTTGATGCTGCCCACTACGATGGCCCATTCATTCTTGTCGCCGCCGAAGGACTCGGCGCGGGTGTCGACAGCGAAAAGCTGACCATCGGGCGAGATCGCCGGATGCGCGCTTGGAAACGCAGGGAGTTTCCGGTTGGCCTCGACGGCACCCGTTTCGCAATTGACCAGCACAGGACGTCGGCCCCATATGTTTGCGATGCGGCACGAGTCAGGTGCCCATGCCGGGTGACCCCATTTGCCGTGCATGTAAAGGAACCGCTTTTCGCGCAGATCGTAGCAGAAGATTCCGTACCGTCGGCTTCCTGCCGAGCTGCGAAATCCGCCGCCCGCTGCCGAGGCGACCTTGAAAAACACGCGATTCATGTCGGGGCTGAGGATTGGGAAGAAGACCGAGGTGGGGCTATCGGAAAACTGCCGCGAGAACCAATCCGGATACGCGTCTTTCGTGGCATCAATGGTCACGGCTGTGGAAACTTCGCCCGTGCGTAGGTTCAATAGCTCCAAGTCGCGGTGCTCGCCGGGCTCCCAGTGAGGCCCGTACAGCGGGACAATGTCTCCCTGTGCCTGCCCCCAACCGACTTGACGCCCGGTTATCAGTACTCGTTCTTTGCCAGATTCCATGTCGATTATGACAACGCACCACTCGCCGTCGCGCAGATCGTGGAACACGACGCTTCGCCCACCGAGCACCCATTGTTGACAAGCGACTCGATGAACGTCCTCGACCAGGACGTTCGACGCCAGGACGATAATCGCCCCGGTGCTGCGGTTCACGATGCAAACCTCGCCCTCGTGAGCGTTGGCAGCGGTCGAACGGTACAGGACGACGTGCGTGCCGTCCGGGCTTTCAGGTGATGTATTGAAGTAGGAGTGAACGCTGTGACATTCACCTTTGTCGAGAAGCCGAGATACCTTCACACCTTTACGCCATGCGTCCAGTGCATCGGCTCCGAAAGCGTCCGTGACGACGACCACGCTACACGACATCGTCAGACACAGGATCAGAAATCTCGTCTTCGGATCCCGCGTTGCCATGTCCGGCTCCTTTCATTTTTTCGATGCGGCACAACGGCCTGCAACTTCTGCCGCGGTGTCTTTCCAGTGCTGTGTTGCTGACTCGAACGGCATCGTCACGACCCGGTAGTGGAATTCCCTGTCGGTTGGTATGGTCTTGTTAATGAACGTCGCAAGGTAGTGCTTGCGATACACGCTGGGCACATCCCAATAACGTGTCCTCCAATCGTCATCAGCAGGTACATCCAGCACGTATGTGACAGCGCCTTTCTCTGTTGGCGCATCGTAGATCGCGGACCAGCGTACGGCTTTGTCGACCTTCTGACCCTTGTCTCCCGTAAAGGAGCCTTCAATGCGCGTGCCGTCGAGCGACTCGGCCAAATACTCGGTTGCCGTGAACGTCCACGGATGCATGAAATGGTAGATCAGATTGACGGCGGTGGGTTTCACCGCACGAAGTTTCACGTCTTCTACGATCCGGTTGTCTTTCACCGTAATCTCTGTGTTTAGCATGAGGTCCCGGATGCGAGATTGTTTCTGCAGGCGGATTCCTTGGCAAGAGAGTTTCGTCTCTGGTCTGTCGGCCGGCCTGCCATCAACAAGGAGCTTGAGGTCAACAATCTCCTCGTTCTCGTTTTCGGTGTGTCCGGAGCCGATGAAGCCGACGCCCGGAAAACTGGCAACCGAGCCGTAGTGGCTGCCGAAGCGGTCCAGGCAGAGCCGATCGCCTTTGTAGTCGATGCGGTAGAGCGTCCAAAAGGAGCGACTTTCGAAACGGATCTGAAGATCTCCAACGTCTGCGACGATCTCCGCAGGCCAACCTGCGTAGACGGGTGGTTCATAAGTCTGGAGATCTACGTCATCGACCAACACCTCTCCCTGGCAGTGCCCGTTCGCTTCGTAGAACGAGAACCGGATGCAGATACTCTTCGTTCCTTCCGGCAATGGATTCCGTGTGCCGGGGCCAAACTCGCCGCGTCGTTTCTTCCAGTCGTGTGGTTTCGAGCGCGTGCTCAGGCCGTAGAAAGCGATTTGCTTCAGCGATTTCCCCGCAGAGTCGAAACAATACATCGAGAAGGCGAAAACGCCTTTCTGCAATCCTTCGTTCTTCAACTTTGCCTCGACGCGATACGCCTGGTCGGGCTGCAAGTGTTTGCCGATCTCCAGCTTTTCTGTCTCGATGCCAAGAAGTTTGCCGTTGGGGCTTAACACGACGACCTTGCCACGATCGTCCCCACCGTCGACGAACGAGACCTGCGAGTCGTCACCGGGACGGAATACCCAGCCAGCTATTCCATGCTCGAACCCTGGATTCGGCAACAGGTCTGTGGCTTGGGCCAAGGCCCCACTTGCCAAGCAGGCGAAGGCACACGTCACGCGAAGAAGACGTGCCACAGCAGTCGGTCGATCGCGAAACACCCTGGTTGTTGTCATTAGCTCTTCTCAGTCTCCTGCTGATCCGGGCGATCAGCAAACGCACCACCCCATTTTTCGAGTTTCTCGGCTGGTGGACAGGTCGCCGCCAGCACGGTCGCGCCGGCCACGAACACGAAGGCGGTGACAGCGACAAACCAGGGTGGGATCAACTCGCCGACCGCAAGACGCTCGTAGAATTCGACGATCGAATCGGGACGTTTCGGGTGAATGAAGAGCTTGGTGATCCAGGCCACCGTGACGAGATACAGGACCATGAGGTAGTTGCGGCGCAGCCGTACACGCGTGGCCTCATACCAAGTTAGCCGAAAACGCGGCCTTCGCAGATCATCGGCCAGCTTCTTTCGCCAGTCGGCCACGGGCGGAGTACCGGATGGGTCCAGTAGGCTGGCATAGTAACCCGACTCGACCAGGTACAGCCGCCATCCGCAGTGTTGCAGGTGACAGTAACGGCGACCCTCGATCAACACCGAGATGGCAATGAGCGCCAAACCCAATAGAAGCGTAAAGTGCGGCACATCCGGTGATCCAAGGGTGAAGGTGATCAGGGCGACCATCAACAGAATGGACCAATTGCTTGTCACGTCCAAACGTTGGCGCCAGACGGTCAGACGCTGAATCTCGCCGCGGCAGAAGTGCACGATGGCGGCGTCGAATTCCGTAGACTCCCGCGTCAGTCGTTCGGCCAAGTCGTCGGGTATCTCAGGATCAGATTGGCTTGTCATGACGACCTATTGTAGCACGAATCCTCACGGCCGGGGCGTCAGGCTAACGAATGTGTAGTCTCGCCCTTTCACAGGCACGGCGAACCGATCGTCTCTGATGTCGACGGTCTTACCAGTCCGCATATCGGTCGCTACGACGGCCCTATCACCTAGCCCGATTTCGTCTGGGTCCATTTGGACGGTGACATCCGCTTCGTCCGGCAGCCGATTCGCAACGGCGACGGCCGCCCGGCCCGGCCATTTGTAGACCGATGCCAGCATTCCTTCGCCAGTCGCCTGCACCGGGCAATCCTCTCGCCAATAGGCAAGGAACTCGGCCGCATTGAGCCCAAGCTTCTTTCGGATGCCCCACCATTCTTCCATGCTGGGCAGATGCATGTACGCCGCCGAAGTATTGACATCGTTCACAGCACACATTGCCAGCAGGCTCGCCGTGGGTTGGGGTTGATCGACATCGCTCGGGTCTTTCGTGCCCCGCTTGAATTCGGGCAGGAAGACGTGTACCAGACCGCTGCTGTTGCCGGACAGTTGAACGCGGTAGTCCAGTTCCGGTATGTCATTGATGTAGTACCACCGGTTGCCGTACAGGCGGTGCGTGTACTCTTCGCCCGGCCAGAAGAAGTCGGCAAAGCAGTGCACCGGCGGCACGAGCTTCGAGTGGGCGTGGGTCATCCAATAACCTCGGTCGCCATCTCGCCGAATCTGCCGACAGAGCGTTGCCATGCGTTTGGCGAACTGACGCTTTCCGAGGATCGACCAACTGACGCCTGTCCGTCCGAAGGCATCGGTGAAACCACAACCGTGACGCGTATTCTCGCATGGCCAGATGCCATCGCAGTCGGTGTAAAACGCCGTGATGCCGACCTCCTCGTGCAGCTTTTTGGCAAGCCACACCTCGTACTCGATCAGCGTGGGCGCTCCTGGACAGACGGGAACCAGATTGTGCGTTGGCGTTGCGGGCATGAACCTGGTTTCTTTGCCCCCATAAGGTCCAAACTGCGCGGGATATGGGTCGTTCCACAGCGTCTTGAAAAACTTGTAGACGGGATTGTGATTCGGCGTGCAACTTGTTGTGGCGTAGTAATACGTCAGGATGCCCTTGTCGCGTCGTTCCTCATCGAATTCGCGCAATCGGTCGGGACGCGCGGCCTGCCACAGGCCGGTGTAGTAGGCGTAGCCGTTCATCCACGGCTGGTGGGTCTGATGTCGGATCGGAAGTCCGGGTCCGAAGTTCATTTCGCGCCAACCTTTCATCAATGGTCTGACCGGCGTCGCCTGGAAGCCCAACTGATACCGAATCGGCTTGGTCACTTCCACGGGCTGGTTGATGATACGCAATTCAATCGACGGCTCTTCGCCACCTCGAACAAACGTGACCGGCTGGCCGGTTGGGTAGACCCAATTCGCTTCGGATTCGCAGAAGCAGAGAAACCCTTCATCCTCGTCGCTGATCCAAAGGAACGGCTCGAAGTGGCTTTCCCAGAGCACACCGTCCCATTCCAACCGGTTCGGGCTCTTGCGCGCCCCGCGGATGTGCTTCAAGCCGGGCCGTAGCGGTATGCTCATGGTAAGCGAGTCGACGCGAAGTCCGCCGTCTGGCGGAGTAACCGTGAACGTACTGACAACCAGCCCGTCGTACTCGATCCAGGTGTTCCACTTGACCACGGTACCCGTTCCCTCGAAGCTCGCCGTGCCGGTGAACTCGCCACGGTTGGGGGCCGCACGGACCGTGTTTCGGTCTTCTCCGACCAAGGCTGCCTGACCAGCCGGGGTCTTCATTGTCAGAGTCACCGGTCCGCGGAGAATGTCGCGTCCCTGGTTGACGACTTTTGTGGGCAGCGGTCCTGCAAACTCGTATTGCCGACCCCAGCATCGAACGGTGCAATCGCCGTCGTACTCCAGCGGCGTCCATGGATCCAGCACTTCGTCACTGACGCCGACGTTCGAGCCGACCCACGCTAGGTTCGGCACCTCCACAGTGTCCTCGACGACAAGCGGTCGCTCGTTGCCCGAGACCCGAATCGTGTATGTCAGGTTGTGAGTGCCCTCCTCAAACCGGCAGGGCAACTCCGCACTCGCCGCAGTCCCGCTCAGCTCTACGCCCGCTCGGCCTTCGTCGCCACCAGGGCTTTTGGCTTCAATGCTCAGTGAGGCTTTTCCGAGGTTCACCACGGAAAGCCATTCCGGATCGAGATTCATGAGATCCAATTCGATGTCCAACTTGCTTCGTGGTACGTCGGGCACATATGTGACACGGAGACCGCGCAAGTCTTTGAGCGTCAAACGATAGTCGGCCAGTTGTTGCTCGGCCTCGGGCTTGTCGGCCAGGTAGCGTTCCAGAACCCGCGCTGCCGAGTGTGCTCCTTTGTATATCTCCAGTTCGTCGATGTACGTTTGGTCCTCCGCGTTTCGCAGGTTGCTGGGGGCTGTTGGGTATTTTCGTACCAATTCGATCTTGGGATTCACCAACTCTGGAAACGGAACGTTGGGCAGATCCTGCTTGTTGCTCAGTTTCCCGTCAACGTAGATCGCCAAGTGCTTCGAGTCCCACGTCACGTCGAGCTTGTGCCAAGTGCCGGCCTGCCAAGCGGCCTTTCCCAGAGCCAGGTAGAGCTTGTAGTCCGGATGTCGCCGCCTGCTTCCGAACGAAAAATGGGCCCGTGCCGTGCCGGCCGCGTCCGACTTGTCGATCGACATGCCGAACCCTTTGTCCGAGTCCTTGATGCGACCGTAAACGGTCAAGAACGCGACGTAGCGTCCATCCTTGTCGCTCCAGTTGGCCGGCTTGACCCACAGCGAAATAGTGCCCGCCGCAAGATCGAAATTGCCGCGCGCGTCATAGACGCACTGTTCGCCTTCTTCGACAAGCAAACAATGCCCCTTGACTCCCGGTTTGGCGCGTAGTTCGAGGCTTTGGTCGAGGGTCGACTCGGGCTCTCCGCGTGCGAAGTCGGCAAATGCGGTCAGGCGGTCGAATGAGGCTTGAAACAGCAAGTCTGGCGCTGGCGACTGTTCGGCGCCGATCAACGATGTGCAGAGCAGCGCAATGCAGATTCCCATTAACTCCGGCCAGCCGTGCCGTGCCATCATGTTCTTTGTCCTTTCTTTCAGGTATTGAACCGTCCCGCGAATGCCATTCTACTCTTTGGACGCCGCCGTGTGATACAATCGCCGGATCGAATGCTATTCCGGCTGCATCCCAAAAGGAGCTTACCGTGAGAATTCACCTGGTCGCACTCGTCGCCTGCCTAGTAGGTATGCTCTCTACGGCTGAGTCCGCCGAGCCTAACTCGCCTGATATATTCACCAGAGATGAGATCGTCGAGGTGATGCGAAGCGTGCGCGACTATCAGCTTGCGCATCCGTGGAAACAAACCGATCGCAATTGGATTCGGGCGACTTACTACACGGGCGTGATGGGTTTGTACCGCACAACAAGGGACCAGGAGATCCTGGACCAGGCCGTCCGCTGGGCCGAGAAGCACGAGTGGGCTGAAGGGAACGAAAGCGAGCGTGCCAATAAGAAAACCTGTGGCCAAACCTACCTGGAGCTTCACTTCATCCAGCCCGATCCTAGCCGCTATGCCAAGACTCAAGCCTACGTCGATTCGCGAATTGAGAAGATCCGCTCCGGCGAGCCGCCGACCAAGGGATGGTACTACTGCGATACGCTCTACGTCGGTCCCCCGACGATCGCCATGCTCGGAGAAGCTACCGGGGATCAGAAGTACTACGACTATCTGAACGAAGTCTACTGGGCGGTCACCGATCACCTGTACGACAAAGAATACGGATTGTTCTACCGCGATGCCGGCTACTTCGAGGCCACCTCGCCGAACGGCCGCAAGGTCTTCTGGTCGCGCGGCAACGGCTGGGTCCTGGGCGGTATTCCGCGAGTGCTTCAGTATCTCCCGAAAGAGAACGAGTATTACGAACGCTATGTCGAGCTGTTCCGCACGATGTCGGCTTCGATCGCCAAACGTCAGCAGTCGGACGGCCTCTGGCGATCGAACCTCGACGATCCGGACCAATGTCCCAATCCTGAGACTAGCGGCACAGCGTTCTTCTGCTACGCCATGACCTGGGGAGTCAACAACGGGTTGCTTGACGCCGAAACCTATGTACCTGTGGTGATGAGGGCCTGGAGTGGTCTGGTACGTCACGTCCACGCGGACGGGAAGCTCGGTTTCGTACAGCCTGTGGGCGCGGCGCCCAAGCCGGCGACCCCGGAAATGACGCACGAGTACGCCATGGGCCTGTTCTTGTTGGCCGGCGAGGAGATGGTCAAACTGGTCGAGTCCGACCTGATCACCGACGAAATCCGCGAGAAGTACGAAAAGGAGCATCGAGAACTGACCGCCCGCGATCGCTGGTCTGCCGCGATCCAATGGCCGGAAGATGTGGAAGTGGTCGAAATGCCGTTGTCGGACAGCTTCAAGCGATTGAAAGCACCAGGAACCGGCCGGACAGCGATCCAACTGACATCGGGCAAGGCGTTCTGCTATCCGCTGTACTACTTCATCCCAACGTTCACCAAAGACGCCAAGTATCTGATCTACCACCGGGCCGAGGACGACGAAGTGCAGTTGTTTCGGCTGAACCTGAGCTCTGGCGAGTCGGTCCAATTGACTCGGGGCGAATGTCCCCAAACGCAGTGGCGCTATTGGTGTGTTGAAAGCGGCCGCGGCGTGCTGGACCACCGCAGCGTGTTGAACGTTGCCTGCGGCAAGGTGATCTACTTCGACGGCAATCGCGTCAGCATGGTCGACGTCGAGACGCTGGAGGACGAGCTACTGTTCGTCATACCCGAGGACCGAGAACCGATCGGCCAGAATTGCGCTACGCCCGACGGCAAGTGGCTGGTCTACATCGACGCTCCCAAGGGAAGCTCGCGCCGCGGGCCATGTAAGGGGGCCAAGGTCGTCGCGTACAACTTCGACACTCGACAGCATCGCGTGCTGAGCACCATCGACGTGGCGATCCACCATGTGACGGCCTACGACCACCGGCACTTCGTCTTCTGTCACCCCGCCACCCACAACGGAATCATGATGACCGATCTGAACGGTGGGCAGTACGTCGAATTGCGCGTGGGAGATCCCGGCGTGCGCGGACACCTTTGCCATTTCCTGATGACCCGGCGGGGGATCGCTTACGAGGTGCCGGGGCTGGCATATTCGGGCATGTACGAACCGTTTACACGGCGGCGTTTCGAGTTCAAGCTGCCGCCCAACCTGGGATACGTCCACACGGGTTGGGACCCGGAAGGACGGTTGTGGTTCTACGAATGCAGGGGTAAGACCCACCAAATGATCGCCTTGGCGGGATTGGACAACGAGAAGGGCGACGAGTGGCTGCAGCTCTGCGGCGACTGGCCCACTTACGGCGGCGGGCAGAAGGCCCATTTCCACCCGCAGATCACGCCCGATCGCAAGTGGATCGTCTTCACTGGCGGCGACCCGACGACCGAGACCAACCACATCTTCCTTTTGGACGCGTCCGACTTGAAAAATGTTGACGAAATCACGCCGGCGATGCTCAGCCCGACGGGCGAACGCGACATGACCTTCGAAAAGCCTCCGAAAGACCTCATGGCCAAAAGGCTCATGATCGAGGCGGTTACGGCCAGCGGATTCAAGCCGACGTTTGGGCCCGAGAACACGATCGACGGCAACCTGACGACCCTGTGGGGCGCCGAAGGCGACGGTCAATGGATTCAATACGACCTTGGCACAACCACGTCAGTCAGCCGCATCTTCATCTCCTGGTATGACGGAGACAAACGAAAAGAACGATTCGAGATTGCCATATCGGACGATGGCGACCAATGGAAAGTCATCTTCAACGGCACCAGCAGTGGCACCGTACCGGGCCCCGAACCATGCGACATCCGCCCCTTCACCGCCCGCTACGTCCGCGTCATCGGCCACGGCAATACAGCCAACACGTGGAACAGCATGCAGGAGATGTTCTTCCTTCGAAAGTAGCCATGCGGACAATGCGATTGGCTGCCCCGAAGGTGGTTTCCCAATGATCAGTGGCTGTCCGCGTCGTGTGGCGGGCGAACGTTCGTTTTCATGAATTCGTCAATCTGCGCCTTCGCCTCGTCGACTGTGGCGTATTTGCCCAAACAGACGTGGCCGTTTCCGGCTATCATGGCCGAGAGACTTTCCCGTTTGGTGGATTTGACCAAACAGAGAATTGGTTTGCTAAGAGTTTCTGCCATTCCGATCTCGTAGCCGACGCCGAGGGATGGAGTGCTGACCTCTGCGACGACGACATCTGCTGCGATCAACCAATCAACATCCCGGGAAAAGATGTCCGCATCCGACAGGTTCGCTTCCAACTCACGTTCCAGATTCGTACATCCGACGTGCTCGGTGAGCACGTCTCCGAAACGCCTTAGATGGGAAATCATCTCGGTGTACAGCGACACATCGTCTCGTCCACCACGAATCGAACCGGCGAAGTAGATTCTCATACCGGACCTCCTCAGTCTTTCCTGTCCGATTCGGCGCCATTCTGTTTCAGTTTGCGCACCTTTTCAAGCGCCATAACCGCTTCTTTGTGCTTGCTTCTGATGAGCGCCTTGCGCTGTTCGACGAGGTCTTTGATCTCGACCGTGTAACCGTCCGGTGGCGTCGTTTTGAAGGCCGATTCGTCGACGCGAGGATTGAATACGAACTTGCTGAATACAACGGGTCGCTTGCCCTTCTGTGCCTCGATTTCCACCCGCAGCGGCAGCTTTGTCTTTGGGTCCACGTAGACATCGAAGCCGACCTTCGGCTCTATGTCGACACGGAACCCAATCGTCTCTACACCGTTGATAACCCGACCCGGCAGTTCCTTCGTCGCTTTGGCGGTTGGGACCGAAAGATACTCAAAGAGGTTAGGCCGCCCCGGATAGCGATCCAGGCCTTTGAGGAGAATGGCGTGTTTCTCCTGGGGCTGCAGGTGCAGCGAGATCCCCTGTTCGAGATTCGTCACCGCAATCTCGCCAGTGGACAACTCAGCACGCATCAGGTCCTTGCCAAGGAGCGTCACGTGGATCTTCTGAATCTCATCGTCTCTGAGGCCCGTCATTTCATACTGGATCGACTTGATATCATTGAGAGCATCCTTCATGTCGGCCAATGCCTGTTGACTCGAACCACCCGAGAGAAGCCAACAGGCCGCGACCATCACGATCATTACGGCCGCAGCCGCCGGTATCGACAGTTTTGACAGCATCTTCCATCTCCGTGTACGTGTTTTTGAAGGATCAATCTTGGGGACATGTGACAGCGTCTCTGGCAAATCGGGAATCGCTTCATCGCGGATCGACTGAAGCACCCGATCGAAGAGTTGTTCGTCTCGGTTCGAATGCCAATCGCTCATTGGAAGTCCCCGCGTTACTCTCGAATCTGAAGATCCGCCATGCTTCGTCGCAACTTGGCTCCGGCTCGATGGATCAAGACCCCTACGGTATTGATGTCGACATCCATGAGATCACCGATCTCGCTGTACGTGAGTTCTTCGATGTGTCGCAGCCAAAACGCCTCTGCCTGCTGCGACGGCAAGGTTGCGAGTTCGGACCGCAGACGTGCCTTCAATTCCTGCATCTCGAGCGACGAACTGGGGTCCATCCGGGACTCAGCCAATTCCTCAATGCCCTCGGCCTGAATCACCTGTTGCTGTTCGCGGTGCCGGCGCCGCAGACGGTCAATGGCGCGACGCGTCGCGAGCCATCGCAACAATCCGGGCCAGTTTCGCACGGGATTCTCCCCCACGCGTTGAAATGCCTCAAGAAAGACATCCTGGTGGCAGTCCATCGCATCGCATTCGTCGACCAAGATGCGGTAGACGGTCCTCCACACAAGCTGTCCGTACTTGACCCGTATTTCGTGCCAGTCGTGCATGCTTGCTGTCATCTACCAGAGCAGTTGAACCATCTGTATTGACGAACGCGACAAGCCCATTATTACAGGTATCGTTCGGGAATCTTTGAATCCGGCTGCCCAAAAATTTTTTCGAGAAGACTATTGACTCGCCCGCGAAGTGGCAATATATTAACACGTGGTAACTGATTGCCACACGAGTTCTCCGTTTCAAACCGTTATCTGGCTTACAGAGAGATGCGGCATGGGCAAGAAGAAGACACAGCGGGATCTCGGGCGTCGCGAGCGCCAAATCATGGATGTCATCTTTCAACTCGGTGAAGCGTCGGTGGGAGATGTGCTGAAGCGGCTGCCGGATCCGCCGAGTTACTCGGCGGTGCGCACGATGATCCGGCACTTGGAAGGCAAAGGTTTCCTGCGTCACCGACGTGAGGGTACGAAATACGTCTATCGGTCGACGCAGACGAAGGATGCGGCCAGCCGATCTGCGCTCGAGCACCTGCTCAGTACATTCTTTGGCGATTCGGCCACGGATGCCGTAGCCGCCATCTTGGATGTGAGTTCCGAGAAGCTATCCGAGGATGATTTGAATCGTATCGAACGACTCATTGAACAGGCTCGAAAGGAGGGCGGATAAATGAGTGAGTTATACGCTTGGTACAACACCGTTGCTCAGGAATCGTTGGGGCTGTTGCTGTTGGATACGATCGTCAAGGCGACCATGTTGCTGGTTGTGGCCTGTTTGGTGGCTGTGCTGTTGCGTCGAGCATCCGCGGCCGTTCGCCATCGGGTCTGGTGCTTGTCCTTCGGCGGCCTGTTGCTGTTGCCCGTCCTGTCGTCGCTTTTGCCTGGCTGGCGTCTGGCGGTCTTGCCGGAGTTCACCGAGTCAGACGCTGTGGCTGCAGCGGACCACGAGTCCGTGAGGACAGCCGATTCGGGTATAGCCCCGAGTGCCATGCCACTGGTTGCCGACCGGAGAGACGTAACAGCCACACCGTGGGACGGACGCCTGCGAAACGAGATAGCCGGTGACGTCGATGGAGCGGGCCCTGCCAGAGAGTCAGGTACTGTTCCCGCGGCGGACGCGGAGTCGCCAATCGTGCCAACCAGATCATATGATCCGGCAGTTTTCCCCATCTCCTGGCAGGTGCTGACCGGTGTCGTCTGGCTATTGGGGCTGAGTATTGCCGGTTTGCCTGTTGTGGTAGGTTTGATTCGCAACCGCATCTTGGGCCGAGCCGCTCGGCCGATCGTCGAAAACTCGCAACAACGCCTGATGTCCGAGTTGTGCCACAGCCTGGGTGTGAGGCGAGATGTCCGCCTGCTGGAAACGCACCGATCGCTCATGCCAAGAACATGGGGCGTGCTGCGCCCGATTGTTCTCCTGCCGATCACTTGGCGGGACTGGCCTCGGCAACGGCAACGGCTGGTACTCCTGCACGAGTTGGCTCATGTAAAGCGATATGACGTGGCATTCCAATTGCTGGCCCGGTTGGCCTGCGTGTTGTACTGGTTCCATCCGTTGGCTTGGTACGCATTGCGACGCTTGCGCACAGAACGGGAATTGGCCTGTGACGACTGCGTATTGATGGCAGGCGGGCATGCGTCCGAGTACGCACGGCACCTGGTACAGATTGTCCGAAGTCATCGCGTTGCGGCCATGCCCGCCGCGGTGGCGATGGCACAGTCGACTAAGTTGGAACGCCGTGTGCGCGCCTTGCTTGATCGGGCTCGATCGCATCTGCCGCTTGGGCGGACGGCTGGACGCCTTCTGTTGGTTGGCGCAGCGCTGATGGTTACCGTTGTGGCGGTAGTCCGCCCGACGGACAAATCCGAAGCGAAGGAGAAGCCGATCACAGTGGCTGCCGAGCGTCTTCCAGCCGAACAAGTTGCCGTTACCGCTGTCACGTCTGCGGATCAGACAAAACAACCGGAAGGCGGTTCGTCCGACAGTGAGGACGACATGCGACTTGCGTATCACGGTCGGGTAGTCGCCCCAGACGGCAAACCGGTTGCCGGTGCGAAGGTCTTCCAGGTGTACTGGTTCCATGGCGCCCCGCTTGACTACGTGGCCAAACCGCGAGCCGTGACGGACAACGAAGGACGATTTGAATTTGCCACCACGCGATCCGACTTCGAGCCAGAGGCCAGGAGCGCGTGGCATGCATACACCATCGTCGCCACGGCCGACGGATACGGATTCGCCGACGGTTTCTCCGTCGCTTTCGAGACGACGGGCAATGCCCGGAAGCTGTTGCCTGCCGGAGCCTTGATCTATCTGAAGGAGATACTCAGCAATCCAACTCGCGTGCTGAAACTCGTACCGGACGACACGCCCATCAGCGGTCGCGTGACGACCGTCGATGGCGAACCGGTCCCGGCAGCGCGCGTGCGGGTGGATCGCCTCTGGTTCAACGACGAAGGGAACCTCGATTCATGGGAAGAGGCGGCCAAGGACGAGAAGGCCGACTTCTATTCGCTCCGGCGGCACACAACCAAAGCTATCAACGGTCCCCAACTGCCGTTTATCATTCCGGATGTGACGACTGACGAGAAGGGTTGTTTCACGTTGCGCGGTATCGGGCGCGAACGGATCGTGCAGCTTCTGATCAGTGGCCCCGGCATCGAATCCCTTGAAGTCAAGACGCGTACGAGAAAGGGCGAGAAGGTCGTCGTGCCTCACCAGTGGCGTTCGCGAGGTCCATCCGGGATTCAGGAAACCTACTATGGCTCTGAATTCGTTCACGCCCCAGGGCCGTCCAAGCCCATCTTAGGCCGGGTGACCGATGCGGATACCGGCAAACCGGTCTCGGGCGTACTGATCAGCGCCGGCCAGATGGGCACGTTCTTCCGAGGCGGTTCGCCCTTCATTGCCGACGTGACCGACCGTGATGGCCGTTATCGGCTGGAAGGATTGCCGCTCGAAAAGAGGAACCGCATCAGTGCGTTTCCGACGGCCGACTCGGCGTACCCCACCGCGGGCGCTTCCGTCGACACTCAGGTCGACGAGCCAACCGTTACGCAAGACTTCCCGTTGAAGCAAGGCGTGTGGGTACAAGGCCAAGCCATCGACGACCGCACAGGCAAACCGATCATAGGTCACGTCCAGTACTTTGCCTTTCGCGACAACCCACACCAGGAGTTGTTTCCGCATTTCAAAATGACGTATATTGCCCACGAACGGCGAACCGACGAAGATGGCCGTTTCCGGATCGCTGTGTTGCCGGGGCCGGGCATCGTCGCGTTCAAGGCCGATGACCATTCGCGATACCGTCGTGGGCTGGGAGCAGAGACCATCACAGGATCTACGCTCGACATGGGAGGTCGCGGAAAGACGTTTAGAACCGTCCCTGGTATCTGTCATTCCGCGAACGAGCATGCTTTGCGGCAAATCGACCCCGAGGTCGGCTCCGATCCGATCGAATTGACCCTGACGCTTACGTCCGGTACAGACTTGACGGGCCGTCTGCTGGATCCGGACGGGAAACCTCTATCGGGCGGCGTTGTGTGCGGCAACATCCAATCCGCGTGGTATCCGATCCACGGCGAGACGTTTCAGATTCAAGGCTACTACCCGGACCGGCCGCGAGACCTATATTTCCATCATCCGGAACGCAACCTGGCCGGCCGCTATCGTCTGGAAGGCAAGCCGCCAAAGCCGCTGACCATCAAGCTGCAACCGGCAGGTGCCGTCCGCGGACGACTGGTGGATCACAGTGGGAAGCCGATGACCGGGATCTCGCTCCGAGGAGAGGGAGTTCCAAGCGAGAACTACGGCAATGCCGACCTCCGAATCGGCACGGGCCAAGATGGCCGTTTTCACATCCGCGGCCTGATTCCAGGACGCAAGTACACGGTCGAGGCGTCAGGCAACAGGAGGTATTATGGACGCATCTTGATCGACATGACGGTCGAAGCAGGCCAGACCAAGGACGTGGGGGACGTGACGTTCCAACCGCCCGACGCGTCGCGACTGCGGGCCAAGCCGGGATCCTAGTACCGAACGTCAGCTGAAATTGGCAGTAGGATGGGCATTCTTGCCCGTCTGCTCGGAGTCGGGCAGGAATGCCCAACCTACAAGAACAAGACACGCGGTTTGTGAGTTGCGTGTTCCGTCCCTTGAGTTAACCGATCTGTTTCACCTGGATCGACGCGTGTCCTTTCGGCTGGTAGAATCGCCGGACGAGGTTCTTGGCGGGGCCAGGGCGGGGTAGCATTCTGGTCCGTTTCTCATCGGTGCCAGAGATTGGCACGCAGCCAACCGGGGGTTCTCATGTCGGACTATCCTTTTGCGTCAGATGAAAATCCCTCTGCTCCGAGCGAAAATCCGTACCGGTCGCCACAGGTCACGTCGAAGCCGAGCGGCACGGGTGGATGGGACTCCAGTTTGAACCGCGCCGCCGACATGCTGCGCCAGACGAAACCGTGGGTGCGGTTCATGAGCGTGATTATGTTCATTGGCAGCGGATTCATGGTCCTCGGCGGGGGGTTTATGATGATGGCAGCCGGCGTGGCCGGCGCGCCGGGTGTGCCCGGTGCGATTATCGGGCTCATCTACATTGCGATGGCTATCCTCTACATCATCCCCGCCGTGTTCCTGTGGAGGTACGCCGACCGGATTGCCAGTTTTCTCGTAAGAAGGACGCCCGACTCGCTGGGATACGCCCTGGAGGCGCAGAAATCATTTTGGAAGTTTGTCGGCATCCTCACGTTGATTGTGCTCTGCATATACGCACTCATAGCCCTGTTCGGCATCTTCGGTGCGATAGCTACCACGATGTGATATTGCATGCTGCAGATTCTGATGAATGGTCTGCTTGCGGGGCGAAGTCTGGATTAGGACCGTAGCTACCAACGAATGAATCCCGCATCTATTTCGGCGGCGGTCCTTTACGCCTGGCCGACGGCGGGCGCCAATGCGGTGATGGTCGGTGCTCCTGCTTCATGATCGCGTCGATCCGGGCCACAATGTCCGCATGGTGTTTCGCGATATTGGTTGTCTCGGCAAGATCGTCTTGCAGGTTGTACAATTCGATTTCGCCGGTGATCATTGGCTTGCGAATCGCCTTCCAATCACCCAAGCGGACCGCCTGGGCGGAACCGCGTTCGTAGAATTCCCAGTACAGGTGATCGTGCTTTTTCTGCTTTGCCTCTTGACCGAGAAGAGTCGCCAGGAAGCTGATACCGTCGCCTGCTGGAGCCTCCACGCCGGCGACTTCAGCGCAGGTCTTGAGAACGTCGACCAGTGAGCTGATGTGGTCGCTTTGACCACCGGGGGCAATGCGTCCCGGCCAGCGAGCAATCATCGGAACGCGAATTCCTCCTTCGTAGACATCACGCAGAACGCCGCGCAGCGGCCCGTTCGAATCGTTGAACTCGGGATTCAAGCGATCGCCGGCGTGGGGTCCGTTGTCTGACGTGAAAATCACCAGTGTCTCCTTGTCGAAACCACGCTGTTTCAACAGATCGAACAGGCGACCGATGTCGTGATCCATTCGCGTTATCATCGCGGCATGGCCCTTTTGGATTTCGGGCCAGTCTTTGTCGGCATACATTCCATAGTCCGGTACTTCCGCACCGTGCTTCTTCACGAGCCAGGATTCGCAATTCGGATGCGGGTAGTTGTATGCCAGGTACAAGAAAAACGGCCGTTCCTTATTCTGCTTCTCGACAAACGAGAGGGCTTCGGTCGTGAACAGATCGGGCGCGTAATCCACCCGTTTCGTTGCCGCGCCGCCTAACTCGGGCGATTGGTACAGTTTCTCGGGATGCTTGACCACGTTGGCCAACTTTACCCGCTGTTGATTTCGCCAGAGGAAGTGGGGGAAGTAGTTGTGGGCATGCACCTGGTTCAAATAGCCGAAGAAAAAATCGAAACCTTGCAGGTTGGGGATTCCCACGTTCCCTTCGTCGCCAAGCCCCCATTTGCCCACCACGGCGGTTCGATAGTCCCGCTGTTTGAGCACTTCCGCGATGGTCACGTCCCCGGGCTCCAGTGCCTGGATATCGGAATCACGGTGGTTGCCGCGGATTCGACAGTGACCGGTGTGCAGACCCGTCATCAGTGTGCATCGCGCCGGTGCGCAGACCAGTGCACTGGAGTAGAACTGCGTGAAACGCATTCCTTCAGCGGCCATCTGGTCCAAGTTGGGCGTTTTGATGCGATGCTGACCGTAACAGCCAAGGTCGCCGTAGCCGAGGTTGTCGGCCAAAATCAAGACGACGTTCGGCGGGCGCGAGGTATCCTTTGCGTCCGAACAGCGGCCGCCCAGCGGCGCAAGGGTAGCAATCAGAAAGGCGACGAGAATGCCTCGATTTGTCTCGTTCATGAGATGATCCTTTGCTGCTGGCGGTTTCCGGTCACGGCCAACTCGCGGTTGACCCCGAGCCGCAACGCCGCTAGGAACTTCTATGCGGGCAAACAGGGGCAGTCGGTTGTAGCTGAAGTCGCAAGACTTCAGGGATCTGGCCAAAACGTCCGAATTCTTGCGAATCCGGCTACCATCCCGACCGTCGCCTCCGGCTCGGGGTCAAACGTCGACGCCGTTACTTGTTTACTCGCAACTCACGGTACGATAGCGTAAACTGCCTGTCAAACAGGATTCGCCTCAATCGAGACTTTGACGCCAGCGGAGCGTTTGCGAAGCTCGCACACCGTTTCCTTCTAGACGAGAGGAACGATTAGATGAACCAGAAAACCGGTACGTGGCAGAACCGAGCCTTTGGTGTTGGCTTTCTTGTCCTG
Organism: uncultured Pirellulaceae bacterium; assembly: GCA_964623055.1. GTDB lineage: Bacteria > Planctomycetota > Planctomycetia > Pirellulales > Pirellulaceae > JADHUC01. Next base: position 58,052 of record CAZURK010000026.1, read on the forward strand.
ACGTTGTTCTGTTGGTGTCCCCTCGGCTATGGGCAATACGGCGAGGTGGGGCGGATTTTGGGCATTCCGCCCTGGGCCGTGCTGGCGTTCGCCTTTGCTGCCGCCCTTTTCGTCTTGGAGTGGATCTATCTATTCCGGACTCCTATGGCAATGAACGACGAAGAACTGCCGGGCATTGTCTCCCAATTAGAAGCGGTCGACACCGAGACTCCGCTGGCGGCAAAGGAGGACAAATAGTGTATGCAATCGCAATTATCACAGGCATTTGCCTGATTTCCGTCGTCGTCAGCTACGTGGCCTTTCGCCGAGGGTTTACTCGCAGTGCGGATGATTACTTCGTGGCCGGATCGAGCCTCGGTTATTTCGTGTTAATTTTCAGCTTGCTGGCCTCTTTCTTGAGCGCCTTTGCAATGTTCGGTATGTCCAGTCTGGGATACCGTACAGGATTTGGCTCCCTGTTCGTCCTCACGGTGAATCTTATTCCACTCGGCTTTCTTTGGTATTTCATCCATCGAAAGACATTCCTGATCGGCAGGGCACGGAAATGGATGTCCATGGGCGCCCCGTTCGGCGAACGCTACGGAAACGGCATGCGGGCCTTGATACCCGTTGTCGTTATGGTGGCGTCGATACCCTACCTGGTGGCTCAGATCCAGGGGATCGGCATCATGATCGAAGCCATGATGGAGGCGACCAGCGAACCCATGAGCGAAGCCGTTAGCGACAACAGGGTTCCCTACCGCGTGGGCCTGTTTTTCGTGCCCGCGTTCATCGCCCTGTACCTGATCATGGGCGGCATGAAAGGCGCTGCCTGGGTGAATACCATCCAAGGCGTATTCTTCACCGTAATGGTCTTTGTCCTGTTCTATGCGGTGATGTCCAAGAATGGTGGCTTTATCCCAACCATGGACATGGTTCATGCAAAGCACCCGAAGCTCTTCCAGCTTGGAGCGGAAGGTTGGAGCTATCCGAAACTGTTCGGATTCGCCGCGGCCATGTGTCTGGGATCTGTCTGTTTTCCCCAACCGTACATGCACGCCTATTCGAGCCGTACTGCCAAGGGGTTCAAGTCCATGGTGGTGGTGTTCGGCGTGATATGCGTGATCGTAATCAGCATGACTACGATGATCGGCATTGCGGCAACAGAATTGGTGCCCGGACTTTCCGGCAAAGAAGCAGACAAAATCTACGGTCTTGCCGCTGCGAAGACGCTGCCCAATTGGCTGGCTGCGCTGGCGGTTGCCGGCGGGTTCACGGCCGCCATGACCACAGTGAACGGTGTCGTGTTCGGCCATGCCACCAATATTGCCAACGATGTCTACAAGTTGTTCAGGCCGAAAGCCGACACAAAAGAACTTGTCGGCTTCGGCCGGCTGTGTATTGCCGGCATCATGATCGTCTGTGTGATCATCGCCTGGAACCCGAACACGCCCGTAGCTGAATTGGCCGTGATTGCTTTTGGCATCAGCGCGGTAACGATCTTTCCGCTTTGGGGCGCCTATTTCTGGAAACGCGCCACGCGTTACGGAGCCATTGGCGCCGTGCTGGTTGGCGTGAGCATGAACGTTGCATTTCTGATCGTGGGCGGAAAGGGTATGGTTCTGTCTCCCCAGGCCAACTTGTTCAACTTGAACGGATTCTTGGCATCGTTCATTGTCGCCGGGATAGTCTTCTTCGCCGTCTCTCTGGCTACCCGGCCCGGAGCGACAGAGAAGAAGAGCCTGGCCCTTTTCTTTCACGAGTCCCTTGGTTGACCGTCGTTTGTCCCAATTGACAAAACCCCCAATCCGCACCCGTTAGGTGCCCGCTCCATCTCATCCAGCGATCAGGAGGGCAACTAAGGGGACGAGATTGAATACCAGGAAGAAAACCTTGAACAGACCGAGGAACGAGTAGATGACCACGGTGAAGGTTTCCTTGGGCATGGGAAACCACTTGTTCTGCGTGCGGTACACCAGATCCGGCGCGGTGATGCACATTATCGTCCAGAAGGCCAGCAGGCCTCCGTTTATGATCGTGCACCACATAAGGAACGTCGTGAGCGTTTGAATATCCATGGGGTTCGTCCTGCCTCTCTGGCGGTGAGAATATACGGCGGCGCCGGCTCACTTCCTCTGGATTGGCATCATGATAACAAGTCCGGCGGCCCGGTCCCTCGTACTGGTTCGATTTGGCAAGTGACACTTCAGACACTCGGACGACAGAGTAATGGCGCCGACGTGTCGGTATACGCCATCCTCGGCGAATTCGAACTCTTCCTTGCCTGACGTGAGAACCTTGACGGCATTCTTCTCGAAGGCATCCTGAGGCTTGTGGTCGACATTCATGGCCTGGGCATTGACGGCCAGCCAATGGACCTCGACGTTGTGACTTCGAGCCAACTCTTTGAAGACCGCTTTCAGGGTGCGCGCTGGTATTAGCAGTCCTTCATCCTCCCGGTAGTATTGATGATGGACAATCTGCAACGTGGCGTGAATGGTCTCATGGAGCAGCCTCGCACGACCGCGGGCTTCTTCCAAAGTGGGGAGGTTCTTTTCCTTGGTCTCCGCCGACTTCTTGTCACTTTCAGAGGTCGTGTTTGAACCGTCAGGCGGTACCGCGCCATACGCGATCGTCGCCAGCCAAACGCTCGATGTGATCGCAAACACGGAAAACGTGGCCGTAGTATTCAGTTTCATGCTCTCTGTCCTCTGGATTTTGAGTTGAGAGAAAAACGGTTGAACTCAGGCGGTTGAGTTTGGATCGCCGAATTCAGATCGCCTGCAGTGTACGATTGAGTCTGTCATTTCGAGGCCCCATATTCCTCGCAGCCCAGGCAGCAACTACAGTAACACCAATGTCAGTCCACTGACAGCAACCATAGCCGAATTCACCCTTCGCCGCGCGTGGCGAAGGGAATCGCCCTCCTTTGGTTGCGACGAACCTCAAGGGGTTCTTGCACCGAGAGCATTCGGCCACAGACTTGTGCACAGGGGGCCATAACATCTAGACTCTTGGGATTGTCTCTGAGCGGTTCTGAAGCACCTGTGTATCGGTCGCCATCGGCCAAGCCTCGAATTTGGAAAATACGCCGTGGAAAAACACCTTGAATTTCGGGGCGGGGCCTGGGTCAGCATCGTGCCGCTGGGCGTGTTCATTCTCGCGACCGCAGCCTTGGTGGTGGCGGGCGCGCCGGTGGTCGAGGGCATGATTCTGGCCGCGATGTGTGGGATTTCTCTTGGGTTGTTCTTGGCACGCCGGCCCGGCGACTACACCGAGCGCGTGTTTGCCCTGATGGCCGATCGCACGGCCACGGTGGCGATCGTTGCGTGGCTGTGGGCAGGCACGTTTTCGGGAATCCTGCGCGAGTCGGGCCTCGTGGAAGCCATCGTTTGGACCGGCGCCGGGCTGCACCTTACCGGCGCGGCCTTCACAGTCCTGGTGTTCGTGTCGTCGGCCCTTTTCGCAGTGACGGTCGGTACCGGCGTGGGCACGGTGGTCGGTTTCACGGCGGTGATCTACCCGGCCGGCATCGTGCTGGGCGCCAATCCCGCAGCCGTCATGGGCGCGATCATCAGCGGCGCGGCATTCGGCGACAACCTCGCCCCCATCTCGGACACTACGATCGTTTCGGCTGCTACCCAGGAAACCGATATCGCCGGCGTGGTGCGATCGCGCTTGAAGTACGTACTGATCGCTGCGGCGCTGTCGTGTGTGGCATTCGCGCTGGTCGGTGGCGGCCGGGCGGATATCGACGTGCAGGAAGCCGACTTGCTGATAGCCAAGATGGCCGATCCGACCGGGCTGCCCATGTTGATTCCGGCAGCTATCGTGTTTCTTGTCGCCGTGATCGGGCGCAATTTCCTGGCAGCGCTAACCGCTGGCCTCGGGGCCGCTCTGCTGATTGGACCGCTTTGCGGAGCGTTCTCCCTGGCCGAGGTGTTTTGCGTCACCGACGAGCATTCAGTAGCCGGCAGTGCCGTCGATGGAGCGGTTTCGCTGATTCCCACCTGCATCCTGACGCTGCTTTTGGTGACGTCCATGGGAATCATGGCCGATTCCGGTTTTCTTGCACAGTTAATGGGCTGGTTGGACCGCGTGGTGGCGCGCGGGGTGCGCGGGGCGGAAGCGACCATTGTCGCATTGATCTCGTTCGCGAACCTTTGCGTCTCGGTGAATACCGTTGCCATGATCACGGTCGGACCCTTGGCAAACCGGCTTCGGAAGCGGCACAAGATCCATCCATATCGCAGCGCTAACCTGATGGACACTGTATCCTGCTCGTTTCCCTACATCCTGCCCTACAGCGCACCGATCGTGGCGGCTTCCGGGATCCATCGCGAACTTGCCAAGGATTACTCCTTCGTGCAGGTGCTTCCTTGGGCGCAGGAAGCCCCATTCATCTTCTACGGGATCATCCTCTTCCCGTTGATGATCGTAGCGGTTGCCACTGGCTACGGGAGGAAGAAGGGGTAGAGACCGTTTCCGATTGCATCGCGTATTAGAGCGGACGCATATACTGGTTTGTAGTCCCGCCTTCAGGCGGTCTTCGAAACAACAAGCACCGCGAAGAACCGCCTGAAGGCGGGGCTACGAACCGCCTCACGCCTAATCTATGCGTCGGCTCTGAATGGAAAGGAGATTATCGTGCGTGTCGTCTTGAAGAAAGTCCCGCTTGCCTGTCTGCTTCTGTGGTTCTCGACCGCGCTCGCCGCCGAAGACCGACAGACGATTCTGATTGAGGCCGAGGGCTTCGACCGCCTTGGCGGCTGGCTGATCGACCAGCAGCACATGGACCAAATGGGCTCGCCCGTGTTGCTAGCCCACGGGCTCGGGCAAGCGGTCGAGGATGCCGTGACGACCGTCGCAATCCCGACTGCCGCCGAGTATCGCGTATGGGTCCGTACTCGGGATTGGGCGGCGACATTCCGCGCACCCGGTACTCCGGGCAGATTTCAACTGTTGGTAGGTGGAGAACCGCTGGAAACGACCTTTGGCACCGAAGGGGCCGAATGGCACTGGCAGGACGGTGGAACGGTGAAGCTGCCCGCAGGCAAGGTCGCTCTCGCACTGCATGATCTGACGGGCTTTGACGGTCGTTGCGATGCGATTGTATTGACGATAGCCGCAGATTTCGCGCCGCCAAATGACGATCCGGAAATGGCCGAATGGCGACGCAAGCTGCTCGATTTGCCCGAGACGCCAAAGGACACGGGGCAATTCGACTTGGTCGTGGTCGGCGGCGGGATGGCCGGCTGCTGTGCGGCGGTTTCGGCGGCGCGTCTCGGGCTGGACGTGGCGTTGATTCAAAACCGGCCCGTGCTTGGCGGCAACAATTCATCCGAGGTCCGTGTCAGCCTTGGTGGCCGGATCCACCTGCCACCCTATCCGGCCATTGGCGGCGTGGTCCGCGAACTGGCGCCGCCGCACGGCGGCAACGCTGGACCGCCTGAGCAGTTTGGCGATGAGAAGAAACAGGTGATCGTCGAGGCCGAACCTACGTTGCGTCTATTTCTGAACACGCACATTTTCGATGCGGAGATGGACGACAATCGTATCGTCGCGGTGCTGGGCAGAGACATTTGCACGAACGAAGTGCTGCGGTTCACGGCCAAATGGTTTGCCGACTGCACGGGCGACGCGAACCTCGGTGTTCTGGCCGGAGCCGACCATCGCTACGGGCGCGAAAGTCGCGCCGAGACGGGCGAGTCGCTCGCAGTGGAAGAAGCCGATCGGCAAACCATGGGCACATCGGTTATGTGGCGAACCCGGCAAACCGAGCAGCCAACGACGTTCCCCGAGGCGCCTTGGGCAATTCAGTTCAACGAGAAGAACTACCAGCGAGCGACCCGAGGCGACTGGAATTGGGAGACCGGCTTCCGTTGGGACCAGATCGAGGATTTCGAGAAGGTCCGCGACCACGGGTTGCGGGCGGTCTTCGGCAACTGGTCGTTCCAGAAGAATCACGCGCCGGACAAAGAGCAATACGCCAATCTGGAACTGGATTGGGTTGCTTGCATCGGCGGCAAGAGGGAGTCGCGACGACTCCTGGGCGACCTGATCCTAAAGCAGCAGGACGTGGACGAAGCCAAGCCCTACCCAGACGCCTGCGTGACCGCCACTTGGTCGATCGACTTGCACTACCCCAGTCATTCCGACCAGTTCCCTGGCGAAGAGTTCCGGTCGTACGCCGAGTTCCATCGTGGCAAGCCGTACCCGATCCCTTACCGCTGTTTCTACTCGCGGAACATCGAAAACTTGTTCATGGCAGGGCGGAACATCAGTGTGACTCACGTGGCGCTGGGCACCGTGCGAGTGATGCGGACCTGCGGCATGATGGGCGAGGTCGTAGGGATGGCGGCTGCCGTGTGCAAGACGCACGACGGGGATCCTCGCGACGTGTACGCCAAGTACGTCGACGAGCTGAAAGAACTAATGACCAAGGGCGTGGGAAGTCTCCCCGTGCCATTCCCGCCCAGGCCGCCGGAGTGGATCGACACGGCCGGGCCAAACCTGGCTCGAAGCGCCAAGGCCGCGTCCACAAGCGCCTACAAAAAGGCCAACTATCCGGTCACCAACGTGAACGACGGCCGAGTGAGCTATACAGACAACCGCTTGCGTTACGTCAGTGACGAGGAAAGTCCGACGCACGTGGAACTGGCGTGGCAGAGCCCCCAAACGATCAGCGCCACGAGGATCGTCACCGGTCAAAGCGGAGGTCCGTGGCCCCATACGCCGATCATCGACTTCGTGATTCAATACCACGACGGCGACGGGTACCGGGACATCCCCCAAACGAAAATCACCGGCAACGAGTCGCCCGATTGGCACACGCGTTTCGAGCCCGTCACAACCACAAAGCTCCGCCTCACGGTCACCAAAACGCCCGGCGATCTGACACGAATCTGGGAATGGGAGGTGTACGATCCACCTACGGAGAGAAAGCCCTGATAGGCAACCGTTGGCCATACCTTCACCCACTGCGGTCTTGCCCGAGGACCCTCTCGACGTCGGCGGCGGCTGAGTAGAGCTTCTCGGATCGATCCTGCCAGCCGGATGTGAGATACCAATACCCGCCTGCCAGTCCCGGCTCGTTCCACCAACCGTGAATTCGTGCATAGGAGTCATCCTTGAGCCAGCCTTCGAGCATGTGGTTGCCGAGCCCCATGAGGGTCGCGCGGTTGCGTTCTTCGAGGAGACGCGTGCAGTGCTCTGCAAGTGGCCCGCTAATCTCCTTCTCTAGGAGAGCCTTTTCCACGAAGATGCGAGCCTCGCATTCCTGTACGCCCTCGATCATCATTTCGAAACGATGAGTCGAGACTGGCCCGTGCGGGCCGGGGCCGAGAAGAGCCGTCATGATGTTGAGGTTGCGCCAGTTGGCCTGGGGATATCGTTCGTAGACTCTGGCGGAGCTGCGCCTGCCCTCGAAGACCGGCCAGAAGTCGGCCCCGAACCAGCCGAACCCGCGTTGTTGCCCGGCTATGTTCATCTCGCCGATCAGTCTGAAAGTCGTCAGCGGATAGGAGTCGCGCACGTTCCGCGCGAATTGGACGCCCTTCAGATCAGGTTTACGCCAACCGTACTTGCTCGTACCCGGAAACTCGATGTATCGCGGCCACCAGACGGTAGTCGTGTAGCCCCAGTCGGCTCCGTGAAGGTCCTTGGGGTAGCTGTGCCCGTGACAAATCCACTTGACGTCCGGAACACAATCGCGAAAGAGCGAGACGATCTGCGGTGTGGGCCGAGCGTCGGTGGGCATTCCCAGCATCGTGGCACGTTCCATACCGCGTCTCTTCATCAGTTCCCGCAACTCGCGCATCAGGGGGCCCCAGAGTGCCTTGCTCGCCGGATCGCTCAGTTGAGGAAGTTGCAGTGGTTCTACTTTGCCGGACGCCGGATCAAGAAGGCTGACCAGTGGCCCTTTGCCTCTAACCTTGCTACGTGCGGCCCGGACCTTGGGCCCTTCAACCTCGGCGTCGCGGCCCGCGAAACGGCCTCCCTCCAGAAAGACGTCCCACACGCCGAAACAGACGATATCAGGCTGGCCCATGTTCTTTGTAACGATATCGAGATACTCTTCAACGATGCTGAGATCGTACCTGTAGCTGCCATCCTGCCGGCCGATCCACCGTACCATGGACTGCTCGTTGCCGAGGTTCGTGTGGCAAATCAGCGGGACATAAACCGCCCGATTCCCGATACGGCCGAGTTGCTTGAAGGCTTGGGCCATGAGTGCGAAGTGCCTGTCGGACCAAAGCGGAACTCCGTACTTGACCGCGATCGAATCGGGAGATTCGACCAGTTCGACAAATGTGCGAAAGTCCTTCGGATCGGGAAGGGTGTATTCATGGACTTTCAGCTTCACCGCCACCTCGATCGCTTTCGCTGCTTCGGCCTTGATCGTAAGCGTTCCGGCGTAGTCACCTCCCACCACGTCCGCTGGCACGTCAATGGTAACCCACACAGGGACAACCGCGCCGTAGACGGGTTCCGGTTGGCCGGCCAGCACGCGGGTCAGGCTCGCGATCTCTTTGCTGCGGACAGCCACCTGGGCCGGGGCCGAATCGCTAAGCGAGTCGAAACGGTTCGGTGGAGCGAAGTAGTGGTCGGAGGCCGCTCTCTCGGTGCCGTCGGGGAGGCCGTAGCGAACCGAGACGGCCGACGCGGGGATTTTGCTGCGTTCGGTTGCCGAAGTCAGGTCGGTCACGTTGGTCTCGATACCCTCGATCGGATTCCGAGACCCCAGAATCACTTTGACCGAGAACGTGCCGTTTCGAGCCCCGACCAACTCGAGAGGGCGAAGCGGCTCGCAAGGATCTCCATAGTCCACGTCGAAATCCGACGCCAAGAGATCAGAATTCCAGACCTGCAGACCGTCCGGTCGCGTGACGGCAGACGATACGGCGGTGCCCCCGCCGCGGAGGCGGATGCTGGTCAAGCCGCAGGTGTCGACGGAGGCATATGCGTACCCATGACTTTCCAGATCCACCATCTGCTGTTGGACTTCCTTCGAGTATGCAGCACGGTGCACCTCGACGGCCAGCACATTCGTGCCTTCTCTCAGAAATCTCTTTGACACGACAACGCCGACCAGTTTCCGGATCCGCTTCGAGATGGCTGGAGATTTCGCGTCCTTGCGGTAGTTGAACAGCTTCCCTGCTTCATCCAGGCAGGCGTCGCGCGCATAGTCTTCAGCCACCGTGTCGAAGCTCTTGCTGCTCTTGGCAAGATGCCCCCGTGCCACCTCTTTGCCGTTCAAGTAGACAACGACGCCGCCACGGTATTCCAGATCGAGCACGAGGTCCGAAGCGGCAGCGAGGTCCTTTACCTGGAACTTGCCTCTCAGGCACAGAAGGGCGAGCGCCGGTGAACTCTTGTTCCCGTTGATGAATCCCACGTTGGCCTGGATGGCCTGCTGCCAGTGACTCCAACTCTGGAATGGAACGCCCGGTTTGCGCACCCAGCCGGAATCGTCAAAGCCGACCTCTGCCCATTCTGGCGAGGGGAAATCCGTGTTGCAGGCAGAGCCGAACTCGTGAAGGCCGTCGGCGTCTCGAAAGACCGGGGTTCGGAGCGTACAGTGAAATCGCCAGAAACCACTCGTATCGAGAACGATGCGATCGTCTGCCGCCCGTGCGAAATGCGGCAATACGACTGTCGCCAAGATCAGACCACTTGTGAGCTTCATTATTTGACAGGCTGGAAGCCTATCCCACGTAATTGGACACTAGTTCTTTGCTTGACGCTTGATCGACTTCCCGGGTCATGGCGGGCTGGAACGGCGGCGTTTGTGTGCTTCGGACGCTGCCTGATAGAGATCGGCAGTCAATTCCTGCCAGCCGTGGTGGTAGGCACGGAAACAGATGCGCTGGTAGGGTTCCGAGCACCGTCGCACACAGAAACGGATTCGCTCCTGGAGAATCCGTCGACATCGCGCGGCCAACTCGGGGCCGAGTTCGTCGGCGTGTTCGCCCACGCTTTCGGCCACGTAAATCATGGCTTCGGCATCCTGCACCCCCTCGCGGAATTGTTCGAAGCGGACGGAAGGGATCGGGCCGTTGGGGCCAGCGGCGGCCAGCGCGAACAGGTTCGGCTCGCGCTGCGCACAACTCGAATGTGGCCAGCGGTTGTAGATGTTGGCGGTCCGGCCGCGTTCGTCTTGGACGACTTGCCAGTAATCGAGACCAATCCGGCCGACGCCTCGCGTCCCGCAGTAGAGACTGCGTTCGGCCATATTTCGGTATTTCAACAACGAAAGGCTGTGATCAGAATTGTGCCGGATAAAAGCCACGCCGGGCCAGTTGCGTTGATTCCAAACGGACGGCAGTCCTTCGTTCGGATCGGCCATGACCATGCCATAGCAGAACTCGTGACACGCGACCACACCGCCACCCTTCAAGGGATAGGGCTCATGCGCACGGGTCACACTGTGACAGCCGCGCATCCAGCGGGCTGTGCCGGGAACGATTTCGTCGAAGGCCGCGAACACCTCCGGCTCGGCCGTTCCATCCGAAAGGATGCCCAAGCACATCGACTGTTCCATTCCCGCCGCAGCCAGCCGCTTCCGAATCTCGTCCAGCACGGGTTTCCAGAACGCCTTGCTTTCTTCCGTGCCAAAAGTCGGCACCTGCATCTGTTCGCGCTGGCCGCTTTGGCGGTCAACCACCGTCACGGTATTCTGTTGGCTCACTCCTCGGGTCGACCAGCCTCCCGCATGCCAGACATGCAACGCAACAAAGTCCGGCGCGCCCAGGTGTTTCCTGACCAAGTCAATGTAGCGATCGAGAACGGTGAAGTCATACCCGAAGGAGCCGTCCGCCTGCTTTACCCAATAGACCATACCGTCATCGTTGCCGAATTGCGTTCGAGTCGATAACGGTATGTTGACGATTCTGTTGCCCAATCGCTCCAACAGCGCGAAGCTCGTTTCCATCAGCTTCCAGTGCTCCTCGGACCATTCCTCCACGTCGTATTGCAGTGCCAAGCTGGTGGGCGACTGGTACACGCCTACGTATGTGCGGAAGTCGTGCGGATCGGGAAGGTCCCAATCGGCTACCGACAGATGAATCTGCACGGCGACCGGTTCGGTGTCCTCGGCCGACAGAGTGAACATCGCTTGGTAGTCGCCGGCAGCGATCTCGCGAGGCACGTGTACGGTAACCAGCACCGGCTGCAGCGCCCCGCCGCCACGTTCGAACGGCCTATCGCCGGTGGTTGGATGCACCGGCACTTCGGCGGGCGGGGAGTCCAATATTCCGTCGAACCAAGGGGGCCGCTGATAGCCGTGGCCGTCGAGCCGCGGAAAGCGCACCTGCACCTGGGCCGCGGAAATCGTGCCGGTGCCATCGACCGCTTCGAAGTCGCAAACCGTCGCCTTCAGTCCGCGGATCGGTTGCGTCGATCCAACGACTACCTTTCCGGAAAACGCGCCGTTTCGGGTACCGATCAAAGCGATCGGCCGAAGACGCTCGTTCGCGTCACCGTAGTCGAACGCCGTCACGCGGTCGTTGATGTCATGGTTCCAGACCTGAAAGCCCCGCGGACGCGAGACGTTTGCCGAGACGCCGGGCCCTTCCGCGGCCAGCCGCACTTCGGCCATCCCCGTCGGCACCCATCCCATATCCTTGCTGACGTTCAGCTTGTTGAACCACGATAGGGCGATTGGGTGATAGTCGCTGCGGCGCAGTTCGATCGCCAGAACGTTAGTTCCTTCGCGTAGTGCCTCCGAAGGCACAGAGGCGGGGCCAAGACTGCGATTGCGGCTTGCCAACCGTTTTGCCAACTCTGTGTCACCTGCCCGGATGCGCTTACCCGCGTGCCAGCTTCCGGGTAGCGGCTTACCATCCACATCGACGAACGCGTCATCGGGATACTCGCTCCCAGGCGAGTGCGGTTCTAATCGCCCCTCGGGCAGGTCTTTCCGAGCGATTTCCTGCCCGTTCAGATAGACGACGACTCCACCGCGGTATCGCATCGAGAGAGTCACGTTCTGTACGGCCGAAGGATCGTCGACGGCAAACTTGCCACGCAGGCACAGCACACCAGCAGAGAATCTGACGGCCGGCGCGAAAGCCACTTGTGCGACTGACCCCGGCCAGTCTGCACCGGCCCGCGCGCGGGGCCAATCGGCGTCGTCAAAATCGTTGGCGATCCAATCGGGGGCTGGCGGGGGCGTTTCCATGTGTTCGATACGAGGATAATGGCGATAAGGCACCTTGACCGGCAGCACGGCGGGCTCGGTCGCCTCCTTGCCCGCCTCCTTCAAAGCCGCCGACGGCACCGTCGGCTTCCGCATCGTCACGTGGAATCGCCAGTAGCTACTATCATCAAGGATCGTCTTCAACCCGTGGTCATCGACGGGCGGGCGATCTTCGGCGAGTCCAATCGTCGGCAAAACCACGGACGCATTCAGCAACAGTCCTACTACAAGCCGTTGGGGAAGGAACATCGTCTGCGGCTGCATGTCTGAACTCCGAAGGTGTGATTGACTTACGTGGGGCACGATTCCATCGTGCCTTGGCACGTTAGAAACGTGCCCCACGCTCGGCGACGTTGTGGCCCCGCTTCGCCGAACTCGAATCGGTCGGAAGTCGTCGAGGCAGTTTGTTTCCTAAAGGGGGAGTTGTTGTATAATGGCCCCGCCAGCGAAAGTCAAATTCTGGCGACCGCGAACGGAAACGAAGCATCCTACATTCGCGACAGTGTACAGAGGCGACTGATGGCAAATTCAACGACTCGCGCGATCATGGCGGCGACGTTCATTGTGCTGCTAAGCGGTGTTGCCACTGCCTTGATCAACCCCAACTTCACGCCGATTCACTTGGTCGAGCAGTCAGCCGCGATCGCGGTGCTGGATGTGCCCGAGACGGTCGACGGTGAGCAACTCTCGCTGAACGTCGCCGAACTGCTCAAGGGCGATCTGAAAAAGAAAACGCTGCGTCTCGACTTGTCGACGGCCAGTCCGCGGGAGCAAGACGACGCCGTTCGTGAGCTGTTATCCGCATCTGTCGGCAGCGCGGCTTTGTTGTTCGCGGGCGAGTATGTCGAGCAGACCGAGTCGGGCGAACGTGGCTTCGGCGACGGTGGGTTCGGGCCGGACGGATTTGGCGCGGGGCCCGACGCAGGTGGACGAGAGGTGGACGCCCAGGCGTTCCTCCACGTGTCCGGACGGTGGGTTACCTTGTACGTGGGTGACGAAGGCCAATACCAGGTGAGCAAAATCGACGATCATATGGAGGGCACGTGGGCAGGCGGTACCGATATGTTGTGCCGTGCGGTGCGTTACATCCTGACCGACGAGGACGCTGAAGTGCCTACCGTTTCCGGCGTCAGTTGGGGCACGGAGTTGAAGATCGCTAAGCTGGAAGGGAAAGTCAGTTCGGCTCGTCCTGTATGGCTTGATGGCCAGCGTCCTCCCTATCTGTTTCTGACGTGCGATCAAGGCGACCGGTTGTTTCGCTTCGACACGGACCGGCAGCAGTTCGAGGATTTGACCAGCAACCGGAAACTCCAATCCAAGTCGGTTGCTGCTGCCTGGGGCGAATTGAACGGCAACGATCGACTGGATTTGGCGAGCTGGGACGGAGAGTCGCTCACCGTTCACTATCAGGCGGCCGATGGGACCTTCCAGCCGAGCGTGCTTTTACCGCCCGGCATGTTGAAGCAACCTTGTCTTGGCTTGGCAGTGGTCGACGGCGGTGATGCAACACGGGTCGTATTGGTGATCAGCACTCCTACGACACCGAAACTGCTGTTGATCAGAGAGGACCTTTCAGCCACGATCAAGACTTTGCCTTCCGTCGAATCAGCCACAGACTTGGGATCTGCCGGACCGTGTCTGGTGGCCGACTTCGACGGGGACCTGCTGCCCGACCTGCTGCAACCGTTTGCCCGCGGCAGCCTGTTGTACAAAGGAAACCGCGAAACGGTCTTTTCAGCGGCAAGGCAATGCCCCGTGGCGTTGGGGGAAGGAGCATCGGCGGCATTTTTGGGTGACTACGATGGCGATGGCCGTTTCGATGTATTGACGGTGGCCGAGGACCGCCCACGACTGTGGCATAACTTGGGAGACGCCACGTTCGTTGAAACGCTTGGCATCTCTGGCGAGATTGCCTACATATCGCAGCCATGTGGCATCGGCGGCATGACCGGCGATGTCAACAACGACGGCCGGCAGGACGTGCTGATCCTGTACTCGGACCGCCAGCCTCACTTGTTCTTCAACCGCGGATTCCGCAGCTTCGGCCATGCCCACACGCTCGACCTGAACGAACGCAACCTGCTGCCGGATTCGGCCGAAGGGCAGCAGGCCGGTTGTCTGGCCGAGTTCTCGGGCTATGGGGCTCAGGACATGGTCCTGGTGCTCGCCAACGGAGAAGTCCGGGCCATGTTACGCGATGACGAGTACGACACGGGTCTGTATGCCGGCACGTCGCTGGCCTCGGATTGCCCGTTTTCGGGCCCGATCACGGTCACGGCCGAGGTGGACGGACGCAGCCTGGGTGCATGGAACGTGTCGCCGGGATCATCGACAGCATCCTTCGGCCGCATGGAGGCGGGGCCTTGCACGATCATGTGGCAACTGCCCAACGCCGAGCCGCAACGCCGAGAGATCATCGTCGAGGATCGACCCGCGTGGTTTTCCATCAAGTGAACAGGCCGGTTTGACATTGGTCCCCGAGGGTTTCCACAGGAGCGTTGAATACGGCGGTGGCACCAATTACAGTGAATGATGAAAATTGACTCGATACCTGCGAACAAACGCTGACATTCCAACGAGAAGAACACCATGTCTAAACGGACCACCACTCTAGTGTTGATGGCTTTTCTCTGTTGCACCACGGCGCATGGCGAAAGCGATGGTGATAAGAGCCCACTCGCCGTCGATGGGGACCGAGCCAAAGCGTACGTTGCCTATCTCTGCCGTGACGCCATGGAAGGTCGGGCAAGCTGCACCGAAGGATATCGTAAGGCTGCAGATTGGGTGGCCGAGAATTTCAGGCGATGGGGGCTAAAGCCGGCGGGCGAAGACGGCACGTACTTCCAGAAAGTCGCGATTCGCGAGTTCGACTGGACTACGGGGATCCCCGCGCTCTCGGTCGCCGGTCGCAAGTTTCTGTTCGATGACGCCGACTATTCACTCGACATGCTTTCGACCGTGGGCGTAACCAAACAGGCCGAGGTCATCTTCGTCGGGTATGGAATCGCCGCTCCCGGCAAGGGCCTTGACGAATACGGTGGGATGGCCGTCAAAGACAAGATAGTACTCGTGCTGAAAGGTTCGCCTAAGGACGCTCCCGAGCCACGGCAGATGTTTTCCTCCGGCGACAAAAAGGGCGAGGAAAGCAAAAGCAAGGAAGACTGGAAGGAAGAGTCGACCGATCTGAGCAAGGTCAAGACGGCCTACGAAAGGGGAGCGGCGGCGATCTTGTTGTTTGACCCCGCAGCAACGTCGCAGAGCAGCTCCCGGCGAAGACCCCAGAAGACTGCGTTCACCCCGGATCGCGATTTCCTCTGTTTCGTGATCGGGGAACGCATTTTTCGAGCGATCATGAAACGCGATCCCCAGGAATCACCCAATGGGTTGAAGCGGAGAATCGACGCGATTCGTCGAGACATCAAGGCAAAGACACCGCGCTCTCAAGCGACCGGTATCAGCGTAACGCTGAAGGGCTACGACTCGTTGGTTCGCTACGACGAGAAACACGGCAACAACACCGCCCGGAATGTGTTAGCAAAGATCGAGGGCACCGACCCGATGTTGAAAGACCAGTACGTTCTGGTCGGCGCCCATCTCGATCACATCGGCATGCGAAACGGCTACGTTCACAATGGGGCCGACGATAATGCGTCGGGCTCGGCCGTCGTCATGGAAGTGGCTCGCGTGTTGGCCGAGGGTGGATTCAAACCCAAACGGACCCTGTTGTTCGCCTGCTGGTGCGGTGAAGAACGTGGGCTGATCGGTTCCCTCCATTACACCGAAAACCCCTGCGACGGGGTCACCATGGACAAGACCGTCGCTTGCTTCAATGCAGACATGGTGGGCATGGGAACGACATTACGCGCGTCGGGGGCGTTGAACTTCCCGTCAATCTGGGAAGTCATCAAACGCGACCAGGACGCCAAAGTCATGGAACATGTCAAGCCCAGCGAGGGAGGAACCGGCGGCAGCGATCACACGGGCTTCATCAAACGCGGAATCGAGTCGATGCATCTCATGTCCTTCGGTGGCGTCGGCCACCAAGACTACCATCAACCCGAAGACGATATCGAGAAAATCGAGCCGGAGATGCTGCGGATCACCGGACAGTTTATCCTCCAAGGCATGACGAATTTGGCGGTCGAAACCGAAACGAACCTGATCTTCGACCGGCGCCAAGAACTCTACCACGGATTGCGAATGCGGATCGCCAATCTCAACCCTGACCTAGAGAACAGCCTTTGGACGACAGTGGAGATCAAGAAGAAAGGGAAGGAGGCCCTTTACGAGGAGATCCACAACCGGGCCCGCGAGTTGTTCAAGGCGGCGGCCTCAGGGCGTCTGCCCAGTGGAGATTCAAGCCCCCACGGCAAACAGTCGCTGACGCGAGGTTCGAGCGACCTCGCGCTCGCCGTCGACGATGTCCAACTGCTCAAGCTGATGATCGATTACCACGGAATCGGCAGGGCCGACATCAAGGGAGACGACGGCACATGGATCGTCGATGGGCGACTGACCGACCATGGAAAAGCGGCGTTGAAAGTCCTTGAGGAAAATAGCGTCATCGTTCGTCTCGTCTCGCCTGGCGCGGACTTGATCGACGATGTGCTTTCGTCCGCATCGAAGGCATTCATCATTACAGGCGAGTACGAAATACCCGAGAAACTGGTTGATCGACTGAACAGCCGGGGCGTCTGCTTCGGCGTCAACTGCGACCCCAAAGACGTCCACGGTTTCATCGCAAGACTGGAACGGGTGAAGACTCAACTGCGAGAGCGGAAGGACCTGTTCTTGTTCCTCACCGCCACCGATGGGCTCGACCAGGCCAAGAGACCGCTTTACCTTGGACTGATCGACAGAGGATGGACCCATAACGAAATCAACGGGAACCGGGAACACCGTGGCCTTATCGCCGGGGGAACTTTGAGTTCCATCGGCAAGTGAACAATCGGTAGTGCAATCGGTTGTCGAGTCCAGACAGTTCCACCGCTGGAAACTTGACCACTGGCGGCGAAAGGAAGCGCGGTTGGGCTTGTTGACCACCACCTTTGTCTATCGTAGAATCGCGCCCGTGGGTCAAATCCAAGTCTCCTAGCATTCGCCTGGTGATCCATGCCGTTTGAAGTAGCTTGTCCCTCGTGCCAGCAACGTTTTGCCGCTCAAGACCACTTGGCGGGGCAGCAAGTTGCATGTCCCTCCTGTTCGCGGCCGTTTGTGGTTCGGGCACCTGCGGCAGCGTCCGATCCGCTGAGCGCTTCGGCTCATTCGGGTCGAACGCTGCCCACGGCTCCAAGCCACACAGTGGGCAGGCCGTCGCCATCAAACTTCCCGGTCGGCAAGGCGGTGGGCTTGGCGGTTGCGCTGGTGATGGTGATTTGCGCCGGGTTCGCCGTGTTCGAGGTCGTTGCACGGTTAGGCGGTCGCGACAGCGGCGGCAGTGGCGTGGCCAGCGGCGGCAATGGCAGTCTCAGCAGCAACAACTCCCGCGTGACATTAGAGAACTTCAACCGCCTGCGCGACCAGATGACCTTGGCCGAGGTGGAGGAGATTCTCGGCAAGGAGACGGTGAGGGCGGAGAACGACGGCATTGTGAGTTGTCGCTGGTCAAACGGCGACGACTATATCAACGTTCAGTTTGCCGACGGCAAGCTGGTCAAGCGTGTCGCTGGGATACACGACACCAGCGGCCCGCTGTCGCAGGATAAATCGGGGGGCGACCCGGCTGCGCCCGAACGGTCCCACCAAATGTATCTCTATCGGCGGGCCACGTCGGACTTTCCGGAAGCCCGCAAGGATCAGCCAGATCCAGACGTGCTGACCCGGCAAGTGAAGGACAATTCGATGTTCCTCTTCGACGAGATGTCCACCGAGGAAATCATCGCTATGCTGAGAATGGGACGTGAACAGGGTTGGCCGTCCGGTGCCGACGAAATAGGGGCCAAATACGCGTTGACGACGGGCAAACTGGTCACGCGCAGCGATGCGGAATTCTTGTACCGTTCAGTGGTGGATGATCACCCGGAAATCGCCACCGTGGAGTCGCCTGATGCGCAGCTCGCACAGAAGATCAAAGCCGGCTCGATCTTTTTCGAGGACTACACGACCGCCGAAGTCATCGATATTCTCAAGATGGGCCGAGAACTGAGCCAGCAGGCGAACAAGTGAAGGAACGCCTGATTCGCATGTTTGCTCCGCCCCCGTAGACGAGGGCGGGGCGTATCCTGGCGTTCTCCTTCGCCTTCGCCATCCTGCGGTTCCTTAGGTCTGAATCGCAGCTCAGTGCGCGATTGTCTTGTCACAATTAAGCCGAGGTGGCATAATATAGGTGCTTTTCTCTCGATAGTTTTCCAGAAACGGCTGGCATATCGTCCGGAGTCACTGGCTTCGGTAGCTAATCTCATCTTGAATATGGAGAACTACGATGAATCGTCAACTTGCATTGTGCGCCTTCATTGCTGCAGGCGCTGTCTTCTGCTCGCCGCTTTCCGCCTGGGCTGGCAAAGTTGAAGGAAGAATCACGGATTCCAAGGGAGCGGCGATTGATGCCAAGGTCACGCTGAGATCGACCTCCGGCGCGCAATCTATTGCGAAAGAAGTCCACGCGGGAAAGGACGGATCCTTCTCGATTCGCGATGTGCCCGATGGCGAGTATTCCCTGACGGTCAGCAGATCGGGGCGATACGACGACACGCGACATGTGAGTGTGAAAGGAAGCTCGCTGGCAACCGGCAAGTTGGGCATCGTTTTGGAGTCCACGACGTTCCACCGGATTTCTGTGTTCATTCGCGGCGGTGTGGTGGGGTATCTGTTAGCGTTTGGGGGGCTCATTTTGATCACGAACTACTGGCTTGCCCCGTTGCCGTCGCGCGAGCTAACAGCTCTCGGTCTCTTCATGGTGGTCGTCGCGATTGTAATCCCTGTGGTAAAGGGTGAATGGCTGCAGATGACGGTCGCCGTCGCGCTCGGTTTGCCGTTTGCAGCCGTGATCTGCTATTGCGGCTCGCTGGCGGCAGTCAATCGAAAGGCGCGATTCGATGCAGACGAGCTTCAGGAAAAAGAAGAACGCGAGCACGACAAACGACTGCTCCAGAAATTGGTCGGCCGCGAGGGAAAAGCGCTGACGGACCTGACACCGTTCGGCACGATCGAAGTCGCTCGGGACACGATCGAAGCTCGCATCGATCGCGGATTCCTGAATGCCGGCGCTGCCGTTGTGGTTAAGCAGATTGACGGTCGAGTTCCGGTGGTAAGCGCGCTGGCGATAGACAACTGATAACAGAGACCGGCACAGCCCTCGTCCATTGAGTAGGATGCCGCTCGGCCAGCCTCGGGATCACTTGCGAAGTGATCTTTCTCCTGCAAAGTCTGAGGATCGTGTCCCTGGAATTGAGGCGACACATCCTTGACGACACGGTGTCGGCTGAGGCTTGTGTTGCCTATGATGTAACACAATGCACCCATAGCTCTAAGGAGAACGAGATGATACGCAAGGCAAGGCGTCGAAAAAGAACCGTTTCGCTGGTCATTGTGACAGGGATCGTTGTTCTGATTGTTGCCGTCGGGAATGCTTCCGAGTCGGCAGAATCGGCAGTTGAGCCGGTCGTAGCTACACTTGGTGTCCAATCGTTATGGGATGACGAGCCGGTTGAGCACCTAGAGCCCGCCCCGAATACAAAGCGCACACCAAAGGAATACACATGGGAACAGCAGTACGCAGCAACAGATGCAAAGGGCGGCTTGGTGTGGACGCCGGCGCCTTTTGTTTTTGAAGGAGGGGATTCGGTTCGCTATATCGATTTTGCAGAAGGCCGCGACACTAATGACGGTAGGACGAGAGACACGGCATGGAAACATCATCCATGGGATAGCGCAGCCGCGGGCAAGGCCGCGTCATGTGGCGGAGTCCACACTTACGTATTCAAAAGAGGCACACATTACAGAGGTACGTTGAGCGCCCGCGAGTCCGGTCGGCCTGGCAACCCGATCAGGTTGACCTCCGATCCTTCATGGGGTAAGGGCGAGGCTGTCATTTGCGGTTCTGAAAGAATCACGGGTGGCTGGCAAAGGGGTGCACAGCATCGTGATATCCCAGACAAGGACAAAGTATGGTACACGGACCTTGACTTCGCGCCTCGGAGTGTTTGGCTGGTCAGCGATGACAAGATCACCCGTATCCCGCTCGCACGTTTGCCAAACTGGAAGGTATCCGATCCTGAGGACGTGAAGAGAGAATGGTGGTTCTGGGACAACCCTGGACATCCTTATTTTCACCTCACCATGAGAAGCGAGGACGGTCGGAGAGAGCAGGCCATGGGCAGGGACACCAAACACATTACTGGCCCCAAGGATCTTTACATGGGAGCGATCCTTTGGGCAGAATTCGGCTGGGTCGACGGCACTCCCTATCCCTCCTATGTACAGGGCTTTGACGCTACGAAGAACGCCCTGGGGTTCGAAGGATACCTGGGCAGTCCAAAGTCGCGGGTCATCTGCAGATATCACAGGTACTACTTGGAGGACAAGCCCCATTACCTGGATGATCCGGATGGCGAGTTCTGGTTCGAGAAAAGAGGCAATGGCGGGCGGCTCCATATTATCCTGCCCGGCGGGCAAGACCCAAACAAGGCTGTCGTTGAAGCCGCAAAGAACGCCACGCTGGTCGACCTCACTAGCGGCAAGTACATCACGGTCAGCGGCCTGTCGTTCAAGTTCACGAATGTCGCATGGAATCTGACCGAGATTCCGTGGCAGTATTCAAAACAATTCAGACTCAAGCAGCATCTCTATCCGGCGTGTGTCAGGGTCTGGGGTAACGGCGAACACATAACGGTCGCCAATTGCAGCTTTCAACATGTCAACAATGGCGTGCTGATGAAAGCGGTCGACCCCGGCGATCGTCTCGACCGGATTGTAGTTAAGGACTGTGAATTCCGAGAGACCGACCATAACGGGGTCACCATCGAAGAAGGACTGCTCTGGGGAGATACTCTCCCGAACCGTGCCGGCCACTTGTTCGATGTCAAGATCCTCAGGAACTATTTCTTCAGGACGGGGCTGCGCTCGCTGCGCGTTGGTGCCGGAGATGCGATCAACGTCGACAACGCGGAAACCCTGGAAGTTGCCGGCAATGTGGTGGAACGGTCGTGGCACGCCGGCATCAACGTGCGGGGTGCGAAGATCAGCAGCAACGTCAGGGACTGCCCTCTCAGCCGTATTCTCATCTATCAGAACAAGGTGACCGACTCCATCCGCACAGGCGATGACTGCGGGAATATCGAGACATGGCAAGGAGGCCCCGCGTATGTGTTCAACAATGTCTCCGGAAACCCCGGCGGATACAGGCACAGCTCCTACACGTTCGACCAAGGAAAACAGGACCCAGGAGGAGCTCGGTTCGGCATGGCGTACTATCTTGACGGCAGCTACAAGAACTACTTCTTCAACAACATCGGCTGGGGGCTTAGCAAAGACATCAGAGACCAGGCCGGCGCGACGACCATGTTCCAGGAGATCATCAGCTTCCAGAACATGTTCTTTAACAACACCGCCTATCAGTTCGTCAAGGGTACCAGACGCCAAGCGCCTCAAGCGGGGCGCAACAAGTTCTTGGGGAATATCTGGGACGGTATCGGCGACTGGGTATTCTGGCACACCAAACCCGCCAAGACTCCTGAAGACGGAAACGAGCGGGACGCGGGCAAGAGCGACCAGAAGTATGCTCTTGAGACCAACGCGTTCACAGGCAATGTGTTCCACGACATTACCGGGAAGTATGGCTCGTTTAAGTCTTCAGGAAAATGGCACAAGACATTCGCCGAGGCACGAGAGGTACTGGAACAGGTTGGGGCGATCGCATATGACCTTGGCGTGGAATCTCCTCAGCCGCCCATGAAAGACCCGGCGAACGGGGACTTCAGTCTGGCTGACGGATCGGCTGCCGTAGATCAGGGTGTGAAGGCATTTGTTCCCTGGTCGACCTATGCGAACGTGGGCGAATGGAATTTCTATCCCGCAGGGAACGATGCCACACGTCTGATCGACGAGCACTGGTACATGACGCCCTACTACTATGTGCGCGACACGTACTATCTGAAGCCGCGGTTCCCGCTGACCGGCGTCAACATCACCAAGGACAACTATGTGGACGGACCACTCGAAGACTGGACAAAGGGAGCATGCACGTTTAACGGCAAGGACCAGTATGCGTTCTGTTCGAACGCGAAGCTGAACCAGTCTCTGACCATACCGATCAAGTTCAGATGGGATAAGAGCGGTCAAAAGGAGGATAGGAAAGTCACCGGCGAGGATTTCAGGAGCCCGCAGGTCCATGATTCGAATTTCCTGATTGAAGCCTATTTCAAGACGGATCCCGGCCATACGAAAGGCGTCCTGTGTCAGAAGATCAGCGGTGCGGGTTATTCGCTGAGCATCAATCCCTCCGGAGGCATCACGTTTGCCGTGAGCGGCAGCGGCCGTTCAGCAAAGACACGCAGCACGGTCGCGGTCAACGACGGAAACTGGCATCACGTGATTGCCGAATGCGATAGGAGATCGCAAACGCTCGTGCTTTATATTGACGGCAAGAAGAACAGCGAGGCGCCGGGGATCGGAAGCTCGGAGTCCCTGTCCAATTCATCCGACCTGTATGTCGGAGGAACTCCTGAGGGTGGCTGTTTTCACGGGACTTTCGAATTCCTCAGGATTTCCTTGGGAACACTCAAGGATGCGAAGACCGACATTGATGAACTCCATACGTGGCAATTCGACGGCCCGTTCCTTCGTGATTTTGCCGGGAACAAGCCTCGAGGAAAGCGCGACGCAGGTGCCCTGGAGAAAGTGGATTGAGAATGTCGATCGTCAAGACGAAAACGACCTACCTGGAAATGCACCAGCCGTCGCCCTCGGTCGTTCGGCCACCCTGCCATGGCATCGAGGTCACCGAGGTCGACACGCCCAGCACCGAGTTCTATCGGTACCTGTATCGGTCTGTGGGCGAGCAGTTTCATTGGGTAGATCGACTGGTAATGCCCGTCGACGAGTTGCGGGCGATCATCCAGGATGACCGAGTCGAAATCTACGTGCTTTCCGTTGACGGCGAGACGGCCGGGTATGCGGAACTGGATCGTCGGCAAGCGAACGAAGTCGAGTTGGCGTATTTCGGGCTGTTTCCCCAGTTCGTCGGCCAGGGGCTCGGCAAGTATTTCCTCGACCGGACACTACGGAAAGCGTGGTCGTACTCACCGCAACGAGTCTGGGTCCACACATGCGACCTGGATCATCCCGCCGCGCTTCCTACGTACGTGAAGGCCGGATTTGCAGTTTACGACGAGAAGATCATCGACCAGATCATTCCGGACGATATGACGTAAGAAAGGATGTTCCCAGCGGGAATATCAACGTTTTCGCGAAGGTCCGCCATCCGCGGTCACAAGTCTTCCGATGAAGTCACCATAGAAGATCGCCGGATTGTCGCTGCGTCCGTACAGGTGCTCGTACTTGTTGTAGACCACGAAGATATGATCTCCGTGAAGGGTCACATCCGGCGAGCTATTATATTTCCGGTCGTCGACGTACATGGTCGTCTGCACTTCCGCGTTGCTACCTGGAGTGAACACAGACAGTGCGATGTCGTGACAGTCGTAGCCGAACTTCTCGTAGTAAGGTGCGCTGCACTTGTACGCGCAAAGGAACCGGTCGCCGACCTGGACACCCTTGGCGTAGCGATTGCGGCCAACGTCTTGTACAACGTTCGCTTCGCTGAAACGTTCGCCGTCGAAAATCGTGTACAGCAAGGGTTCACGGTTCGCGTCGTTTTCGCAGGCTGCCAGATCCGAAAACAGAAGGATCAGCTTGTCGTCGAAAACGCTGATGGACGGACCATACGGATAGACGGTGGGGCAGTTTTCGTAGACGATGGGTTGGCCGAATTTCCCATCGGCAAAGGTCCGTAGCACGATCCGTGTGCGGCGTACCGCCCCCTGTTTCCACACGTCCATATGCATCACCCACAACTCGCCTCGCCAAACCTCAACGCCACCTTCCCATGAGCCGTAGTCCGGCTTGAGCGGCTCGACGACGACCGGCTCCGAGATCTCGCCGGTGGCGAAGTCTGGAAATCGGCACGCAAAAGGGACCCACCTCGGGGTAAGAATCGGCGTGGAAAA